>CAKRHR010000100.1 GCA_934339005.1 uncultured Catenibacillus sp. | reverse complement strand
CTATTGCATTGCCAAGCAGTGTGGAAAACAGTATGTTCCAGCTTGGAAGACTTCTGCTTGTCAGTATGATTTCAACCTTTGGCACAGCGCAGATTGCTGCAAATGCTGTTGCCAATACACTGGATGGCTTTGGTATCATTCCAGGACAGGCTATGGGGCTTGCCCTGATTACGGTTATCGGCCGGTGTGTCGGTGCCGAGGCATGGGATCAGTCGAGATTTTATCTCAAAAAGATGATGAAGATGAGCTATGTGTTTATGTTTATCACAAACGGCGGACTGCTGATAGGACTGAAATGGATTTTGCTTTTGTATAACCTGTCTGCAGAAGCCTATTGGTACGCGCTGATTCTTGTATTGATTCATGGCTCATGCGCGATGATTTTATGGCCGATATCCTTTACATTGCCAAATGCTTTGCGTGCGGCCAACGATGTGCGCCCGACGATGGTAATTTCCATTTTTTCAATGATGGTTTTCAGACTGGGCTTCAGTTACATCTTTGGCGTGATGATGCAGCTTGGCATCATCGGTGTATGGATTGCGATGGTCATTGACTGGCTTTTCAGAATTGTATGTTTCTTAATCCGCACAAGAAAAATTTTCTGGAAAAATCATCCGGAAAATGGCAGTACAATTCAAAAATTGAATTAGTATAAACATATTTGTAAAAAATTCGTCCTAATTGATAATATTAACAAAAAAACATTTAAAAAAATGTATAAAATTGATTTGAACGAACTATATAATTATGTTATAATGTTAACGAACGTCCATGGAGTTTTTTGATTCCGTGTTCATAAATTATTCTAAATTACTTTTTAGGAGGAATTAGTAAAATGGCTAAATGGGTTTATTTGTTTAGCGAAGGTAACGCAAGCATGCGTGAACTTCTTGGCGGCAAAGGTGCAAACCTGGCTGAAATGACAAGCCTTGGACTTCCAGTACCACAGGGCTTCACAATCACAACAGAAGCTTGTACTCAGTACTATGAAGATGGCAGAGAAATCAATGATGAAATCAAAGGTCAGATCAATGAGTACATCGGCAAGATGGAAGAAATCACTGGCAAAAAATTCGGTGACAACGAGAATCCACTTCTCGTATCTGTACGTTCAGGTGCCAGAGCTTCCATGCCTGGTATGATGGATACAATTCTTAACCTTGGTCTTAACGAAACAGTTGTTAACGTTATTGCTAAAAAATCTGGCAATCCTCGTTGGGCTTGGGACTGCTACAGAAGATTCATTCAGATGTATTCTGACGTAGTTATGGAAGTTGGTAAGAAATACTTTGAAGAGCTCATCGACAAGATGAAAGCTGAAAAAGGTGTTACTTACGACGTAGATCTTACAGCAGATGATCTTAAAGAACTTGCTGGTCAGTTTAAAGCTGAATACAAAGAAAAAATTGGTGAAGATTTCCCAGATGATCCTAAGGAACAGTTAATGGGCGCTATCAAAGCCGTATTCCGTTCATGGGATAACCCACGTGCTAATGTATACCGTCGTGACAACGATATCCCTTATTCATGGGGTACTGCTGTTAACGTACAGAGTATG
>CAKRHR010000099.1 GCA_934339005.1 uncultured Catenibacillus sp. | reverse complement strand
CAGGTACTTGTCAAAGCTCTGCGCTATAAAAATTATTGGAAGAAAAACGGCGGTATCACAGTCAGCGGCGGAGAAGCGCTGTTACAGATTGATTTTGTGACAGAACTTTTTAAACTTGCAAAAGCTAAGGGCGTTAATACATGTCTGGATACTTCCGGCAATCCATTTACAAGAGAAGAACCATTTTTTACTAAATTTAATGAACTGATGGAATATACAGATTTATTCCTGTTAGACATCAAACATATGGATTCAAAAATGCATATGAAGCTGACAGGCCAGCCAAACGCCAATATCCTTGATATGGCAAGATATTTATCAGAAAACAGCAAACATATGTGGATTCGTCAGGTATTGGTACCGGGGATTACAGACGATGAAGCACAATTAAAAGCTTTGAAAGCTTTTACAGACAGTTTAAACACCGTTGACCGCATCGAGCTTTTACCATATCATACACTTGGTGTATTTAAGTGGAAAGAACTCGGTATTCCATATCAGTTAGAAGGTATCGATCCACCGACAAAAGAACAGTTGGATTATGCAAAAGAAATAGTTGGTATAAAAAATTAATTTAAAGAGGGAGTTTCTTATGTTGGAAAAATTATTTCATCTCAAAGAACATGGGACGAATGTCAAGACTGAGATAGTCGCAGGTATTACAACCTTTATGACAGTAGCATATATTCTGGCAGTCAACCCAAACATTCTGTCTGAGTCAGGCATGGACAAAGGCGCAGTATTTACAGCAACAGCATTGGCTGCACTCGCAGGTACATTGTTGATGGCACTTTTTTCAAATTATCCATTTGTCTTAATTCCGGGCATGGGCTTGAATGCTTATTTTGCCTATACCGTTGTTTTAAGCATGGGTTACACATGGCAGGAAGCATTGGCTGCTGTATTTGTTGAGGGTATTATTTTTATTTTACTTTCACTCACAAAGGTTCGTGAGGCCATTTTTAATGCGATTCCGATGAATTTAAAACAGGCAGTATCTGTTGGTATCGGTTTGTTTATCGCATTTATCGGTTTGCAGAATGCACATATTTCTGTAGACAGCTCAACACTTGTTGCAATGTTTAATTTTAAAGATTCTATTGCTAACGGCACTTTCAGAACAGAAGGTATTACAGTAGCGTTGGCTTTAATCGGTATCTTAATTACAGGTATTTTAGTTGCAGCAAATGTTAAAGGTAATATCCTCTGGGGTATCTTGATTACATGGGCACTTGGTATTATCTGTCAGCTCATCGGCTTGTATGTGCCGGATGCAGATGCTGGATTTTATAGTTTATTGCCTGATTTTTCAAATGGGTTATCTATTCCAAGCCTTACGCCAACATTCATGCAGATGGATTTCTCGATTATCTATACACTGGATTTCATTGTCATTATCTTTGCATTCCTGTTTGTAGATATGTTTGATACACTTGGCACATTGATTGGTGTGGCTTCCAAAGCGGATATGCTCGATAAAGACGGGCATCTGCCAAAAATTCGTGGCGCACTGCTCTCAGATGCGATTGCAACTTCTGTGGGTGCAGCACTTGGTACATCTACCACAACAACCTGTGTTGAGAGTGCAGCAGGTGTGTCTGTGGGCGGACGTACAGGTTTGACAGCCGTTGTTTCTGCGATTTTATTTGGCCTTGCATTATTTTTGTCACCGATATTTTTGGCCATTCCGTCATTTGCCACAGCCCCTGCACTTGTCATTGTTGGATTCATGATGCTGACCTCAATTACAAAGATTGATTTCAAAGACCCTACAGAAGCTATTCCGGCATTTATCTGCATCATTGCAATGCCATTTATGTACAGTATTTCAGAAGGTATTGCTATGGGCGTTATTTCTTACACAATCATCAACCTTGTGACAGGTAAGGCTAAGAAAAAGAAAATCAGCGTGCTGATGTATGTACTGACGGTATTATTTATTTTGAAATTTATTTTACTGTAAATTTAATTTATAGAAGAATTTTCAAATAAAATGGACAAAGCAGCAGACGATTCACGTTAAACTATTGATGGATTTTGAACATATTTCAAATGAAATGGTTT
>CAKRHR010000098.1 GCA_934339005.1 uncultured Catenibacillus sp. | reverse complement strand
CAGTGTTACATCGCGCACATCCTGCCCGTCAATCTTAATCGCACCCTCAGACACATCAAAAAACCGTGGAATCAGATGACACATCGTCGTCTTACCGACACCGGATGTACCCACAAGCGCGATATAAGCACCTGCCGGTATATTCATTGAAATATCTGAAAATACATTTTCTGTGCCGTCTTCATATTTAAAACCGACATTATCAAAGACAATATCACCTTTTACATGTTCCAGGTCTTTGGCATCCGGTTTTTCTTTGATTTCAGATTCGATATTCATAATCTCCCTGAAACGTTCATAACCTGTCGCACCATCCTGGAACTGTTCTGTAAAGTTCATCAGACGTTTGACCGGCTCTACAAAGTTGTTGATATATAAAATATATGTCAGCAAATCCGCAACGTGAATCCTGTCTGTGGCAATAAACAATGCACCTGCCACAACGACAACAATCGTCACCATCGTTGTCAGCGCATTCATGCCTGCGATAAATCCGCCCATGTAACCGTACTGCATCTTTTTGCTTGAACCATAAAGCCGGTTACTGTCTTTGAATTTGCGGATTTCCTCTGCTTCGTTGGCAAAGGATTTAACGACACGGATACCGGAAAGATTGTCCTCCAGGCCCTCATTAATACCTGCAAGATTTGCTCTGCTCTTTTTGTAGGCACGATTTAATTTCTGGTTAAATACAATCGAGTAAATTAAAATCACCGGAATAAATGCAAATACAATCAGTGTCAGTCCGACATTGATATTCACAAGAATTGCAAACGCACCAAACAGCTTGATAATCGAAATGACAATATCCTCAGGTCCGTGATGGAACAACTCTGTAATATTAAACAGGTCGTTTGTGAGTCTGGACATCAGTTGTCCGGTCTTTTGATTATTGTAAAAACTGTAGGATAATTCCTGATAATGTGTAAATAATTCCTCTCGTAAGTCACATTCCATGTACGTGCCCATCAGATGTCCTTTGGCTGTGACAAAATAGTTGCAGCCAAACTCCACGATGACAAGTCCAAGCATGACAAATGCCAGTTTAATAATGATACTCAATGCCTCGTCAATCTCATATACACCAAGTACATTATAAGTAATATACCGCACAATCAACGGATATGCAAGTGAAATAGCCGCCATCAAAAAGGCGCAGAACATATCCATCAAAAACAGTCCCATATATGGCTTGTAATATCCGAAAAATCTGCGGTCAAGTCCAAATATCTTTCCTGATTTTTTCTGATTCATTCGTATTCTCTCCCTAATTTAATACTAATTACAGCTTTGTTGTCCATTCCATACAGTCAATGACTCTTGTTGCCACATCCCTGTAAAATTCAGGTTCATGGCATATAAGTAAAATTGAACCTTTATAGGCCTTTAAGGCACGTTTTAATTCTTCCTTTGCATCCACATCCAGATGGTTCGTCGGCTCATCCAGAAGTAAAACATTTGTTTCTGTATTTAAAATCTTACACAGACGTACTTTTGCCTGCTCGCCACCGCTTAATACGCGCACCTGACTCTCGATATGCTTTGTAGTCAGACCGCATTTTGCCAGTGCAGAACGCACCTCGTACTGCGTCAGTGACGGAAACTCCTGCCAGATTTCTTCGATACAGGTTCGGGTCATATCGCCTGTCATTTCCTGTTCAAAATATCCTTTATACAGATAATCACCAAGCTCAACACTGCCGCTGTATGGTTCTATCAGTCCAAGAATACTCTTAAGCAATGTCGTCTTTCCGATACCGTTGGCACCTGTTAGCGCCACTTTTTCACCACGTTCCATCGAAAAATTCAATGGTTTTGATAATGGTTCATCATAACCAATCACCAAATCATGTGTTTCAAAAATCATTCGGCCTGAAGCCCTGGCTGCTTTAAAATTAAACTCCGGCTTTGGCTTTTCTCTGGCAAGTTCGATGACATCCATCTTATCTAACTTCTTTTGTCTGGACATTGCCATATTTCTTGTAGCTACACGGGCTTTATTTCGTGCCACAAAATCCTTTAATTCACTGATTTCCTGCTGCTGTTTATTATATGCAGCCTGAAGCTGGGCTTTTTTCATCTCGTAAACTTCCATGAATTTGTCATAATCACCCACATACCGGTCAAGGGCTTGATTTTCCATATGATAAATCAGATTAACAACACTATTCAAAAATGGAATATCATGCGAAATCAGAATAAATGCATTTTCATAGTCATTTAAGTAGCGCTTCAGCCACTCGATATGCTGTTCATCCAAATAGTTTGTCGGCTCATCCAATAGTAAAATATCAGGTTTTTCCAGAAGCAGCTTCGCCAGAAGAATCTTTGTTCTCTGACCGCCACTCAAATCTGTAACATCCTTATCCAGACCGATATCATCAATATCGAAGGC
>CAKRHR010000097.1 GCA_934339005.1 uncultured Catenibacillus sp. | reverse complement strand
TCAAATATGTAAGAATACACATAAAGCACAAAATAAAAAAATCGATTATAGTTAATACACAAAAATATCCATTCATTACAAACCTATTCTTTCTTTTATTTTCTGAACCTTAACTTATATTTTATCATACTTTGTGTAAAATTAATAGATAATATCAAAATTCATTTGTTATAAAGATTTTGCTTATGAAGTTCATGAAACGACCGGAGGGTCAATTGACTCTCCGGTCGTTTCATAAATTCTCATCTGAATTACTTCATGTTATATTTTCTCTTCTTGTTATATACAATAATACAAATCACTGTGCCTCCGCTGATCAACAGTAATACAATCCACAGGAAAATATTGCTGTTGTCTCCTGTTTTCGGATTATTCACAGCAGATGTTGATGTAGTTGTTGAATCTTTTTTCGGTGTTGTTGTAGGTGCAATGGTAGTTCCTGTAGCAGGAATTTCAACTGCGGCACGCTTATATCCACAAACTGTACACTCCTCATGCTTGGCACCTTTTTGTGTTGCGTTAGCTTCTTTATCTACCACCCATTTAAAACTGTGTTGTGCAACATCCGCTTTGTATCCACATTCACATTCATGCCAGTGACTGTTATCATCAACTTTCCAATCTGAAAGCGTATGACCGGCTGCCGGTATGATAACACTTGTTTTATCTGTAATCTCGGATTTGCCTTGTGCATCCTCAAACCACTTTTCGCAAACGTCACAGATATAATATGCCTTGTTGCCTTCTTCTGTACATGTGGCATCCTTTGCCGGTACATTTGTAAGTGTATGTCCACTTGCCTCTATGATAACACTTGTTTTATCTGGTAACTGTTTAATACTTAAATATAACTGTTTTGCACGCTTCACAAATTGAAGCAGCTACTCTTGTTCTATGGCTTGGTTTAAGTTCTGTAATCTTCACAAAACCTTCTGCATTTTTTGCATTTTCAAATACTCCCGGTACTTCATTTGCAAAGCTAAAAGCACCATCTTTACTGCAAAATAAGTATCCGTTACGCATTTCTTTACCGCATTCAGGGCATTTCATTAGACGTACCTCCTTTTCATGCATCAGACATTTGTCTACTTAAATTTAATGCATCTTTCATTCGCTGTTCAAAGACTTCTGTCTTAACAAGAGCAATACCTTGTGCATCATCTCCGAGAACTACTAATCTATCGCCTTCATTAAGTTCAAACGTATCCCTTGCCGCTTTCGGTATTACAATCTGGCCTTTGCTACCTATAGTAACTGTGCCCCATAAATGTTTACCCAGCGGAGCAGGTGCAATTTTTACATCGCCGACTTTATTGTCCTGATGAACAAGCGAATCTATCGTAACACCATAGTATTTTGCCAGCTTGTCGCATTTATCAATATCAGGATAAGTTTCTCCCTGTTCCCATTTAGAATAGGACTGTCTGGAAATTCCTATCACTTCTGCGACCTGTTCTTGTGTCAGTCCTTTGATGTTGCGAAGGACTATCAGATTATCAGCCAACACACATTTCACCTCCTCGTCTGCTTATATTATACGTCCGAGAAGATACACTTTCCACCATGCAAACTTGTCAGAAAAGTATTTTTAATGTCAACTTTATCTGCATTACCTGGATAAATTCTTCCGACTATTTTTATATTTTTCTGAGAAAATCCCAATTTATATTTTTCTGCTGATATTCCAAATTATGCAATTTTCTATCAATCAAAAACAACTGTCCAGTTATCCGATTGATATGCCTCGAAACACATTAATATTTGTTCTTTATTACATTTTTCCTCCGCCAATGTTGGAAGCTCCTCCTTTGAAAAATATCGGCTTTCTGTTGTTTCGATATTTTCAGTAAATTCACCTCCAATGACCTCGCATAGATAAAATATTTTTACCACACCATATGCATATGGTGGAAAATTGTGTTTATCCCTGTCCTGAACAGATACCACCATCTTAACATAAACGTCCAGTCCAGCCTCTTCTTTTGTTTCCTTAATGATATTATCAGCCGGAGAAAGATTGAATTCGCACCAACCGCCCGGCATTGACCATTTTCCATTCTCACATACAAGTAAAATTTTTCCATCACTAAAAATTGCAGCTCGAGTATCTACTTTTGGCGTTTGATATCCTTCATCGTTACAAAACAATCCCTTAATCTTCTCAGCAGGTATATCCGCTCTTGTCAGCATCATCTCTGCGGAGATTTCCCGGATACGCTGATAACGTTCCTTATCATATATGTCGTGCCCATAAAAAAGTCCTGCTTGTGCAAGACTCTGCAATTCTTTAGCCCATTCAACAATTTGATCCATGTCTTTTTCCCGTTACTGAAAACTTATAAAAAGTTATAAACTTCTATGTTTCATTCCTACTTCAACGAGTATGCTTTTGATG
>CAKRHR010000096.1 GCA_934339005.1 uncultured Catenibacillus sp. | reverse complement strand
GTGTACACAGCACCCTCAAGGCTGTATCGACTATCACCATTAGTCATAGATGTGTCAGCACTGGACTTTTTTAGATAGATGTAATAGGACGGCGTAACTGTCTGCACCTTGAGGTAGCTATAAACAGGTTTAGTCTTACCAAGTGGTGTAGCTATGAGCTGAATTGCAGAATCTGTGCATTTCCACCAAGCCAAATTTGAATCGTCGCCTATGGTACGCGACCCCGTTGCAACAACGCCCGACGTATACTCGTTTGTAGTCGAGATTGTGAGTTTATTGCCGTTTTTGGTGAATGTTATACCGTTATAGGAGTACGTATAATAGGCAGAAACAGAATTGCTGTCCGTGACTGTTGCTGTATACTTGCTGCCATCCCAATACATTTTTATTGTCGTCGAAAAGCTGGATGAGCTGCTTGAAGCAAAGGAGGGAATCGTATAAGCATTGAGCAGCTTGGCTTTGACCTCAGCGTAATAGCTCCTTACAACCGTAGGGTTATACGCATTTTTGGCAATGGTTTCGAGGTCGGTATCGACCTGCGATTTCCATGTCCAGCTTGTATTGCTGTGCTTGGTGATGTAGTTTTTTTCGGCTGCCCAGATCAGGTATTGCGTGACAAGCCATTTTGCAGTTTCATTGGCGTAATTGCCTTTCAAACCGCTGCCTTGTGCATCACCCCACTTGGCCTTATCCAGAGAATTTGTTTCATGAAAGCCTTCCGCCAGGATAGCTTTCATGGTCGTCTGTTGCGGCACAGTAAACGACGACCACGTAAAATCTATGTTGCCCCAAATTAGCTTTTCTTTTTCGAGACAATAGGCAGGATATTCAGTTGAGCCGGACTTGATTGCCTTTGTGGGCAGATGACCTAATGAGCCGGTCACTGTTGTCGTCGTATCTTTGGCGAGCGAATAATAATGTATAACGGATTTGCCTGTATTGCCAACAGCAGTAGGCGATATTCCCGCCTCTGTATCGGCGGCATAGCCCATAATCCACTCTCCCGGCATTGTCCACAGGTAGTCTGCCGGATCGGCTTTACCCTCCGAAGTGATGACTTCAAAGTGCAAATGCGGGCCGGTAGCATTTCCGGTACTGCCGACACGCCCGATGCGCTGCCCGCGCACGACTTTTTCCCCTTGCTGCACATTGATCTCAGATAAGTGTGCATACAGCGTCGTATTGCCGTCCGCGTGCTTGATCTCTACCATGTGACCGTAGCTCATCATGCCGGTGGTGTCATACGATCCGTCCCAAATCTGCACATAGCTTACAGTACCATTCTCTGCCGCATATACAGGCGATCCGCTTGATGCGGCAATATCTATCGCCTTGTGCTCGGCGCTGTATTCCTGTGTGATTTCACTGCTGTTCGGCACAGGGAACAGGTAGATACAATCTGTCTCTACATTATTCAATACGTCGTGCTCAAGCTTTACCGGGTTCACCACCGGCTGCGGTGACGGCGTAGGCGTCGGCTTTGCAGTAGGTGACGCACTCGGCGCAGCACTGGGCGTAGGTGATGCAGCAGCACTCGGTTCCGGCGTTGCTGTAGGCTCTGCCGTTGGTGTCGCCGTAACTTCGGGTGTAGCTGTGGGAGTTACTGTCGGCTCCGGTGTAGCGGTATTCTCCGGAGTGGGTGTTGACGTCGGTTCTTGTGTAGGTGTCGCTATTGGCTCCGGCGTTGGTTCAGTTGTCGGTTCAGGAGTTGCCTCCGGTTCAGTTTCAACGACATCTTCAACATCTGTATCTAAGTCAAAAGAAACCTCAAAACCGGAAGCATCCTCTGCCGCGGTTGATGGCTGATTAGTCTCATCTGCAAATACACTAAATGGCAAAGAAGACGAAACGATTACCGCTGTAAGCAGCCACGCCAAAAGCTTTTTAGCTTTTTTCATTTGTTTTACCTCCTTTTACATAGAAGATTCCGCCTCATATTCTGGGGCAATCTCACCGGTTGCATATTCCCGGCAATAATCTTCTACGCCGAATTTTTTCTCTTGTTCATCGTTTATCACCCCTTTCGCCGTGTCCTCGCTCTTCTCTTTTTCACTTTGCGCAATCTGATTATCGATTTCCGCCAAACGAGCGAGCTTTTGCTTTAATTCTGCCTCATAGAAAAATGGCTTTTTAACTGCTTCACTTACCGTTTTCTGCTCCGCGTAAAGGTTTTCCAAATCTTTTTTTGCTTTGAGTAACCGCTCCGGATAACTCTTAATTAGATTATTTAGACGCTGAATATTACCACCGGCATCCGGACCTAATTCAAACCAATAAGCTGTTGCACCTTTAACCGTAACTTGCAGCCATTCTGCTTGCATGCTACCGTAAAGATCAAAGCCGTGATACTCACCAATTTTTCTTCCGAGCATTCTTCCAGCGTATGCGGTCATTGCCTTACCGCCCTCTACGCGATCTGTGTAAACAACACCGTTAATGGTAATGGTAAATTCAGCTCGTTCATTTTTCACATACGTAGCTGCGTCTTTAGTTAGGTTTTCAATACCTGTCTTCGTCTCGCTGATTAGACGAGGAAACTCTTTTGCAAGCTTATCTTCCATTCGGTATTTATTGGACAGATAGTTTGACTTTTGCATATTCAAACGACTAATCGCGATTTCCAAATCCATTTTTTCTTTAAACACCGGGTTTTCCATTGTGAGTGCCTTCAATTCAGCGTAATTCAGTGTCATTACATCATCTTCTTCCACTTCACGGGCAGGAGATTTAGATGTCATGATTTGTGCAGCAACACGCTGTTTAGCTTCGATGAGCTGATACATGTATCCATCAAAAGTACCTTCGGTAATACATGTGAAAA
>CAKRHR010000095.1 GCA_934339005.1 uncultured Catenibacillus sp. | reverse complement strand
TTGTATAAGAATAACTTTGCATCCAACATCCATCCGGCACTTGTAGAAGCTGCCAAGATCGATGGTGCAGGTGAACTTTATATCTACTTTAAGGTTGTGCTTCCATTATCATTACCAATCCTTGCAACAATCGGTCTGATGGTTGGTCTGGGATACTGGAATGACTGGACAAACGGTCTGTACTATATCAGTGATACAGGTATGTACTCGCTGCAGCAGTTCTTAAAGAGTATTATCGATAACATCAGTGCATTGGCATCCTTGTCAAACACAGCGGATGCTGCAGCAACAGTTGCGAAGATGCCAAGTTCATCTATCCGTATGGCGATGGCTGTTATCGGTGTTATCCCGATTATGATTCTTTACCCATTCTTCCAGAAAGCATTCGTTGCTGGTATTGCACTTGGTGGTGTTAAGGAATAAAAATGTGCAGAAGAAAGATTGTTTGTTGCTTTTAAAAATTCAAAAAAGTTATATTAAGTAAAATAAAATTTATAACTAATAACATTATAAAAAGTGAGGTTTAAACGATGTGTGAAAAACAGGAATTGAGAGAAAAAAACAGAGCAACTGTCGAAGAATTTTTTAAACGTTACGGAGAGCCAAGAGCTGAATTATTTGATATCGATGGTGCTAAAGAAATTGTTTATAATGCAAATGGCGGTGCATCACAATGTTGGAAAAATAAAGAAGAAGTACTTGAGAACTTTATATCAAATAAGTCAGTTTTTCCAAAATGGGCATGGAATGTTATTTCGATTGACAGTACTGAAGATCCGAATAAATTTTGGGTTGAAGCAAACGGAAGTGGAGAAGTCATGGTTGCGGGTAAATCTGAACCATCAAAGTATGAAAATCATTACTTTTTCTGCTTTGAAATGAAAGATGGTTTAATCCTTAAAATGAGAGAAATTATGAATCCATTGAAACTATTAGAGGCATTTGGAGTGGAAGTGCCTAAAATGTAAAAAAAAATCATGTCTGCAAAGCAGAGTAAAATAAAGGAGGATTTCAACATGAATAACGAATTTGATAAGTATGTAGCTACAGGTGGCCAGTCCAGTCGTCCTTTTGGCCAGTTTAAGGTGCCATATCCAAAGTGGGAAAGATTAAAAAGACCTGAGGAAGTTGGTATTACAGATCTCCCTGATATCGATTTAAATCCAAAGTATAAAGAAGCAGGATGGGCAATCTGCATTGAAGGTGACCATTTTCTCCCAGGTGTTACATCAGAAATGATTGACTGGTTCTGGTGCAATATGGAAAAAGGTTATTATTTATGGGCTCCTGGTTCTCATAAGCGTTTCCAGTGGATTCAGGAACCATGGGAATATGGTTTTACTAATTCAAAGCATACAAGCCTTGAAAATATGGATGAAGATCAGATTTTGGATCTTAATGTTGCAGCAGGTGATGGTTTTGGAATGCTTTTATATAATCGTTATGATCTTGATGTATTTCCATTTGACCATTGCTGCAAACATTTGATTATTGAAGGTACAAAGGATGAAACAGGACATACATGGATGCTTTTGGCACATATGTGGGAGGATGTTGAAGGCGGATGTATCCATCGTATGGTATGTGCAACAGAAACACTGGAATTAAGTAAAAAAGTTATTCGTCCGGATGAGTTCCCTCATATTAAGGGAACCAAAAATAACTTTGAACATGGTGAATATGAACTTTGCTGGTGGCCAAAATTCCTTCCGGGATTATATAATGTCTGGAAAGATCATCCGGATCCAACTCAGAATGTTTATTATGATTTATCTGTTGAAAAAATCGGACCATATGAATGGAAATATGTTCAGGATAATAGTTTACCAGTTTTAGAAAGACCTGAGTACAAACAGAAATAAAAGTTGTTGACAGCACTTCTTTTTATAAGTTACACTATTGCATATAAATGATATAAGTGTCGATATAAATAAAAATGTGACATGAAATAATACTTGAATCATGATGTATAGTGTGATAGTACAATTATATATTTGAAGAATGGAGGGCAGATATCATGGATGCTAGTATTAACATTGCAAAAGATATGAACGAAAGCAAACACCTCCATCCGGAAACAGAGATGCTCTTTGTCATAGAAGGGCATATGGAGGTGACAATCAAATCACAGACATATGTGCTTGACAAAGAGCATTTTTTAGTGGTGAATGCAAATGTGATGCATTATACAGTATCAATGCCACAAACGATAGTATATAAGATGCATATTCCTTGGAAATTTCTGAAAAAAATTACCCACCAGGATGATATGATTTTTGATACAAATCAATTATACCTTCAAATTAAAGAAGAAACTGAGGATTATCGAAAAATCAGACATATATTTGAGGATTTGATTTATGTTTACATACAGCCGGAAAAAAAGACTCGTTGTGAAGAAGAAAGTCTCTTATATAAATTGTTGGATATTTTAATTGAAAAATATGAAAGCAGAGTATTGCTATCAGACATCAAATATACTACGGACGATGAACGTGTCGATTTTGTCCTTGGTTATATTCGTAAAAATTTTACATCTTCAATAAGTTTATCAGACTTGGCAGATCGATTGTTTACGTCAGTGTCAACATTGTCGAGAATATTTAAAAAGCAGACAGGAATTTATTTTGTTGATTATGTCAATCAGATGCGCGTCAGGTACGCAGCACAGAGTCTTTTGACAGAGAAAGAAAACATTACAAAGATTGCAATTGATTGTGGATTTTCTAATTTATCGGCATTTAATAAGGTTTTTCATAAAGTTTATGGTATGTCACCAACAGAATATAAGAATACTGTTGAAAAACAGCAGAATGACACTAAAATAGAACAGCAAAAAATGATAGATATTCTGCGTGTACATTTTGACAGAAGTGTTTCCGAACTTGATGCAGAACCAGACAAAAATGATGCTCGGCGGTTATATCAATCTGAAAATGGTGTGACCAGACAAGATGTA
>CAKRHR010000094.1 GCA_934339005.1 uncultured Catenibacillus sp. | reverse complement strand
AGATACATTGAGTTTTTGAGCAATTTGTTCTTCGGAGAATTGTTTTAAGTGGAGTAAAAGAATATTTTTGGATAAAGCAGCGTTATCAGCACGATGTTTTTCAGTATCAGCACGATGCTTTTCAGCATCAGCGCGTTGCTTTTCAATTTCGGTGAAGTGCTTTTCTATGGTACGACCTTCTTCAAAACTCAGTTTTTTCTCACAGGCAATATGAAATTTTTCATCGTATTCATCAAGAATCATATTCGTCACCTCCGCTTTATGGCTGCGCAGAATATCTGCGAGGATGTTATCGTGAATACAATCCATGACTGCCTTTTCGATTGCATCTGACAGTAGCAGATTATTTGCTACATTTTCACGAATACGCGAGATAAATACAGCATATTCGTAGAGTTTAGGACAGCGTTCCATAAGTTTTGGACTGTGATCAGCATTAACATTGATCATCGTAGCCTCAAACTGTGCACAGGATTTATCACGCTTATCCTCAGGCATGCTGTCGGTCAACCTTAAAATCTGTTCATCTGGAACATTCCGTGTACCGTTGTAAAATACATAAAACTGTGGTACAGGAATACTGACAGTTGAACTGGCGTAGATGTCCAACTTTTTGGCGGCAATGTATTTCTTGAGAGCAGATGCCATGTAGAGAAATCCACGCAGGGGCATGTTAGGATTGTATGTACTCTGGTGTTCATAAATGTTTAAATGACAATCAATTAAAAATGACAAATCATTCTTCATACCCATATAGATAAAATCTTCAATCGTATAAATGGTTAAATCATTTTCGTCGGTGTAATCGCTGTCGTTGACAGCATTATATAAAGACAATAATTCAGATTTCTGGTTAAATATAAAACGAAATAATCGGTCTTTATGTTTCTTAGTATATTTAGCTTTTTTATGTGCCATTTTAAATTCCTTTCTTCTATTATAAAAGATATCATACTTGTTCGCAATTGCAATTTGTTGTAGTTTATAGGTGACAAGTTTTGCATTTAAAATAAATATTGTCTTATGCGGGATAAAACGTGTGAAAGCCATGAAAAATGGCTAAATGATTGGCATATGTACATATAGGATGGCGCTGATAGCAGATAATGTTTTGAAAATTTACAGCGTCATAAAAATTAAGAAATGTATTTAATATCTCAAGAGATGCCTATAGTATACCAGATTAAATGTGCGAAATTTGTCAAAACACGTCGTGTAAAAAAATATAAAATATAAAAAGGACGGATGTGGGTGTGGAAAATATCAGGATAAAACGAGAAAATTCAAGGATAAAGTATATTGACAAAGATACCGCTTTTGTTGTAGAATCAAACCTAATAAAGGGGAGTAACCTACGTTTAGAATTTGCGTTTGTAGTGTCGTCAATACGGTGGAGGCATCCGGCACTGTAAGGAAATGGTGAGACTTTTATTGCATTTTTGTTATGCAATAAGGGTCTCTTTTTTTATGCATTTATGCAAGGAACTAACTATCTTGGAAACACTAAAAACGGTGATGAATATAGAGAATTTTCACGCATTTGTCAATTTGTGATTATGTATATAACTATTTAGAAAAAGGAGACAAAAGTAATGAAGAAAATTTATCAGCAGACAGTAGAAGAAGTTCTTAATCATGTGGAAAGCAGAAAATCAGGGCTTACCGGTGAACAGGTCAGAAAGTTCAGAGAAAACTGTGGATGGAATGAACTGGCAGAAGGAAAGAAAAAAAGCATTTTGCAGATTTTCTTTGAGCAGTATAAGGATTTTTTAGTGTTGATTCTAATCGCATCTGCAGTGATATCCGGTATTCTTGGAGATTTGGAAAGTGCAGTGGTTATTGTGATTGTTATTACAATCAATGCAATTTTGGGAACCGTGCAGACAGTAAAGGCAGAACAATCTCTTCAGAGTTTAAAAAAGCTTGCCGGCCCGGAGGCAAAAGTATTGCGTGACGGTATAGCAGTTCAGCTTCCGGCAAGAGAGTTGGTTGTAGGAGATGTGATTCTGCTTGAAGCAGGAGATATGATTCCTGCGGATGGAAGACTGATTGAAAATGCAAGTCTTAAAGTCGATGAGAGCGCACTTACCGGTGAAAGTCTTGCGGTTGAAAAGAGTATGGACACTATTTTGACAGAAGTACCGCTTGGTGATCGGACAAACATGCTGTTTTCCGGCAGCTTTGTGACATATGGGCGTGGCAAAGCAGTTGTAACGAATATAGGAATGCAGACAGAGGTTGGAAAGATTGCGGGACTTTTGAAATCTACTTCGGAAAAACAAACACCACTTCAGGCGAATCTGGATGAATTTGGAAAGAAACTCTCAATTCTGATTCTGATATTTTGCGGAATTTTGTTTGCAATCAATGTCTTTCGTGGTGAGAAGATCAGTAGCGCATTTATGTTTGCAGTAGCACTTGCAGTCGCAGCAATCCCGGAAGCGTTAAGTTCTATTGTGACAATTGTTCTTTCTTTTGGAACACAAAAAATGGCAAAGGAGCATGCAATCATTCGTAAGCTTCAGGCTGTGGAAGGTCTTGGAAGCGTGTCTGTTATTTGCTCTGATAAGACAGGAACACTCACGCAGAACAAAATGACAGTGGAAAATTATTATATTGACGGAAAAAGAATTGCAGCGGATGCAATGGATGTGACAGATCCGGCACAGAGATGCCTTTTGGATTACAGTATTTTATGTAATGATTCAACAAATGAAAATGGAGTGGAGATTGGAGACCCGACAGAAACGGCATTGCTCAATCTGGGCAGCCGATACGGAATAGAGGCTTCAACTGTAAGAAAGCTTTATCCAAGGGAAGGTGAACTTCCGTTTGACAGTGATCGTAAGATGATGTCAACACTTCACAGAATAGATGGTGAAAACCGGATGATCGTAAAAGGTGCTGTTGACCGACTTTTGGAGTTGACAGAACGGATTTGGACGAAAGACGGGGTTCGGGAAATTACGGAAGCAGATAAAGAAATAATCCAGCAACGAAATCAGGAATTTTCGATAGAAGGGTTACGTGTATTGGCATTTACCTATCGTGAAATTCCGGAGAACCATATATTGACGACAGAAGATGAAAAACATTTAGTATTTCTTGGGCTGATCGCTATGATGGATCCTCCAAGAGAAGAATCAAAGGCTGCGGTTGCAGAATGCATAAAAGCGGGTATTCGACCGGTTATGATCACAGGAGACCATAAGATTACAGCAGCGGCAATTGCAAAGAGAATTGGAATTTTACATGATTTATCGGAAGCCTGCGAGGGTGCTGATATTGAAAATATGAGTGATGAGCAGCTTAATAAATTTGTCCCGGATATTTCTGTGTATGCAAGAGTGTCGCCTGAGCACAAAATCCGTATTGTCCGTGCATGGCAGGAGAAAGGGATGATCGTGGCAATGACCGGAGATGGTGTGAATGA
>CAKRHR010000093.1 GCA_934339005.1 uncultured Catenibacillus sp. | reverse complement strand
TGTTAGAGGGAAAATTGAAATAGCCTGTTAAGGGGCAAATTTCCCAACCAACAGAATAAATGTCCAAACGTAAAAATTGACCTTGTAGGTCTGTAGAAATACAGACCCACAGGGTCTTTTTTGTTGCGAAAATAGAGCGAAAACCTTGATTTTAAGCGATTTTTCGCACCTTGATAAAACACAAATTTTATTTAGTATTTCAAAGACCGCAAAGAAAAACTAATGAGCATTGAAAAAGTGGGAGAATGCGAGATTTGCCTTTTTGGAGGATAAGGGCGTTTGTCCCATGACAGGACTTTGTCAAGAGGCAACCAAAAATAGCGTAAAATAGGGCTTTTTTGATAGCGATTTTTCAGTTGAAATATGAATTTCATCGGGTTTCTATTTTAACATAGAAATTTAGTTCAAACGTAAAATCAGACCTTGATTTGACCGAATTTGACGTTCGGTCAGTCAGGGTCTTTTTTGATTTCTGCAATACATTTTATGCATATAATTGTTGCCTGAACTAGATGCTAAATTGCCAGAAGTGGCTTAAATACTAGTGTTGTAGAATTGTAATCCAAATTGACCTGATGAAGAATAAACAATAAAAAGTATAGATAAGAGCAATTCAGAACCATTGTACTTATATTAAAATATTAAAGTTTGATGGTACATTTTATGCATATAATTATCAGACAAAAATATCTAATTTGAATTGATTTTAAGTGAAAAAAAATGGATACAGGTTTTGCCCTAAAAATGGATATTTGAGTTTGCCCCATGACAGACTTTTGTCAAGAGGCAACCAAAAATAGCGTAAAATAGGGCTTTTTTGATAGCGATTTTTCAGATGAAATACACATTTCATCGGGTTTCTATTTTAACATAGAAATTTAGTTCAAACGTAAAATCAGACCTTGATTTGACCGAATTTGACGTTCGGTCAGTCAGGGTCTTTTTTGATTTCTGCAATACATTTTATGCATATAATTATCAAGCAAAAATATCTAATTTGAATTGATTTTTAGTGGGAAAATACGATACAGGTTTTGCCCTAAAAATGGATATTTGAGTTTGCCCCATGACACCTGTGGCATCGAAATCATCACCAATGAACTGCTGAGTCGGATGGAGAGAAGATTGAAAGTTGCAAAGTTATAGGATTTTTTTGACGGTACGCGCCGGTAAAGTCTTGACGGAAACGCTAACAGAACGTATAATAAAAGCGTGAGGTGATTCTATGTTTAAGATTAATCCATACAGACCGGGCGCCGGACTGATGCCAACATATCTGGCAGGCAGAGATGATGATATTGCTGATGTGAGTCAGATGTTTGATGCATTGACGATGAATATACCGACACCTTCTATTATTTTCAGCGGGCTCAGAGGTGTAGGAAAGACAGTCTTGATTAACAAATTGCAAAAGATTGCTGAAGATAAAGATATTTTCTGCAAGCATATAGAAATTGAAGAAAGAAATGATTTTGTTGCTCAGATTGCAGCATGTTCACAGGCTTTTTTAAGAAAAGTCAGCGCTAAAGAAAAATTCAGACATTTAATTCAAAAACCGTTAGATGCGATTAAATCACTGGTAGTATCATTTGATCCAAGTGAAAATACATTTTCTCTGTCGATGCAGGAACAGGAATTATATAAAACCAACAGTTTGACACAGAGTCTGACAGATGTATTTGTCAGCATCGGAGAAATAGCATACAAGACAGAATCACCGATATGCTTTTTTATTGATGAAATTCAATATATGAAACAGGGAGAATTAGGTGCGCTTATTGCTGCACTGCACAGAGCAAATCAGCTGGGATATCCTGTGATGATCGTAGGTGCCGGACTGCCAAAAATCTATAAAATGTTATCTGAAGAAAAGTCCTATTCAGAACGGTTGTTTATCTATAAAGAAATTGATTCATTGACATATGAACAATCCAGAAAAGCAATCGAAGAACCTGTGAAGCAATTTAATGTGGTCTATTCGGATGAAGCAATCACACAGATTGTTAAACTGACAAAAGGCTATCCGTTTTTTATACAGCAGCTATGCCAGATTATATATAAAAACACAGATTTGAAACTAATTGATTTGAAATGTGTTCAGAATAACAGGTCTGAATTTTTGCAGATGCTTGATAAAGGATTTTTCAAAGTGCGATATGAACGCTGCGCAGAAAGTGATAAAAAGTTTGTATTTGCGATGGTAAAATGCGGAGAATTGCCGTGCACTATTTCCAACGTAGCAAAGAACATGCATAAAAGTGTCAGTTCAATCTCCACAACAAGAGCTCAGCTGATTAATAAAGGCATTATTTATTCCGTAAGATATAAAGAACTTGATTTTACAGTGCCGGAGTTTGATGGCTTTATTAAACGTTTGGATGAATACAGACAATGGTGTGAGGAAAATAAATAAAATAGTCGGAAAATATTAAATTTCAGGAGAATATATTTTAAGGTGTGGTATATTTATGGCATTTTAAGGTATATTCTTCTTTTATTGTCTAAAAATCTACTTGTATTGTATTAAATAGATACACAATATCAATTTTCTTATAATTTCTATCAAAAACCTTTGATATACATTTAAAATAATCAATGGTATAATAATTTGTGTAACAAAGACATACATAGGTAATCAAAATATGGAGGGGAATTTCATGAAAAAATTAGTATCTATGATTTTAACAGTAGGAATGGTTTCTGCATTACTGGCAGGCTGTGGCAATGCGGAGAATGCTGCAAATGATAATGTGGATACAAAATCATCATCTGACAGTGGGGTAGCAGATGCGAATGGAACAGACAGTGAAGCAGATGAGGACGAAGATGACGAAGACGCGGAGCATATTGTTGTTGCGTTATGTTGTCTGACACAGATGGATGAATCTGTGCAGCAGCGTATGGAAGATGCGTTAAATGAAATGCTGCTTGAAAAAATCAATGTAGAAGCAGATTTTCAGTGGTATGATATGAATACTTATTCAACAACCGTACCAATGATGATTACAGCTAATGACCAGATTGATGTTGTAATGTTTACACCGATTCCTGCGATTGGTTATCAGTCTTATATGAGTCAGAATCAGTTGGCAGATATTACGGATGCCATTGAAAATTACGGTCCGGATATCAAAAATGTGATGGGTGATTATCTCAAAGCTACATCAAGAGATGGCCGTGTTTACGGCATTGGATATATGAGTTCAATGTATTCACAGGCAAAAATCGTTATGAATAAGGATGTCTTAGACGAACTTAACCTGACAGAGGAAGCAGAAGCAATCGATTCCTGGGATGATTATGAAGCACTGCTTAAGAAAGTTGTTGACCAGACAGATTTAAGTGGTATTATCAATTCTGATGCTATCGGCAGTGTAACTGGCCCAGCACCATATGTGCTTTCTGATGGTGAGTTTTCAAATGCCGGCTTTGTTGATACAGTCGGTGACAGCTTTAACTATGTTTATGCTGACCCTGAAACAGAGGAAATCAAGTGCTATTTTGAAAATGAAAAATGGTATGAAAATATCAAACTTGCACACAAATTTTATGATGAAGGTCTGATTTATAAAGATGCAGCCGTTGCACAGGATTATGC
>CAKRHR010000092.1 GCA_934339005.1 uncultured Catenibacillus sp. | reverse complement strand
GGCAAGTATCTGTGCATCCACATTATCTCTGATGTCAGCAGGCGTACCTATTAAGAAACAGGTTGCCGGTATTTCAGCAGGTCTTGTGACAGGTGAAACAGATGATGATTACATCGTATTGACAGATATTCAGGGCCTTGAAGACTTCTTTGGCGATATGGACTTTAAGGTAGCCGGTACACATGATGGTATTACAGCTATCCAGATGGATATCAAGATTCATGGTCTGACTCGTCCGATTATTGAAGAAGCAATTGCAAGAACAAAAGAAGCTAGAGAATATATCATCAACGAAGTTCTGACACCAGTTATTGCAGAGCCACGTAAAGAAGTTGGTGAATATGCACCTAAGATTGTTCAGATTAACATTGACCCTGAAAAGATTGGTGATGTGATTGGACAGAAGGGTAAAGTTATCAACCAGATTATTGCAGATACAGATGTGAAGATTGATATTTCAGATGACGGTGCAGTAGCTATCTGTGGCGTTGACCGTGCAAATATCAACAAAGCTGTTGCAACAATCCAGATGATTGTTTCTGATTTTGAAGAAGGCAAGATTTACGAAGGTAAAGTTGTCAGCATCAAAGATTTTGGTGCATTCCTTGAATTTGCACCTGGCAAAGAAGGTATGGTTCATATTTCCAAACTTGCTTACAAACGTGTCGAAAAAGTTGAAGAAGTACTTTCACTTGGCGATGTTGTTAAAGTAAGATGCATGGGCAAAGATAAGATGGGCCGTATCAGCTTCAGCCTTAAAGATGCTATGAAGAAACCAGAAAAGACAGAAGCTAAAGAAAATTAATTTTAGATAAAGCAAAATTTTGACCGGGTATGTATTGTCAGGGATGGCAGTGCATATCCGGTTTTTGCGTTTACAACCAAAGTTTCAGGACTCTAACTAAAAAATCTTGTATAACCGTCTTAAATGCTGTAAAATAATAAAGCATAGGATAAGTTGCGAAAAACAGCATGTCAGGATTGGAAGATTAAAATCAGAAATTGAATAAAATGCTGAATTTAAAGTATGAGAAAACAATATTTCAAATGATAAAGCGAAAGTTTGAGAATAATCAGAGAGGAAGCATGGTATAATGACATTAATCGCCGATGCGCAGTATGAAGAAGATATGGAGGCTGTGGTTTGTCCGTATCTGGCAGCGAGGGAAGAAGAATTGTGGCTTGAAAGACAGCCGGGTGAAAAAATCCACTGTATGCATTATCGGGCAGATGATGCCAGAGGCATTGTACTCATTTCACATGGGTTTACAGAATCTGCGGGTAAATATAAAGAAGTGATTTATTATTTTTTGAAAGCACAGTACGAGGTGTATATACCAGAACATTGTGGCCATGGTGACAGTTATCGCCTGGTGGAGGATTTATCCAAGGTTTATGTGGACGATTATAAGCGATATGTGAAGGATTTTCTGTATGTAGCAGCATATGCGTGCAGGGCCAATTCTAAACATTTGCCAGTCTATCTGTTTGCACATTCTATGGGTGGGGCGATTGGTCTGATGGCAGCAGCTAAAGAACCTGAATTGTTTCAAAAGATTATTTTGTCCTCTCCGATGCTTCAGCCGCTGGCAGGTGGTGTGCCATGGACAGCTGCAGTACTGATTGCACGTAAAAGTCGAAATCTTGGCAAGGACAAAGCCTTTGTGCTTGGCATGCAGGCATATAATGGCCCGGGACGCTTTATTGATGGCTGTTCCACATCATTTGAACGTTTTGATTACTATGAAAAGCAGCGTGCACAAAATGAACGCTGGCAGACCAATGCGGCAACTTATGGATGGCTGTGCGAAGCTGAGAAGATGAGCCGGCTACTTTTAAATCATGTATACAAAAAGATTATGGTGCCAGTGCTTTTATTCCAGGCAGGACAGGATAAACTCGTATCATTGCCTGCACAGGAAAAGTTTATCCGTCTGCTTGGCAAACGTGGGCAGTCTGAAGCGATGTTGTATCGTATAGATACAGCAAAACATGAGATTTACAATTCCACAAGCGAAGAACAGGAAATTTACTGGGAAAAGATATTTGAGTTTCTGGATAAATAGAAAATGAACTGCGAGTTAATAAAAAGCAGGATTTATCATGTGATTTAGCAAATGAATTTGGATGATCTGTAAATTGCAAAAATATTTCAGCAAAAAAATACCGACCTCAAAAGTCAGATTTATTATCGAACTTTCTGAAGTCGGTATTTTTTTACAATTATATCAATTATTTTGTCAATTTCTTAATCCACTTATAGCCGCGGAATTTGATAAAGGTTGGCAGACCTTTGAAAATCTGGTCGGACTGAATGACAAGCACAACGGCTTCAACAGGCCATTTCCACACGAATGCACTTAAGAAGGACAATGGCATAACGATGAGCCAGGTGGAAATCAGATTCATTTTCATCGTAAATTTAGTATCGCCGCCGCCCTGAATGATACCGAAGCTGACCGGCATCTGATAAGACATACCAATCATGACAAGTGACATAATCATAATCAGATGTTCTGCCATGACAGTTGCCTGTGGTGTCAGATCATAGATGGACAACAGTGGTTTTCTTAAAACAAATAATGCAGCAGCGAGGATAAAACCTATAATCACATCAATCACAGCCAACGTGCGGGCATCGGATTTGATACGTTTTAATTCGCCACGACCGATGGCATTGCCAATCATAACTGAGGATACAGAAGACATGGCAATAACAACCACTTTAAGATACTGATAAAATGTTGTTGCCACAGAGTTTGCTGCGATGGCATCTGCGGACAGATGACCAAGAATCGCCGTCTGCATTGGTACGGAAATACCCCAGAGCACCTGGGAACACATAATCGGCAAATAAACCTTTGTATAGTCTTTACGAAGACCGGCATCAGATTTTAAAAATCCTGAGGCAAAGAAACGCACAGTTTTATCTGCCTTTAACATATAAATAAGTACAATAATAAGTTCTAATATACGGGCAACCAGTGTACCAACCGCTGCACCGCGGATACCCATTTCAGGCAGGCCGAATTTACCAAAAATCAGCACATAGTTAATGCCGACATTGACAATCAGGGAAACGATGGAAATGTAGAAAGAAATATTAACAATACCAACGCTTCGAAGTGCAGAAACTAAAATCTGCGAAATAATAAATAATAAGAATGTCCACTGAATCATTGCAAGATACTGGCGGCCCTGTTCGATGATTTCAGGTTCGTTTGTAAATAACCGAAGCAGAGGCACAGGAATAATGATGCAGACTAAAACAAGAATGATACCGATAATCAGACCGAGTTTTAAGGCGATACCTGTCAGTGTACGAATAGGTTCGACACGATGCTGTCCCCAGTATTGAGAAGCAAGAACGACTAAGGCATTACCAATGGATAAAGCAAACTGCTGTACCATAAAGAAAATCTGGTTGACAGTGGCTGCACCGGAAAGTGCATTTTGACTGTAACTGCCAAGCATAATGTTATCGGCCATGTTGACACTGTAAGCTACAAGGTTTTGCAGTGCAACAACAACCAGCATTTTAAATAGCGTTTTGTAAAAAGACTTATCTTTCGTAAAGAAAGGTTCTTTTTGACGCGTGACTGTTTGTTCCATAATAAATGAATACACTCCTTTGTGAAATTGTAAAATATGAAATTGTCAAAGCCCAGATATATTTATATTAGCATCATTTGTAAAAAATGAAAAGCAGTTACCAAATGGATAGTATTGCTCGTTTTACAAAGCATTTTAACGGTATTCACAGTAATCCATCTGGACAGTTAGAACTGAGTGTGATAAACTAACTAACATCAAATCATATAAAATGATGAACAGAACTCAGACAGAACGGAGGTTATCAACAGTTAAATATAGATTATAAAATCATATAAGTGGATGTTGAGTTTTATAAGATATTAGAGTGGAATATTATTGAAAGGAGTTGATACTTTGAGTAAATATTATTCTATAC
>CAKRHR010000091.1 GCA_934339005.1 uncultured Catenibacillus sp. | reverse complement strand
TGATTCTAACCAGAACGACAACTAGCTTTCGTTATCATTCCCGTTAAATTACTTGGTTTTTGTTCTTAAAAATTCTCTTTAGAATTTTCGGGATTGTGTTATTATTCAATTATCAATGTTCTTTATTCTCACCAGTTTGTCGCTGATGACTTTAATAAGTTATCACATCTTTCGACGTTTGTCAACAACTTTTTTCATTTTTTTGAATTTTTATTTATTGACTGCTTTTTCAAATCATCTCTGTTCGAAACAGCTTAGTTAGAATAACACACACATTTTCAACTGTCAAGTACTTTTTTCAAAAATACTTGACAGAATTTTGCTTATGTAGTTGATCTATACCTTATAGAACTGCAATATACTTGCCAATGCTACTTTGTATCCAACAGGTAAACTTGCAAGTTCTACCCATTCTTCGCGCGTATGTGGACGTCCCCCATTAATTGTGCCAAAGGTATTTGCAACTATACCCATTGATAATGGAATATTCGCATCTGTCGAACCTGCTTCGATCGCGCAAGTTTTTCCTGTCATTTTTTCCATAATATCTATATTTTTCTGCGTTGCTATTTCTAATGCTTTAAAATCAATATCACCTCTGCATGGACGTATTCCTTTGACATCTACAGTTACATCTATACCCATTTTCCTGTATGTTTCTATGACTGACCAGAAAAAATCCTCCATTTCTTTCAGGCAATCTCTGTCAACTGAACGAAATTCGTATAGCATTGAGGCGCTTTCTGCAATGGAATTAACTGTTGAACCACCTGCAATCGTTCCAACATTATAGGTTGTTTTTTCCTTTGTCGGTACCTTTTTTGCATATAATGTCTGTATCATCGAAGAAAGATAATATATTGCATTGGCATTACCAAAATCGCCAAAAGAATGTCCACCTTCTGTTTTCACTGTAATTTCATATCTATGCGAACCAACTGCATTATCCGCTATACCATTTAAATAACCATCAAAAGAAATAAACTGTTTTACTCTTGCACCAAACTTATCCATGACTGCCTTACTGCCTTTTAAATTTCCAAGTCCTTCTTCGCAGGCATTTGCCACAAAAAGTATACCACACTCTGGTTTTATTCTTTTTTCAATTATATATTTAACGCTCATCAATAAATTAACCAGATTGGCCGTATCATCTCCTATTCCAGGTGCAAAAATTCTGCCATCTTCGATGTGCATTGGTAATTCTTCCATATCAGGAAAAACAATGTCCATATGAGCCATAACTACTACAATATCATCATGAGAATCAATATCCACCGGATAGATAACATTTTTTGCCTCATCAATATACACACCCTCAGCGCCCTGATCCTCAAGCCATTTTTTCACAAAATCCACGCGCTGATCTTCATAATGTGACGGCGCAGGAATCTTGCCAAGTGTTTTTAAAAGTTCTACTGCTTCTTCTGAATGTGTTTCTATGTATTTTAACGCATCTTCATTCAAATATTTTTCCATAATAGTCTCCATTATAAATAATATTTTCTCAAATGCCTTATTCCGAAAACATGAACGGCATTTTACCTCTGGTACCTTTTATATCTTTTAATTTAAATTATAATAACTCTACTCTAAACCATTAAATAACGCAACACTAAGTCTGCGCAAAAAGGAAACATGCATGCTCCCACATGCATTGTTCCCTTTTTAGCAAACTATTATATTTTTTGCAAGTTGTTATATCATTGCGTATTCTTCAACTCATAACCTGCATTTCATTCTTTATATTATATTTTGTTTTTTATTTTGTTTTCCGTATTTATTTCTTGTACTTTACTCTTTGTATTTCACTCGATCATCCTTTTACCGCACCAAGTGTTATACCTTTTGCAAAGTTTTTCTGAATAAATGGATATGCTATCGCAATTGGCAAAATACCAACAACTGCAATCGCCATACGGACTGTCGCAGATGGCACATTTGCCACATTTGACTGCCCTACGACCGCATTATTTGCCAGATATTGAATCTCGCTGATCATTCGATTCAAAAGATTTTGAATCGTGTAAAGGCTTGTCTTTGTTGATATATAGTATAATCCATTCTGCCAGTCATTCCAATAAAGAATTGTTGTAAACATCAAAACCGTTGCAATGATTGGTTTTGACATTGGTACTGCTACAACACGAAATGTCTGAAATTCTGAAGCGCCATCAATAGATGCAGCCTCTAAGACTTCTCCTGGAAGATTTGTCAGGAAATAACTTCTCATCAACATCACATAATATGCTCTTACCAAAAGATTTGGTACAATCAAAGCGATAATTGTATTTTTAATATGAAACGTACCTGTATACATCAGATATGTTGGTACAAGTCCGCCATTAAATAGCATTGTAAAAAATACCATAAATGTTAAAATACCACGTCCCGGAAGATTTCTCCTTGAGATCGCATATCCAAGTGAAGTTGTCATTACAATACTTAATGCCACACCAATGATTGTCACAATAAAAGACATACCATAAGCTCTGAGAATTTGTGAGCCACTGTTAATCAGATACTTGTAAGCATCTATGCTAAACTCAGATGGCCAGAACGTGTAACCATTGCGCAACAATGCATTATTATCTGTAAGTGATGACATCACCAGAAGAATGAGTGGAATGATACAGAACAAAACAATAATAATCATTACAATATTTGCAAAAATATCAAAACCTTTGACTTTTCGTTTCATCATCGTTCCTCCTCCCCCTTAGAAAAATGCACTGTCTCTGTCAAGTTTACGCACTGCAGCATTCGCTAAAATAACAACGATAAATCCAACAATTGACTGATAAAGTCCTGCGGCAGCCGACATTCCAATATTTCCCTGTTCTAGTAATCCACGATAAACATATGTATCAATAACATTTGTTGTCGAATAAATTGCACCTGAATTCATCGGAATCTGATAAAACAATCCAAAATCAGAGTAGAAAATCTTACCGACAGAAAGCATTACCATCGTGATGATTGTCGGCCGGATAAGCGGCAATGTAATATAACGTATTTTCTGCCAGTGTGTAGCTCCCTCAATATCTGCTGCTTCATAATAAATGCCATCAATACCAACAACACTTGCATAATAAACAATACTGTGATATCCCATACCCTGCCAGAGGTATACCAAAATCATAATCACTGGCCAATATTTTGCTTCATTATACCAGTTGATTGGATCCATACCTAAAGAGGATAAAATTGTATTATTTATAAATCCATTATCTGCACTTAAGAAACTTCTGATTGATCTGACTGCCAAGTTCTTTGCCATTATTTTCAAACAAAGTCAATGTATCCGCCATCACGTAACCCTCTTTTCGTATTGAGGACAATAATCTGGACACATTCAGCCACGCACCCATATAAATATCAGAAAATTTATACGCCCTGATGATATAATAGTTTTCTCCAACTTTAATCCAATGCCACTTGCCAATAATTTGTTTGCTTCCAAACTCGTCTTCAAAAATATTTGTCAGCTCTTTTTTTAATAACGCCCGTTCAACACCTGTAACACCAATCTTACCTGCATCCAGATAGTTTTTCTTTTCAGATGCATAAAGAAACATATCATCAATATAATCAAATGATGCTATCATACTTTCCATTTCCTTAGAAACACTTGACAGCGTTGTATAATAATCTATTTCAGCCTTTGCACTTGCCGTGTATTCATTCTCATTTTGATTCAGATAATACTGCTCCTTTTGTTTGATTGTCGCCAGGGTAATCACATCACTCCCACTAAGCTGTGCAACCCAGTAATTTTCTACCATTCCGAGCGCTTCGTCCACCTGATGCATCGAAATATCAAGTAACTGTGCATTTGCATCTGCTACATTGTCCAAAACAATTTTTGTCGCATAAACGCTTGCCGCTGATAAAGTCACACTAGCCATCAAAAATGCAAGAAAAATAATCAAACCGACTCTAAATCTTAATGAATGTACACATATTTTCATAATCTTTTTCCCCCACAACTCGTTATCTTTTTATAAAACGATATCAAAAATTACACTTTTCCCTCACCTTATATTATAAAAACTTATATCATAAAGTCTTATATATAACGATATCCATGGATATAGTATATACCCATGGATATTCCTGTTATGGACTTTAGTCTGTTGAGCCCATTGGAGTTTTTCATTGATCCGAAAAATGGAGATGGGCGAAACAATAAACCA
>CAKRHR010000090.1 GCA_934339005.1 uncultured Catenibacillus sp. | reverse complement strand
TATCCCCCTGTATGAGGCAGGTTACCCACGCGTTACTCACCCGTCCGCCACTAAGTTTATCAATATCCACCCGAAGGCTTCAATTAACAAACTTCGTTCGACTTGCATGTGTTAAGCACGCCGCCAGCGTTCATCCTGAGCCAGGATCAAACTCTCAAATTAAAATTTGATTCTAACCAGAACGACAACTAGCTTTCGTTATCATTCCCGTTAAATTACTTGGTTTTTGTTCTTAAAAATTCTCATTTAGAATTTTCGGGATTGTGTTATTATTCAATTATCAATGTTCTTTGTTTATCGTTACCAGCTCATTGCCAGCAACTTTTATAGTTTAGCACAGTGTTTTGTGCTTGTCAACAACTTTTTTCATTTTTTTGAAATCTTTTTGTTGACCGCCTTTCGAAGCATCTCCTGTTCGAAACAGCTTATCTAGAATATCATGTCACCTTTTCAATGTCAATACTTTTTTACAATTTTTTGCATATTTTTTAATAACTTTTTTAATAACGTTTTTAACAACTTTTTATATACTAAAACAATCTTTTTAAGACACTTTTATTCTGTATTTAGTATTCCGTTCTTCAGTGTTTCTCACGAAGCCGCTTTCTGCGTTCTTTGTAATCTGGCAGTACACTTTCAACGATTGCCCAAAAGCTTGCGGAATGATTCATTTCGATACGGTGCGACAGTTCATGGACAACAACATAGTCTAATAATTCCGGTTCAAACAAAATAAGTTTCCAGTTAAAATTCAAATTGCCTTTAGAACTGCAACTGCCCCAGCGTGTCTTTTGTTCACGGATTGTGATTCTGCCATAGGTCACACCCATCTGCTTTGCAAAATACGCCACACGCTCTGGAATTAGCTTTTTAGCAAGTTCAATGCCCTGCTTACGTTCCTCATCTGTTATGTGGACCTGCTGTGCCTCTGCAGCAATCACCTGATGCTGTTTTTCCAGAATCCAGTTTTGGTGTGCATATAAAAACTGTTCAACGGTCCGTTTTGACACTCTGTATGGTGTACGCACAAACACCTGACCGTGTGCTTTAATCTGAATTGTCATACTTTTTCGCTTTGAGCGAATCCACTGATATTCCATGCCTACATATATCCACTTTCTTTAAAGCTTACAGAATTTATCACTTAAATTATTGTCTAAAATTAAAAATATCCTCTTCACTTGCATGCAGATGATTTATTTTCTCATATAATTTGATGCTGCCAGGGTCAAAAGTTTTTTACATTCGTACATCTTTTCCCCCTGACAACAATATGATATAAGGTATTAAAGCGAATTCTCAATCACCTTATAATCAGATTCAAATTTCTTTCAAATCTGACTTCACTGTATATATTTGAGTATATCTCTCACAGATTCTATACCAATTAATGTAATTGAAACCGGTGCTTCGATATTTTTAATGTTCATCTTTGGTACAAGGCAGAATTTAAAACCAAGCTTTGCCGCTTCATTGACACGCTGCTGCGCCATATTGACTGCACGCACTTCACCTGTCAGACCAACCTCGCCAAAAATAATCGTCTTTTCGCTGACTGGGCGGTTTTTGTAGCTTGAAATCAGCGCTGTGACAATCGCAAGGTCAATCGCAGGTTCATTTAACTTCATCCCCCCTGCGATATTGACATAGGCATCACAGCCACCAAGTTGTAAACCAAGGCGTTTTTCAAGCACAGCCATCAACAAATTGACTCTGTTATAATCTGTACCTGCGGCTGTTCTTCGCGGCATATTAAAGTTTGTCTGACTGACCAATGCCTGAATTTCCACAAGAATCGGCCGTGTACCCTCCATCGCACATGACACAATCGAACCACTGGCCCCATCAGGCATACCATTTAACATATATTCAGAAGGATTTAAAACCTCTTCAAGACCTGAACTGCGCATTTCAAACACACCAACCTCATTGGTGGAGCCAAATCGGTTTTTAACTGCACGCAACAATCGATAAGATGCATGACGGTCACCTTCAAAATAAAGTACAGTGTCAACCATATGTTCAAGGACTCTCGGACCTGCCACAACGCCTTCTTTTGTCACATGACCGACAATAAAAATCGTAATACCCTCCTGTTTGGCAAGTTTCATCAATACAGACGTTGTTTCTCTGACCTGACTGACGCTGCCCGGTGCTGAATCGACATTTTCACTAAACATCGTCTGAATAGAGTCAATAACAACAACCTCCGGCCTTAAGTTTAAAATTGTCTGCTCTACATCATTCAAATTTGTTTCACAGAGCATCCACATATCATCTGCAAAATCCCCGATTCTGTCTGCACGCATCTTAATCTGCTTTAAGGATTCCTCTCCAGACACATACAACAGATGCGCTTTGCTTTCACCCGAAGACTCCAAAGCTCCCCTGCTGCCGTCAATACCTGCACCTGTCACTGACTTTACCGAAGTATTTGACACATCATCTATCATATTTGTATCTTTAAGTCTGCCAGACAAACATCTGCACATCTGAAGTAGTAACGTTGATTTGCCAATACCCGGATCACCGCCCACCAGCACAAGTGAACCTTTAACAATACCTCCACCAAGCACTCTGTCCAGTTCACCGATACCTGTCAGAATACGTTCATCCTCCTGAAAAGTGACTGTCGATAATTTTTTAGGAGTAGCCTTTGTAAGGCTACTCCCTGCTGATGAAGATTTATTTACTTTTGTTGTGACTTTTTCTTCAACCATGGAATTCCAGGCTTTGCATGCCGGACATTGTCCGAGCCATTTGGCTGATTCATAGCCGCATTCCTGACAAAAATATACACTTTTTGCTTTTGCCATATTCTATCTCCATATTTGTTCGTCATAACATTCTTCTATGAATGTCACAGCTTATAAGTGCCAAAAATAATGCTTAACGCATCATTTTGACATCATATTATTTGTTAATTCTGAAAATCTTAACTTCCTGTGCTTTATCTGTGCAAGGTGTTGAAAATACAAGCTTGCCGCCAAGATTTGTATTTACGAAGCCTGTTGTCACGCCATCAACCATGACTTTGTATTCTGTTTCCGGTTCAAGACCAATCGCAATCTGTGTATCTGTATAACCTTCAACCTTAAATGAAACATCATTGGCTTCCATCACAAAATCTGTCACAACTGTTCCAGGAACAGATTCATATACAAATAATTCATTCTTTTCAAGCTTTGTCAGCTCTTTAAATGATTTCACTTTATAAGTATCACCCATATATTCAAAGTCAGATACCTTTGTCTTAGTATCCAGTTCATAATTTCCAAAATTCAGGCCTTCACCCTGAGCTACGCTGATTAACCCTTTAACTTCTGTCATTTTGAATATCCTCCTATGTCTACGTCTGTATCAGATTTGTTCATCGATACATTTCCTTCACATTTATTATACATGAAATATCAGAATTTTGAAAGAGTAATCTATCTTTTCACAGAAAAGTCAATTTTGTCATTCTTCAATTTCAGTTGCACCGTGTCACCCTCTTTGATATGTCCTGAAAGAATCTCCTCTGCCAGTCCATCTTCAACCTGTGTCTGAATTGCACGGCGCAGCGGTCTTGCACCATATTTTTCATCAAAACCGGCTTCTGCCAGATGACTCATGACGGTTTTGCTGATTTTTAACTGAATATGCATCTGTTCATAGATACGCTTGTTCACGGTATTTAACATGATACCGACAATCTTTGTAATATCATCCTTTGTCAGGGAATGGAATACAATAATGTCATCAATACGGTTCAAAAATTCCGGTTTAAAGGTCTGACGCACCTCTGACATCACATGGTCCTTCATCAGATTATAATCTGCTTTTGGGTCTTCTGTTGTAATAAAACCAAGACGTTTGTTGGATACAATATTGGAAGCACCTGCATTGGAGGTCATAATAATCACTGTATTTTTAAAGCTGACCTTTCGGCCCTGTGCATCTGTGATATGACCGTCATCCAATACCTGCAGCAATATATTAAATACATCCGGATGCGCTTTTTCAATCTCATCAAACAGTAATACAGAATAAGGATGTCTGCGAATCTTTTCGCTCAACTGTCCACCTTCCTCATAACCGACATATCCCGGAGGTGAACCAATCAGCTTAGATACACTGTGTTTTTCCATATATTCAGACATATCTACCCTGATAATGGAATCCTGTGTACCAAACAAAGCTTCTGCCAATGCCTTTGACAATTCTGTCTTACCAACACCTGTAGGCCCGAGGAATAAAAATGAACCAATC
>CAKRHR010000089.1 GCA_934339005.1 uncultured Catenibacillus sp. | reverse complement strand
ATGCGCGAGTGGCTCAGTGGTGGAGTATCGCCTTGCCAAGGCGAGGGTCGCGGGTTCGAATCCCGTCTCGCGCTTCTTAGAAATCCAGTTCTTATGAACTGGATTTTTTGTGTTATGTTCATTATTTGATATGATTGACTAAAAATCATTACACCTATATAGTCAAATCCAAATCGCGATGCTAATATAAAAATTCTTCTGTGCACGACTATAACAAAATTTGTCTTCTTTTCTTGTATACTCTCCTTAAGTGTGTTAAAATATTGAACAAATGAAAATATTGAAAATATAATCGATGTAGGAGAGGAGATTTTCATGAAACTTCTGATTAAAAATGGAACAGTGATTGACCCCGCTTCAGACAGAAATGGACGGTTTGACCTCCTTGTGGAGGATGAACGTATTGTGAAGGTTGCACCGGAGATTACAGACAGTGCAGACCGCGTGATTGATGCACAGGGGCTTGATGTTGTCCCTGGATTTATCGATTTACATGTACATCTTCGCGAACCGGGATTTGAATATAAGGAAACCATTAAGACGGGCAGTATGGCTGCTGCCAGAGGTGGTTTTACGGCAATTTGCCCGATGCCAAATACCAAACCTGTTATTGACAGCCCTGAGATGGTAAAATGGCTTTTAGATAAAGCCAAAGAAGATGCAGTTGTGCATATTCTTCCGGTGGGTGCAGTGACGGTTGGACAGGCTGGTAAAGAGATGACAGATATTGCCGGTATGGCAGCGGCAGGCGCCTATGCCATCAGCGAGGATGGCAAGAGTGTGATGGATTCAAAGCTTTATAAAGAAGCAATGATTGAAGCAAAAAAGGCCGGACTTGTAGTGCTGGCGCATTGTGAAGATAAACAGCTTGTTGGCAAAGGTGCTTTAAATGCAGGACCGGTTGCCGAAAAGCTTGGCGTTTGCGGTATTGGTAATGATGTTGAAGATGTGATTACAGCCAGAGATATTTTATTATCCAAGTCCACAGGCTGTCAATTGCATCTGTGCCATTGTTCCACAGAGGATAGTGTAAAGATGGTACGTGCAGCCAAAGCAGACGGCGTGAAAGTATCTGCTGAGGTTTGCCCACATCATTTTACATTGACACAGGATGATATTTTATCAGATGATGCCAACTATAAGATGAATCCGCCGCTGCGTTCAAAGGCAGATAAAGAAGCGTTGATTGAGGGCCTTTGCGAAAATGTTATGGAAGCGATTTCCACAGACCATGCACCACATCATGTGGATGAAAAAGCCAAAGGCATTGCGGATGCGCCGTTTGGTATCGTTGGTTCAGAAACAGCGTACTGCTTATCAATGACAGAACTCGTACATTCCGGCAGAATGTCAAAGGTAGACCTTGTGCGCCATATGAGTACACAGCCGGCACGTATTATCGGTATTGATAGAGGCTCTTTAGCTGAGGGTAAGATTGCAGATATTACGATTGTAAATCCGGATGAGGCTTATCAGATTGATGCATCCAAATTTGTATCTAAAGGCAAGAATACACCATTTGACGGTTATCCGGTCAAAGGCCGCGTCATGATGACGATTGTCGCCGGCAAGATTGTATATGATTATCAGGAGGAAAAATAAATGATTGACAAGTTAGTTAAAAATATTCAGAAAACAAATGCACCGATTGTTGTTGGTCTTGATCCAATGCTTGCGTATGTGCCTGAGCATGTAAAAGAAAAAGCATTTAAAGAATTTGGCGAAACACTTGAAGGTGCTGCAGAAGCTATCTGGCAGTTTAACAAAGCCATTGTTGATGCTACTTATGACTTGATTCCTGCAGTAAAGCCCCAGATTGCCATGTATGAACAGTTTGGCATTCCGGGCATGGCAGCCTTTAAAAAGACTGTAGATTACTGTAAAGAAAAAGGCCTTGTTGTGATTGGTGATATCAAACGTGGTGATATCGGTTCTACATCAGGTGCTTATGCTGTTGGACATATCGGTGAAGTTGCCGTGGGTTCACAGACTTACTGTGGTTTTGATGAAGATTTCGTGACATTGAATCCATACATGGGCAGCGACAGCATCAAACCATTTATCGAAGTGGCAAAACCACGCAAGAAAGGTATGTTTGCCCTTGTAAAAACATCTAACCCTAGCAGCGGCGAATTCCAGGACAGAATGATTGACGGACGTCCTTTATATGAATGGGTTGGCGAAAAAGTAACAGAATGGGGCGCAGATTATGTTGGCGAATGCGGTTACAGCTATGTTGGTGCAGTTGTCGGCGCTACATATCCTGAGATGGGTAAAGTGCTTCGTAAAGTGATGCCAAAGAACTTCATCCTTGTACCAGGTTACGGTGCTCAGGGGGCATCGGGCAAAGACCTGACACATTATTTTAATGAAGATGGCCTTGGTGCTATTGTCAACTCCTCTAGAGGTATCATCGCAGCTTACAAACAGGAAGCTTATGCTTCTTACGGCCCTGAAAACTTTGCAGATGCTTCAAGAGCAGCAGTCATTGCAATGCAGAAGGATATTGCGTCAGCTTTATAGGATAAATTAAATAATAGATAAACCGAATAATTAAGATGATTAAGGAAAGATGAAAAATGAGTAAAGAGATGATAACAGCTTCTGTTGTTTCACAGGAACAGCTTGGCGAGGATATTTTCAGTATGTGGCTTCAGGCTGGAAATATCGCAAAAGAAGCAAAACCGGGTCAGTTTATTTCTGTATACAGCAATGACCATGCAAGAGTTCTGCCAAGACCAATCAGTATTTGTGAAGTTAATGCGGCAGAGGAAAAACTGCGTATTGTTTACCGTGTGGTTGGTGCAGGAACAGATGAGTTTTCAAAGCTTGTGGCAGGTGACTCCGTGCGTATTATGGGGCCACTTGGCAACGGTTTTATGCTTAAGGATAAAAAAGCTATTTTAGTGGCAGGAGGTATCGGTATTCCGCCGATGCTTGAACTTGCAAAACAGTTGGATTGCGAGAAAACAATTGTCCTTGGTTATCGTGATGCACATACATTTTTAGACAAAGAACTGGCAGCTTACGGTGATGTTGTCATTGCAACAGATGACGGCAGCCTTGGTACAAAGGGCAATGTCATTGATGCCATCAAAGCGCAGGGTGTGACAGGTGATGTGATTTATGCCTGCGGCCCGATGCCAATGCTTAAAGGTCTGAAAGCATACGCACAGGAAGCCCGGATAGAATGTCAGATTTCTCTTGAAGAAAAGATGGCCTGCGGTATCGGTGCCTGTTTGGCCTGTGTGTGCAAATCCAAAGACACAGACCATCATACAAATGTCCATAACAAACGTATTTGTAAAGATGGCCCTGTATTTTATGCAGAGGAGGTTGAACTGTAATGAATATGAAGGTTAATCTTGCCGGTGTGGAATTTAAAAATCCGGTTATGGAAGGTTCAGGTACATTTGGCTCCGGTGCAGAATACAGTGAATTTGTGGATTTAAATCAGCTTGGTGCAGTTGTGACAAAGGGTGTGGCGAATGTTCCATGGCCGGGAAATCCGACACCAAGAATTGCAGAAACAAGCAGTGGTATGCTTAATGCCATCGGACTTCAAAATCCAGGGATTGACTTATTTATCAAGAGAGATATTCCATTTTTAAAACAGTTTGACACACGTATTGTTGTCAATGTATGCGGTAGAACTACAGAAGATTATCTTGAAGTTGTGGAGCGTCTGGCAGATACAGATGTGGATATGCTTGAAATCAACATTTCCTGCCCAAATGTCAAAGAAGGCGGTATTGCTTTTGGTCAGGATCCAAAGGCTGTTGAGGCAATTACAAAAGCTGTGAAGGCAAAGGCAAAACAGCCGATTATCATGAAGCTTTCACCAAATGTCACAGACATTACAGTGATGGCAAAGGCAGCAGAAGCCGGCGGCGCAGATGTGATTTCCCTGATTAATACTTTGACAGGCATGAAGATAGATATTAACCGTCAGACATTTGCACTGGCAAACAAAACAGGCGGACTTTCAGGTCCTGCGATTAAACCGGTGGCAGTGCGCATGGTTTATCAGGCAGCAAATGCTGTCAAAATCCCAATCATCGGCATGGGCGGCATCGCAACTGCAGAAGATGCCATTGAATTTATCCTTGCAGGTGCGAGCGCTGTGTCCGTAGGTACAGCCAACTTCATGAATCCCTACACAACGGTAGAAGTTGTCAAAGGCATTGAAGCTTATATGAAGAAATTTGGTGTCGAAGATATCAAAGACCTTGTGGGAATTGTAAAATAAATCGATATATCAAAAGCGATGACATGTTGTGTGTTGTCGCTTTTTTGCTTTTTTAAAAATGCCATTTGCTGAATTTATAAAGTTTTAATATATATTTTGGAATTGATTGCTTGACTTTAATCTGTAAAAAGATTAACCTATCTTATAGTTAGTGATAGATATAAGGAAGGTAACAAGCAGGTATTAATCAATGACAGACCCGTATCAGATATTAGGTGTGGCGCGAAGTGCGACAGACGAAGAAATCAAAAAAGCATATCGAACATTAAGCCGGAAGTATCATCCGGATGCCAATATAAATTATCCAAACAAAGCAGAGGCAGAAGCCTAATTTAAAGAAATCCAGCAGGCCTATCAGCTTGTGA
>CAKRHR010000088.1 GCA_934339005.1 uncultured Catenibacillus sp. | reverse complement strand
GAGTATGCGACTGATGAGTATTCTTGCTGTCGGTTATCTTGCTATGGCAATTACACAGAGTTTGTCCGGTGTAATGCGTGGTGCGGGTGATACGATGACTCCGATGTGGATTTCACTGATTACAACAGTTGTTGTGCGTGTGCCATTGGCTTATGGTATTGCATATTTTACAGGCCGTCAGGAATGTATACATATTTCACTGTTATGCTCATGGTTAATCGGTGCGGCAATTACATTGATTTTCTACAAGCTTGGCAGATGGAAAAAGAAAGCGATTTCTTAAAAAAAGAATCCTGCCCGGAGGGCTTTAGTAGAAGGAGATTTCAACGAAGTTTCCTGATATAAAAAAGGCACAGGTTTCGATGTTAAAATCGGAAATCTGTGCCTTTTTAAATAGGATTAGGAATTGTATGAAAAAAAGAAAAGCAAAAAGTTTTTACATGATTTATAATAACGAATAAATATGACCAAAATGTGTTCAATTTATGAATGATTTGTGATATGATAGATGCATTGGAAAATGTAATTAAGATGCGTACAGATAGGTAGGTGAAGAGGATATGAAACGTCATGTACGCCTTGAAGATATTTCAGACGGCTGTCTGTATACATCTGCGGATATGGTCAGGGTTGGCTGCCATGATTGTTCGGGTTGTTCTGCCTGTTGTCAGAACATGGGAAATTCCCTTGTGCTTGACCCGATGGATATTTATCAGATGACAATCCATCTGAAGCAGTCATTTGAACAACTGCTTTCGGGAGTTGTGGCGCTGGATGTCGTTGATGGTATCGTGCTGCCGCATATGCAGATGGAGGGGAAGACAAACAGATGTGCCTTTTTAAATGCAGAGGGCAGATGCAGTATTCATTCTTTTCGTCCGGGGATATGCCGCCTGTTTCCACTTGGCAGAATCTATGAGGATGATGGTTTTAAATATTTTATACAGATACATGAATGTCCAAAGCCAAATAAAACAAAAGTGCGGGTGAAGCACTGGCTTGGCATTGAAGACTTAAAGACTTATGAGGCTTATATTAACCGCTGGCACACATTTTTAAAGAAAATCGAAGCTTTGCTTGAAGACAATGAAGACGAGCAGATATCAAGAAACATAAGTCTGCTGATTTTAAAGACATTTTATATACAGCCTTATGAGGGTGGCAGCGATTTTTACAGCCAGTTTGAGAAACGGCTTCAGTATATTGGCAATACGCTGGGGTTAGCGTGAAGACAGCAGGGGCTATACATATTATAAAATTAGCTTGAAAGCTGCAGAATTTATACATAATGAAACATTTGTTGCGGCGAATAAATAACTGCAGCTATCATAAACAATCATAATTCAGAAGGAGAAGACAGAGAATGAAAAAAGAATTTTTTGGTAAAACAAAAGCAGGGGATGCAAGTGTTTATACTTTGGAAAACGCCAATCACATGAGCGTTTTGATTTCAGATTTTGGTGCAACTATTGTCAGCATTAATGTGCCTGACGCAAAGGGCGAATTAAAAGATGTTGTTCTTGGTTTTAATGAAGCGGCTGATTATGAAAAATCCACATCATTTTTTGGTGCAGCCATCGGAAGAAATGCTAACCGTATCGGCAAAGGCAAATTTGAAATCAATGGTCAGACATATCAGTTAGATATTAACGATAATGACAATAATCTTCACAGTGGTTTAGCATTTTCAAAAGACTGTCTTTGGACAGTGGAAGATTACAGCGCACAGCGTATTGCATTATCCATGGATTATCCTGACGGTTTTCAGGGCTTCCCGGGCAATGTAAAAATTACAGTGACATACACACTGACAGATGACAATGCCCTTGAGATTCACTACGAAGGTACACCGGATAAAGACACAGTCATGAATATGACAAACCACAGCTATTTCAATCTGGACGGACATGAAACAGGCAGCATCCTGACACATCAGGTGCGTATTGATGCAGATGCATTTACAAGAACAGATGCACAGTTAATTCCAACAGGTGAGATTGTTGATGTCACAGGTACACCGATGGATTTCAGAACAATGAAAGCTATCGGTCAGGATATTCAGGCAGATTTTCAGGATTTGATTGATGCCGGTGGTTATGACCAGAATTGGGCAGTGAATGCACCGGGTACACTGCATGTTGTGGCAGAATGCGTAGGTACAGTCAGTGGTATTCATATGGAGGTATCTACAGACCTTCCTGGTATGCAGATGTATACAGGTAATTTTGTCGGAGAGGCAAATGGTAAAGCAGGTGTTTCTTATGGCAAATTCAGCGGTGTATGCTTTGAAACACAGTATTTCCCTGACAGCGTAAACCATGACAATTTCCAGTCAGCGATTTGTAAGGCTGGTGAAACATACAGCACAACAACAGTTTACAGATTTTTCTGCTAAGCACATGAGGTGTTTTTTGGATTTAGTGACTATGGTATAATACAAGCCGCAGCAAACATATGCATATATCATATGAATGTTTTGCTGCGGTGACTTTATTTTTTTGGCTTTATGGATAAGAAAAGTCAGTGCTTCAATACCAGATATCAAGGTGCATTTTTCTTATCTTATAAAGTAAATGAAATAGTAGTGTTCAAAGTAAGAAATAGAGGTGGGCAATGAAAACAAGTAAATTTACACATTTATTATATGGAACAAAATCACGTCGATATGCCGGAGCGGCAGCGCTGCTTATGGCGGCAGCAAGTGTACTTACAGGTTGTCAGCAAACGGCGCAGAAGGATTTTGATGCATTCGTCAATGATGATTTTGTGACGACAATGCAGGGCGATTGGCTGACAGCGCATACATATTTGCAGAATCCGGAAAACTACGGCATTAATATGGATGAAGCACCGATAAGCTTTGGTGAAGTGATGACGGATGAAGATTATGAACTGAATACGCAGGATTTAGCCCAAACCCGAAATGAATTTGATAAGATTCATCGAAATCTTCTGACAGATCCGCAGAAAGATACATATGATGCGATGGCATACATATTAAAAACTTCTGAATTGTATTCGGATGAGGCTTTTCGAAAGTTTGATTTTTCCTTTGCAACCTTCAGTGGTGGTGCATTGCAGATTCCAACAGTGCTTGCGGATTTGCAGCTTAGAAATGCCGATGATGTGGAAGCGTTGGTGACGCTGCTTGATATGCTGCATGATTCCATGGATGAATGGCTGGAGGTTTTAAATACACAGGTCGATGACGGTACATTGATTCTTGACTGTGACGGTGTGATTGAAACTGCCAAACAATATGTAGATGCAGGCGAAGATGGCAGTACACTAGTGAGTATTCTTGAAAATATATCTGAGGTTGACGGACTGACTGAAGAAGATATCAAAAATTATCAGGCGCAGGCAAAGAATGCCTATATGGATTCATTTGTTCCGGCTTATGAGGATGTGGTGCAGACAGTCACAGAACTTAAAGATGTAAAACAGCCGGAGGGTGGTCTTGCTTCAGTTGAAGATGGCAAAGAATATTATGAAGTATTAGTCCGTGATGCTCTTGGCAGCTCAAAGTCAGTGGATGAAATCCAGGAGATGTTGATTTCACAGTATAATAAACAAATTGAGCGTATACAGGCACTGATGCAGGATGAAAATAATTCACAGGTCATTTTGCAGTGGATGAATGATGAGATTAAAACGGATTATACAGATTACAAAACACCGCTGACGGATTTGTTTACAACGATTAAGGCAGATTTCCCTGAAATAGCAGAAGTGAACTATGAGATTCAGTCACTTCCGGAGGATATGGAAAACGGTACGATTGCAGCTTACTATAATATTCCGGCTTTAGACAGTACATGGCCTCAGACAATTTTTGTCAATACAATGGCAGATTCTCTGGATATTGAGTCGTTAGATACATTTACGACATTGGCCCATGAAGGCTTTCCGGGACATATGTATGCTACAAACTATATTTATAATCAGTCAGATATTTCGGACTGGGTAAAAACCATCGGCAATAATTCAGGATTTACAGAGGGCTATGCCGCTTATGTGGAATTGTTTGCGTTAAAATATCTTGATGATATTGATGAGGCGGCTATAGAGATGCAGCAGGCTATGACGATTTTACAGGATACATTTCTGGCACTGATGGATATCGGTGTGCATTATGAAGGATGGACACTGGAAGATATGGCACAGGCGATGGATGATTATGGCATGGATTCCTCCTATGCAGATTATTACTTCAATATGATTCGGGCTAACCCGACATCACTGTTAAGTTATTATGCAGGCCGCGCCCAGATTCTTGAACTCAAAGAAAAGGCACAGCGTGCCCTTGGGGAGCATTTCTCTGATATGGAATTTCATAAAGCACTTTTAAAGAGTGGCAATACTATCTTTGATGTGGTGGAACGCAATATTGATGAATACATTGCATCTGCATCAAATAAATAGATACACAAAAATATTATTAAACCTGCATGATATTACAAATTACTTTGTGACTGATGTTTTGTGCCTTATGCATATACAATTTAAATTTTTTGAAAAAAATCAAAAAAAGTGTTTGACAAATGGTGAATGATAGTGTATAGTAATACTTGTCCTTGAGAGATACGAAATCAACGAGGACAAGTAAATATGCGCGAGTGGCTCAGTGGTGGAGTATCGCCTTGCCAAGGCGAGGGTCGCGGGTTCGAATCCCGTCTCGCGCTTC
>CAKRHR010000087.1 GCA_934339005.1 uncultured Catenibacillus sp. | reverse complement strand
TTCGGAACAGCCACATGAATGACTGGGTCTGTGCCCTGCGTCCTTCCTCTTTCAATACCTGGACCCGCGTCTCATCTTATGAAAAGTATTATATTATGTAAAGGACGTGGGGAGAGCCTGTTAAATGAAGGCTCTCCTACGATTTAAACTCTACATAATTTTTAGATATTGTTTTTTAGCCACTCTAAAAGAGAGTGTTTTTCTTCTTCAGAGTATTGGACAATCTTTGAATCGATATTTAGTGCTGCTTCTTCTAAAAATTTTCGTTTAATCTCTGGGTTTGATTTTGCATAAATTTCTGTAGTTGTAACAGATGAATGCCCTAAAAAATCTCTGATATAAATGAGATTCACACCACCCTCAAGAAGATGCATCGCTTTAGAATGCCTCAAAACATGAGGATGTATATCCGTATTGCCAAACAATGCTGGTTCTTTTTGTTTTGCTTTCTCTACATATTTCCGCAGGATATACGCTACCCCAGAACGTGTCAGTGGTTCTTTACGGTAGTTAGTGAATAAGGTTTGCTCTGGCTTGAATACCTGACATATTTTAGCATATCTGGTGATAATAGAAGCAGCATTCGAACTAAGTGGAATAATACGAACCTTGCTGCCTTTTCCTGTTACGGTAACAGTTGCAGGAGATTTAAAAGATATATTGCCTGTTTTTATGTCTATGAGTTCTTGTACCCGACATCCAGATTCATATAAAAGTGATAATAAAGCCAGATCCCTGATGCCGTTAGGCGTATTGGGATTGGGCTGTTTTAATAATAGTGTTATAGCATCAACGCTCAGATAGTCTACCGTTTTTGACACACCTTTCTTTGGCTTGATATCCAAAACCTGTTGGAATATCTCAAGATGTTCGACTGTGTTTGATGAGGCGTATCTGCAAAACGATTTTAAAGCAGCCAACCGTTGGTTTCTGGTTGAAACACTGACATTCCGAATGGTTTCCACCCAATCAAGAAAACCTGTGATATTTTCTCGGTTGAAAATAGAGATGTTAATGCGGCCTCTTGGACATAGTTTATGTTCGTCAGCGTATAGGAATAATAAAACAAATGTATCCCGATAAGATTTTATAGTATTTTCTGAATATCCAGCTGTATTTATAAGATACTTTGTAAAAAAAGTCGTAATAAGTGCTGTTAATGATGTGTTCATGTTTATACCTCCGGAAAAATGACATCAGCCTGTGCCTGCGTGTAATGAAGAACATTTATAAAATAATGTTTTGTCAGGCGCAGATAGTATTCAGTTGATTCAACACCTTTATGTCCCATATATGTACTCAGTGCAGGCAATGAGCAATACGGATCCAGACCATGCTCAATGGATTGTTCTAATGAATGCACTGCAAAAGTATGGCGCAAGTCGTGTATCCTAGGATACCTTCCTGTAGGCAGAATCGGTATTTCAGCCTGTGCCATAAGTTTTCTGAAAGTATTACGTATCGTAACAGGCGAATAGCACTCCCCATGAAGTGCTGGAAAAAAGTAAATGTTGTCGCTCCTGTCGATACGCGAATCATACTTTCTGAGGTATGTTGTAAGAGAGTCCGACAGAGGAATCATCCGGGAGACACTGTTTTTGCTATTATGCAATGTAATGATGCCATCAGATAGATTGACATCCTCTATTTTCAGGCGTACAGTTTCTCCTATACGTGTGCCACAAGCATAAAGCAACCGTAAGATTGCGGGATATATATGTGGAGTATTCATAAAGTTGTTCTTGTTAGGACCAATTCGATCCGCACACTCAAATATCCTGTGAATTTCTGATTTTGAGAAAATATAGGGAGTAAAATCTTTTGGACACTGAATAAGTACAGCCGGGTATACGTATGGAGCGTAGCCCATCTGCTTTAGGAACAGTCCATACTGCCTTATATAAGACTGGTTAGCATGAATCGTTCTTGGTTTGGAGACATGAAACTGTGCCAGATATCCATCTACCAGCGTTTTCGTCAGATTTGTTACATTGTTAGAAGGAGAATTATCATAGAGATAGCGGAGAAGCTGGTCACATTTTTTCTGGTCATCATAGCCAAAACTAAAACCCATAGAACGTTTGTATGAAATATATTCTTCTGCTATAATTCGATACTGTTCAGGAAATGCATAATCAGTTTTTATCTTCATCTGGAACCTCCAATGCGAAATGTTTCAATGTATCAAAATCGATATTCAGGTAAATTTTTGTGGTATTAAGATTTGTGTGACCAAGCACATCTTTAATTACATACATGGGAGTATTGTTATGTAAGAGATTGCTTGCCAATGAATGTCTTAAAGCATGAGGTCCGTGCTTTCGTTTTGATATGTCAACACCGGAGATTTTAAAATATTTTGTGACAATAGAATGCATCTGGCTGGCAGAAATCATGCCATAATTATTCTTTAACCCTATAAAAAGCAGGTCAGAATCACACGAAGGTCTGGAAGTGCGAAGGTAATCAATAAGAGCGAATTTTATATTATCTAGTAAAGGAAGCTGATTAAATACACCTGTTTTGAACTGGCTAAATTCAATCGTATTGCGTTCCCAGTGAATCTCTGAACGCTTTAATCGACAAATATCACCTGAACGCATACCCAGTTCAGCGGCAAGTAGAACTACAATCAGATCACGTTTGCCTTTGACGGTATTATTATCAATACATGAAATCAGTTTCCTTACTTCCTCTTCAGAATAAAAGGAAAGTATCCGGTCACGTTTATTTGTTACGATAACAGGAAAAAGTTCCCTGCCAGAATAAAGAATGAGTCCCTGTGCATACAGAAAGTTAAAAAAATGGCGGAGAATAAATGTTTTTCCGCTTTTAGTGGAAGTAGAAAGGGATGAAATGTTTTCCATAAATCCCACGGCATGCTTTTGCAAACATAGATGAATAGATTCAATGCCCTGATCACCAAGGTAGTTGCAAAAAGCTGTGACCGTAACACGTTTACTGCGCATAGTTTCAGCAGCTTTTTCTTTGAACTCGTCCAGACTCAGATATTGATCAATAACGTTTTGATATTTTGGATAGAGTAAGATTATTTTTGTTTTCTTTGACATAAGCTATACCTCCTTTTCTTAGAGGATACACTATATGTAGATTATGTAGAGAAATTAAAAGAAAAAAGTGAACAATTACAGCTGTATGAAGATGACTTTACATAATAGAGTTCTCCACATAAGATGAGACACGGGTTCAGGTGATTGACGAGCCAAAACAGCAGGGCTCTACCCAAAACTGGATGTGGGTTTATCTGACCGACCGCTACAGTGGGGCACCACAGATGGTTCTTTTCTTTTCAGATGAATTTCAGACAAAAGCAGATTCCATTTTTTTCTCTGCACGATTTGGAAGAAGCAAGGGGATTTCCGCAAAGGTAGGAGCAGGTTTTTGTATTGCTACGGGATTTTATCTGATGTTTGTATTTCTATATACGTTTATTGTACTTTTTATATTAGGTGCAGACGGTGCAAACTGTCCAATCCAGTTGGATTTGTGGAGAAGCGTTTATAATATTACTTTTTTACAGGCATATCTGTTTATTGTTCTGGGTGGATATATAGGAACGATATTTGCAGCTACACTCGGAATGTTGGCATCAGCGTTTACACACTCTACGCCAACTGCCGTTATTGTACCATTCATTGTGCTATGTGCATTTCCATTTTTAAGCAGAATTATTACATTGCCTGGATTATGCTCTTTCTTTCCAGACCAGCTATTAGAAATTTATTTGGATATCAAAGAAGCTGGACTTATAACATTGGGAAGTAAAGTAACCACAATAGCAACTGTTATTGTTCCTGCATATGCAGTGGTATGCTTGATTTTTCAACCGATACTGTACAGGGTATACCAAAAGGTGGAGATAAAATAATTGAAACGATATGCAAGACGAAAAAAATTTAAAGTAAAAAAACTTTTTATCCTGTTATTTACAGTAATGTTATGTGTGATGGCAGGAAAGGTTCTTCATTCATCTTTAACAACGCCTTTTCTTGGAAATATAACACACCATATGGTCAGTGAAGATCATGGCTGGAATCTGATTCTTGTAAATCGTGAGAATTATATTCCTGCTGATTATGAAGTACAGCTTACAGAATTATCAAATGGAAAAAAGGTTGATTCCAGAATTTACCCGGAGTTGCAGGAAATGTTTAATGCTGCAAGGGCGCAGGGATATGGTTTGTTTGTTAGAGAGGGATATAGGACACAGGAAGAACAGCAGCAACTAATGAACGAAAAAATAGAAGCATATGAAAATGAGGGAAAATCAAAGTCCGAAGCGAAAAAACTTGCAGAGCAATGGGTGGCAATTCCTGGAACAAGTGAACATCAGCTTGGTATTGCAGTCGATATAAATGCAGATACTACAAAAAATTCAAGTGATGATGTTTATAATTGGCTTGCGGAAAATGCTCATACATATGGGTTTATAAAGCGTTATCCCTCAAATAAGACAGATATAACAGGTGTTATAAATGAACCTTGGCATTACAGATATGTCGGGAAAGAAGTTGCATCGAAAATATATTCTCAAGGAATTTGCTTAGAAGAATATATAGATACGCTTGGATATGCCGATTCAGGACATTAAATTACTTGTAATTGCTCCGATGAATAATGTTTTAGGCGGAAGTTTATGAATAACAAACTAAGGAGCTTCTTGTATAATTCAAATATAGGGAATTCCGAGAAAGAAGGTTGAGAAAAAAATACCTCAGAGTAAAATAAGATTACTGACTTTGCACGGTTAGTAAAA
>CAKRHR010000086.1 GCA_934339005.1 uncultured Catenibacillus sp. | reverse complement strand
TTGTGGCACAATCGAAAGCAAGAAATAACATTATTATACTGGATAGTTGTTTCAGTGGAGCAATTTCTAATCCTGTAGAAATGCAGAATTATTCAGTGTTACATAATGGGACAACGATACTTGCAGCTTGTGGTCCATCAGAATATGCTTCAGAAGAAAATGGACATGGTATTTTTACTTCTCTTTTAGTTGAAGCATTGTATGGTGGTGCTATGAATTTATTAGGCGAAGTGTCACCGGGTAGCATTTATTCTTATATTGATCGTTCATTGGGAGCTTGGGATGAGCAAAGACCATTATTTAAGGCTAATATTAGTAGCTTTGTTTCATTAAGAAAAAACGCATCGCCGATTCCTATTGCAGAATTACGGCAAATAACAGAAATATTTACTTCACAATATGATGAATATCCATTAGATCCGACCTATGAACCTGATAAACATGAAGCGGATGTTAAAGAAGTAAACAAAGAGCATGAAGCTATATTCGCAACTTTGCAAAGATTTGTAAAATTGAATTTGGTAATTCCGGTGGGAGAAGAACATATGTATTATGCTGCAATTCATCATAAAGCTTGTAAGTTAACTGCACAGGGACAACATTATTGGCAATTGGTAAATAAAAATACCATCTAAGTGAAAGTAATGAAGGGAGAAGATTTAAATGATAAATGTATTTATACCACATCGTTGGAACAATGATGACTATGAAGCAATTACTGTATTATTGGATAGAACAAAATACAATGTAAGAGATTATTCTGTCCCAAGTAGCGCGCCGTTTGACAGTATTGATAGGCGATATAATGTAGATCCGAAAATTCAAAGACAGATAAAATATGCAAATGTTGTTGTTTGTTCAAATCGTCCAGCAAATAATTACGGAATGTCGATTGAGGAAATAAAATATGCAATAGCAATTGGAAAACCAGTGGTAGCGGTAAAAATCACCGACAGTACAAGCAGTCAGATTTCTAATATGGGGATTGATATGATTCCATATCGGAAAGATAGCTTAGAAGTATGGATAAGGTCACATATATAAATCATTGATATTAAAAGGTTGAAATTGCCTGTATAGAGGGGCAAAGTGTATTTGTAGTAGTTATCAAAAATGATAATAGAAAAGAATTTATGTAATAGAAATAGAACTCGGTAAAAGAACAGGAAACTTAAATGCGTATATTTAAGGGCATCTTTTCACTTGCCGATGGAAGGTGATCGTGGATGAAAGTATTTATTTCTCATAAACAAGAAGATGCAGTTACTGCTAATCAAATAGCAAATGAATTAGATTCAATACATGTTGATTATTATCTTGATTTATTGGATCCGACAGTAACGAAAAGTGGAAAAATGCTTACAGAACATATACGAAAAAATCTTAATACTTGTACTGACATAATTGTTATTATGTCAGAAATAACAAGATATTCTCAGTGGGTGCCATTTGAAGTTGGAATGGCTGCACAAGTAGACTTGCCGACAGCAACATTTTTGAAAGATTCCGTTTTATTACCAGATTTTTTGCAATATTGGCCTCGTTTAAAGAGACCCTCTGATATTCGGAAATATGTGTCAGTGAGAAAAGAAGTAGATCAAGAATATCGAAATTATCGGTCTATTTTTGAAAATTCGGCTTATCAAAAAACGAAAACAGAAAGATTTTATGATGTACTCAAACAACAATTGTAAAAATTAAAGTGGCAACAAATTGGCAACAGAAAATCAGCGAGCCAAAATAATATATGTAATAGAAATAAAATAACGGCAAAAAAGATACAAAACCTAAACAAATATATTTAAGAATATCTTTGGACTTGCCGAGTTTGAATAATGTACATAAAACCTCGGATGCTCATTTTATAAGGGCTTCCGGGGTTATTATATTTCATTTCTATTGTTATATTACATATGTTTAAAGGGGATAAACAATGAATAATATAAAAATTGCTTTTTTTGATATTGATGGCACATTGTTGGAGCTTGGAAAAACAGAGATAACAGCTAATACGAGAAAGGCATTGTGCTCATTGAAGCAAAATGGCATCAAAATATGCATCGCAACAGGGCGACCATTTGCAACTATACCGTTGTTTGACGGAATTGTATTTGATGCAATTTTAGCATTCAATGGTTCTTTTTGTATTGCAGATAATCAGATAGTAGCGAAATATCCTATTCCTAAAGAGGATGTGAAAATAATTATTGAAAATGCTAAGAGAATGGAAAGACCTGTTTCCATCGCAACAGCGGAGAACATTGTTGCAAATGGAAGTGATAAAGATTTAGAAGATTATTTTGCGATTGCACATCACAATGTGAATGTATCCGAGAAATTTGAAGAAGATGTGAAAAAGGATATATTTCAAATTATGCTGGGATGTGGTTTGGAAGAACGAAAACATATATTAGAAGGAACAGAAAATGCAAAATTAGCAGCATGGTGGGACAGAGCTGTAGATATTATTCCCCAAAAGGGTGGAAAAGGAAGTGCAATCCACCAGATCCTTGCACATTATAAAATTTCAAAAGAAGAAGCCATTGCATTTGGAGATGGAGAAAATGATATTGATATGTTACTGTCGGTTGGAACCGGGGTTGCAATGGGGAATGCTTCAGAAACAGTGAAAGCTATTGCAGGTGATGTTTGTGAAGATGTGACAGATGATGGGATTTATCATTATCTGAAAAGCCATAGAATAATAAATGGGTGAAAATGAAAAATAAATTATGTGTAAACAAAAAACATTGCTGCTGATTGCTGGTATTGTGTGGCTGATAGCAGGGTTTATAAGATAAATTATTTTGACCTAAGAAATAATGTTTCTGGATAATGGAAATATTCTAAAAATATTATTGACGAATGCCATTAAAGAGGTTAGTATATAATAAAAAAATTCACCAATTGTTCTGATGGTAAATGAGCATGGATGCGGAAGTCATAGCTGCCGTTAAAGAGATTGCAAAGAATGAAAAGATAAAGGATGTGTCAGGGTGATGGATAAGTTGCCGTAGTACATCCTTTTATTTACTTTAAGTTAAAATGAGGACTAAACATGCACATAGGAAAGAAAACACAGAAAAGAGAAAAATCAGCGATGACGCTGTCTTTATATGGAAGTCTTTTGTTTGCGGTTGTAGAGATTGGAATGGCAGTTTTTTCAGGCTCACAGGCGGTTCTTTTGGATGCAGTGTATGACAGTGTGGAATTTTTAATGATGCTGCCATCTGTATTCCTGATTCCATTGATTTACCGGCCTTCCAGTGAACAGCATCCTTTTGGATATACGCAGGTGGAAACCGGATTTGTCGTGGTCAAAGGTGCTATTATGGCAACGGTGACTTTTGGATTGATATTTAACAATATTCATTTGTTGCTTCATGGCGGACATAAAGTATCATTTAATATGATCTCGGCCTTTGAGCTTTTTGCTTTTGGATTAAGTTTAGTTATGGCAATTTGTCTTTATTTCAAAAATAAAAATATGAGTTCACCGCTTATCAATATCGAACTGCAGACGTGGAAAATTGACAGTGTTGTTTCATTTGGAATGGCAGTTGCATTTTTACTTCCAATGCTTGTTCCATTTGCATGGTTTCAGCGTTTGACTCCTTATCTGGATCAGATTATTACGATCATTTTATCTGCATTTATGCTGCCAACACCAATAAAAACGGTTATTACTGGCTTGCGTGATCTGATGCTTTGGCCACCGGAAGCAGAAACTGTGGATGATATCAAAGCTACTGTTGAACCGATTATCAGTGGTTACGGACATAAAAAGCTTTACTATGATATTGTCCGTACCGGTCGCAAACTGTGGATTAGTGTATATATCACTTTCGATAAAGATGTTATTTCCCTCTCAAAATTTCAGATTTTGCAGACAAAATGTATTGCTGCCCTTGCAGAAAAATATCAGGATTTCTATTTTGAACTGCTGCCTGATATTCAATTGGACAGCATAGAAGAAGAAAAGATTAAGGCACACACAGAGGAAAGCGTTTGATTTTTGCTTCAATATGAGCGGACTTTTTGACACATTGACAACCGATAATGAATCATGTACAATGAAGAAAAAAAGAAAGGTGAGTAAACAAATGAGCGTAAACAATCCAGAAGATATGAACGAAGTTGAATTTGATACAATGACATTATCATTAGATGATGGTACAGAACTTGAATGTGCAGTTTTAGCAATTTTCCCTGTACAGGAGAAGAAGTACATTGCATTATCTCCAATGTCAGGTGAAGATGAAGGCACAGTTTATCTGTATCATTTTGCATCCGATGAAAACGATGAAGAAGTGACATTATTAAACATCGAAGATGACGATGAATTTGATGCTGTTTCAGATGCATTCGACGAACTCCTTGACGAAGAAGAATTCGCAGATGTATTTGAGGAAGAAGACGAAGAATAATCTTAAGAAAAGTCAAATCAAACAAAATGCAGTCACGCATATTCAAAAACTAACGAATATGCATGGCTGCATTTTTTATATCATCCTATTAAAGGCTCTCAATAAAATACTTTGCCGCCTCAGACATTGGCACTTTATCATTATATCCGACAATCAGATGGCGTGGTGGCAGGATGTCTGTTGTTTTGATGGTGAAAATGCCCGGGTCATTTTCCGGCACGGAATAATCCGGTACAAAGGCGATGCCAAGGCCGATGCGCGCCAGATCAATCAAAAGGTCATTACTTGAAAGCTCGATTTCCGGCACAAGGTCAAGCTGCTTTTGCTGGAACAGATTGTGTAAAAATTCACTTGTCGTACTGTTTTTATCCAGCATCAGAATCGGATAACCCTGCAATTCTTCAAGGCGCAAAGATTTGTTCTTTAAATAGGAAAAATGATTGCCTGCGATAAAGACATCTTTGAATTCCTTCACTTTTCGAATATTTGGTACAGCATTCAAA
>CAKRHR010000085.1 GCA_934339005.1 uncultured Catenibacillus sp. | reverse complement strand
GGCAGGATGTGCGCGATGTAACACTGCATTCCCTGCGTTCAAATATTGGTATGGTGCAGCAGGATGTATATCTGTTTGCAGGTACGGTCAGGGATAATATCCGGTATGGCAGACTGGATGCGACAGATGAAGAAATCATTGAAGCTGCTAAAAATGCCAATGCCCATGAATTTATTATGGGGCTTCCGGATGGCTACGACACTTATATCGGTCAACGCGGCGTGAAGTTATCCGGCGGACAAAAACAACGTTTGTCGATTGCCAGAGTATTTCTTAAAAATCCGCCAATTCTGATTTTTGACGAGGCCACAAGTGCACTGGATAATGAAAGTGAAAAGATTGTACAGGAATCACTTGAAAAGCTTGCCAAAAACAGAACGACAATTGTCATTGCACATCGTTTATCGACAATCAGAAATGCTGAACGTATTGTTGTGCTGACAGAAAACGGTATTGCTGAAGAGGGCACACATGATGAACTTCTGGCAAAGGATGGCATTTACGCAGCACTTTATTTAATGAAATGATAAGTTACATAATTTGACATAAAATTTGAGGGAGGAATGATACATGGATATCATTGCAGCCATGACGGACTTGGCAGATGAGATATTGGAGGATTATCAAAAGGACAGAATTATCGACCAGCAAAATCCATTTGACCGTCCAAATAAAGAAAGCATTGTGGATATTATCACGAAATTACAGCAGATTATATTTCCGGGACATTTTAAAAATAAACTGTGCCGCGTGTACACCTCAAGAAATAACCTGACGATGTTATTAGAGGATGTGATGTATAATCTTAACAAGCAGGTCAGAAGCGTGCTTCATCTTTTACCTGAATATGAAAATTTGGATGCAGAGGCTCTGACAGAAACTTCCGAAAAAATCTGTGTGGAATTTTTAAAACGTATTCCAAAGATTCGTGAATATATGAATACAGATGTTCAGGCAGGCTTTGACGGTGACCCTGCAGCTTTCAGCCATGATGAAATTATCATCACATATCCGGGATTGTATGCGATTATGGTGAATCGTATTGCCCATGAGTTATATGAACTTAAAGTGCCGCTGATTCCGCGTATGATGACAGAACATGCACATAGCATGACAGGGATTGATATTCATCCAGGGGCAACTATTGGCAAATATTTCTTTATTGACCACGGTACAGGCATTGTTATCGGTGAAACGACCATTATCGGTGAAAATGTCAAGATTTATCAGGGCGTTACCCTTGGTGCGCTTTCAACCAAGGGCGGCCAGAAGTTTAAGAATATGAAGCGTCATCCGACGATTGAAGATAATGTGACAATTTACTCCGGTGCATCTATCCTTGGTGGTGAAACAGTCATTGGCAAGGATGTTGTGATCGGCGGTAATGCTTTCGTGACAAAATCTATCGGAGCGGGTACCCGTGTCAGCATCAAGAATCAGGAACTGATTTATAACAGGGAAAAGGCAAGGGCTGTGCGTTGTGTCGAACTTGAGCAGGATGAAAACTGGCAGTAAATTTTATAATTAAAGATTTAAATTCCTCAGATATAAGGGCAGCAGAGGGCTGTGTCTTGTCTGGGGAATTTTTTGTCGAAAAAAGTTAATCGAAAAATGCATTGCATGACTTTGTTATGCGATAAGACAGTTGACAAACAAATACAACTGTTATATCATATATATAACAATATGATGATGTCCGAGTCGCAAAAGACTCATGTACAAGGCAACGCATAGAGTTGTGAGAACACAAGGAAGTGAAGATTCAATGATTTTAAAGATTGATTTTAACAGTGATGAAGCGATTTACATACAGCTGAGGAACCAGATTGTGATGGGTATTGCGACATCACAGATTGAAGATGGTGAACAGTTGCCGTCCGTACGACAGCTTGCCGAGAATATCGGTATTAATATGCATACGGTGAATAAAGCCTATGCAGTGTTGCGTCAGGAGGGCTTTGTGAAGCTTGACAGACGAAAGGGTGCTGTGATTGCGATTGACTATGACAAGGTCATTGCAGAGGAACGACTTTCTGAGAATATGCAGATTTTACTTGCAGAAGCGATGTGCAAGGATATTACCAGAGATGAAGTCCATCGTCTTGTGGATTCGATTTATGATTATTACCAGGGCAAAACCAAAGAAGAATGATAGATGCTCAGCGTATCAAAGGGGGCAGAGCTTATGTTATGTGATATGTGTCACAGCAGGGAAGCGGTGATTTGTTATACAGAGATTGTTAATGGTGTGAGAAGTGAGAAGCATTTATGTCAGAGTTGCGCAGCAAAGTACACAGGCAGCAGCGGCTATAATATAGCATCAGGTTCTGCCGGATTTCTGGCAGGCCTTCTGGCGAGTGTACTTGGTGCTCATGAGGATGTATTATCTGATGAAGATATGCAAAAGACGAACCTTGTATGTCCGACATGCCATATGACTTACAACGAATTTTTAAGAGATGGAAAGTTTGGTTGCAAAGACTGCTATAAAACTTTTGGTCTGATTCTTGATCCATATATTAAGAAAATTCAGGGTAATGTCACTCATACAGGCAAGTGCCCGAAGTTTCAGAGCGTATTTGCCGAAGTGCCGGAGTATACAGGTGGTCATACAGTACTGCCGAAGGTAAAACCGGCTCAGGATAAATCCGAAGCATCACCGGAGGCATCGCTTCGTGCACAGTTAAAAGCAGCGATTGAAAAGGAAGAATTTGAGGAGGCTGCAAGACTCCGTGATGAGATTAAACAGTTACATGCACAGACAGTAGATGAGAAGGCGGTGCCGAATGAATAAATGGTATGAAGAGAATCTTTCAAACAATGACATAGTAATTTCAAGCCGTGTCAGTCTGCTGCGTAATCTTATAGATTATCCGTTCCCGATGAAGCTTGAACCGGATAAAGCTGCAGAGATGATTGACAAGGTGAAAGATGGCTTTTTTAAAGACCGTCAGATAGATTTTTATACATTTAAAGATTTAGAGCATACAGATAAATGTCAGCTTCGTTACTTGATAGACAGTTATCTTGTGAGCCGGAGGACAAAGCAGTATCCGCGGCCAAAGGCATTGATTTATTCAAAGGATGAAGCTGACAGTATCCGGATTAATGATAAAGACCATATTAATATTGTGGCACTTGCAAAAGGCGAGCAGCTTGATAAAGCCTATGAGAGTGCAAATCGGCTGGATGATTTGCTGAATGAACGGCTGCCTTATGCTTACAGTCATAAGTATGGATATCTGACGACATCACCTGCCAATATGGGTACAGGTATGCGGGCGTCCTATTTTTTACATCTGCCGTTTCTTGAAAGTACCGGTGCCACAAAGGCTATTTCTGAGGAACTCAACAAATTTGGATATGTACTTCGTGGTGTATATGGCGAGGAGAATGATATTCATGGTTCGATTTACCAGATTTACAATCAACGGACACTGGGCATGTCAGAGGATGAACTGATGACTTCACTCAACAAGATTACCCATCAGGTTATTGAGCAGGAGATGCATTTGAGAAGTACAGAGATTAAGAAGAACCGGGATGCCTATGAAGACAGTATTTACAAGGCTTATGGTATTTTAAAATATGCCCGTTCACTGACGTTAAAGGAAGCGATGGATTATCTGTCGAATATCCGTATTGGTCTGTGTGAGCATATGATTGCATTGGATGCAGATAAAGATTTTGATATATACAGACTGATGATGGCGTCTGGTTCTGCGATGCTTGACTATAAAGCAGGCGCAGTTTTAAGTGCAGCACAGCGCAATCATCAGAGAGCAGACCTTATCAGAGCAAGTCTGCCGGATTTAAAATAAAAGTTGTTACAGGAGGAATGATATGCAGTATAGATTTACACCAAGTGCTGCGCAGGCTGTCCAGAATGCAGCAGATGCAGCGGGAGAACTTGGACATAATTATATAGGCACAGAACATTTGCTGATTGGACTTGTCAGAGAAGAAAATGGTATTGCGTCCAGAGTGCTTGAGGAGCATGATGTAACCGAAGATAAATTGATGGAACTTGTCAGCCAGTTGATTTCAGGAGGTGACAGTGTGGAGGTCGCAGATGTGAGCGATTACACACCGAGAGGTCGCCGCATTTTGGAATTAAGCAGCAGGGAAGCGATGCGCTTCCGTGCAACAGCGATTGGCACAGAGCATCTGCTGATTGCATTGCTGCGTGATGGTGATTGCGTGGCTGTCAGACTGCTGACAACGATGGGTGTGAATATCCAGAAGTTATATACAGATATTGTCAATGCTATGGGACAGGATGGCAATCAGGCAAAAAAAGATGTTCCGGGCAAAGGTAAAGGTAAGAACAGAGGTCAGAGCCAGACACCGACACTGGATCAGTACAGCCGTGATTTGACAGCTATGGCCAAAGAAGGTCAGTTAGACCCTGTAATTGGACGCCATGATGAGATTCAGAGAGTGGTTCAGATATTAAGCCGCAGAACGAAGAATAATCCTTGCCTGATTGGTGAGCCGGGTGTCGGTAAGACAGCAGTTGCAGAGGGGCTTGCAATTCGCATTGCAGAGGGTAATATGCCGGATACGATTAAAGACAAACGTGTTGTAACACTGGATTTGTCTGCGATGGTTGCAGGTTCAAAATACAGAGGTGAATTTGAGGAGCGTATCAAAAAAGTCATTAATGAAGTGCGTGAAAATGGTTCGATTTTATTGTTCATTGACGAACTTCATACGATTATCGGTGCCGGTGGTGCAGAGGGTGCGATTGATGCCTCAAACATTTTAAAACCTGCGCTGGCCAGAGGTGAGATCCAGATTATCGGTGCAACAACGATTGATGAATATCGTAAATATATCGAAAAAGATGCAGCACTGGAACGTCGTTTCCAGCCTGTGACTGTCGATGAGCCATCCGAGGATGAAGCTTTTGAAATCTTAAAAGGTCTTCGCCCTGCATATGAGTCACACCATCATGTTAAGATTACAGATGGTGCATTGA
>CAKRHR010000084.1 GCA_934339005.1 uncultured Catenibacillus sp. | reverse complement strand
CCGCCGGCCGGAACAAAAAGTTCTCGACGAAAACTGACATGTCCGTCGCCGCCCTTGCCTGACCGGATATATATTTTTGCTTTATCAACAAACATAGGCCACCTCTTAATTTTTAATTTAAAAATAGGACTGTTGTGTTCTACAACAGTCCCTTACACATCTTATTCGTTCACGACAGGATAAACAGAAGCCTGTTTCTTATCTCTGCCCTTTCTTTCAAATCTTAAAACACCGTCTACTAAAGCGAATAATGTATCATCGCCACCGCGTCCAACGTTTACACCTGGATGAATCTTAGTACCACGCTGTCTGTAAAGAATGTTGCCGGCTTTTACAAACTGACCGTCAGCTCTCTTAGCACCAAGTCTTTTGGATTCAGAGTCACGACCGTTCTTTGTAGAACCAACACCCTTTTTATGAGCGAAAAATTGAAGGTTCATTTTTAACATGGTTTACACCTCCCTGATTTTCAAGTGTATATACTTATTCTTGTATTCTTTTTGTATCGTTTTTAAACCCAGAACCATGGAATCCATTAATAATGAAGTACGCTCACTGACCTCCTTGCCGAAATGAACTTCTATCATTCCGCTGTCAGCATCTGTCTGTATCTTCATCTCATCATCTGTAAATGCATCTATTGAATTTACAGTGTTTAACACAAGTGCAGAAACTGCACTGCATACTATATCACTTCCATATGCGGCAAAACCGGCATGTCCTGATGATTTAAAGCCCCTGTAGATACCTTGGCTGTTCTTATATACTGCTATCTTAATCATAGACTTTCAAAATTAAGCATTGATCTTTTCAATCTTAACCTGTGTATACTGCTGTCTGTGACCATTCTTTTTATGATAGCCAGTTTTTCTCTTGTATTTATAAACGATAACTTTTTTAGCTTTGCCTTCTTTAACAACGCTAGCTGTTACTGTAGCACCTTCAACTGTAGGGTTACCAACTTTAACATCATCACCGCTTACAACAAGAACCTGGTCAAATACAACATTTTCGCCTGCAGCTGCGCCAAGTTTTTCAACTTTGATCACATCACCTTCAGCTACTTTATACTGTTTACCACCTGTTGCAATAATTGCGTACATAAGGACACCTCCTATTAATCAATACTCGCTAGTTACGGCGGCATAATCGCTCTTAAGCCTCACTATGCGGCACACTAGATTATAATAGCAGAGGTGCCCTTATATGTCAATTGTTTTTTTTGAAAATTTTAAAAAAATTTTGAATACGGCTGTCTGATGTTTCGGACAGCCGGTAAAGTGTTTATTTAACAGTGTTATAATTTATTTTATTTAACAGTGTTATAATTTATTTATCAGCTTCAGCAGCTTTGTCATCTTCCTTCTGAGAGTAATCCGGCCAGCGTGTCTTGACGATGTCTGCAATCATCTCAGCAGTCTTATTGATACCAAAGTAACTGCTGCTAATAAGCATATTCATACCTTCGCTTGTGCCCCACTTCAAATCGGTATAATATTGGTAGTAACTTCGACGCTGCTTATCTGTCTGCTTGATTTCCTTACGGGCAACATCAGCAGAGTCAAGCATATAACGGTCTTTTATACGGCTGATACGGTCTTCATCATCTGCGTAGATAAAGATACGCAGGCATCTGTCCATGTCTGAAAGAACATAATTTGCACAGCGTCCAACAATGACAAAGGATTCTTTGGATGCAAGATCTTTAATCACTGCTGACTGTGTCCAGAACAGACGGTCATTAATCGTGCCATACTCACCCGGCTGTACCATATAAGAACTTAAAAATGGATTTGCAGCCTTCTCATCAGCTTTGTGCAAAACGGCTTTGTGCATACCGCTCTTTTCTGCAACGATATCCAGAATATTCTTATCGTAATAATTGATATTCAGTAATGTTGCAACTTTCCTGGCAATCTCGCGTCCGCCGCTGCCAACTTCACGTCCTATAGTAATAACGATATTTCTACTCATATAAACCCCTCCTGTCTGATGAGTATATCATCTTTATATGTGCATTATAACACAAATATATAAAATAAAAAAGGATTTTTTGTAGTTATAGTACAAAAAATCCAATAAAAAATGCAACAACTGCAACAATAAAGCCTGCAATGACATCGGAGGGATAATGCATACCGGTACACACTCTGCCGACAGAAATACATAAGGCTGCAATCAGCACAGGAATGCCAAACCATAAGTTCAATGTACAAAGTGTCAGTGCAATAATCCAGGCGCTGCCGGTGTGTCTGCTTGGAAAACTCTGAGCTTTGCCACGGACACAAGGTACAAGCGGCTCATAATCCAGTGTATCATATGGTCGTGACCGGTTAATCAGTTTTCGGATAACCGTGATAAATACAAATGCTGCAGCAGGTACGATAAGGCAGCGGGTAAAACGGCTATCATGCCCAATCATGAGCATGATTAATGTAACAGCGTAAACGGCAGCAATAATTATAGCCAATTGCTTGGCAGCAAAACGAATGATGCGTAAAAGTACCGGAGACTGATTAAAAAACTGCATTAATTTTAAATATTTTTTCTGTGTCATAGCCATCCAAGACCTTTACATTTCGGACACACATGCATGAGCTGTTCATGCAGTGGCCGGCGTTCCTTTCGTCTTGTCATTTCTACAAGACCTAATTTTGTGATATCCAAAACAACCGGGCGCATCGGATCCGGACTGCAGGCATGCTTTAAACGCTGCAAAAGTTCTGTGCGGCGATCATGATTCTTCATATCAATAAAATCAATAATAATAATGCCGGATAAATTGCGCAGCCGGAGCTGTCTTGCAATCTCGTCTGCAGCGTCAATATTAATTTTATAAAATGTATCTTCTGGTGCTTTTTTACCTGTATATTTGCCGGTATTAACGTCTATGACCGTGAGAGCTTCTGTGATACTGATCACAAGAAAACCGCCGGATTTAAGCCATACTTTCGGATTTAAAACACGTTCAATATGTGTTTCCAGACTTAAAAGCTTACAAAGTGGCATGGTGGCATCATCATAAAGGATGAGCCCCTTTTCACTCATCTCACCCACATGGTGTGTTTTTAATACCGTATAAATCTCAGGAATATCAGTTTCTATTTTTTCAAAGTCTGAATTTTCCAAGGAAGTCAGACGTCTGATATAGCCCTCCGGTTCACGGTAAACCTCGCTGTAGCAGGCCAGCATCTTACTTTTTTTAAGAATCTGCGCAAGCTTTTCCCTGAGTGCCTGACATTCAGCATATAAGGCTGCATCATCGGCATTTGTGGCATCTGTTCGAATCACAAATCCCGTAGTTTCGTCTGTCCATGCTGTAAAAAGTGTTTTCAGACGTTTGCGTGTGGCACCGTCTGTGATTTTTGAAGAAACAGTCAGAGTGTTTTTACCGTATTTTAAAACCATATATTTGCCAGCCAGAGTTATATGCGATGTCAGAGCCGGTGCTTTTGTTTTAATATTTTCCCGGTTGACCTGAACGAGAATCTCATCACCGGGTACAAGTTTTGTGCCGTTTTTGGGTGAAACGAACAAATGGTTTGTATTTTCTTTTAAAGAATAATATCCTTCGATGCCACCGCCAATATCGACAAAAGCTGCGTCGATATTGGTGACGATATTTTTGACTTTGCCGATATAAATACGGTCAAGTAAATCTTTTTTCTCCGGGTCATCTGCAAAAAGCTCTACAAGCTGATTATCTTCATAGAGGGCTGTCAGCAGCTGGTTTCGATAATAGGTGATATATGCTTTACTTTTCATAGCTTATATAAGTTCCACACCGAGGTCATCCAGTGAAATAAAACTGCCGTCTTCGGCCTGGGCATACATATCATCCCTGTTAATTAAAAGGCTGTATTCATCGAGCTCAAGACCAAGGAAATGATACAGCGCTGAAATTAAAAGTTCAGGCTTTAAGTTGGCTGCACTGCCGCAGGCAAGCTGCATCACAAGATGGTTGTCCTTAAATTCAAAATGATGGACCATCGGTTTAATATCTGTTTCTTTGACACTTTTTTTCGTGGCTTTTGTGACAATGATTTCAGGCTGGGCTAAAAATGCTTTAACCATATCTCCGGTCAAGGCTTCCGGCTGCATGCCTTCACGAAATGCTACAGTATAATCTGCCGCTGCAATGAGTGACATGGCATTGGAATGCTTTGTTTCATCTAAAATCTGTTTGTAGCTTGTAATCCATGAACCTTCTACCATCTCAGCATTAATGCGCTGAATCATCGTTTTGGAATCCTCGGTGGAATGCACGAAAATATCCATGTATTCACCAGTGCTTGTCAGACCAACACCAAGGGGTGAAGCAAATGAAATTAACTGATGAGGGCTAAAACCCTGTGAATATTGAATATCTACATTGGCGCGGCGGAATACCTTCTGGAAATAACGCATCATATCCAGATGACCGATAAATTTCATAGCGCCATCTTTGCAAAAACGTATTCTAATTTTCATAACAGACACCTCCGCCGTATGATTTGCAACCGCAGCCTGAACAGCCCTGTCTGCAGTTTGGTGTGACTGCTTCTGCCTGTGCGCGTTCCCATTCGCGTTTTAAAAAGCTCTTTGTAACACCTGCATCGATGAAATCCCAAGGCAGCAGTTCTTCTGTGCTACGCACACGTGTTGTATAGAAATCAGGGTCAACACCTGTATCTTCAAAGGCTTTCAGCCACATGTCATATTTAAAGCTTTCAGACCAGGAATCATATAAACAGCCGTTTTTATAAGCTGCAAGCAGTACCTGGCATAATCTTCTGTCACCTCTGGCAAGAACGCCCTCAAGACGTGTCAGTTCTGCTTCATGCCAGTTGTAACGAATACTTTTCTGGTTAATCTGGTCTTTGATTTTTCCTTTTAAGAAGCGGGCTTTTTCGTGAAATTCTTCACTGCTGTTCTGCGGTGCCCACTGGAACGGAGTAAATGGCTTTGGTACAAAAAATGATGTACTTGTCACAATATCGACACGGCCATTTCCTGGACGTTCGGATTTTGGAATTTCATAAAATTCTTTGGCAATTTCATTGGAAAGTAATGCAATACCTTCAATATCTTCTTCGGTTTCTGTCGGCAGACCAAGCATGAAGTAAAGTTTGACTTTATTCCATCCGCCCTTAAAGGCTTCCAGTGCGCCATGCAAAATATTTTCCTCTGTAAGGCCTTTGTTAATGACGTTACGCATTCTCTGGGTACCGGCTTCCGGGGCAAATGTCAGACTGCTCTTTTTCACATCCTGAACCTTGCTCATGACATCCAGCGAAAAGGCGTCAATACGCAGGGAAGGCAGGGAAATATTGACTTTTTTCTGATTAC
>CAKRHR010000083.1 GCA_934339005.1 uncultured Catenibacillus sp. | reverse complement strand
GATGCAATGTCATTATTGGACTTTATGAAGGAAGCAAATCATGGGCAAAAGCAGAAGCACAGGGATTTAAAGTATATACAGCAGCAGAGGCAGCTAAGAGAGCTGACATTATCATGATTCTTATCAACGATGAATTACAGGCTGATATGTACAAGAAAGATATCGAACCTAACCTTGAAGCTGGTAACATGTTGATGTTCGCACATGGTTTCAACATTCATTTTGGCTGCATCACACCACCTAAGGATGTTGATGTAACTATGGTTGCACCTAAGGGACCTGGCCATACAGTAAGAAGCGAATACCAGGCAGGCAAAGGTGTTCCTTGCCTTGTTGCTGTTGAACAGGATGCTACAGGTAAAGCACTTGACCTTGCACTTGCATATGCACTTGCAATCGGTGGTGCAAGAGCTGGTGTTCTTGAAACAACATTCAGAACAGAGACAGAGACTGACCTCTTTGGTGAACAGGCCGTACTTTGCGGTGGTGTTTGTGCATTAATGCAGGCTGGTTTCGAAACTCTTGTTGAAGCTGGTTATGACCCAAGAAATGCATACTTTGAATGTATCCATGAGATGAAATTGATCGTAGACCTTATTTACCAGTCAGGTTTTGCAGGTATGAGATACTCAATCTCTAACACAGCAGAATATGGTGACTATGTAACAGGTCCTAAGATTATCACAGAAGATACAAAGAAAGCTATGAAGAAGATTCTTTCAGATATCCAGGATGGTACATTCGCAAAAGAATTCCTTCTTGATATGTCACCTGCTGGTCGTCAGGTACACTTCAAAGCTATGAGAAAACTTGCTGCTGAACATCCAGCAGAAAAAGTTGGTGAAGAAGTTCGTAAACTGTATAGCTGGAACGGCGAAGACAAATTAATCAACAACTAAAGATTAGTTTGCTGCAGTTAAAGTTTATGTGAATTTTTACATGAGCTGTGCAGCTTTGTTTTAGACATCACGGGCAGCCTGTTCTGATTTTCGGAACGGGCTGCCTTATTCTTTTTTATAAAAATTTTTGGGAGAAAGCTTTATGACAAAGGATATGACTGTCGGAAAACCAATGGGACATATATTAAGTTTTGCTGTGCCATTGATTTTTGGTAATTTATTTCAGCAGATGTATAACATGGCAGATACAATTATCGTTGGTAAGGCTATCGGTCTGAATGCATTAACTGCTGTTGGGGCGACCAATTCGGTGAACTTTTTGATTATCGGGTTTACACTTGGTACATGTAGCGGGCTGGCAATTCCTGTGGCACAGAAGTTTGGTGCCAGAGATTATCAGAAGATGCGTTCATTTGTGGCAAATGCCGCATATCTGGCGATTGCGATGGCTGCTATACTGACATTGGCAACGACATTATTGTGTGGACAGATTTTAAGATGGATGAATACACCATCTTCTATTTATCAGCAGGCATATGATTATTTCTTTATTATATGTCTTGGTATTCCGTTTACATTTTTATATAATACGACGTCTGGTATTATACGTTCCCTAGGCGATTCAAAGACACCGTTTTATTTTCTTGTATTGTCCACAATTTTAAATATAGGACTGGATTTACTGTTTATTATTGTATTTAAGATGGGTGTATCCGGAGCTGCACTGGCAACAATTCTTGCTCAGGGTGTGTCCGGTGTGATTTGTTTTATCTACATGAAAAAGAAATTTGATATTTTACATCTCAAAAAAGAAAATCGTCGTGTGGATGCTCATCTTATTCGTGTTTTGTTTACAAACTCAGTGCCGATGGGATTACAGTTTTCCGTGACTGCGATTGGCAGCATTATGATGCAGAGTGCGGTCAATGGACTGGATGTTGTGTATGTATCTGCTTTTGCGGCTGCAACAAAGGTAAAACAGCTTGCGATGTGTCCGTATGATGCGATTGCTTCAGCCTGTGCGACTTTTGGAGGACAAAACCTTGGCGCAGGCAAGGTAGACAGAATAAAAAAAGGGTTATTTAACGGTATCTTTATTGCTCTGATTTATTCTGTGCTGATAGGTATTGTATTGATTACAAGCGGTTCAAAGATTGCATGGCTGTTTGTGGACAGAAGCGAGGTACAGGTGCTTGATGCAGTACAGCAGTTTTTGACGATTTCAGGATTTTTCTATTGGCTTCTGGCCATTTTAAATTGTGTGCGTATGACAATTCAGGGACTTGGTTACAGTGCAGTGTCTATTCTTGCTGGTTTGAGTGAACTGGCTGCAAGAGGCCTGATGTCTGTTTTTGTGATTCCGGCTATGGGTTATCTGGCAGTTTGTTTTACAGACCAGGTAGCATGGCTGGCGGCGACGATTATTGTTATTGTTGTGTTTACAGTGATTATCAGAAAGCTTGCACAGCGTCATGCGGATCCGGAAAGTGCTGAGCAGATGCAGACAGCAAAAAAGTGAATGTATCTATGGATTTTAGAGAAAAATGATTAGTATAAAGAGTAAACATATGGAGGATATATAGATGATTTATCCGAAATGGCTTAAGGAAAATGATATGATCGGTATTACGGCACCAAGTGCCGGAGCCGGTGAAAAACGCAGTGAGGAGATGGCACTGGCATATCAGCATTTTAAGGCAGCAGGTTTTAAAGTGGAAGAAACGAAAAGTGTGCGCAGTGATACAGAACCGAGTGCACCGGCAACTGTGCGTGCCGCGGAGTGGAAAACGATGGCAGAACGTGATGACATCGCATTAATCCTTCTGGCATGTGGCGGTGATTTCTTATATGAGATGCTGCCGTATACAGAATTGGAGATTTTAAAGGCTCATCCAAAGTGGGTACAGGGCTTTTCAGACCCGACAGGATTACTGTTTGGAATTACGACAAAGTTAGACATTGCCACGATTTATGGCGGCAACTGTACAAGTTTTGGTATGAAAAATTTACATCCATCCCTGCAGGAAAATATTCGCCTATGGAAGGGTGAATTAAATGCACAGGAAAGTTTTGCATTGTATGAAGCCCAACGTGTGGATGGTACAGATGGTTATAATCTGACAACACCTGTGAATTGGAAGACACCAAATGGTGCGGTGGATGTATCCGGTCGACTGATCGGTGGATGTATGGAAAGTCTTTTAGATTTAATCGGTACGCCGTATGAGGCGGCTCATGATTTTGTGACACGCTATCAGGCAGACGGCTGCATCTGGTATTTTGACATTTTTGCACTGTCAGCAGAAAGTGTTTACAGAGGTTTGCTGCATATGAAAGCTGCAGGCTGGTTTGAAGGCGCCAAAGGCTTTGTTTTTGGCAGAGTCTTATTTCCAAGTACGGATGTCTATATGACGTATGAAGATGCGATTGTGGGTGCACTTGGCAAAGAGATGCCGATTGTGATGGAGGCAGATGTCGGACATGTGAATCCGAGAATGACATTTGTCAACGGCTGTATGGCACATATAAAGTCGAATGATGGCAAAGGCAGCGTGGAATATAAATTCGTCTAACATTAGATTGATTGAAATGCTTTTTGGCTGATGTCATCGGACTGATTGTGTATAGAGCATGAAAAATGAAATTAATATTTATGGAGAAAAAGAAATGGCAAAAGAATTATTATCAAGAAAAGATGTGCCTGTGGAGGAAACATGGGATTTATCTCTGATTTACCCGACAGAGGATGCATTTAAAAAAGACCTTGAAGAATTGCAGACTACTTGCAATGAAATCGTCAGAGATTATCAGGGAAAATTAGATACGCCAGAACACATTGTTGAATGTCTTGAAAAATACGAAAGAGTTTATGAACTGATGACACTTCTGGTGAATTATACTGATCTGGCGGTGTCTGTAGATTATTACGACCAGGCGAATATGCAGCGCAATGACCGTACAAGAAATATTATCAGAGATATGGAAGGCAGCTTAAGCTTTATTGACAGCGAAATTATCGAACAGAGTGAAGAAGTGCTTAAACTGGCGTTAGCACAGGCAGGAAGCTGTAAGGGCTATATTAAGGAATTACTTCGTAAAAAGCCACATCAGATGCATCCGGAAGCAGAGCGTGTACTGACAACATTATCAGGCGCACTTGACTTGCCATATGATGCATATAATACAGCAAAACTTGCAGATATGAAGTTCGATGCTTTTGAAGTGGACGGAGAAAAATATCCTCTTGGTTATTCTTTATTTGAAGATAATTATGAGTATGAACCGGACACAAAGGTGCGCCGTGCCGCTTTTGAGGCATTTTCTGCAAAACTGCGTGATTATGAAAATACAAATGCTACACTGTACAACAGCTTTGTGCAGACTCAGAAAACACTGGCAACATTAAGAGGGTTCAAATCTATTTATGATAAAGATTTATTTGAAGACCATGTAAATCAGGATTTGTATCATCGACAGATTAATCTGATTACAGAGAAACTGGCGCCACATATGCGTAAATATGCGGCATTGATTAAGAAAATCTATCATCTGGATGAAATGACATTTGCAGATTTGAAGCTGCCGATTGACCCGGATTATTGTCCGACAGTCAGCATTGAAGAATCCAAGGCTTACATTGAAAAAGGGTTGTCTGTCATGGGTGAGGATTATTTAAAAATGATTCAGACTGCTTATCGTGAGCGCTGGGTGGATTTTGCACAGAATAAAGGTAAATCAACTGGCGGCTTCTGTGCAAGTCCATATGGCAAAGGTTCATTTATTTTGCTGACATGGCAGGGCAAAATGTCTGATGTATTTACACTGGCGCATGAACTTGGACATGCCGGACATTTTAAGCTGTGTAATGAAGCACAGTCTATTTTTGACACAAATGTTTCAGGCTATTTTGTTGAAGCTCCTTCAACAATGAATGAACTTTTGATGGTACATTATATGTTAAAGACAAATGATGATAAACGTTTCCGCCGTTGGGTACTTGCAAATATGGTCAGCAACACATATTACCATAATTTTGTAACACATCTGATGGAAGCTGCTTATCAGCGTGAAGTTTATAAAATCGTTGATGAGGGTGGCAGCGTGCAGGCTGAAACACTGAACCAGATTATGCGTGAAACTCTGGAAAAATTCTGGGGTGATACTGTTAAAATCAATGAAGGCGCAGAACTGACATGGATGCGCCAGCCTCATTATTATATGGGTCTGTACTCCTACAGCTACAGCGCTGGTCTGACAATTGCAACACAGATGTGCAAGCGTATTGAAAATGAAGGTGAGAGTGCCATTGAGGATTGGAAAAATGTGCTTCGGGCAGGCTCAACACTTTCACCGGTAGAACTGGCAGCTCTTGGTGGTATTGATATCACAACAGATGGTCCGTTATTAGATACTATTGAAACAATAGGTGCTTATATTGATGAAATCTGTAAACTGACAGAAGAACTGGAAGCAGAGTAAAGATGATAAAATACAAGGGCGTGTGAAAAAAAATTTTTTCACACGCCCTTGTTTAATTATGGACTTTAGTCTGTTGAGCCCATTGGAGTTTT
>CAKRHR010000082.1 GCA_934339005.1 uncultured Catenibacillus sp. | reverse complement strand
CACGAATTACTCCGTAGCTAACGCTACTCCCGTAATTCTGAAACATTCAGAATCCGCTGATTTACTGCGTAAATCGCTACTTCTTCATGTTTCGCGGGTCCCAAAGTCAAACACCTTATCGTGCAAGCACGAACGGAGTTTTGACCTTTTGACCCTGACATCATCATAATATTTTTATGGCAGGGAATAAAAATGAGAAGTAACTATTAAAAATGAATTAAAGAGGATAATGCAAATGGAATGGACTTATGACATTAATATGTTTAAGGAAACTTTTGAAACATCATTTACCTATTTACAGGGATTTATGAGAAATGTCCGTCGTTATGGATTTAAGACAGCGATGTTTGACCCGGAGATTAACAAGAGCTGGACATATAAAGAATTGAATATCGAAGCAAACAAACTGGCGCATGCACTGGAGGCTTCCGGTGTAGGACGCCATGATCTGGTATTATATCAATTATTAAACTGCGCAGAATTTGTATTTTGTTATATTGCACCTCAGAAGATCGGTGCGATTAACAGCCCTATGAATTTCAAGCTGGCTGCCGGAGAGACAGCACTTTTAATCGAAACCAGCCAGCCTAAGGTTTATATTTATGATGCGGAGATCAAGGATATTGTTGTGGAAGCACTTGGTATATCCAAATTCAAGCCGGAGTATGTAATTATGGTAGATTACAAAGACCGTGCAGAACTGCCGGAAGGACATATCCGCTATGAAGACTATGTCAGTGGCCAGTCTGAGGAAGATCCTGTGATGGCTGTGCCTGCGCATATTTATGATGAAGTGACAAGACTGTATACATCCGGTACGACAAATCTGCCAAAGGGTGTGCCTATGAACAACATCAACGAAGTTTTATCTGCACATGATGTATTAATGCATTACCCACTTAATCCTACAGATAAGACGATGAACATGACACCATGGTTTCACCGTGGCGGTCTTCATTCAGGTGGACCGAATCCGACATTGTATGCGGGCGGTGAGATGGTGATTAACAGACAGTTCCATCCGCAGATTTGTCTGGAATACGTTGAAAAATACAAAATTACTTTCCTGATGGGTGTGCCTTCGATTTTAAATATGCTTGCCAAGACTCAGGAACGTAAACATTATGATTTGAGTTCACTCAAAGGTATTGTGACGATGGGAAGCCCATTGGAAAAGTCAGCCTGCATCCGTTTTCAGGAAGTGCTGTCACCAAACATTTTCAATGGTTACGGCACGACAGAGAGCTTCTGGAATACATTCTTAAGACCTTACGATTTGCCGGAGATGGCAGGTACTGCCGGTCATGCATGTACAGATGATGAAGTGCTTGTTGTTGAGGCGGTTGAAGATGGCAAAGCAGAGCCGAATCAGCTTGTACCGCAGGACAATGAAACTGTCGGAGAGATTATTATCAAGAGCCCTGCAAAATCTTCTTACTGCTACAGCAATAACCCTGACCAGACAAAAGCGAAGTTCTACAAAGGTTTTATGTACACCGGTGATTTGGGTGTATGGGATGAAAATCAGTTTATTACTATTGTTGGCCGGAAAGACGACATGATCATCGTGGCAGGAGAAAATATTTATCCGACACAGATTGAAGAAATCTTAAATGAACATCCTGATGTTGCAGATTGTATTGTGACAAGTGTGCCGGATAAATCCAGGGGCGAGAGTATTGTTGCATATATTGTGGCAGGAAACGAGAGCCTTCAGATTTCTGATTTGACAAAATACTGTGTTGAACATCCGATGATGGCTCCATATAAGCGTCCAAGATATTATCGTTTTGTGGATTCCATTCCGATGAACGCCACAGGCAAGAAAATGCACTACAAAGCAAAAGAGATGGCAAAAGACGATTTGAATGCGGGATTGCTGAAACGTTCGTAGAGCGTATTTTATAGAGGTAACGATTTTGAAAACAAATAAAAATGCAAAAAAGAAAAATTATTCAAGTGTGAAGTCCGGTGGGACAAAGAAACTCGGAATGCCTGTGAAAAAACAAAAGAAAATCATAGAATACTATTATATGACACCGCAGGAAACAAATGCGAAAGATATTTCATTGTGTATCACAGCAGTGCCTGAAGATCAGATTGAAGTATGGCCTGCGCTGAATTTACTTGAAGTGGTGATGGTGTCGGATTCCCTGATTTTTCAGGATGCACATGAATGCTTTGAAGACCCGCTGGATTTGGAATTTATCGAGGAACATCAGTTTAAGACGATATACCAGATTAGCTTTGAAGTTGAAGATACAGAACTTGTGCGCAAAGTAATGAAGGAAGTGCTTGAACATAAAGGCGGGATGATTTTGAGCGATACGGACACATTTGAACCAATGTATGATGTCAATAGTGTTGCTTCTATCGGATAAAGCAGTGTTTGCTGGTAAATAATTATAAAATAAAAATAGTGGCATGAATGTTAGTTGGTATACATTCATGCCACTATTTTTATTTTACTTCCATTTGATACTTTTGATAGAAAGTCAATTGAACTTTGTGATTTTCATCAAAATTAGTTGGCTTTATCAGTTGAAGCATCTTCATCCTTATGGAAATTAAGAATAGCAGCAGTTGCATCTGCTACTAAATGATAATCTTCAATCATTTCCTGTAAAGCCAGACGACCTTCATCTGTAATATGATAATAAACACGTTCTACACGACAAGGGTCTTTTCTTGAAGTTTCAACGATATATCCCTGAGCCTGAAGACGTTTAAATACCTGATAAATACTTCCGGCGGTAATATCGATAACTTTGTTACTTGCTTTGCGAAAGATGCAAATAATCTCGTAGCCATAACAGTCACCTTCAGATAAAACATGTAAAAGCAACATATCCATATAGCCTTTTCTGAATTTCTCAATATTTTTCTTCATTGGTCATTCTCCTTAGATGATAAATTGTACAGCTTTAAAATAAAAATACAAAGAACACGCCTATGTGTATACTTTATCATAATCCGGCAGAAAACACAAATGTTATTATCATATTTTAAGGGAAATATTAACAAATTATAAAAAATAGAAGCCAAAGTAAATCAGCATTTTCGGATTATGCATGCCGGGTCAAAAATTATCGATAAATCGACGTTTTTAATACTTTTATGAAGTAAAATAAACAAATATAAGCATATAAAGATATTTTGAAAAAGTATACATTTTGTTAAGTGTATTTTACTAAATTATTAAAAACGAAAACACATGAAAAACAAGATTAAAATATATAAATTTAAACTTGCCACGCAATGCGAAGTGTGATATTATATGAAATAAGAGATAAGCTTATGTCGGAAGTTTCAAGTTGTTGCAGTTTGTTTTATATGGTATACTTATATTGAAAAAGGTGGGAATTCTATGTGCGAATTTGAAAAGAAATGGGAAGAGGTTGGCCTGTCGGATGATTTTATGTTTGGCAAGGTGATGCAGGATTCGAGTTTATGTAAGAAATTACTGGAACGTATATTTCCAGATATAAACATAGAACGTATAGAATATCCAGAACTTCAAAAAACGATTAAACCAGACAGTGATGCACATGGTATTCGCTTGGATGTCTATGTTCGGGATGATAAGAATAGTATATATGACATAGAGATGCAGGCAGTAGATACTAAAGAATTACCGAAGCGAAGCAGATATTATCAGAGTATGATAGACATACAGGAATTGGATGCAGGAAAATATTATAAAGAACTTGGTCCGAGTTTTATAATATTTATATGTTTACAGGATGTATTTGGAGAAGGCAGACATAAATATACATTTGAAAATCGTTGTTGTGAAGATACAAATTTAGCTTTAAAAGATGGTACACAAAAGATATTTTTAAATGCTTCTGGTACAAAAGATGATGTGAGCGAAGCAATGAAGAAATTCCTCGATTATGTGGGTGGAAAGATATCTGATGATCCATATGTACAGGAATTAGAAGCTGCAATCACTAAAGCCAGAAACAACCAGGAATGGAGGCATGAGTTTATGACATTACAGATGAGAGATAGAGAGAATATCGAAAAGGGAATTGAACAGGGAATTGAACAGGGCATCGAACGAGGAAGACGGGAATTGATTGTTGAAGCTTTGAAAAATGGTACTTCTCCAGAGTCACTCATAGCTGTTTTAAAAATTCCTGAGGAAGAAGTTTATAAAATTGTAGAAGAATTAGAAAAACAAGATTAAAATATATAAATTTAAACAATCAATACCGCGGTATATTTCTAAAGAAACAAAGATATTTTTCGTAAAGTCTTAAGTTTTTCTTTAGATTATATATCGCGGTTTTTTTGCTTTTATTATATATAATCAAAGCATAATTAAATCAGGCAAAAAATTCTAATTTAATTATTTATATTGTTTAAATATTTTTGTGAGGGATGTGATTTTATGAAGAAAATGAAAATGGTTACAGTATTGTTAGTGGGGAGTTTGATATTAGGTGCATGCGGCAATACAGTGATAACATCAAAAGATGATTCAACATCACAGGGTGCGTTGTCTGCAAATAAAGATAACACTACTCAAAATTCAACGGATAGTAATTTAGAAGAAGGCAGCATAAATGAAACACCGGAATTTGTACGCTCGGACAATCCAATTGAGGCGGTGCCAGGTGATGAGCCGTTGGTGATTTGTACAGAGGAAATATACAAACAAAATGTTCGTGCATTAGTGGATGCATGGGAAGTGCTTAATCCGGGTGTCAAAGCGAGCATTGTTGTTATTCCCCGGGATGAAGAAAAGGCTGAATTAAAAATTGCAAGTTTAAAAACAGAGCTGATGGCAGGCGAAGGACCGGATGTGTTTATTTTAAAAGCTAAACAATCTTTAGAGGAAGGCAATCTGACAGGTCTGTTTCCAGACCCACAGAAAGCGATATCCACAGGTGTATTTTTAAAACTTGACGATTACATTGCAAGAGCAAAATATATGGATCCTTCCACCTTTCCAAGTCTTATCCTGAATGCAGGAAAAAATGGGGATGGCCAGTATATTCTTCCATATGCCTATGATTATGCACTTGCAGCATACAATACCTCCGATTTAGCCCATCCAGACCAGTTACCGATGAACTGGAATGAGGTCGTTTCAGAAACAGATTCCGATATTTATCAAAGTTTACCGATATATATATATTATCCGCAGATTTTTACACAGCTTGCAGATTATGAAAACGATTTGTTGTTACTTGATGAAGATGAATTTGTCCAAAATACATTAGGATGTATCGAAGCATCTCAAAATAGCTTTGATGAAAATAATGATAAGCAGGCAATTTACTGTGGATTGGCTTCAGGATTAGAGTTGAGTATCCAAAGCGAGCGTGTATGGAAGGAAAATAATGAACATACATTTTGGGCACTTCCAAATACGGATGGCGGCGTTACCGCATGTATCAACGTGTATACCGCAATTAACAGCCATACGAAACAAAGCGAAAACGCATTTTCATTTCTTGATTTAGTATACAGTCCACAGGTACTGAGCGGTGAGGGTTTTTGCGTAGATGAAAAGTATTATGCTAACGGCGATAGTGCAAAAATGGATTGGAATAACGGTATATTGCTGACATATGGCGCATTAGGTCAAAACATGGCACAGTTATCTGATGAGGGAAAGGTAACATTGAGATACCAGCAAAATGTGGCATAACAGCGGCAAACTTGCTTTGTATATAAAATTTAAT
>CAKRHR010000081.1 GCA_934339005.1 uncultured Catenibacillus sp. | reverse complement strand
GTCAGACTTATCGATTGGCCACAGGAATCGCAGTCGTTATTTCAGCTGCATGGTGGCTGGTTTATATGGTATTTTCAAGACAGATAGCAAGTCTGTTTGTTGCGGATAATCAGCTGTATTTTGACTGTACGCAGCATTGCTTCCGGCTTTATATGATGGCCTTTTTCCTGTATGGGGTGCATATGACAACGGCTTCCTTCTTCCAGGGAATCGGGAAGCCGACGAAATCCTTGCTAATACCGTTGACTAGACAGGGCATACTGCTTATTCCTGTGGCTTTAGTAATGTCCAGATTGATTGGATTAGACGGGGCATTGCTGGCGGCACCTGTGGCAGATACAGTTACCTGTTTGCTGTGTGTGGCATTGGCACGAACGGAATTCAGACGGTGGGAAAAAGCTGGGATGTTGTAGAAAAGATAATATTTAATGTGATAAAGGCAAGAACGTCAATGGTTGAGGTAATCATTTTTGCTCTTGCTTTTCTAATGATTTGAGTTAAAACTCACATGAAACAAAAACAAGTGTATTTTTACTTGAATTTATTAAATGAAATGGTATAATTAAAGCAAAAATACACATAAATTAAGAGTAAGTGTAATTTTGCTTAAAACAAAGAGGGGGTGACAGAATGATATTGACGTATAGACAGTGTCTTGAAAAGTATGGAACAGATTACAGAATTAAGAAAGCAATAGAAGCAGGTATTTTATTTCAAAAAGAAAAGGGGTTATATTCAGATAAAAAGATATGTTCTGAACTTGAACTGATGACTGCAAAGTATCCGAGAGCGATATTTGCAGGGAGCAGTGCGTATTACTATTATGGCTTGACTGATATTATACCGGACTATTATTGTCTGACAACGAAAAGAGAAGATTCAAGGATAAAAGATAAAAGGGTAAAGCAAAGTTTTGTTAATGATGATTTGTATGATATTGGTAAATGCCTTATAGAGTATCAGAGCGTAAAGATTCCAATATATAGTCGTGAGCGATTGCTGGTGGATTTAATACGATTTAGAGGAAGAATACCTTTTGATTATTATAAAGATGTGATTGGCAGTTACCGAAGGATAATTAATGATATGGATTTTTTTAGTATGGAGGATTATGCTGAAAAAGTCAAGGGTGGAAAGAAGATTATGGATGCCATACAACTGGAGGTTTTGTGATGAATCTGCTTAAAGAAATTTAGAGGGAAACTGATAATAAGTGTAGCATAGTTGGTTGATACTTATAGAAGGAGAAAGCATGGATAAATTAGTGGATAATGAGATGATAAATAAAATAGAAAAATTACTTCAGGAGGCAAGAACACATGTTGCAGTTGAAGTGAATAATACTCTTCTAAGAACATATATGGAAATTGGGAAACTGCTTGTTGAAGATATTAATTTGCATGAAAATGAAGAGAATTATCAAAATAAAACAATTTCTATGCTATCAAAAGAACTTACCAGAAAATTTGGTAAAGGTTTTTCACGTGCCAATATTTGGAATATGATTACATTTTATAAAGAATATGGCAGCGTTCAGACAGTGTCTGAACGCTTAAGTTGGTCGCATTATTGTGAACTTTTGTCAATTTCTGATAAAGCTAAACGTCATTTTTACGAAATTGAATGCGCAAAATCCAGATGGAGCGTCAGAGAATTAAGAAGGCAAATTGCGTCATCGCTTTTTGAAAGACTTCTATTATCAGATGGGAAGGCAAATAAGCAGAAAGTATTAGAATTGTCGTTAAAAGGTAATGAAATTGTAAAACCACAGGATATTGTGAAAGATCCTTACGTATTTGAATTTTTAGGGATACCAGAAAATAAGCCGATGATGGAATCTGATTTGGAGGAAGCACTTGTCAGACAAATAGAAAAATTTTTATTAGAATTAGGAAAAGGTTTTATGTTTGTTGGGACACAACAAAGAGTGACATTTGGCAATGTCCATTATTATGTAGATATGGTGTTTTATAACAAAATATTAAAATCATATGTTTTGATTGAATTGAAAACGATTAAATTAATGCCGGAAGCAGTGGGACAGTTAAATATGTATTTAAATTACTATGCAGCAGAAGTTAATGATGAAGATGATAACCCGCCAATAGGATTAATTTTATGTACGGATAAAGGAAATGTAGATATCCAATATGCACTGGGCGGTCTGAGCAATAATATTTTTGCATCAAAATATGTAACGTATATGCCAGATAAGGAACAATTGATTGCGCAGGTAGAGGCAGTGCTCTCTTTAAAAGATAAAGAGAAAAAATAAACAACCATTTGTGTCGTAGCAATGATTTGACATTTGCGGGGAAAGCAGGCCTTAAAAAATAGAAGATTAAACTGATTCAAAAATGAAGACTGTGAAAAAATGAAAGAGTTTGTCAAATAAAATGTGGATAGTGAATGTAAATCCCCGGAATGTTCCGGGGATTTTGGGTGGAATATTTACGTTGATAATCTATAGGCTTGGATAACTTGCTGTAAGGCAATTGACAGCTTCATCAGTCGGTGCGGGAAATGCCGAGTTTTGCAATTTTCTTATATAATAGGGAGCGGTGGATGCCAAGAACATTCGCCGCTTTTGCAACGGAACCGCGACATTCATCAAGTGTTTTCTGAATATATTGCTTTTCGAATAGCGCACAGGCTTCATGAAATGGAAGATTACTGGTCTGCACATCCACTATCATTGAAGGTGTTGGATTATTTGAGCTTTCAGAGGATGAAACAATATCCAGATGGCCTGTAATTGCATAGCGTTCAATCAGGTTCTTCAATTCTCTGACATTTCCGGGATACTGATAATCAAGCAGACATTGGCAAAGCTCCGGTGTCAGGATACGTTTAAGGTTATATTTCTGGTTATATTTTCTCAAAAACCGTTCCGCCATTGGAATAATATCTTCCTGACGTTTTCGAAGCGGAGGAATGAATAACAGCATGACATTAAGACGGTAATATAGGTCTTCACGGAATGTTTTTTCACTGACCATTTGCCGCAAATCACGATTGGTTGCGGCAATAATCCGGACGTTGGTTTTTACCTGTTTTAGTCCGCCGACACGCATAAATTCTCCGGTTTCAAGTACTCTTAATAATTTTGCCTGCATCGGGAGAGGCAATTCGCCGATTTCATCAAGGAAAAGGGTACCGTTATTGGCCATCTCAAATAAGCCGGGTTTTCCGGAGGAGCGTGCACCGGTAAAAGCTCCTTTTTCGTAGCCGAAGAACTCAGATTCCATTAATTCACTTGGGATGGCGGAACAATTGACCGGAATGAAAGGTTGTTCAGCGCGTTTACTGTTTTTGTAGATATAGTTGGCGATGACGTCCTTACCGGAACCGGTTTCGCCGCAAATAAGAACAGTTCCGTCAATGGAGCCAAAATATCGTGCATCTTCAAAAACAAATTTTGATGCCTGACTTTCACAGATAATGGAATCTGAGAAAGTATTTTGGTTTTCAAGATATTTCACGATATCTTTGTATTGGTCTAAGTTTGATTTTTCGGTATCAATATAGGATGAAAAACTGGTGAGCATTTGTCTGGGAATGGAAAACTGAGCACTCATAATCAACTCGCCGTTCTCATCAAAAATAGGTTCAATATGGGTAAATAGCTCATCACCATACTTTGAAACATTGTAGGCATTAAAGGGTTGTTTTTGGCTGTCATACATTTCCTGAGAAACGGATCGAAGCCAGAGTTTTTTTGCTCTAAGTTCAGCCAGAGACATATTTGTAATTTCATCCTTGGACATATGGACAGAATTGGCCATACGTTCATTGACATATAGAATCTGCTCATTGCGGTATGTGATAAAAATATTGCCAAAATAGCTGTCTAATATTTTCTCAGCATAATTAAAAAAGTCCTTCGGATAATTTTCAGCCAGTTTTTTTAAGTTCATGATTTCATTTCCCCTTTTGAAAAAACGGATACAATAAGTATATATGTCTAAAAATGCTGTATCTAAAATGAGACAATTATTATAAATGAGACAATAATTATCAATAATGAGACATATTTGCTTATGATTATACCCTAAAACATAGAAAAATCAAGGCTTTATTTTTGGCATAGGAATTGCTTTTAATAAAGATATCAAATAATTATTTAATAGGAGGGACAATATGGAAATGTGGTTAAGTATTGTTGGTTTTCTTGTAGTTGTTGCAATTATTGTAACGATTATGACAAAAAAACTGTCGACGATGGTAGCATTGTCAGTGATACCTTTAGTGGGGGCAATTCTGGTAGGCGGAGCAGCGGATATACCGGCTTATCTGACCGCCGGAATCAATAAGGTCGCAGCAAATGGCGTCATGTTCGTATTTGCAATTTTGTTTTTCGGAAGCATGATGACAGCTGGCGCATTTGATCCGATTGTTAAGTTCATTATTAAATGCTGTAAAGGAAATCCTTTATACGTTTGTATTGGTACTTATGTTTTATCTATTGTCGGTCATCTGGATGGTTCTGCAACTACGACAGTGTTGCTTGTGTGCGGTGCAATGGTTCCGATTTATAAGAAGATGAATATGAAGCTGCGTAATCTGGCTGCTATTCTGGCAATGGGGTCCGGACTTATGAATATGTCACCTTGGGGTGGTCCGACATTAAGAGCAGCGGTTGTAATGGAGACAGATTTAACACAGTTTTTTAAACCTATGCTGGTGCCGATTCTTATTACGATCGCCATTGGTTTGATTCCAGTTGTGATGATTGGTCTTTCTGAAACGAAAAGACTGAAAAAAGAAGGGTTTGATTTTTCATCTGTGATTACCGAGCATGAGGAAAATGAAGTTACAGAAGAAAATAATCTCGCCAGACCAAAACTGGTGGTAATTAATCTTGTTATGATCGTGCTTGTTGTGGGCGCAATGATTTCTGGAATTTTATCTCCGGGAGCTTCTTTCCTTGTGGGAACAGCAGTATGTTGGTTGATTAATTACCGTAAGATGGAGGAACAGCAGGCGATTATTCGTATTCATGGCGCAAATGTTGTGTTTGTGGTCAGTGCCTTATATGGTGCGGGCGTTCTGATGGGTGTTCTTACTGAATCAGGTATGGCTGCAGCTATGGCGAATACACTGGTAAGTATTATACCGGCAGCATTGACGAAATTTGTACCATTTATTATTGGTATATTTGCAGTACCATTTTCACTGTTGTTTGATGCAGATACATTTTATTATGGTGTACTTCCGGTTCTTACACAAAGTGCATCTGCCCTGGGACTTTCCGGTGCGGGAATCTGTTATGCGGCAATTTGCGGACAGTTGACACTTGGATGGGCAATTACACCGTTGACTCCGGCCACTTTGCTGATGTGTGGTATGTGTGATTTGGATTTAGGTGAACATCAGAAGTATACGATTAAATATGTTTGGGGACTTTCGATTATTTTATTGATTATTCTTACAATTTTCGGTGTCATTATTTAATCATTGGATTGCGGTAAAAGCTGAAATTTTTGGTGAAAAGGAGAGATAAAAGCAATGAAGAAAATTAGAATCGGCGGCGGCGCTGGTTTTGCAGGTGACCGTGTTGATGCGGCAGTAACATTGATTGAAAAAGGAAATTTGGATTATATTATTTTTGAGTGCCTTGCGGAGCGTACGATTGGTCTGGCTAAGCAGGAGATGCTGAAAGATCCGACACTGACATTGGCATCATTACGGTATGAATATGGTTGGACATCGAATGACGCAGACAAGATGGGACAGTGTGTGTTGGCCGGACATGGGTAT
>CAKRHR010000080.1 GCA_934339005.1 uncultured Catenibacillus sp. | reverse complement strand
GGATTCGAACCCACGGCCCCTTGCGGAGTCACTGGTTTTCAAGACCAGCTCCTTAAACCACTCGGACACCTCTCCATGCATGTTGCTTTGATATTCTATCATATCTTTTTGTCTGTGTCAAGAACTTTTTTAACTTTTTTTGAAATCTTTTTCAATTTCCATATTCAAGTTTCTGTTCTCTGCTCACGCGACTTGATAATAATACCATTTCTGTTTTTAAATGTCAACACTATTTTTCAATTTTTTTCAAAAAAATCAATTTTTCTATATATTGTGTTTTTTCGTTAAATTATCTACCAGAATTTGTGCTATAGGCAAATCTTCCGGCGTTGTTATCTTTAGATTTGTATAATTACCTTCGACAATTTTTACCGGATATTTTAAAACGGTTTCTACAACCATCGCGTCATCGGTAATTCCATCCACCGGCTGCTGCATTAATTTTTCATAGGCTTCTCTTATCAGTGGCGTCTGAAATGTCTGTGGTGTCTGTACATTCCAGACATAACGACGGTCAGGTGTATATTGTACGATACCATCAGCATCTGATATCTTTATCGTATCTTTTGAACGTACGGCTGTAATACACGCACGGTATCGTCTGGCAGCTTCAATATTTTTCTGAATCATTTCACCGGTCACAAAAGGTCTTGCACCATCATGAATCAATGTAATTTCGGCATTGTTGACCATCTTTAATCCTTCATAGACAGAATTATAACGTTCTTTGCCGCCCTCTGTAATTGCGGTCACCTTATTTATATGATATTTTTCGACAATCTCCCTGCGACAGAAGTCAATTTCCCCTTTACCGCAGACAATAATCAGTGCATCCACCACAGATGCTTCAAATGCTTTTAATGTATAGTATAATATCGGTTTATCATTAATCTTTATATATTGTTTGTGCACATCACTCTGCATACGGCTGCCTTTGCCGCCTGCCAGAATAATCGCTGCTGTTTTTTCTGCCATTGATTTCTTCACCCTGACTTTATCAAATTGTAATTTATCGTTACTTTTGACACTCATTGATGTATACGAATTGCTACATTGCTACGCAATTCACGCAATTCTCGACCATCATATTATTTAGAAGCAACCACCTCTCGCACGCGGTCGAAAGGTGGTTGTCCTGTATCATATTCTATTGGTTATCTCTGACCTAATTTTAAATTAGGCACAGCATTTAAATCTAATCCATGGCGTGTACCTGCCATATATTCATAATAACCTGCTGCACCAATCATGGCTGCATTATCTGTGCAAAGAATCGGTGCCGGATAGGAGAATTTTAAACCTTCTTTTTCACAGGCTTTGGTCATAGCTTTTCGAAGTGCGGAGTTTGAAGCCACACCGCCAGCCAGACATACCTGATTTAAACCAGAGGCTTTGGCTGCGGTCATTGTCTTTTCAACAATGACTTCAATCACTGCATTCTGGAATGATGCAGCAATATCCGCTCTTGGTACTTCTTCATTTTTCATCTTACAGCCGTTAATATAATTTAAGACGGCTGATTTGATGCCACTGAAGCTAAAATCCATCGGCGCACCTTCAATGTGCGCTTTTGGAAATGCAATCGCTTTTGGATTACCTTCTTTAGCTAATTTATCAATCTTTGGACCGCCTGGATAACCCAGTCCGATAGCTCTGGCGACCTTATCAAAGGCTTCACCTGCAGCATCATCCCTGGTACGTCCGATAATCTCATATTTGCCATAATCAGCCACCTTTACAAGGTGCGTATGACCGCCGGATACAACCATACATAAAAATGGCGGTTCAAGTTCTTTATTTTCGATATAATTGGCTGAAATGTGGCCTTCAATATGATGCACCCCGACAAGGGGTATATGCTTTGCATAACTGATAGCTTTGGCTTCTGCCACACCAACGAGCAGTGCACCTACAAGTCCAGGACCATAAGTCACTGCAATGGCATCAATATCATCTAACGTCACATGGGCCTCCTCAAGCGCTTCTTCTATGACTTCGTTAATCTTTTCGATGTGTTTTCTTGACGCAATTTCAGGCACAACTCCACCAAATAACTTATGCAGCTCGATTTGGGAGGAAATTATATTTGATAATACTTCTCTGCCATTTTTGACAACTGCAGCGGCTGTTTCGTCACAGGAGGATTCTATGGCAAGAATTAAAACATCTTCTTTCATTGCACTCATTTCCTTTTTAATTTAATCTTCGAACTTTAATTCTGTTGACATACCATCTTTGGCAGCATAGGATTCCGGAAAAATTTTTCGGACATCGCCGATGAAATTCTCAGGGTATCCAAGGGCAGGACTGTAATGGGTCAGCCACATTGTACGAACATTTGCTCGTTTTGCCAGTGTGCCTGCCTCCTCAAATGTCATATGTTTGTATTTAACTGCATTATTGACATCACCTTTTTCACCATACATGCCTTCACAGATAAATAAATCGGAATCTTTGGCATTGACTGCGATGGATTCTGTCGGTCTTGTATCTGTGGTATAGGTGACTTTGATGCCTTTTCGCGGCGGTCCAAGCACCATGTCCGGTGTCAGTGTTCTGCCATCCAGTTCAAGGATTTCGCCTTTTTGCAGCTTACTCCAGCAATTTTTAGGAATATCGTTTTGCATTGCCTTTTCAACATCAAATAAGCCTGCACGTTCAATCTCTATGCTATATCCATAGCATGTAATTTTATGATTTACTTTAAAAGCCTTAATCACATATCCGTTCATGCGGATTTCTTCATAAGGACTGTTAATTTCAATAAATTTAATTTCAAAGGGCAACTCCGGCGCAATAATACGCAACGCATTGACAACCTTTTCAAGACCTTTTGGTCCAATCATATATAAAGGCTCTGTGCGCTCGGAATTTCCCATTGCAAGAAGGATTCCGGGAAGTCCACTGATATGGTCCCCATGGAAATGTGTAATACATATAATATCAATCGATTTGAATGTCCATCCCTTTTCACGGATTGCAATCTGTGTACCTTCTCCGCAGTCAATCAGCAGACTGCTGCCGTTGTATCTGAGCATCAGTGATGTCAGCCAACGGTAAGGCAGTGGCATCATGCCCCCCGTTCCAAGTAAACATACATCTAACATCTGTTCTCCTCATTTCTATTCGTCCATTAACACCGTCTTTTCATATGTTTCCACCGGAATCTTAAATGACGATGTCAGCTTGTCATAACATGCTTCGCAAAGACGCCAGCAATCATGTCTGCCATCCTTGTCTGAAAAATAACCCCATGAAAAATCAGCACAAAACACGGCTTCTTTATACATATCACCTGTGCATGCAAGTAATTTCCCACAGGCATTACATACTGTCTGTGCGTTTGTATTTTTCTCAATTTTATCTTTTTTCATTTGCGGCCTCCGGATTTATAAGATGTCTGTCTTTGATTTTGACATCTTCATTATACATAAATATTTTTTGGAATTATACCGGTAAAATATGTCACGCAGACACATCATATGTCATTATCAATGCATGTTCCAAAGGCTTTTGATAAAAATTTTTGCGCAGACCTGCTGCTTTAAATCCAAGTTTTTCATAAAGTTTTTGTGCCGGAAGATTACTCTCCCGCACTTCAAGATAAAAAAATGTCACCCCGCGCAGGCTTCCTTCACGCATCAGGGCACTGACGAGGGCATAGCCGATGCCAAGTCTGCGTGCCTTATCAGCTACGGCAACATTGACGATTTCACCCTCATCCGCAGCCGTATACAGGCAGCAATAACCAAGCACGGTTTCTTCATCATCCACAGCCACAAGCAGACAACTTTCCGAATTTTGCATCGTTTCTTCAAAACTCTGCATCGTCCAGGCGTCTGAAAATGTTGCTGCTTCTATCGCACACACCTGTGCTAAATCTGTTTCTTTAATCTGACGTATCATCATAGTCTTATGCCTGTGGCTTATAATCCGGATTTTTTTCCATCAGCTCGCGTTCTGCCTGAGATAATCTCAGATAATCAGGACGATGTTCGGATGCTGTTTCAAGTCTTCCCTGAGCATAATAAATCTCTGCCAGAGCCCCAATCGCACCTGCCCTCTGGTAAGCAACATGTGCCGGTGCAAATGTATAATCCACCTGTACACATGTTTCAATAATATCTTTATACACCGGCACGCCGTCCCCAAGAAAAATCACAGGACGTCCAAGTGCATTAATCTCATCAATGATTTCTGTCACTGCCACAGCTTTTTGCGGTGTCAGTACCTTAAATTCATCTTTTTCAAATGTATATAAGCCAGTATAAACCTGCTGTCTTCTGGCATCCATTAACGGACAAATCACACGCTCTGTACCGTATAAATTGTAAGCAATGCCATCTACAGTCGGAATGCCGATGAGCGGTTTCTTCAATGCCAGACCAAGACCTTTGGCCGTTGCACTGCCAATACGAAGTCCTGTAAATGAACCAGGGCCTGCACAGACAGCAATAGCATCAATATCATTTAAATCCAACTCAAGTGTTTTGACAAGCTCGTCTAACATCGGCAGTAATGTCTGAGAATGGGTTTTCTTAAAATTGGTAGTGTATTCGCCAATCATTTTGCCATCCTCAACAACAGCTACAGATGCGACAAGTCCTGAACTCTCAAGTGCCAGTATTTTCATTGACTGCACATCTCCTTTTTATTTCTCATACATATAAGCTTTTAGGGTTAAAAGGTATTTTTTCTAAATTTTTTACGTCACTGTAATTTTTCGATAATCAAAACCTTTTTCAAGGTCTTTTTCGATGCAGATTCTCGTCACTTTTTCAGGAAGGATTTCCCGAATCAGATCTGCCCATTCGATGAGGCACACGCCGTCCCCCTCGATATAATCGTCAAAACCGACCTCATACATTTCCTCCGGGTCTGCAATACGATATACATCAAAATGATACAGCGGCAGTCTACCTTCTTCATATTCCTGAACGATTGTAAATGTCGGACTGTTAATCGGTTCTTCGATACCAAGTCCGGCAGCAAAGCCCTGTGTAAAAACAGTTTTTCCGACACCTAAATCGCCAATCAGTGTGAAAACCTGTCCAGGCTGTGCCTTTTGTCCAAGGTTAAATCCTGCCTGAAAGGTTTCTTTTGCATTATTTGTTTCTATTACCATCTGTTCTACCACCGTCTTATTTGCCAACTCTGACACGGGCTGTGCCGAGTTTTTCATTTAAGAGCTTCAAAATATCATCGTACTGTGCTTCAATCTGTGTCATCGGCCACAACAGTGCGCGCACGCGTGTCACATAAACAACAATTGCCTTTTTGGAGCCTTTGACAACACGAATATCTGACCATGGAATTGTAAGCTGTTCACCATTTTGTTCAATCGCAATCACATCATCACTTAAAATATATGTGATTGGTGTTGCAAACATCTGATTGTTGCGCACCTGTTTTTTAGCTTTGGATACAAGTAAAATCGGATTAATAACGATAAATAATGCACCAATAACAATCATCGCAAGTCTTGTCGTCATGTCCATGACATCAAAACGTACAATCAACAATATAATCGCCGCAATACTAATCAGTACGCCAACCCAGCCGGAGGGTGAGGAATAATTATGTCTGAGAATAAAATCAGCCATATCCTTTTCTGTGATTTTAATATCAATGCTCAGGCCTTCATAAACCTTTTTTTCCGTTTCATCTGTCAGCTCACTGTCTGGCACAGATACATCTTTTTGATTCGCTTCATCTGCCGCAGGGATTTCTCTGTCCTCAGATGTTTTTTTTGCTTCATCTAACTCTGGCATGACCACACCTCCGTTTATTTATGTCCGACACCTTTAAGCAGTGGACT
>CAKRHR010000079.1 GCA_934339005.1 uncultured Catenibacillus sp. | reverse complement strand
AGATGTAAGTGTGGAAGTGGATACAACCAAGGGAAACAGATATACAAAAAACTGGAATAAAGTGATCAATATGGGTATGTTTTCCAAAATGATGATGGCTAATATGCAGTTTCATACTTTGTATTTAAAAGAGCATCTGAATTTTGAATATATTCGTTTAACAAATGTCTTTTCTAAAAAATTACAGATTCGAGATGAAAATCAAAAGGACAAATATAATTACGATGAAATTGACCAGATTTTTGATTTCCTGGTTTCAAACCATATTAAGGTGATATTAGACTTTGGAAGACGTCCGGACAGTACGCTTAAAGCTGAAGATGAGAAGATATACTGGTATGATGATTATATGGAATTTGAATCAAGAGCAGCATATGAAAATCTGTTTGAAAATTTTATAGTTCATTTACTTAAACGATATGGAAAAGATGAACTTGAGCAATGGATTTTTGAATTTTCATATATAGAAGAACATGTATATCCATACTATAAAGATGAAAGGTACGATTATTTTAATGTTTTTTCATTTGGTTATAAGATGATTAAACAAAAAATGCCAAAAGCGCAGGTAGGTGGTGGTGGTGGCAATATTCAAAGAGAATATGTTTATTTGAAAAAACTCTTAAGACAATGTATCGAGACAGAACTGCTGCCGGATTATCTATCGTTTTTATTGTTTCCTTATTACTCGAATGAAAATTATACATTCAGGCGTACAAATAATCCTAATTTTGAATTGGAAAGTGTACAATTGATGCATGCATTACTTGAATCATTTAATATAGAAGAAAAGTGTAAAATATATATTTTTGAGGGAAATTTTACAGTGGTTAATCGAAATATATTAAATGACAGTGCTTATCATGCTACATATCTGGCATCAATGATTTCTAAAATCTGGGATCAGGTAGATATATTATGTTTAAATTGTGGGTCGGATTGGATGAATAATTATTATGATTCAGTAGGAATTGCATATGGTGGTGCAGGCATACTGACTAAAGATAGTATTTGCAAGCCGGCATATCATATGCTGGATTTTATGAACTATTTAGGTGATGAATGTATTTCTAAAAATAATTATTCAATTATTACTAAATCCGGTGCGATATATAATATTTTATGTTTTAACCATAAAATGTTTAGCAGTAATTATTTTATGAAAGAAGAAGATCATATTCAATATGCAGATATGCAGAAGATTTTTGAAGATAATCATCATCTGAGTATTCATATTATATTGAAAAATATGCCGTTAAATGCTAATTATACGATTAAAAAATACTGCGTGTGTGAAGGTGAAGGCACATTACTTGCAGAATGGGAAAAATTTCAATTTGATACACAACTGGAACGTTCAGACATCAAATATATCAAAAATGCCTGCTATCCACGAATTTATATGGAAAGAAAAGAAACGCAGGGAAATTGTCTGACTGTAGATGTGGAGTTGAAGGCTCATGAGTTTATAATAATCAATATCTATCAAAATGATTAAATAAACGTGGTATTTAAATAATGGAAGTTTAAGATGCTGTGTAAAATAAATGCAGATATCAGACTAAAAATTTATTTTTTGGTTTGATATCTGTTTTTTATATAAATGTATAATTTATGAAAAAAATATATAGTAAAATTTGCAAACAATAGGCTTGATTATTGGAAAATAAAAAATCAAACATAAAATATGCAAATATTTTGCAGTATTCGTTTTCAAAATTGTTTATAGTATATATATGAATGAACAAGATAAATAAATGAAGGGAGAGATTCATTTTATGGCAATTGCAATGAGACTTAAATACAGAGATGTGATTCAGGATGGTTCGCTGAAAAATATCTATGTAAATGGTAAGAAGATGGGATACAAATTTGATATTATGCTGAGTTATTACAGAGGTCATTTTCTGTCAGTTATTGATGAAATTGGTCTGACAACAGACGGTGAACCTGTAAAAACTTCTGATATGTCATTTGTATTAAAAGATAAAGAATTTGGTATTTCACAGTTACATGATTTGGTGTCAGAGTTCTGGCCAATCAGTGAAAAGGCAACAATTAAAGTGTTTAAAGAAGGCGGACTGGCAGAAGGTGAGCATGAACTTGATTTCAAATTGATTTTCCATTCACCGTATATGCCAATTAGTGATACAGATTATATGCCATGGGACAGCAGTGAAAAGAAAACATTGCCTGTGTCACAGTATCAATAAAGGAGGCGCAAAAATATGGGACAGGTTAAATTAGGTATTACATTATATTCATTTTCAAAAGAATACTGTGAAGGTTCAATGACTCTTGAAGATTGTATCGCCACAGCAAAAAAATTAGGCGCTGAGGGCTTTGAAATTGTGGCAACACAGATGATTCCGTCATATCCATATGTAAGTGATTTATTCCTCGGTGAAATCAAAGCGATGTGTCAGTATTATGATATTGAGCCTGTATGTTATGGTGCCAATATGGACAGAGGTCTTCGCGGTGACAGACATCTGACAGAAGATGAAATGGTTGAAATGGCTATCAATGATGTCAGAAATGCAAATAAGATGGGATGTAAGGTTATTCGTGAGCAGTATCTGCTAAGTCCATCAGGACTGTGCAGACTTGCACCTTATGCAGAAGCATACAATGTTAAAGTTGGTATTGAAATACATAACCCTGAAACACCAAACACACCGATTATGAGAGAATACCTTGAAGCAATCAAGGCAAGCGGTTCTAAATATATCGGATTTGTACCTGATTTTGGCTTATTTGCTACAAAACCAAACAAGCCAAACTGGGATCAGGCACTTCAAAATGGTGCAAAACTTCGGTTGCTTGAAATGGCAAGAGATATGCGTTATGCAGAAGTTCCTGTAGAGGAAGCACAGAAAAAACTTTTGGCAGAAGGTGCAACTCAGGTAGAAATGGCAAGCCTTCAGGCTATGTATGCTTTTTTACAGTTCAGAAAAGACTGCAACAAAGAACTCGAAGGTTTAAAAGAAATTATGCCATATTGCTTCCATATGCATGGTAAATTCCATTACTTAAGTGAAGATTTTGTTGAAGCGAGTATTCCTTATGACCAGATTCTTAAAGTTGTCAAAGAATCTGACTACAATGGATATATTGTTTCCGAATACGAAGATCATGAATCCGGGAATGCACTTTTAATGACTGAAAGACATCAAAAGATGATGCGCAAGATTTTACGCGGAGAGTAAAGATCGTGAAATGTCATCATTGGCATTTATATTTTAAATTACAAGGTAGAACATAATTTAAAAAATCAAGGGGGATACAAAATTATGAAAACTAAAAGAATTCTTGCATTAGCATTAGCGGGAGCAATGGTAATGTCTATGGCAGCCTGCGGTGGCAGCAGTGACAGCGGTAATGCCGGAAGTGGCAGTGGCACATCAACAGCTGATACATCAGGAAATTCCGAAAATACAGCATCAACACCAAGCGTGATTACACCAAATCAGGATCCTGCCAATACGGAAAAATCTGATGAAGAACTTGTCGTAGGTTTACCATCTGAACCATCCGTTATGTATGGCGCAGCACAGGGCGTTTGTGAAAACGAAGAAGAAATAATTTGTCATGCAATTTTTGATTCTCTTATAAAATATGATTATGGCACAAAAGAAGTGAAACCAAATCTTGCAACGTCATGGGAATGGGTTGACGAAACTCATTTGAAATTTACACTTCGTGACGATGTGATGATGTCTGATGGAACACCACTTGTTGCTGATGATGTAGTTTACTCATGTAACGAAATCTGGGCAGCACAGAACCAGACAAATGATACAGGCAAGTACCTTGTTGGTGCGACAGCAGATGATGAACATACAGTAACGATTGAATTTAATACAGTTGCACCGGATTTTCTGACAATGCTTTCATGGACAAGCTTTGCAGTCGTTTCAGAAGATGAAGTCAATGCTGTTGGTGGACTTGAAGCAGCTTCTAAGAGTCCGACACTTGGTACTGGTCCTTACAAATTTAAAGAGTGGAAAAACGGTCAGTATGTTATTCTTGAAAGAAACGATGATTACTGGAATAAAGACTATGTTGGTTATTTCAAGACAATTAAATTTGTATTTACAAATGATGCTGCAGCCAGAGAAATGGCAGTAGAATCCGGTGATGCAGATATTGCTTACGGTATTCCTGTAAGCCAGGCTGCTACATATGCTTCAAATGATGCAGTTAATACAACAATTTACAGTTTTGGTCAGACAACACATCTGTGGTACAACATGGGTGATAATGCCGGTGCTACAAAAGATATTAAAGTTCGTCAGGCGATTGATAAAGCACTTAACTTTGACGCAATTGCACAGGTTGGTACAGCTGGATTTGCCAGTGCAGCACTTTCTTACTGGGATCCTGCATGTGAATATTATCAGGCAAACTACACAGCAGAAGAACGTGCAGTAGATATTGAAGGTGCTAAAGCTCTTCTTGCAGAAGCAGGTTATGAAAACGGTCTTGAAATCAAAGCTCTTGGTCTTTCAGATATCACTCCTGTACTTACAGTAATGCAGGCGAACCTTGCAGAAGCAGGCATTACATTAACACTTGATACACCGGACACTGCACAGTTTGTTGAAGGTGCTTTTGGCGGCGATTATGATATCATCTGTGTTGGTGATACACCAAATATGAGAACACCAGCAAGTGTTATGCCATTCCTGACAAAAATTAATGTTTACGGACCGGGTATGGTTATCGGTGGACCTAAGTGGACAAATGATGAATTTGATACAACAATTAAAGAACTCATTACAGCAGCAGATAATGATAAAGCGACAGAAATTGCTACAAAACTTGATGAGATGGTTAAAGAAGAAATGGTATGCTCAAACCTTTATCCTGAAACAACAGGTTCTGTATATGCAAAAGATCTTAAAGGTTACAATACAGCAGAAAGAGGTTACGTTGATGTAACTGGTTTCTACAAATAAATATAAAAACTATTTAGAGTTCAGATAATTAATGGATATTCCTACCTTGTGATCATGTGATTGAACTCTGAACAGTAATAGAAAAATGGGAAGACAGGGTACTGTGGGGTATATACCCATGGTGCCCTGCTTTCTTTTTAACAATGGATGATGTATTGATAAAAATTTATAAAAATTTATTTTAGAAATAACGATTGTGATTTAAAAATTTGATTGTTGTATTTTAATTATGGAAGGAGTATGATATATGCTTAAATATATTATTAAACGTATTCTGTACCTGATACCAATACTTATTGGTGTATCCATTATCATTTTCGCACTGAAAACATTCACACCGGGTGACCCTGCCAGACAGATCCTCGGTAACAGTGCTACTGAAGCACAGGTTCAGGAAAAACGTGAGGAACTGGGTTTGAATGACCCTGTTTACGTTCAGTATTTCAATTATGTCAAAGGTATCATCACAAGAGGTGATTTTGGTGATTCCTACAGAACAGGTGAGCCTGTCCTTTCAGAAATCGCCCCAAGACTTTTAACATCCGCCAAGATTACACTGGGTGCTGTAGCTATCGGTGCCATCATCGGTGTACTGCTTGGTATCTTATCCGCACTTAAAAAATACACATGGGTTGACTCAGGCGTACTGGTCATTTCCATGTTCTTCCAGTCTGTACCGGAGTTCGTTGTAGCGCTTGTACTGATCATGATCTTTGCAGTCAATTTACATATTTTGCCTGCCAACGGTATTGACACATGGAAAGGTTACATCATGCCAATGCTTTGTATCGGTCTTTCCTCCGTTGCCAGCTACACACGTATCACACGTTCCTCCATGCTTGAAGTTCTTGGTGAAGATTACATCAGAACAGCAAAAGCCAAAGGCCAGACAAATGGCAACATCACTTACCATCATGCACTGAGAAATGCCATGATCCCTGTAGCACAGTCTATCGGTACAAACCTTGGCAACTCCATCGGTGGCGGTATGGTCCTTGA
>CAKRHR010000078.1 GCA_934339005.1 uncultured Catenibacillus sp. | reverse complement strand
TTTTGCCCCTGATATCATAATAAAATATCTGTTATAAACAAAATATATGGAGAATAACAGAGAATTGGCCTGGTTTGATGGGGTGAAAAATGCAGGCAAATGTAAAAAAAGGAGGCAATTATGACAAAGAAATTTTTAATGATGGCAGGTGTTTTGGGATGTTTATGCGGCGGTGCTTTTAATACTGTTACCGTTACAGCGGAGACTGAGGATACCGTTACGGACAGCAGTGCAGAGGGAGATAATATCATTAACTTTGATCCGGCATACACAGTGATCGATGATGAAAATGTAAAAATGCAAATCGAGTCCGTTCAGAGAGAAAGCTATAATGAAGGAATGGGAGTAAATGAGTTCATAACGTATTCTGTCAATCTAAATATTGAAAACAAAAATCAGGAGCATGATGTGGATTGCTCAGTTTCGGTAGACGGTGCTTATATTGATGGCTATACTGTAGTCTTTGGAAACGACACTATGAAGACAAAAGCTGGCAAAAAAAATGATGCAGCCAGATATACCTGTACGATTTATCCGGAAAATCCGCAGGCTTCCAGTGGTGGTTCCGAACATATCACATCATTGGAAGACTTGTTAACATTTGAAGCATCTGTTAATGTTACATTATCCGACAATACAGGAGATGCAATCCTGATCGTTGACAGATATGTAGTTGATATCTCTTTGGAGGATCAGATAGCAGAAAATACAGAAAATGCAGAAAAAACAGAAGATGTGGAAGAAACGTCATCGCTTGAATTAGTAGATGATATTAAATTTGGGGATACAAGAGAGCAGGTTAATGAAAAGTTAAAAACAGCAGAAAATTGCCCTAAAATGCGCACTACCTATACATCTGCAGATGAGTATTTCATGCAGGGTTACAGCAGCGAAAGCCCGGAAAGTGAGCTGTCATTTAAAATTGATCTGGAAGGATATCGTTCCTCTATTACCTGTGTATATGAGGGAGATGAGGGAGGACTGGTTGATCTGCATGCATCTGTAGCCGGTTCAGACGACGAATCCTACAGTGATGTTTTTGCGGGACTTCAGGCAAAAATTACGGATAAATACGGTGAACCTGTAGCAAATGCAGACATTGAGCATCGAAGTGGGATAGTTGGTTTTGCATATGATGAATTTGTGAATTTACAGAGTTATTTTGACAGAACAGTAGAGATGGAAAATTATTCGGAATGGGATCTGTCGGAATACAATGCAAAAATTGAGCTGTTTCAGGCAAAATCAGGGGAACATGAGTATGTTTTTATAGATTATCGCGATCAGCAATAAATTTTAGAGGAAAAATACAGAGGAAAACTGAATGAAAAATTCAAAAAAAGTCAAATTGTAATAATCATAGGACTGGCGATTACAGTTATTTTATCTTATATTGAAAAAATACAAAGAGTTGCTTGACGGCGGTGTAATTACACAGGAGGAATTTGACGCAAAGAAAAAACAGTTGCTTGGACTGTCATTTAGAATAACTTGGAGCAGGGCGTATGCCCTGCTCCTTTCTTTACTTAATGTAACTTGAAAATAAGGCGCAGACGCACCGCAAATAATTTCCACTTTTTCAAATTCCACAGTTGTTATTTTTGAAGTGGGTGGTAGACGCGAGTTTCCATATTTTTTCCACACAAAAAGAGGGCAGGACTTTCGTCCCACCCTCCTGGAAGTGCTAAATATTAGCCGAAGTATCTCTTAAGCAGACCAGCGAATGCTTTTCCGTGTCTTGCTTCATCTCTTGCCATTTCATGAACTGTGAATCACTTCGCCTTCGGCTCGTGATTCCGAAAAGTCATGGATTGCGTCAAGGTTAGCGGTACATCTATCAACATCTTTTATACCATTGTGGTATGTCTTTTAACATGACTTATTTATCTTTATACCATTTTTATACGCCTTTCCATAGTAAAAAATTGTATAGCTATCTTTACATAGGATGGTAGAAACATTATGGCAACAGGAAGTGGAGTATTTAAAAAAGGAAATGGATTATGGGGATTTCGTTTCTCATTGTTAATTGACGGAAAAAGAGTTTCACGCTTAAAAAGTACAGACGCAAATGGAAAAACATTAGGTTCTAAAAGCGCAGCAGTAAAGGCGAGAGAAGCGGCTATTGCAGCGGCATACATTGAAGCAAAACAGAATATAAAAATCACCAGAAGAACATTTAAAGATGTTTATAAGGAATATTGCGAAAAGGGTAGAACAGAAAAAGCATATCAGACCATAAGAAAACAGGACAGCTTATGGGAGAATCATCTTTGCGAAAGATTTGGAAATAAATATGTAAATGATATTTCTGTAGCAGAAATCAATGATTATCTGGCAGAACTTTATTATATAGATCATTATTCTTATAAATACGTAGAAAGTTTTTTGAAAATGTTTTACTTGATTTTAGGACAGGCATATTCGAGAAATTATCTTGAAGTAGATACGTATAACAAATTGTGTATGAATAAAAATACTAAAATTTCAATGCCAAAATTGAAGGCAGAAGATAATACCGATATTATTTATTTTGATAGAGGGGAACTTCTGCTGTTGGATGAATATTTCAAGGGCACAAATGCGGAAACTGCCTATTTACTTGGTCGTTATTGTGGCTTACGCATAAATGAATGTTTTGGATTGAAATGGGAAAATGTTGATTTGGAAAATGGCACAATACGAATTGACAGACAAATGCAATATCAAGATAAAATCATAAAATTAGTAGCACCGAAAACCAGAAATGCCATAAGAACATTATACCTGAATGATATTTTAAAAGAGCATTTATCTATAAAGGCTGCAAAGTGGAAATCTGACGCAATAGAATACAAAGAACTCCAACAGCAGAATCAGCGGTTTGTGCAGGATATAGATGGAACTCTGATTTCTTCAACAGAACTGGTGAACAGCCTTTCAGATGGTAGAATACAGACGGTAAATTCTTTTAAATATCCTACAAGGGAGATAAAGAGCAAGTTAAATATTGATTTTAAATATCATTATTTGCGGCATACTTACGGTACTAGAATGGCAGAAATGAATACACCCCAACATTTACTGTGTAATCAGATGGGACATGGAAATATACACGTTACACAACAATATTATTTGGCAGTTTCTAAAGATGGAATAGATATTTTGAGAAATAATATAAATCAGTTATAAGGCAGCGGAAAAAGTGAAATTACGGACAGGAACGTATGAAAAGGCGTTTTTCGGAACAAAAAGCGGCAGCAGGTGTTATTATCCCTGCTGCCGTATTTAGTACAAATTTCTAATTTTATCAAGGTATTGTGAAAATCCTGAAACCGCACTTTCTGGTAAAAGAATCTTTGCTTTGTTTCCAAAACCGCAAATCCAACCATAAAATTGATCGCTGATTTCCACCTGTGTAGTTACTGTAAAATGTGTGCTATCAACTTTTGAGTATTGAACTCCTTTAGTCCCGAATCGTTCAACAGCTGCGTCCAAAAGTGGATTGATAAAACGGATAGTAAGTTTTTCCGGTTTGCCCCCAAACATGGAAAATACTCTTTGGGTATAGGATTTCATATTGACTTTAGCGAATACCTTGTGACCTTCTCTTGGTTGGTTAAGCATGGAAACGTTTTTCATTCTGTCTACTCGATAAGTACGTAAATCTTGTGCATAATCATCAAAAGCCAGAAGATAATAGTTGCCGTCATTGATAAGCAGTGCAAAGGGGCTTACTGTGTATTTTGCGCCGTGTCTGCGCTCTACTTGCTGTGATAGATCACTTATGGAATACTTCAAATATTTAAAAGATATTTTTTTATTAGAACTTTTGTGCATTGCTTCATTTATAACTGCAATGTTGTTAATTACATCTTTATTGTGAGTTTTCACACGGTCAGTCAGAAAAGAATCATGTGTAATTTGTTCTGCCTGTGCTTCACTGACAAATTCACATACAATATCTGCAAGGCGCTTTGCCTGATTGACTTCAAGAAACTTTGCAGAGTAAATACATTCTGCCAAAAGGCGCATATCGTATAAATCATAGTTGCGGCGTTGGACGTAGAACCCCTTTTTATGGGAATCGTAAATAATCATTTTATCTTCATCATAAGTATCTGCGGCAATCATTTCTTCGGATTCTGTAATATCAATGCCGTTTTCAATCATTAATAATGCCTTATTAATTTCTTCTATATCGGTATAAATGGAGCGCCTTTCTGCATAAATTCCGCAAATCTCCTGTAGATACGCAACAATATTGGGAGCGGAAACAGGATGTTCCTCATCAGAGTGCTTCATAAGATACTGATACACAAGAAATGGCTTCATCTTTTGATTGTGCTTTTTGCCCCTTCCAGAGCCTTCTAATTCTTTTGCCATAATCATAACCCCGAACATTTTTCTTTTATTCTATCATTCCAGGAGCGCAGAATACAAGATTTATATTTTTTCCTTAAACGTTTAGCGGAGAAATAATATTTCTATTTCTCTTCGTTAAAGTTTTAAGGAAAAAATATAGATGTTCCAATAGCAAAGAAAAAAGAGCGGATTTCCGCTCTCATTCAATCTTTATGTTTTCTATCCCATGCCGCAAGATAATGTTTATCAATTCATTTCGTGAATAATTGCTGTCTGCGGCAAGCTGATCTAAGGACGCTAAAATATCCTCTTTTAATCTGACGGTAATAACTCTGCTGCCATCTTCACCACGTTTTTTTATTACTAAAGGTTCATTATTCATTCTGTATCACTCCTTAATCTGTAATTGATTATAGAGTTTAAAATGAATGGTTAATATATTACGAATAAATATCTAACTGTAATACGATTAGATTGCAAATAGGAAATCGCTATGGTATCATAAAAGAAAACGGTTTAGGAGGAAATCAGTATGAAGAAAAAAGTATTAGCAGTAGTGTTAGCAATTTGAACGACGGTTTATTGAAAGAAAATGGGGTGAGCGTTTATGAAAAAAATTATATTGGGAGTAATAACATCTGCTATAATATTAGGCAGCAGTTTACCTGCTATGGCAGAAAATAATAATTCAGATATAACTTGGGTATTGGAGCATTCAGTTGATGATTTTGGAGATGAAAGTGGAAATTCTGTAATTCAGTGTACGGTAAATGGAAAGTTTAGCAATACGGCGACAATGGACGAAGAATTAAAAGTTGTGACATACATTCTTTCTGATGATGAGGGGACTCTTGTAGGAAAAGGAAATTACGCACTTGCATTTCGATTGTTTGAATATGGAGATCATGTTGCAACTTATACATCCTCTGAGGAAAAAATTTTAAAGACTAAAATTGGTGACAATGTAGAAGAATACGAATTATTGGGAAGTGCCCCAAATGGTGATTTGTATGTTGACTTTATCGGCAATGATTTAAACACAAAAGAAGGGCTTCAAGATTATGCACAGGACAATAATAAAAATTATGGTGAAGCCATAGCAAAACAGTTGTTAGACGGAAATGAGATAAAATGTGTTATAAAAATCGGTTCATCAAAATATAATTTTACTTTGGAAGCAGGAAATATAAAAGATACTTTTGACGAACTTATGGAAGATGGAGAACATGAGCTGCCACAGGATATTGAGGGACAGGCGCAAAAAAGAGAAGAACAGAAAAGCGCAGAAGTAAATCAACAAGTAGAAGAGTATTGTAAATCTACAAAAAATCTTATACAAATGTGCATAGAAAAAGATGATTCTTTTAATCGTAATCTGGTATTGTCTTATTTAGAGAATCACTGTACAGAATATCCAGCATTGACACAAGAAGAAGTCACAAATATTTTTCCAGGAACTTATTTAATGTTTTCTATTTTCCAAAAGAGGGGAGAGTATTATACATATGACGAAAGTGGAAACCGCAGATTTATGGGGGTACTTAGCAATAGCGGATTTAAAGCTAGAGAAGAATGGAACCCTAATTATGAGGAAATTGCAGGTTCTTGGAATATTGAAGGTGATAAATTTAATATGATAAACAAATACCAAGAAACAACGAGCTATACGATATATAATTCTGGTTATGAGGGCTATTATTTTGCTAGTGGTGGTGATCTGGGAAGTCTTTATACTGTATTATTGGTACGGTGTGATGAAAACTATCAGTTTTTATATAGTCTGCCAGATGAATAATACTGGGAGCAAATCAAATAAAAGCAAAGAAAAGGGAAGTCTGTGCGGCTTCCCTTTTATAATAGCTGTGCGTGTCCCTCAATGGCTTCTTCAATCCGCTGTGGCTCTATTCCAATATAACGCTGTGTAATGGCAGCAGAA
>CAKRHR010000077.1 GCA_934339005.1 uncultured Catenibacillus sp. | reverse complement strand
CCTGATATTAGTTGATCATGATTTGATTTTAGAATAACAGCGATGACAGAAAGTTGGGGATAACTACGATGATATACAAGAATGTATGAACATTTAAATTCTGACTTTCTGACATCATGCAACAGATAAATATGAGAGGCACAGGTGACGTAGGTGAAAGAGAAGATTAACTTACTTTCAAAAGGAATATTTGAATATGAGAATCCGGAGATTACCGTGTCGGAGGAGAAGATTCGCCTGAAGGTGGAGGCTGGAAAGATTTATGAAGGCAGTTTTACGATTGACAGTGTGAATCATCTGGAAATCCGGACAAAAGTGTTTTCATCAAATAAATTGATGAAACTTAGCAGAAATGATTATATAAAGGAAAATATTTGTGTGCCTTATACTTTTGACGCGTCACAACTGGCTGCCGGGGATCGTGTCGATGGACATTTCAGCATTATCAGTAATGGTGGAGAACTGGAGATTCCCTTTGACGTAGAGATTTGCCAGCCATACTGCCAGACCAGCGAGGGTGCGATTAAAGACCTGGCGCAGTTTACAAATCTGGCAAAGCAGAACTGGCATGAGGCAGTGAAGCTGTTTCGTTCAGCACATTTTCCGCGAGTTTTTCTTGTAAATAAGATGCATGCGCATATGTATGAGCAGCTTGTACCTGGCCGCAACCCAAACCAGGCGCTGGAGGAATTTCTGTGTTCTATCAAACGCAAAGAGCGTATAGATATCCATGTGGCGCAGGATTATATTGAATACGAGAATCTGAAGGAAGTGACAAGCGGACGTCTGGTCATCGAAAAGAGCAACTGGGGCTATCAGAAGCTGTTTGTGATGACTGTCGGGGATTTTATTCAGATTTACAAAAAGGAATTGACAACAGAGGATTTTCTGGGAAGTTACTATGAACTTGAATATGTGATTGACCCGAAATACTTTAAATATGGCAATAATTACGGTAAAATCATCATTGAAACGATTTACAGCAAGATAGAGATTAACGTAAGCTGCGTGAAAACCTATGTGACTCAGCAGATGGTTGAGCGCAAGACGATTCGTGAAAGTCTGTGTGAGATTTTTGACTGCTATACATTGCTGCAGATGAACCAGTTATCAAAGCAGGACTGGTCAATCCGAACAAGAGAAGCCGTTGACTGCTGTTTAAATCGCAGTAAAGACGATATTTACCAGTTATTTGAGATTCATTATCTGTTAATGAATGAGCATGAGGATGCGGCAGGTGAGCTTTTAAACCACTTAAATGGCAGATTGTTATATCGCAGTTCTGTTGTAAATTATTGCTATTATCTGTACTTAAATGCCATTTACCGAAAAGATCCAAGCTATACACGTTTTGCCAAGGATAAGATTGATGGTTATTATAACGGTCAGTATGATAACTGGGAGATTCTCTGGATGAAACTGGCGCTCTCAGAGAATATGAGCCACACAAGAAAATACCAGCTCATTAAAAGCCAGTTTGAAAAGGGCAGCAACAGTCCGCTGCTTTATCAGATGGCGATGGATATTTTATCAGAAGATCCATCCCTGCTCAGAGAATTTGATATATTTGAGATTCAGCTTGTGAACTGGGCCTATAAGAAAGATTATCTTCCAAAGGCTGTTGCTTTCCGTTTTGCAGACATCGTTGTTTCAGGTCGGAGATTCAGCAGACTTGCACTTAATATTTTGATTGCATTTTCAAAAAGCTATGGCTTAAAAGAGGTGCTTCCGGGCATTTGTGCATTACTGATTCGTGGTGGTGTTGTGGAACCGGCTTATAATGAATGGTACCGTATGGGCATTGAAGCGACATTAAAGCAGCAGGGGTTATACGAAAATTATATGTATTCTCTGGATGAACATACCACCGATACATTACCTGTAGGCGTACTGATTTATTTTAACTATGATAATCAGCTCACGATGGAAAAACGTGCATTTTTATATGCTTATGTGATTCGCCACAAAGACCAGCATCCAAAGATTTATGAAGATTATGAGAATATTATGAAGGCATTTACCCATGAACAGCTTGGTAAAGGTTTTATTTCCCAGAATCTTGCAGTGTTATATAAACATTTTATAACGAAGGATAAGATGACGTCAAAGACTGCAGAACTTTTGCCGAAAGTGCTGTTTAAGCACGAAATTACCGTGGAGAATCCATGGATTTACAGTGTAATTGTATCCCACAGAGATTTGGAGGATACTGTGACTTATCATATCCATGACCATAAAGCGTATGTTGATATTTTCATGGAGGATTATAAGCTGATATTTGTGGACAGAGCAGAGAATCGTTATGCCGGTACGATTAATTATCAGATTCAGCCGATGTTTGATTCCACGGAGTTGATTAAAGCGTGTCAGAATATGGCATTAAATCAGCCAATGTTACTTTTGAATCGCAGTGAACGTGCCCTGATGTATCAGAAAAATGATGAAAATTCCATCAGCATTTACAAACGAACATTGCAGCTTGGCAGTGTCAGCAAACAGTTCCAGAAAAATATTTTAAAAAATCTCATTGATTTTTATTACGATAATTATGAGGGCGAAACTCTTGAAAAATACCTGTTGCAATTAGATATCAGCCTGCTGGATGGCGAGGAACGTGGCAGGATTATTGAATACTATATCCAGCGTGGTTTATACGATACAGCGTACAATGCGATTCTTGAATATGGTTATGACAATATTCAGGATAAGAAGCTGATGCGCCTGTGTTCCAAGAAAATCAAAGAGCAGATGTATACCGAAGATACATTCCTGACAGAAATTGCATTCTATACATTTTCAAACGGCAAATATGACGATTGTATCTTAGAGTATCTTATTAAATATTATCTTGGCACGACAAAGGATTTGTGCAATATCTGGACGGCGGCGAAGAACTTTGAAGTGGATACACTTGAACTTGAGGAAAAGTTGCTGTGTCAGATGTTATTTGCAGAGTCTTTCCCGGTCAATGTATTTGCAATTTTTGATTCCTATTACAAGATGCGGCCGAACCAGAAGCTTGTGCGTGCATTTTTAGCTTATTATGCATACCGCTATCTTGTGCGCAGAGAACATGTCGATACAGGCTTATTCAAATATCTTGAAATCGAATATGACCAGATGGAGTCTGCACAGGATGTATGCAGTCTGGCGCTTTTGCAGTATTATACAGAGGTGCCGCCTTCCATAAAAGAGCATGAGGCTGTGATTGTACCGCTGGTGGAACGTTATATTGAGCGCGGTATTGTGCTTCCGTTTTTCAGGAAGTTTGCAGTGCTTGACAGCCTGCCGGCCGAGATTTTAGATAAGACTTATGTAGCTTATTATGCAAACCCAAACCATACTGTAGTGATTTATTATATTGTGGAGGATGAGGGCGAGCATAAGGCCGTGTATACTGAGGAAGAGATGAAAAACGTATTTGGCGGTATTTTTGTCAAAGAATTTACATTGTTTGACGATGAGCGCCTGAAATACTACATTAAAGAAACAAGCGAGTACTCACATCATGTCAGTGACGGTGTGATTGTGGACGGTGCCATGAGTGAACGCATCGAGCAGGGCAGCGGAAAAGATATGATTAACCGCATGATTCACGGTGTGGCCGAGGGCAATATGGAGCTTGTCAAGGATGAGCTTGAAAGTTACGAAAAGAAACGATATCTTGCGAAGAAATTATTCTCGCTGATATAACAGGAGGCTGAAGCATGGAAAATTTAATTATAGGGTATGACCTGGGTGATATGTATTCCAGAATCAGCTGGTACAATGAAAAAAAGGGAGAACCGGAAGCGGTTGCTGTATTGGATAATGGCAAATTATTCAAGCTGCCGACGGTGCTTTGTCTCAAACCGGATGGCACCTGGCTTGCAGGTGCACAGGCGGAGGCGGCGATTTCGGCGCATGGTGGTACAGAAATCAGGAATTTCGTACAAAACTACGAGGCTGAGCCGGAAGTTGAAGTGGCAGGACAGCATTATGAGAAGAAATTCCTGATTCAAAAATATATTGAAATGACATTAAATCTGCTGCGTCAGTATGTTGAATCATATACGATTCGCTATATGACAGTCACGGTGGAACAGGTGAGTAAAGACCTGATTTCGGGCATTCTTGAGATTGCACCGGACTGGGGTGTGCCTGAGCATGCGATACGTGTGCAGAGTCATATTGCCAGTTTTGAAAACTTTGTCATGAGCCAGAAAAAAGAGCTGTGGCAGCAGGATGTTGGTTTGTTTGAATATGATGAGGCCGGGATGAACTATTACCATCTGACGATTCAGAACAGACGGCAGGCCAGTGTTGTGAATGCGCAGGCAGTGCCTCTTAAGATGTATATGAGCGGTCAGATGTATCATGATTTAAGTCCTGTGGATTTGGACAGACAGTTTCTTGAAGTGCTTAATCAAGTGCTGAGTCAGAAGATTATTTCGACAATATTTCTGACAGGCAGCGGGTTTGATGGGAAATGGTTAAATCTTTCCCTGAAGCGTATGTGTATACCGGGCAGACGGGTGTTTATCGAGGAAAACATTTATGCGGCAGGTGCCTGCTACAGTGGTCTGCTTGATGTGGAGGGCAGAAGTTTAAAGCAGTTTGTGGCATTGGATGATGACATTATCCCTTACAATATTTACATCCGCGGCAGCCGTATGAAAGAGGTCAGCCGTATGGATTTTGTACAGGGCGGTGAATGCTGGTACCGTATAGGCAGCAGTCAGACGGTGCTCTTAGACGATACAGATACGATAGTGATTCATGCAAAAGACCTTTTGACAAACGTTGAAAAGCTGATTCCATTAAAGCTTGAAGGTCTGCCGGACAGACCGGAGCGGACGATAACGATAGAAATCAATGTCCAGTTTGAAAGTAAGGATATCTGTTGCTTTACGATGACAGATAAAGGCTTTGGCGGTCTGTTCCCATCTTCCCAGCGCAAATGGGTGAAGCGCATCAATATTGATGGCTATGAATGGGATAAGAATTATAAAGAGAGTGGACGGTTGATTTTTGTTGAACCGACAGAAAACCGGACACCATATTATTTTAACATCAGCCATACCAAAATTTATTCCGTGGAAGAATTGTGCTATTATATTTACCACAATATTTATGCCATCAGTACAGAAACTTTTGGTGAGGATTTATTTTACTGGCTTGAAAAATCTGCCAGGCAGCCGACATTATGCAAGGGCCTGCGGGGTCTGAAAAAATCCAATGCATCCTTAAGGACGATGGTGCAGTATCTGATGAACTGGTCAGATTATTATAAGAGTGGTGAGTATCATCAGCTTTTATTAACCCTTGAGGATATTGAACGGCAGAATCCTCTGGAAACCCGCAAGAATAAAGCGGATTCACTTGTACGTTACTGTCGCTATATGGAGGCAGTTTCTGAATATACGATTGTGGCAGGGCAGATGGATAACCCAGAGTATAAGGATATGACGCGCAAGTTTAAGAGTGAGGTTTATCACAATATGGCGTGTGCCTATATGCGCCTGATGAATTTTGGGGCAGCAGCCATCAATTACAAAAAAGCGTATGACTGTGGAAAGAACCCAGAATCATTAAAATGCTATTTGTGGACGCTTAAACTGCGTGGCAATGACAGTGAATTTTTTGCTGCAGTCGAGGAATATCACTTAGAGCAGAGCTATATCGATGAAATTATGCAGGTGTACACACAGGCAGAGCAGTCAATGGTGATGGGGCAGCGCCCGGATGATGATGAGGCTAAAAGAGTTGTTAAGCGTTTAAAGGAAGCTTACAGAAGCTGACAAAACAGACTTTGACTGAAATGTTGACAGCAAAATGATACATCAGACCTGAACTTTATCGAAATGTCTGGCATGACATTCAATATGATAAAATCAGGCTGTCAGGCATTTTAAAAAATTAGTCTTGACAAAAAAAGATACAGATAATATCATATAGTGTAAGCAATTTAAAAATATATAAGCATAAATGCGCAGATGAAGAAGAGTAGGATACATGCCTGAACAGAGAGAATTGTCCACCGGCTGAAAGACAATTTACAGACACAGTTTCTGAAGGTAGCTTCGGAGCAGCAGTTTTGAAGTCGAAGGCAAAGCCTTTGATGCGTAGGGACTGCCGGAGAGTTCCCGTTAGAAACGATAAAGAGCACAGAAGTTAATTTTGTGAATAAAGGTGGTACCGCGAGCTTTCGTCCTTTTTTGGATGAAAGCTCTTTTTTATATTATATAAGAAGTGCCAACCGGTAAAATCACATATTGGGAGCCAAAAATATTATTTGTCCCTGATATGTTCAAATGCGCAATATAGAAAGGATTTGAAAATATGCAGCTTGAGAAGAATTATAATCCTTCAGCGATTGAAGGAAAACTCTACGACCGCTGGCTTGAAAAGAAATATTTTCATGCTGAACCGGACAGAAGCAAGAAACCATTTACAATCGTAATGCCACCTCCAAACATTACAGGACAGCTTCATATGGGTCATGCCTTAGATAACACAATGCAGGATATTCTGATCCGTTATAAGAGAATGCAGGGTTACAATGCATTATGGCAGCCTGGTACAGACCATGCAGCTATTGCGACAGAA
>CAKRHR010000076.1 GCA_934339005.1 uncultured Catenibacillus sp. | reverse complement strand
GGCTATTACCCGTGCCATTGCAGACCAGGCAAGAACAATCCGTATTCCTGTGCATATGGTTGAAACAATTAATAAACTTGTCCGTGTATCAAGACAGCTGCTTCAGGAACTTGGCAGAGAACCATCTCCGGAAGAAATTGCAGAAGAAATGAAAATTCCTGTAGAACGTGTCAGAGAAATCCTTAAGATTTCACAGGAACCTGTTTCTCTTGAAACACCAATCGGCGAAGAAGAAGACAGCCATCTGGGTGATTTCATTCAGGATGATAATGTGCCTGTACCTGCGGATGCAGCAGCATTTTCTCTGTTGAAAGAACAGTTGACAGAAGTTCTTGTCACATTGACAGACAGAGAACAGAAGGTACTTCGTCTTCGTTTTGGTCTTGACGATGGCCGTGCCCGTACATTGGAGGAAGTTGGTAAAGAGTTTAACGTTACCCGTGAACGTATTCGTCAGATTGAAGCAAAGGCTTTGCGTAAACTCAGACATCCTAGCCGCAGCAGAAAGTTAAAGGATTACCTCGAATGATACATTTATCTAAACGTTTACAAAGAATTGCAGAGCTTGTTCCTGACGGTACGCGACTGGCAGATATAGGCACAGACCATGCCTATATCCCAATTTATCTTGCACAGCAGCAGCGTATTGAGCATGCGATTGCCATGGATATCAATAAGGGACCACTTGAAAAGGCAAGAAAGCATATACAGATGACAGGTCTGTCAGATATGATTGAAACGAGATTATCAGATGGACTTCAGTATCTGAAACCGCATGAAGCGGATGTTGTGCTGATTGCAGGCATGGGCGGACCGTTGATGTCAAGAATCCTTGAGTGTGGCAGAGATGTGCTTGATGATGTACATACCTTAATTTTACAGCCACAGTCAGAAATTCCTGCATTTCGAAAGTATCTGCACACTCATGGATATTGTATTCTGGATGAGCAGATGCTGATTGATGATGGTAAATATTATGTGATTTTTAAAGTCGGACATGGTACAGAAAACTATGAAAATGAAGTGGAATATGCTTATGGTAAGTGTCTTCTTGAGAAGAAAGACAGTACAGCACATGCTTATATACAAAAAGAGCTTGATACAAATGAGCATATTTTTGCGCAACTGAGTAAACATTCAACGGCTGCTGCACAGCAGAGAATGGAGGATATTCAGTACAAGCTTCGTTTGTGCCGGACTGCGCTGACATATTTTTGAAGGGAGTGAATCCGATGAGCGATTCATTAGTACAGGTAACATACAAAGACAAAAGTTATACTGTAGATGCTTCAATGACTTTTGAACAGTTTGCAGATTCATTAGAACTGACACCGTCTGCACCATTTGTGCTTGCCAGAGCAGATGGCCGTTTGACGGAATTGCCAAGAAAAATCAAGCACTCATGCCAACTGGAACTGATTACATCTGTGGATCCGATTGGTTATAAAGTGTATACAAGAACAGCCTGCTTTGTGCTGACAAAGGCAGTTACAGATGTTATTGGTTCAGAAAATATCCAAAAGATTGTGTTAGATTATACGATTGGCAACGGTTATTATTACCGTGTGCTTTCAGATACAGTGATCAATGTGGCACTTTTACAGCGTATTCATGACCATATGCAGGATATGATTAAGAGATGTCTTCCGATTACGAAAAAGACGTTATCGCTTAAAGATGCCGTACAGTTATTTGAGCAGGAGGGCATGTATGATAAGTGCAAGCTGTTCAGGTATCGAAGAGCATCTGCTGTCAATATTTATACGCTGGAGGATTTTTCGGATTATAATTACGGTTATATGGCGCCAAATACCGGATGTATCCGGTGGTTTGATTTAAACCTGTATAAAGATGGCTTTGTACTTGTACTTCCTGAAGAAAATACACCGACACTTTTGGAACCGTTTATGCCGTCTGAGAAGTTGTTTGATTCACTCAATCAGTCAACGATGTGGGGCAATATGATGGGGATTTCAAATGTCGGAGAGTTAAACGATGTGATTACCGCTAATGGCATGAATGATTTAATTCTTGTGCAGGAGGCTCTTCAGGAAAAGAAGATCGCGGAGATTGCAGAAAAGATTATATCAGAGCCATCCAAAAAGGTTGTTCTGATTGCAGGACCGTCATCCTCCGGTAAGACAACTTTTTCACATCGACTGTCGATACAGCTTCGTGCGCACGGTGTGATGCCGCATCCGATTCAGGTGGATGATTATTTTGTCAACAGAGAAGATACACCGCTTGGGGAAGATGGCAATCCAAATTATGAATGCCTTGGTGCGCTGGATGTGGATTTGTTTAATGAACATATGACGACATTGATTTCCGGCGGAGAGGTTGAATTGCCACAGTTTAATTTTATTACCGGTAAACGTGAATATAAAGGCAAAAAGCTTAAAATCGGAGATAATGATATTCTTGTGATTGAAGGTATTCATTGCCTGAACGAACGTATAACGTACAGTATTCACAAGGATTCCAAATTCAAGATTTATATCAGTGCGCTGACGCAGTTAAATGTTGATGAGCATAACCGTATTCCGACAACCGATGGACGACTGATCAGACGTATTGTCAGGGATGCAGCTACAAGAGGCGCAAGTGCTCAAAGAACAATTGCGATGTGGAATTCTGTGCGGCGGGGCGAAGAAGAAAACATTTTCCCTTATCAGGAGGAAGCTGATGTGATGTTTAACTCGGCGCTGATTTATGAATTATCAGTGCTTAAGCAGTATGCAGAACCATTGTTGTTTAATGTGCCTCAGGATACACCGCAGTATGATGAAGCAAAACGTCTTTTGAAATTTTTAGATTATTTTCTTGGTGTGTCCAGTGAAAATATTCCGAAAAATTCAATCATCAGAGAATTTGTTGGCGGAAGCTGCTTTAAAGTCTGATGTATATCACAATATATTTGACATTTAAAAATTCAAATGTTATTATAATAGAGCGAGTCTGCTGAATAATCGCGGCTGTTTAAACGAAAGGAAACAGGTGAGGAAAGTCCGGGCTTCACAGGGCAGGATGCCGGATAACGTCCGGTGAAGGTGACTTCAAGGAAAGTGCAACAGAAATAAACCGCCAGTTTTATACTGGTAAGGGTGGAAAGGCGGTGTAAGAGACCACCGTTGTTCTGGTAACAGAGCAAGCCATGTAAACCCCATCCGAAGCAAGACCGCATATGGGACGATACGGCGGCCCGTCGTGTTCCAGGGTAGGTCGCTTGAGCTTGCTGGCAACAGTAAGACTAGATAGATGATTATTCACGACATAACCCGGCTTACAGGCAGGCTTGCATTATATGATGCAGATGATGGCCCCGTTGATAGATTTCAACGGGGCTTTTTACATATAGACAGACATAGACAAAAGACGCATTAAATACTGATATTGATGTGTGGGAGAAATATTATGGGGAACGCTATAGAAATACTTATCGTTGATGATGATGCAGAACTTATAAATCTGGTCGATATTTATTTGCAAAGTGAAGATTATATTGTATACAAAGCTTTAAATGCCAGAGAAGGTCTGAAGCTTCTGGAGGAACATGAGATAAAGCTGGTGATTATTGATACGATGATGCCGGAGATTGACGGATTTGAGATGTGCAGACGCATAAGAATTGAGAAAAATATTCCAATTATTCTTTTGAATGGTAAAAATTCAGATAAGGATGTTGTGACAGGATTAGATGCCGGTGCAGATGACTGTATGCAAAAGCCGTTTAATCCACTTGAACTTGCGGCAAGAGTCCGTGCGCTACTTAGACGTTATATGGAATTAAATCCAAATGCAGATACGAAGGAAAAGACAAAGCTTCAGATTAAGAATCTTTTGCTGGATATCAGCCGCCATACAGTCGAAGTTGATGGTAAACCTATATTTTTGACACCGTTGGAGTTTGATATTTTGAAATTGCTGGCATCCCATCCGGATAAAGTTTTTTCAACAGATGAGATTTTTGAAACTGTTTGGAATGAAAAGATTTATGAAGCAAACAATACAGTGATGGTGCATATTCGAAGATTGAGGGAAAAGATTGAGGCAGACCCTAAACATCCAAAGATTATTTCCACTGTATGGGGTGTTGGCTATAAGATTGAAAAGTAGGTGCAGGTGACATTGTTTGAAAAAAATCTGAAAAAAGCAATTTATTTTCTGGTGCCATTTATCATTTATGAGGTTCTTCGGGAATGTGTTTATGTTCTTGTCCAAAGCATTTGGCCTATAAGCTCAGATTCCTTCAAACTTTTATTTGCTGGTATTGTAACACTGCCGGTGATGGTATGGATGTATCTGAAGGAGAGGTTGCCTGATAAAGGGGCAAATATCTTAAAAAAGAGCGGCGGATGGCAGGTGATGCTTTCTGGATGTCTGCTTGGCTGTTTTATGGGACTGTTTTTCAGCTTTCTGGCAACATTTTTTTCGGCAGAAAATCTGTCAGCCTCTTATCGGAAAACCACCCAGAGCTTATTTTCCGGTGAAGTCTGGATGCAGTTACTTGGTGTGGGTATCATTATTCCGATAGCTGAGGAAATGACCTTCAGAGGGCTTGTGTATACAAGGGCAAAATCTGTATTTTCAAATACGATTGTGGCTGCACTGTTTTCCTCCGTTTTATTCGGGCTGTTTCACGGTAATGTTGTGCAGATGATTGCTGCATTTGTAAGTGGCTGTGTGATGTGCCTTTTATATGAGCGTTCTGGCGGTGTTCTGGCGACAATGTTATTTCATATCGGATTTAATCTTCCAAGTGTCATATTGACAAATACTGGATTTTATATAGCTTCCAGACAGGCGCTTGGCCTGCTGGCGATGTTGTCTGGTGGAATCTGTGCGGCAGGCGTAGTATTTTTGATTGTTCATAAAGCTGCTGCAAAGAGATGAGATATAGTCCTTTTTAGGTATAAACATTTACAGTTCAGAAGTATTGTCGAAATATAGTAAACGATAATGATTTACAGAAAATGACAAATTATTTATAATAAAACATAGTAACAAAGAATTTAAATAATTTCCTTAAAAGATGTTGACAATCGAACATACATACGATATTATAATAACAAACGAGTGTTCGAAAGGAAAGAGGAAGAATGGAGAGTTTAGAAAAGATGACAGATAAGACAGATAAACTTAAAGCGCTGGACGCAGCGATTTCAAAGATTGAGAAGGATTTCGGTAAAGGTTCTGTGATGAAGCTCGGTGATAAGGGTACATCTATGGACGTGGAAACAATTCCGACAGGCTCATTAAGCCTTGACCTTGCACTTGGTCTTGGCGGTATCCCTAAGGGACGTATTATTGAAATTTATGGTCCGGAGTCTTCAGGTAAGACGACAGTGACTTTACATATGGTTGCGGAAGTTCAGAAGCGTGGCGGTATTGCTGGCTTTATTGATGCTGAGCATGCTCTTGATCCTGTATATGCGCGTAATATTGGCGTAGACATTGATAACCTTTATATTTCTCAGCCGGATAACGGTGAACAGGCTTTGGAGATTACAGAAACGATGGTGCGTTCAGGTGCCATTGACATTATTGTTGTCGACTCTGTAGCAGCCCTTGTACCAAAGGCTGAGATTGAAGGTGATATGGGCGATTCTCATGTTGGTCTGCATGCACGTCTGATGTCACAGGCACTTCGTAAATTGACAGCAGTGATTAGCAAGTCTAACTGTATTGTGATTTTTATTAACCAGTTGCGTGAGAAGGTTGGCGTAATGTTTGGTAATCCGGAAACAACGACAGGTGGTCGTGCCCTGAAGTTCTATTCATCCATTCGTATGGATATCCGTCGTATTGAAGCGATTAAACAGGGCGGCGAAGTAATTGGTAACCGTACACGCGTGAAGGTTGTTAAGAACAAAATTGCACCACCATTCAAAGAAGCAGAGTTTGATATTATGTTTGGTAAAGGTATTTCTGCCTCCGGTGACATTCTTGACCTGGCAGCTAATATCGGTGTGATTAATAAAAGTGGTGCATGGTATTCTTACAATGACGGTAAGATTGGACAGGGACGCGAGAATGCAAAACAGTATCTTGAACAGCATGAAGATATTATGAGAGAAGTTGAACAGAAAGTTCGAAGTCATTATGGTATTGCAGATGATGTGGCAAATGCGGCACCGGCAGCTCAGACAGAAGCAGAACCTGATACAGAGGAATAGTTAGCGGTTTATGGTGATTACACAGATAGAATGGATAAGTAAGACAAAGGCGAAAATCTATTTAAATGATGCTTTTGCATTTGTCTTGCTGCTTTCCGAACTCAGAGAACTTGATCTGGCTGAGGGTGATGAAGTGGATGATGCGCTTTATGCGCATATTATGCAGGATTATCTGCTGAAACGTGTGAAGCTTAAAGCCATGCAGCTTTTAAATGCCAGAGATTATACAGAATATGAATTGCGCACGAAGCTTAAAAGAGATCTATTTCCTGACAGTCTGATTCAGCAGGCGATAGCATATGTTACTTCATATCACTATATTGATGATGAACGGTATACCAGATATTATCTTGAGTATCACAGCAGTGGCCAGAGCAGGCAGATATTGCGTCAGAAACTTTTAGGTAAAGGTATTGCCCCGGAACTTATTGAACGGTGTCTTGAAGATGTCGAGTTAGATGAGAAAGATACGATTCGACAGCTTCTTACGAAAAAGTACGGTACACGATTTATAGACGATTCGGCAGTTGAGAAAAAGGCTATTGGTTATTTATTGCGCAGAGGATATACTTATCACGATGTTCGGGAAGTTATGCAGGACATGAGATATGAGTGAACTGATATATTGTGTACAAATTGACAGAATTTTACTGCGCAGAACAAAAGTTACTTGACATAAGTATGAAAAAAGTATAATATTTATATGTTGCAGTTATTCCTAACTGTGATGAAATTAAATAGGGAGGTGCTCCTGTGGACATCGGTATAGCAATATTATGTAT
>CAKRHR010000075.1 GCA_934339005.1 uncultured Catenibacillus sp. | reverse complement strand
TTTAGACATAAAATATGCTCCCTCCTAAGTGACAAGTTTTTATTATTTCACTTGTCTACCTAGAAGGGAGCATATCATACTTAGTGCGGCAGCCCCCTCAAACTATATCAAATATGCATACATGACAATAAAATGACAAAAACTTCCGGCAAGAACAAATACATGAAACAGTTCATGACAGCCAAAATTCGGAAATCTATTATGAAATACAGGAAATTTCAAAGCATAAATAATACCGCCGACTGTATAAAATAAACCGCCGGCAAGGAGCCATAAAAAGCCATTTACGGATAAACCTGCCAGAAGCTGTGGCAATGCCAGGATACATACCCAGCCCATCATAATATAAATCACAGAGGATACCCACTTTGGACAAGTGACCCAGATGAATTTGAAAATCATACCAATAACAGCCAGTCCCCAGATGATAGAAAGAAGCCAAATACCGGCAGATCCTTTTAAAGTAGTCAGGCACAGTGGTGTGTAAGAACCTGCAATAAGTATAAAAATACTCATATGATCCATACGTTTGAGGTAGAGGTTGGCTTTTCTTGAAATATTAAAAGTATGATATGCAGTGCTGGCTCCATAAAGCAAAATCATACTGAGCATAAAAATGCTTAAGCCGACCAGGGTACTTTGTACAGCACCATTATCCGATGCGTGTATAAGAATCAGTGGTGTAGTGAGAATCGACAGAACAAACCCGATAAAATGGGTTGCTGCGCTTCCGGGATCTTTAATTTTGAAATGGATATCGTAATGTTCATTTTGATTTGTGTGATAAAATTTAGTTGGTATTGGCTGTGCATGCATATAGAACCCTCCTTGGCAAAAAAATGAAATATAAAAACAATATAACGTAGTTTTCAAAACCTTATATCATAATATTAATAGATTTAATTCACATTGTCAAGGTAAAGTTGTTATTGAAACAACAGTTAAAGTTATTGACATAGCCAGATGATTAAGAAAAAATGAATGAAATTCAATCAAAAAATCAATCGTAAAAAAATACGATTGATTTTTTGCACGTTTATAAGATTAAAATATAAATGCATTACCGAATATAATGCACACGCTGTGTTTCAAAGCGGTCCTGCTGTGGACGGATAGCTTCCGGGTAGCCGCATGGGATGATTGCAAATGCTTTCAGGTTTTCTGGCATATTCAGTACATCCTGAACCGCCTGCATAAGGACTTGTCTTTGCTAATTTCTCCAGTGTGCCGGCATCTGTAACAACATAAAACTCCCATGGCTGTTGGTTGCCTGCGGATGGTGCCGCCATGGCAGCTTTTAACATTGTTTCAACCTTCTCTGCCTCAACAGGCTTGTCTAAATATTTTCGGATACTTGTTCTGTGAAAAATTTCGTTCATGTGAAGACCCCTCCTTGTGTATGATTTTGTTTAATAAATTATGTGCATGCCAATAAGTTGAAAGTCTTTATTTGTGTAAGCACAATTGTATTTTGTTTGCGCCTATATTAATGCGTGGCACAATTTACTTTTGACAATCATATTATCTTAATTTATAAAATCATGTGATTATGCAAAAAAGCGTGAAATCAACGAGGAGAAGCACCTCCTCAGAATTTCACGCTTAAAAACTGGATTTTATGTAACGTCTCGTTATGGTATCGAAGCAGACGATGTAAAAACTGAAAACTGCTCAATGTACTATGGCGTAGAGGAAACCATTCGTTATTACAATAGTAAAGATGGTAATTGCTTTTCCATGGTGCGAAAAGTGAAATTAGCGGAAAGATAGATATACATAGAGGCAGGCATAATAATGACTTTGGACAGGGATTTTATACAGGGGAAAGCTATGAACAGGCGATTTCTTTTGTTTCCGGATTTGCACAGTCATCGGTATATTATATTCGTTTTGATGACAGAAATTTGAAATGTAAAAGATACGGTGTAAATCAGGAATGGATGATGACGATTGCTTATTATAGAGGTACATTAGAAGAATATAAGAATCATCCAACAATCAAACGACTGATTGACCAGTCAAGAGATTGTGATTATATCATTGCGCCAATAGCAGACAATCGTATGTTTCAAATCATTAACTCATTTATTGATGGAGAACTTACGGATGAACAATGTAAGCACTGCCTTGCAGCAACAAATCTTGGGATGCAGTATATTTTTGTAAGTGAAAAAGCAGTATCGCAGGCTCAGATGATAGAACGTTGTTATATATCGGACAATGAAAGGGAATATTATAAGAATATACGATTTGAAGAAGCAAAATTGGGTGACAACAAGGTGAAATTGGCAAGGAAGCAATATCGAGGAAAAGGGCAGTATATAGATGAAATTTTAGTGTGAAAAGGTGAAGCATATATGAAAAAGATTAATAAGGACGGCTTGCTTTTATGCGAACTTCAGGCAACAGCATTTGAAAATTCTATTGATAAAATGAATTCGAGTTCTGAGATATTTATCAGACGATTTATGAGAAGTCAGATTGCAAAAAGACTGGATGATGAGTCACTACTTGAAAGTAATATTCAGGCAAATGACATTTTACAGATGGTAGATGAAGAATATGGAGTTACAGATTATGGAAGTGTAAAATATACGCACAATGAAATGTATTGGATTGGGTATATTTACAGATATTTTGCAATTACTTATGAATTAACATCTGCGCAGGTTTATAAGATTGTAAAACCTAAAGAATTGCGTGGCCTGTTTTTGCCGTATCATACAATGGATCCGGCTCAGGCAATTGAAAGAATAATGGAAGCAAAAGGTCTATTGACAGATGAAAATATGGAACTGCAGCGCCAGTATGAAATATTTAAAAGAATAAGAAAACATGGGATTTCATGAGTCAGTTCAGCAGAAATGCAGATGGTTCTGTTACAGTGAATAACTAAGACTTTTCATACCTGAAATGAATTTTCAAGGTTCAACACACTATATCGGTGTGGGAAGTTTTAGTTGAAAAATAATATTTAGTTTCCCTCTTTAAGATGATATAAAAATTATTCTAAATATATACCTTGTAATTTCTTTACAAATTGGTTATGATAATATCAAATCACGATTTAGTAAATCAGGATTTGATATTATCGTGGAGGTGGGAGAATGTTCATTGGCAGAGAAGCAGAACTGAAATTTTTAAATGATAAATATGAAGAAGATAAAGGACAGCTTATTGTATTATATGGCAGACGCCGTGTTGGAAAGACAGAAACTTTGTGCGAATTTTGCAAAGGGAAACCGCATGTCTTTTTTTCATGTACGCAAACAACAGACAAAGTACAGCTTCGAAATTTTTCGGAACGCATGTTTAGAGAAAATATTCCTGCAAGAAACTATATTTCTGCATTTGATGACTGGGAAAAGGCTTTTCGTTCAATGCTTGACCTGCCTTATGGCAATGCTAAAAAACTTATTGTCATTGATGAGTTCCCATATATGTGTCGAGGCAATAAAAGTATTCCATCTATTTTGCAAAATCTTTGGGATGCAGAACTCAGGGACAATAATGTTATGATTATTCTCTGCGGCAGTGCGATGAGTTTTATTGAGAAAGAATTACTTTCGGAGAAAAATCCACTTTACGGCAGAGCAACCGGTATTTATAAGATGAAAGAAATGGGATTTTACGATGCTGCAAAATTTTTTCCAGAGTATTCTGCCAGGGATAAGGTCATAGCCTATGCAGTGCTTGGTGGCATTCCGCATTATCTGAAACAATGGAATCCTAAGTTATCAGTGAGTGAAAATATTAAGCGCAATATTTTGACAAAAGGCTGTATTCTTTACAGTGAAGTAGATTTTCTTTTACATCAGGAATTAAGAGAAACCCCGATTTATAATTCTATTATTGAGGCTGTGGCGCTTGGTAGCACAAAATTAAATGATATCAGCCAGAAGTCATTAGTGGAAGATACATCTAAAACAAGTGTCTATCTTAAAAATCTGATAGAATTGGGTATTGTAAAAAGAGAGTTTTCAGTAGATGCCAAGATAAAAGAACAGGCAAATACCAATCGTGGCACATATCAGTTGACAGATAATTTCTTTCGCTTCTGGTATGCATTTGGCTTCGCAAATTATTCCCAGTTAGAGGATGGCGATGTAGATGGTGTGTATGAGTATGTGATTGAACCGAGTCTTCATAAATTTGTATCTTTTTCATTCGAGGATGTTTGCAGAGAGTTTGTGCGGGAGATGCAGAAGAAAAATGAACTGCCTTTCAGATATGCAAAGATGGGGCGTTGGACAGGAAAAACCACGGTACGAGATGAAAAAACTGCAAATGGTTTGCGTGTAGCAGAAACAGAGATAGACCTTTTGGGAATCAGCAAAGATGCAAAAGAATATCTGGTAGGTGAATGTAAATTCAAAGGAAGTGCATTTTCTTATTCAGAATATCTGGACACCATAGTAAAACTTACGCCTTTAAAAGAAAAGGCAAAATTTTATTATATGCTGTTTTCAGAAAGTGGTTTTGATGAAAAAATCATTGCAGAAGCAGAGCAAACCAATACCAAAATGTATACACTTGAACAAATTGTTGGGTATCATTAGATATTTAGCCATTTGGGGGAGAAAGAATATGATAAAAATGGGACAAGTAAAAATGAGTTCATATTTTTACTTGTCCCATTTATCACAAAAGAGAGGATATTATGAAGTGTTTACATCATGTTATTTATTAAGGACGCATATCATCTGGAATAGTTTCCCATGCAGATGAATCAATACTTTGTACGATATAACCCGCAGATGCAGAGAACATACCGCCGGTGCTGTCAAAACGATTATTTACTGTACCATCATCATATAAAAGACCGGCAACCATAACATCCTGACCAAATGCCTGATAAAAGATGCAGTAAGCATTTTCTTCGTCATTTACAGCAACGGTTACATCAGCAGTGCCAAAGCCTGCATATCCGTTAAAACTTTGCATTTTTGTATATTTTTCCGGAATTTTTCCATATTCAACACCCTCACATGCTTCAACAGTATCATCGTTGCGCATTGTAACAGCCTGCTGAATAAATTGGTCTGCGAGTTCAGGCCATTTTTCGGAATTTGTATGAGCAGTTCCGATACCATAGCCATGTGCATTCTGAGAAAATACATGAAGTTCAGCTTCAACCTTGTCTTTCACAGAATTAAAAAGTGCTACGGTATCTTCTATTTTTATAATAGGGTCATCTGCGCCCATTGAAATAAAGAATGCCGGAAGGTTCGGATTATCTGTTTTGAGTCCTGTATAATCTTCACTGAAATCATAACTTGCACCGTAAACAGGAATAACTACATCAAAGTCTGCACTCATCTGGTCAATTTCATCAGTGACATAATCTGCATCAATGACAGTTGGCTGGATATCCCCATAATACAATGCGACTTCACCAAGCAATGTAGCAGCACCGCCGGACCAGCCCATGCCGACCATGACATCTGTGCGGCCGAGTCCCCACTCATCCTGATGGTAACGGACATAACGGAGTGACCTTTGGAAATCAATATAGATATCATTTTTTCCGTAAGGCGCAACCCTGCGTTGTAAAAGAAAAACATTGTAGCCTAATTCATTAAATTTATGCGCTGCAGGGAATCCTTCTCCATCGTTTGAACGTGTCTTGAATTCACCACCGGATACGGCAATAATATTTCCTTTAACCTGACTTTGATCGTCTAAAAGATATGGTGTCAGATAAGGACGGAAATCAGAGTTATCGAAACTCTCGTTTGTAAAGACAAGGTCATCTTCGTTTTCCTCTGTAGGCATATCTTCATTCCATATGTAAAGCATACATTCATCAGCACTTTTAATCTGTTTTAATTCCTTACGCAGCGTATAAATATTCATAATAGTTTCCTGTGCTTTTTCGTCTAAATTTTCTGAATCAAGCATAAGAAGTGTGTTGCCGGAGCTAAAATACTGGCTCCATATTTCATTGTCATAAGCTGCTTCAAGACTGCGAATGACTTTATAATTGTAAATTTCTGCTTCAAGCAATGCTTTATAGTCCGTGTTATCACCATCAACGTTGACTTCCTTTAAAGGAATATCTGCTTCAACTGTTTGAACAGATGGAGATTCAGAACCTGTAGTTTCTGAGGTAGTTGTTTCAACCTGTTTTGTTTCGGTACTTTCTTCAGCGTTGGTATCTGATGGAGAATCAGGTGTTGCAGTATCTTTATTATTAGCGCAGCCTGCCATCAGAGAACTTACCATTGATACACATAAAATAGTACTAATTAAGCCTTTTTTTGTTTTGAATAAGCTCTTTTTCATCTTGTGTAAAACCCCCTTGAAATTTAATAGAACATAAATTATTATAAAATGGTATTGTCCGGATTTGAATATTGGAAAATGACTTTTAACATGGATAAAAAAGCATATGATAATTAAGAACCGAGCAATAAAAGTTAGATATTATCTATATTTTAGTTGGATTAAATCCATGTTTTATGATTAAATTCATGATTTGGAGAAAAGTGGGGAATGATTTATGGAGATACTTCATACAACTATTTATCAGCCGGGAAGAAGTACTTATCATATGGAAGCCAATGATTTTCTGCTTATTTTAGAGGGTGAAGGTATTGCGCAATGTGGTAATGATAATGTTTACCCGGTTGCTAAGGGTGTGGCTTTCAGTACTATTGAAAAAACAGAATTAAAATTTGAAGCTTCAAAAACACTGGTCTTAGGATGTGTTAATCTGGGTATCATTCAAGTTCATGGCTGGAAATTCAGATATTTTTCACCGGATGAAACAGAGCTTTTTCATCAAACCTTTTTGTATGGTTTGACAATGCAGGCAGCAAAATTTGACCACAAAGATCAGATTTTAGATTATATTGTGTCTATTTTATATATTTGTCTTTTTCAGGGAAATCCGGTACAGACAGATACGCCCCAATATATTTTTGAACTGCTGTCTGATGCTCATAGTAATCTCAGTAATGTGGATTATAATATTTCTGAAGAAATAAAAAAGCTTAACTATAGCGCAGATTATACGCGAAGATTGATTTTTAAAGAAACAGGAAAAACGCCGGTGCAATTTCTGACTAATATGAGAATAGAATATGCTCAGATTTTAATCAGGGAAAATAAAGGTAATATTTCGGTGAAGAAGCTTGCGTTTTCATGTGGTTTTAAGGATGAATTTTATTTCTCAAGACAATTTAAAAAATATACAGGTGAATCGCCAAAGACATATATAAAGAAAAGATTTGCATAAATATGTAATGATGTATACAGGACATATAGGGTATGAACTAAAAACAGGTTCAGCCCTTTTTTTAAATTATAAAGTTATATGTGTCTTGACACATGTAATGAATGGCTGCATAATATCGCTCAAGGCTAAAAACACGGTGGGGAATCTGCGGTGTGTTATAAAAAAGTTATGTTTGGCAGAGCAAAATCTCTGCCAGTTTTATGAGCGAGAGGTAAAGATAATGAATATTATGATGTCGTGATTATAGGTACGGGTGCGGCAGGTTTATATTGCGCGCTGAATCTTCCATCACGCAAGAAAGTGCTGATGTTGACAAAGCAGAGTGCAGATTTGTCTGATTCGTTTCTGGCGCAGGGCGGTATCTGTATGCTGCGCGGTGTACGTTTTATGGCAGAAACATGCAAGATTTTAAGCCCTGACAAGAAAGTCTGGCTGGCAAATCCGGCAGCAGGATGTCCGATGGCAGTGCCGCTCACATGTATGAATATGAAGATTACAACATTGATGGATGTTCATAACTGCTTAAAGGGCCGCAGCGGTGAAGAAATCAAACTGCCACAAAACGTCATGGACGGTGCAGGAAGATGCATCCGTCGGATGGTTGAACTTGGTGGTTGAAAAAAAAGAGGGGGCTGCCGCACTAATTAATGATATGCTCCCTTCTAGGTAGACAAGTGAAATAATAAAAACTTGTCACTTAGGAGGGAGCATATTTTATGTCT
>CAKRHR010000074.1 GCA_934339005.1 uncultured Catenibacillus sp. | reverse complement strand
ACGCATATGATTGAGGATCATTTCTTTTTAGAGGGACATGTGGATGAACAAAAGACATGCCTGATGGTGAACAATGATATTTATCAGCAGTATTTACAGGCACAGGAGAGCTTAAAGGAGCGCAGTCAAAATGCAGCAAATGCCAGGGCAGATGCGCAGACACAGGCTCAGATGGATGAGTTTCAAAAGATTATTGCAGAGGGCAAACGTTACATGACACGTATCAGGGAAGCCAATGACGCTATTCCTGATACGGAAATTTCCAATAAATTATACAGGATGGAACTGATTGTCGGTAAGATTTTTGATTATGTGGCAAAACATCCTGAGCAGATAGGGCAGCTTAGACGATTTATGGATTATTATATGCCGACAACGGATAAACTTGTCAATGCATATAAGGATTTTGATATGCAGCCGATTCAGGGTGAGAATATCAAAAAAGCCAAGACAGAGATTGCAGCAACATTAGATACGATTAACGAAGCGTATGAAAAACTCTATGACAGTATGTATGCAGAAGCTGTGATGGATGTTTCAAGCGATATTGTCGTACTGCAGACACTGCTCGCGCAGGAAGGACTGACAGGCAGTGCATTTGATAAACAGGAGGAACATAAATAATGGAAGACAAAATGCAGTTTGAAGATGTGAAAACACCAACATTAACATTTGACCCTTTTGGAGAGTCTGTTCCGGAGCCAAAAGCAGAGGTGGCACCTGCTCCACAGGAAAAACGTATGACAATCGAGGATGAATATGCTAAATATCCGCTGAGTGAAGCAGAAAAGCAGCAGGTTGAAGGATTTGCAAATCAGATTGATTTATATAACAGTCAGATGATTATGCAGTATGGTGCAGGCGCACAGAAGAAGATTTCAGATTTTTCCGAGTCAGCCCTTGAAAATGTACGTTCAAAGGACCTTGGCGAGGTAGGCACGATTTTATCAGATGTTGTCAAAGAACTTAAAGACTTTGATACAGAAGAAGATAAGGGCTTTTTTGGCAATCTGTTTAAAAAATCATCAGATAAGATGAATGGCATGAAAGCCAAATACGCCAAAGCAGAAACGAATATTACAAGTATCTGCAAGACACTTGAGGGTCATCAGGTGCAGTTGCTTAAGGACTCTGCGATGTTAGATCAGATGTATCAGATCAATATTGCTTATTTTAAAGAACTGACGATGTACATTATCGCAGGTAAGAAAAAGCTTGAAAAAGCTTACAATGAAGAATTGCCTGCCATGATGGCAAAGGCACAGGCTTCAGGCCAGGCAGATGATTTAAATGCAGCTAATGACTATGCAGCATTATGTGACCGATTTGACAAGAAGATTCATGACCTTGAACTGACACGTATGGTATCCATGCAGATGGCACCACAGATTCGTCTGATTCAGAATAATGATATTTTAATGTCTGAAAAGATTCAGTCCATGATGGTTAATACAATTCCTCTGTGGCGCAGCCAGATGGTACTTGCCCTTGGAGTCAATCATTCCAAACAGGCGGCGGAAGCACAGCGTCAGGTGACAGATATGACAAATGCTCTGCTGCGCAAAAATGCAGAAACATTAAAGATGGCAACAACAGCAACTGCACAGGAATTAGAGCGTGGTGTTGTTGATGTTGAAACACTGACAGCTACAAACGAAATGTTGCTTTCAACCATTGATGATGTGATGAAGATTCAGGAAGAAGGCCGTGCAAAACGCCGTGACGCTGAGATTCAGTTGCAGAAGATGGAAGCAGATTTAAAATCAAAATTAATTGAAGTCAACCAGAAGAGAATGACCAAATGAGTTGTTTAGAATGGAAAAAATCCGCATGCCCCTACGATTGTCCGGACGCATGCGGACTTTTAATGGAAACAGATGGAAAAAAAGTATATCATATCCGGCCGGATAAAGAACATCCTGAAACATGTGGCTTTATCTGCAGGAAAATGACGCATTATGAGCGTACAATTCATCATCCGGGCAGAATTTTGACGCCGCTTAAACGTACCGGCACAAAGGGAAGTGGTCAGTTTGAGCCTATATCCTGGGACGTTGCGTTGAAAGAGATTTCAGAAAAATGGAAAATGATTATTGAAACCTATGGCAGTGAGGCGATTATGCCTTATTCTTATGCAGGGGCAGAGCACCTGGTGTCCAATAAATGCGGTGAAGCGTTTTTTAACAGATTAGGAGCATCTGCGCTTGAACGTACGATTTGCTCGATTGCAAAAACTGTAGGGTATCAGCAGATTATAGGCGGTACCCGTGGTATTAATCCGCAGGAAATGCGTTTTTCAGATTTAATCATTATCTGGGGTGCCAATGTCAATGCTATTTCTGTGCATCTGCAGTCGCAGATTGTGAAGGCTAAAAAGCGTGGTGTGCCTGTGATACTCATTGAAACGTACAAATCACCGGCACATCGTCTGGCAGACAAGACATTTCTTCTGCCGCCGGGCACAGACGGTGCATTGGCGCTTGCAATGGCACATGTGTTGAAAAAAACACATCTGACAGACAAGACGTTTATTAGAAAATATACATCTGGCAGCCGTGAATTTTTCCCTGAATTAAGAAAATATACGCCGGAGTGGGCAGCGTCTGTGACAAAGCTTCGGGCTGAAGATATTATTTCACTGGCAGAACTTTATGGTAAAGCAAAGTCACCAGTTATTATATTTGGTTCAGGGATGTCAAGACATGGCAACGGCGCGATGACGACAAGATGTATTACAGTGCTTCCGGCGATGGTTGGTGCTTTTGCAAAGCCGGGCGGCGGCATATGGGGCAATATCAATTCCGGTATGGCTTTTGATACGGATATCGTCAGACGTCCTGATTTTTTGAAGCATCCGGTGCGCACACTGAATATGAATCAATTTGGCAGTGCACTGGCGGGTTTTGATTTGAGTGAGGACGGACTGACAAAGACACCGCTTGAGCCACCGATTAAGAGTGTTTATATTTACAATTCCAATCCTGTGGATATTGCACCGGCACAGACACAGGTTATTCGGGGACTGATGCGGGAGGATTTGTTTACTGTTGTACATGAACGATTTATGACAGATACAGCCAGGTATGCAGACATTATTCTTCCGGCAGATACTTCTGCGGAGCACTGGGATATTGTAAAACCGTATGGACATTTTACAGTGCAAAAAATTGCACCTGTCATTGCACCTTTAGGTGAAGCACGCTCAAACTGGAATATATTTTGTGCTCTGGCACAGGCTATGGGCTTTGAGGAAGATTATTTTAAAATGTCTGAGGAAGAAATTTGCAATGCTGTCATAGATGCATACAATGAAGTGCGTAGTCGTTGGACTGCTAAAGAAAAGGCAGATTTTGATGCGGGCAAAGCTGTTTCACTTCGACTGAAACACCTGCCGGATATTAAAACATCTGACGGTAAGATTCATTTTAAAGACGATTCACTTCAATATCCGATGCCAAAATATATCGAAAACTACGGTGGTAAATATCCACTGAAATTAGTGGTGGGACCAAGTTTATATTCATTAAATTCAACATTTAATGAACGGTCAGATCTAGTGGATGAGCGAGGTCGGCTGACACTTAAGATGAATACTGAGGATGCAAGTGCCAGAGGTATTGCAGATGGCAATATCGTTGAGGCATATAATGATCTGGCGCGTATTGAGATTTTTGCGGAGGTGTCAGAGAATGTGCCACCAGGCACAGTTGTTGCCGAGGGCGTGTATAAACTTGATCAGTCCTTAAATGAACTCACTGTCAATGCGTTGCTTTCTGAACGTCTGACCGATGCCGGACGGGCTTCGACATTGTGTGATAATACGATTGAAATTGCAAAGCTTGAGTGACATAATCATGAAAGTAATATAAAAGAAATAGAGATATTAGAAGAATCCATTTAAATAGCGCTAAAAATACTCAGATAAAGCACCTGACAAAAAGTTACAGTCAGATGCTTTATTTGCAGTTATATCGGAAAGCAGCGCAGTGCTTTCTGGTGGGCCGTGGATACGGGCAGTTGTGTGACAAGCTCCTGCTGTGTAAACAAACCATAAATCTTATCCGGATGAATGTGCTTAATGTTATCTGTAATTTCTCCATAGTAAACATTCATAATCCAGACTTTATGTGTAAAAACATGTTTCACAGTTTTGCCAAAGTCCGTCAGCCTGAGTGTCAGACCGTATTCATTATAGAAATTGTCTTCAAAGGCTGCCGGGGATTCAACTTCATACTGAACAAGTCCGTAGAGATTTTGTAAAAGTCCATCAGGATTTTTAATCATAAAATATTTGTCTTCATATTTAATAACGGCAGTAATATATTCCATATCTGTTTTGGTGCGCTTTTTGATATTTACAGGCAGCAGATTTACTGTATCTGACTTTTTGGCATCACAAAATTTGGCAACCGGGCAACTGTCGCATTTTGCTCTTTTAGGGGTGCAGATCATCGCACCAAGGTCCATCATAGCCTGGTTAAAATCCGACGGGGATGCCCCTTTGATGAGAGTATCCATAATTTCCTGATAAGTTTTTTTTGTCTGGTCAAGTGCGATATTATCCTGTCGGTTATAAATTCTTGAAATAATACGCAGAGTATTGCCGTCCACAACACCCTTTGGAATGCCATAGGCAATGCTTGAAATGGCACTTGCGGTATAATTTCCAATGCCCTTAAGCTTTAAAATATCTTCATAATTGTCAGGAAAGTGACCGTTAAAATCCTGTTCTACCATCTGTGCAGCCTTCATCATATTGGCGGCTCTGCGGTAATAACCAAGTCCTTCCCACAATTTAAATACACTGTCCTCGTTAGCTTTGGCAAGGCTTTTTGTATCGGGGAATTGCTCTATAAAACGGGTATAGTAGCTGCGTACAGTATCTACCTGTGTCTGCTGCAGCATGATTTCACTGACCCATATATAATAAGGATTTTTAGTCTGACGCCATGGCAGTTCGCGACCGTGCTGATGATACCAGGCGATTAATGTTGTCTGAAATTGTTCAATTTGAGAATGTTTCATATTGACCTCTTATCTGTGTTGTTCTGATTGTTCATCATCATTTCTGAAATGATTATGCATTTCATTATGCCCGTATTTTGATTTTTTGTAAAGGAATTTTAATAAATGTGTAGAATATTTTATATGTAGGAATCTTTTCCTGACGATTACAAATGATATTTAGCTGTCTGTGCATGCACAGATGTGCGATGTTTTTGAACTTTTAAACACAGATAAATATTCAGGGAGATGCAAAATATTTTGTTTTTGGCGTTTGCCTGAATATTTATCGCCAAAGATATCGAATGTAAGACGGGGGGGATTTTATGACGATACGCGAACATGCAGAGGCTCTGGAAAGAGCCTATTTAAGTCCTTACGCCTCTTTAAGCAGTCAGAGCAGAGGTCGTGACAGTGAGGAGAAGTCCTGTGATATCCGCCCATGTTATCAGCGTGACAGGGACAGAATTTTGCATGCAAAGGCATTCAGACGCATGAAGCACAAGACACAGGTGTTCTTAGCACCGAGAGGGGATCACTACAGGACACGGCTGACACATACACTGGAAGTGTCACAGATTGCACGGACGATTTCAAGAGCACTTCGGCTGAATGAAGATTTGACAGAAGCGATTGCGCTTGGACATGATTTGGGGCATACGCCCTTTGGACATTCCGGTGAAGCTGCATTGGATGCTGTTTGCCCTTATGGATTTAATCATGCCATGCAAAGTGTCCGGATTGTTGAGTTGCTTGAGAAGAACGGTCAGGGTCTGAATCTGACATATGAGGTCAGAGATGGCATGCGCAATCATTCCATGTCACGGATGCCGTCAACACTTGAAGGTAAGGTTGTTCGCTTATCAGATAAGATTGCTTATATTAATCATGATATAGATGATGCGATTCGCGGCCAGATTATCGTTGAAGATGAGATTCCGCTGTGTTATACAGAAGTGCTTGGACATAGCTCAAAGGAGCGGCTTGATACACTGATACATGATATTATCAGAAACAGCTTTGACCAGCCGGATATATACATGTCTGCAGATGTGGAGGCGGCGATGCTCGGTCTTCGAAAATACATGTTTGCGAATGTATATACGAATCCGAAAGCCAAAGGCGAGGAGACTAAGGCACAGCAGTTACTTGAACGATTGTATGATTATTATAATCAACATATAGCACAGATGAGTGAGGAGTATATTTATCTGATTGAGAAGACTGACGAACCGAAAGAAAAAGTAGTATGTGATTACATAGCGGGTATGACAGACCAGTATGCCATATCTGTATACGAAGAATTATGTATTCCATCTTCATGGAAGGTGTATTGATATGTTTTATTCGGATGATTTAATTGAAGAAGTCAGAAGCAAGAATGATATCGTGGATGTTATATCAGGCTCTGTAAAGCTTCAGAAGAAAGGCAGTTCTTATTTTGGACTCTGTCCGTTTCATAATGAAAAATCACCGTCATTTTCAGTCAGCAGACAAAAGCAGATGTATTATTGCTTTGGCTGTGGTGCGGGTGGCAATGTATTTACTTTCGTTATGGAATACGAGAATTTTACATTTCAGGAGGCAGTTAAGAGTCTGGCAGACAGGGCAGGTGTTGCACTGCCGGAGGTAGAGATGGATGCGGAGAGCCGCAGGCAGGCAAGCGTGCGTCAACAACTCCTGGACATTCAGAAGGCTGCTGCAAAGTACTATTATTATATGCTTTCAAGACCTGAGGGCAGGCAGGCACTGGATTACCTGACCGGACGAGGGCTGACAAAGGAAACTCTGATACATTTTGGCCTTGGTTATTCACCGAAGTTTGGTAATGGATTATATCATTATTTGAAACAGTCAGGCTACAGTGATGCACTGATTAAAGAGTCCGGGCTTGTAACTTATGATGAAAAACGCGGACCACATGATAAGTTCTGGAACAGAGCGATTTTTCCGATTATGGATGCCAATAACCGTGTTGTCGGATTTGGTGGCCGAGTGATGGGTGAGGGTGAGCCAAAGTACCTAAACTCTCCCGAAACAAAGATATTTGACAAGAGCCGGACATTATATGGATTAAATTTTGCCAGAGTATCCAGAAAACCGTATTTTATTATATGTGAGGGTTACATGGATGTGATCTCCATGCATCAGGCAGGCTTTACAAATACGATTGCAAGTCTTGGTACAGCATTTACAAGTCCGCATGCTTCATTGATTAAACGTTACGTTGATGAAGTTTATCTGGCCTACGACAGTGATGGTGCAGGTGTAAAGGCAGCTCTCAGAGCAATCCCGATTCTAAAGGAAGCAGGGTTAAAGATTAAAATTATTCATATGAATCCGTACAAGGATCCGGATGAATTTATCAAAAATCTCGGCAAAGAAGCCTATGAGGAACGTATCAAAGATGCGGAGAATAGTTTTATGTTTGAGATTTCGGTGCTTGAGAAATCCTATGATTTTAATGACCCTCAGGGAAAGACGGATTTCTTCAATGAAGTGGCAAAAAAGATGCTAGAGTTTCCACAGGAACTTGAACGTAACAACTACATTGAGGCAATTGCCAGAAGGTATCATATTGCATTTGCTGATTTGCAGAAGCTTGTCAACAGCTATGGCGCTAAGGTTGGTTATGTGAAGGAAACGCCAAGAGAAACTGCAAATACAGATACAGATACAGCGAAGCGCCGTCAGAAGGAGGGCAGTCTTCTGACGAGTCAGAAGTTGCTTTTGACCTGGCTTGCAGATGATCCGGCTTTGATTCCGAAGGTTGGCCGTTATATCGGACCGGAGGATTTCAGAGAGCCTGTCTATCACCGGACAGCACAGTTATTATTTGACGAGTACAATGCGACAAAGACGGTAACGCCGGCACGTATTGTGAATCAGTTTGATGATAAAGAAGAACAGTCGCTTGTGGCTGCACTGTTTAATACGACCATCAGGGATGATTCAGATCCGGCTGTCAGGGAAAAGGCGCTGAATGAAACTGTACTGAAGATAAAGAAAAGCAGTATAGAATATAGAAGTAAAAATGCAAAAGACATCCAGACGTTACAGTCTGTTATAAAGGAAAAAGCGGCACTTAAGACATTGCATATTTCTTTATAGGATGGATAGAATATAAACAAATTACCAGGAGGATTAAAAAATGGATGAAAATATTTTGAAATTTCAGGAAAAACTTAAAGAACTGATTCCATATGCGAAACGTAAGAAAGGTGTACTTGAATTTCAGGAGATTAACGACTTTTTTGGTGACATCCAGTTAAATGAAGAACAGATAGAGAAAATTTATGAGTATCTCGAGGAAAATAACATCGATGTACTTAGAATTACAAGTGATGATGACGACGATCTTCCAGATGACGATCTGCTGCTTGAAGAAGATGAAGATCTTGAAAAAATTGACTTATCTATTCCTGAAGGTGTCAGCATTGAAGACCCTGTACGTATGTATTTAAAAGAGATTGGTAAAGTTCCTCTGTTAAGTGCAGATGAGGAGATTGAACTTGCAAAGCGTATGGAAGAAGGCGATGAGGAGGCTAAGAAGCGTCTTGCAGAAGCTAACCTGCGTCTTGTTGTCAGCATTGCAAAAAGATATGTTGGCCGCGGTATGCTGTTTTTGGATCTGATTCAGGAAGGTAACCTTGGTCTGATTAAAGCGGTTGAAAAGTTTGATTACAGAAAAGGTTACAAATTCAGTACTTATGCGACATGGTGGATTCGTCAGGCTATTACCCGTGCCATTGCAGACCAGGCAAGAACAATTCGTATTCCTGTGCAT
>CAKRHR010000073.1 GCA_934339005.1 uncultured Catenibacillus sp. | reverse complement strand
TTATAAAACAAGCGGGTATCAATTTGATACCCGCTAATGTTTCATTTGGTTATACCCAAAATTCAGAAAGAACCAAACTCATCATTCACAACCTTTTTTATCTTTTGTAAACAGGATTCCTCTTTATTTTGTTCTGAGTATAGCTGTTTACATTTTTCATTCTATTTTTCATTTTATTTTTTTCAACTTTATCATTTGTACTATAATATTCTTATCCTTAATTATTCAAGATTAAATTCTTTGAGCAATTGTTCCTGATATTCCATATCACTTGCTGCCTTAATAACATCATTCACTCGATTGTTTGCCGCCAACAACTGAATAAGCTGGTTAAATTTTTGTAAAGCTTTTTCGCTCTCGCGTCGGCCTGCTTCTAATCCTTCCGCTCGACCTGCCTCTAATCCTTCCGCCCGGCCTGCCTCTAATCCTTCCGCTCGACCTGCCTCTAATCCTTCCGCCCGACCTGCTTCTAATCCTTCCGCCCGGCCTTCCTCTAATCCTTCCGCTCGGCCTGTTCTATATCCTTCCACACGGCCTTCCTCCCTTTCATCTTTCAACATTTCCTCAAACAGCATAAATCTCGCCTCCCAGTCACGATTCCTTTTAATCGCAGCAATTTGCTTTTTTAAAGATTTAACAAAATCACCTGTATCTTCTGAGTCGTTTAATTTTTTCGGATTGTCCACATATTTCAGAAATTCCACAAGTTCTTCCGGTTCATCGCAGGCATTCTGTCCTTTTGTGCTTAACCATATCGTATGGTTACCATCCTGAATAATCTGTCCATTTTCCTGACATTGATTCACAATCGTATATCTGTAAAGATTCATTCCCAATGGGTCATAATCACAGATAAAAATCACATATGTATCAGGTAATTCATTATAATCTACCCCTGTCAGCAAAGCATCCATATCAAGCTGCGCATGATAATAGCGACATCGTTTAGATAAATTTTTCTTATCTTTAACCTGCATTTCTACATTAAATCGACTCTGACTACCCTTTTCAACAGCCAGGACATCCAATCGAATACCATGATATTCAGGATGATACACTACTGTTTTTTCAGTAATAATTGTTACCTTTAAAATTTCCTTTTTTAATACCAATGAAAGAAATTTTTTGCACTGTTCTTCATCAGACATAATTGCTGCAAACATAAATGGATCTTTAATCGTCAGTTCCTGTAAAGTCTTTTTCATTTAATTCCTCCTGCTTTCTTTTAGAGGAATCCCTTAAGCATATTATACCGCAAACATATAAACATATGCAATTCCAATTTCTTGTTGCAATTTATGCAAATATATTTTGCAAAGGTACTTTGTCATTAAGATGGCTTTATATTCATACATGATTTTCATTGCATATTATTCCTTAAAATATAATTTTCTATTAAAAAATTCCGAATTAGTATCTGAGTGAAATAATTCATCGTTGAATACCAATTCGGAATTTTATTATTTGTAAACTCTATTTTGTTTTATAACACTTTCGACAAAAATTCTTTCAATCTTGCATCTTTTGGATGTTCAAAGAATTCCTGCGGGCTTGCTTCCTCTTTGATGACACCTTCATCAACAAATACGACTCTGGAAGCAACTTCTCTTGCAAAGCCCATCTCATGGGTGACAACAACCATCGTCATACCTTCCTCTGCAAGCTGTTTCATCAACTCCAGAACTTCGCCGACCATTTCCGGATCAAGGGCTGATGTCGGCTCATCGAACAAAATCACATCCGGATTCATGGCAAGTGCTCTGACAATCGCAATTCTCTGCTTCTGTCCACCAGACAATGTGGATGGATAAACATCTGCCTTATCCTCAAGGCCAATACGCTTTAACAAATCCATTGCCTGCGCTCTGGCTTCTTCTTTAATCTGCTTCTTTGTCATTGTTGCTGATATCTGACCATTATCCTGATTTTCTTTACCAGCACCTGATTTTTTATGTCTTTTCGCTTTTCTTAATTCCTGGCATCTTGTATATACCGGTGCCAGCATAATGTTTTCAAGCACTGTTTTATTGTTAAACAAATTAAAATGCTGAAAAACCATGCCCATCTTTCTTCGATGAATATTGATATTAACCTTCATATCTGCAATATCAACGCCATTGAAAATAATCTGACCTGAGGTTGGGTCCTCCATACAGTTCAGACATCTGAGCAATGTACTCTTACCAGAGCCTGACGGTCCGATAATTGCTACAATATCGCCCTTATTGACAGTCATATTGATGCCCTTTAAAACTTCGACGTCGCCAAAATTTTTTTTAAGATTAATTACGTCTATCACTCTTCTTCAGGCTCCTTTCCATCAATTTGATTAATAAAGAAATAATCAGTACAAGGACAATATAAATCAATGCCATGACAAGATATGGAACCATGAATTCGTAACTGTTACTTCCGATATAATTAAATGCTACATACAAATCTGTCGCACCGACAAAGCTCACAACGGATGTTTCCTTAATCAGGGAAATAAATTCGTTGCCAAGAGTCGGTAAAATATTTTTGATGGCCTGCGGAATAACAATCTTTACCATAGTTGTTCCAAAACTCAGACCAACTGCACGTCCGGCTTCCATCTGACCCGGGTCAACAGATTGGATACCGCTTCGCATAATTTCAGAAATATATGCTCCGCTGTTTAATCCAAATACAAGCATAGACACCTGTACACCGGCAATTTTTACACCCATTATCGGCAATAAAACATAATAAAATACAAGCAACTGTACAACCATAGGCGTTCCACGGAACAATGCCACATAAAAACTGCAAATAGCATTTAATACTCTTGGCAATGTTTTGTACTTTGGAAGTACACGCACCGTTGCAATCAATGTACCGATAATTATACCGATAATCAGACCTGCAACAGCAATCATCAATGTATTTTCAAGACCCTGAATGACTTTATTACAGCCGTTCTGTTCCCAGAATATCTCTATGAACTTACTTACTTTTTGATCAAAATTACCCATAGTAAAATTCTCTATCTTTCGCCAAAATTACTGCATTGCATTGATAGATGCAGTAATAGCATTCGCTGGAGCAGCATCGATAATGACATATTTAATATTGCCATTTAACATATCCTGAACTGCCAGAGAACCACTCTTATATGTGACACATTCAGCAGGAAGTCCGGCAAAGCCCCAGTCATCGCTGCCTTCTACATAATACTGACCTGTTGTACCTGCCTGAACACCAATCTTATCTGATGCACTTAATTCAGCAAGCTTAGCAGCAACTTCGTCAGCAGTCTTGCAATCATCAAATGTTGTATCTGCACTTGGTACAATCAGTCTCTGAGAAGCCTGGTAATAAGAATCTGTAAATGAAACATATTCTTTTCTTTCTTCATTAATTGTCAGACCTGCCATCGCAATATCACATTTCTGCTGGCTAACAGATAAACATACCGCATCAAAATCCATGTTCTGGATAACAAGCTCTTTGCCAAGTTCATCTGCAAGCAGCTTTGCGATTTCCATATCAATACCGTAATACTGGTCACCCTTTGTATATTCAAAAGGTTCAAATGCAGCATTTGTTGCAACAACTAACTGGTCTTTTGAACTGTCAAGTTCTGCAGATTCAACTGCTTCAGGTTCACCACCGCCAAAATATTTGTCACAGATAGCATCCAGTGTTCCGTCAGCCTTAATTTTTTCAATGAAAGTATTTGTCTGTTCCAGAAGATCCATCTGGTTTTTATCTACACCAAATGCATATTCTTCCTCTGTTAAATCTACATCAATTACTTTTGCAGTATTTGCAGATGCACTGTTATCAGATGCATCACCGTTTGCATCTGAGTTTGAATTTCCTGAGTTACCACCACAGGCTGCCATTGAAAAGACACATGCTGCAGCTACTAATACGCTAAAAATCTTTTTCATTTTCATAATAAATCCTCCTTCATGTATGTTATGAATATTTATTCATACAAATGAATATAACCTCTTACATATTTTATCATGTTTTTTGTAAAAAGCTAGAGGAAAATTTCATATATTTGCAATTTATTATGCAAATATCCTTATATAATATCGCTAATGATATCGCTAATGCAGATTTAATAATTTAATTTTTCCACAGACAATATCTTCAAACAATTCACCATAACTTATACGAAATCAATTTTACAATACCAATTCCAATTAAACACCCGATCGCATTCAGTCCCACATCAAACCAATCAAAATGCCTGCCCTGAATCCATGGCTTCGTAAATTCATCAAACCAACACGCAAAGAAAGGTAACACAAGCACCCATTTTGTCCATTTTGCCATTTCAACGACTATGCCAATTAAAATCGTAAACAACAAAAACAGGGTCACATGTGCTAAACGACGCAAAAACATGTTCAAAACATCGATATTTATCTTATTCAAATATGGCAGCTTATGCAAAAACTCCGCTAATCCCATACTGGTATCCGCCGTTTCTTCACCATTTTGATGTGATAAATAAAACATCACTATCACCCATATCAACGTTAATATAAGCCAGAATTTATAATTTCTAAATATTTGCCGCAATAGGAAGTACCTCTTTTTAATATTCTTTACTTTGATTTTTACCCTTGAATTATCCTTATGAAAAATCATCTACAACTTTTCATATTTTTTTATAATTCTCTCTCACATCTGTCCAATACCGCAGCAATCACCTGGTCCATATCATAATATTTATACTCACCAAGACGACCACCGAAAATCACATTTTCTTCAGCATCTGCCAGTTGCTTATATTCAGAATAAAGCAGACTGTTCTTTTCATCATTTACAGGATAATACGGTTCATCGCCCGGTTTCCATTCACTGCTGTACTCACGGCTGATGATTGTCTTTGGAAGGTCATTACCATTTTCATCTTTTCCAAATTCAAACCATTTATGTTCAATAATCCGCGTCCAAGGTGTTTCCCTGTCAGTGTAATTCACTGCAGCATTTCCCTGAAAATTAGGCTTGTCCAGAATTTCCGTTTCAAAACGCACAGACCGATATTCCAAAGTCCCGAGTCTGTAATCAAAATAAGCATCAATCGGACCTGTATAAACAACCTTGTCTGCCAACGCATCCAGTTCATCCTTATATTCCAGATAATCTGTATTCAGGCGAACTTCAATGCCATCCAATAAATTTGCAATCAATTTCGTATAACCGCCAATAGGTATACCCTGATACAAAGCATTAAAATAATTATTATCAAAGGTCAGGCGCACAGGCAAACGTTTAATAATAAACGCAGGTAATTGCTTGCAATCTCTGCCCCACTGTTTCTCGGTATAACCCTTAATCAGCTTCTCATAAATATCACGGCCTACAAGAGATATCGCCTGTTCCTCCAGATTCTTCGGTTCACCAGTAATCTCGCTGCGCTGTTCTTCAATCTTTGCCGCAGCCTCCTCAGGAGTCACTACGCCCCACATCTTATTAAATGTGTACATATTAAATGGTAATGAATAAAGCTCGCCCTTATAATTAGCCACAGGACTATTTGTAAAACGGTTAAATTCTGCAAACTGCGTAATATAATTCCAAACTTTTTTATTATTTGTATGAAAAATATGCGCACCATATTTATGCACATTAATCCCTTCTATATTCTCAGTGTAGATATTACCTGCAATATTTGGACGCTTATCCACTACTAAAACTGACTTTCCATGTGCCTTCGCCTCATGCGCAAAAATCGCGCCGTAAAGACCTGAGCCTATAACTAAATAATCATATTTCATCAAATTTTCTCCTGTTAAAGTTTTCCAAACAATTCTTTAAACAAATCTTTTACTTCCCCGTAAATCAGATCATGAAAAACATTATCTCCAAAATATAAGCTTAAAATCGCTGAATATGCACCTACGATATCACTTTCTGTTTTTTTGATTTTCTCTAATTGATCGGTATAATAAGAATCTAACACAGGATATGTATTGATTTCTTTTTCCCGAAATTCAATAATCGGTGCTGTATCCTCATCAGAAGATGATTTTACTTTTATATAACTGACCCCGGAACATTTACCCTGGCGATAAACTATACCAATTTTTCTGTTCATGGATAATTCCAAAACAGGAACATATTCCGAAGTTATTTTACGAATCGCTTCATTTGATAAAACAAGTATTTTATTGATTTTTTTGACCAATTGAGAATCGGAATACAGTTCATCAAACCAATATGAAGTCCTTCCTGCTTCCAATTGTAAATCAGGTCGGACATCTAAATAATTCCGGGCTGTATCCATTTTACTTTTTAGTAATTTACAAAATATCAATATTGCTTCTGTTTCTGGATCATGGACTCCGGCTTCACTTATTTTATGAATTAAAGATTCAATATCATTCGTATATAAACTGAACTCATCTCTTTCGGATTTGGCTATATGATGTTTATTTCTAAATTTTTTCAGCATTTTTTCTGTCCGTTCCACTAACAGTACATCTAAATAAATGTCGAACATACTTTGCTGTTTTATAGCCTCCGCCAACTGTTTCTTTATGATATCAACAGCAATTTCTCTGGCAGAATCAAAACCGTAAGATAATAATCCCAGATTATAAAATCTTTCATGCCTGTTTCCACAAGTATATACTAACGAGGATATTGAAATCTCACTTCCATCGCTTTTAAACATCTGTACTTCCTGCTTACCTGATATAGAAATATTAAGTGTTTTCTCTTCCGGGTTTCCTTCATATATAATCATCGAAATTGTTTCTTTTGAAAAATTCATATTCCCGGAAATACATAATTTTCCTGAATCATTTATACGATATCCATCAAATACATGTTTAATATGATAAAAAAACACCTGAATAATTGTTTCATATGTCTTCATAATCTGAGTAAAATAATCTTGTGCATACTGATAATCCAACTTTGTTTCTATCGCAGAAAAATTTCTTCTGGCTTTTAATGCACGGATATACAATTTCAAATTATGCGACTCTAAATAATCCAAAACAAAAGTCTGTTTTCTCTGATTCGATAAAATTCCTGTCAGATAGCATATTACTTCATCATATTTTTCATCAAAAACATTTTGTTCCAACCAATTTGTAAGACTTGTTTCATCCAATGCAGATAATTTTAATGCAGCGAAAAACTCTTGCAATGCTTTATGATAAAATTTAATTCCTTGTAATCCATTAGAAATCAAACCTGTCTTCCATATTTTATCATATATTTTAGTTGGATCTATTTTGTCACAATTTTGCTTTAAAATTTCAAAAAATTCATCCGTGCTATCTTCATTTTCGATACTATACAAAGCGTACTTCGCTAATACAGACTTTATAATTGTTTCATCAAATAAAGAACATGACAATTCTTTCATTTTCTGTGAAACATATGCTTCAAATAATGCTGTATGATTCGAAGGGATTCTATATTCAGTTTTATTTCTGGATATCGCAACAAACATTTTCAAAAACAGTGGTGTGCGTATAATTTCTAATAATCGCTTCGGAATCTGATAAATAGATATAACCATATCTCCATGAGAATATTGCTTTAAAAGGTCTGCAATCTTCTCATCATCTAATGGTTCTAAAGAATAATGTGTAAAATTGCTGCAAAACTCTCCACGGTAATTCTGTATTCTGGAAGTCACAATAATCGTATTATCGGTACTTCTCCTAAGTTGATGCAATGTATGCACCAGAATATCATAATCAGTTTCCACCTCATCCAATGCATCAAATAAAATTACGAAACCACCGTCTCTGAGTCGCTTATCTACCATTTCCTTTGTCACAAACCCAGAAAACATCTGCAATTCCTGATAAATTCCATCTAAAACAGAACCATATTCCCTGCCATAATATCTTCCCTCTAACAGTACAGGTATCTTTTTATCATCTGATGTATACCGGGTCAGATATTCACGCATAAGCATCCACATAAAATAAGACTTTCCACCGCCGGGTTCGGAAGTGATGATTTTACAAGAATCTTCTAATAAATCTTCAAATTTTCTTTTCTTCGTACAATCAATAATATTAAAATCATAAGAAATTTCTTCTAAATTTCTATCACAACAAATATTTAATACCTCATTGCAACGGACCAACATCGCATTTTTATAATCATCATAAATTCCGCGAGTTGTCCATGCACCATTTTGACATGCCGTCTGCTTTAACTGCAAAACCTGAGTGTAATTTAACCGGTTTATATCTGCCCAATTTTGAGGAATTTCTTCTACCTTACACGAAAACACACACGTATCCGTATAATTGGCATTTACTATATAACCTTTAATATCAATTCCATTCGAAATCATATAAGCTACAGATTTAGTCCATGCCGAATAGAAAACCGGCTGTCCAGTTACTAATACTTTTTCTGTAGGCTTCTTTGCTTCAAACACGAGCAAACTATGCTTATACACCCATTCAATCTCTGAATCCGATTTTCCTCTGTGCGTATCAAACTCATTAGAATCAAATTGAAGAAAATCTGCAGCCTTTGTTTTTAAAGACTTACTTCCTTCATAACCATATACCGGAAATTCTTCAGCTCTTAAATCCTTTGGATACCCTAAAAGTTCTAACAAAGGAACAATTAATTTACTTCTAACTTCCGCTTCAGATTGTATATTTTGTTTTAAAAAATCATTTATGAGAATTGATATATTCATTTAGTTATGAATCCTTTCCGGGTGTAACTTTGTAAGCGCAAAATATTGCTACATTACTCATGAATTACGCTTACACAAGTACAGTTTACTACTGATTACTATAAAACATCAATCTACTTTTCTTAATATTCATCTTTCTTATTCAGATCAATTATGCTCATTTTTCTTAAAATCGACTCTTTAATTGCTCCACTTAAATATGCCGGATTCAATTTACGTTTTGCATATGCCAAA
>CAKRHR010000072.1 GCA_934339005.1 uncultured Catenibacillus sp. | reverse complement strand
TGGTTACACAAACCTTGAATCCGAAAAAGGTTTTGATTTCTTCCAGAAATTCCTTAAAACCAATGGTATCCTTGATGAACTTGAAGCACTTGGTATTCAGGAGGGTGATACTGTACGCATGTATTACCTTGAATTTGATTATTATAAATAATAAACGGAGGACGTTTTATGATTAAAAACAGTAAACAGAGAGCCTACTTAAAGGGTCTTGCTCAGACAATCCAGCCAATTCTTCAGATTGGCAAGAGTTCTCTGACACCGGAATTTACAGAAGCAGTATCTGAAGCACTGGCAGCCAGAGAATTAATTAAAATTTCCGTACTCCAGAACTGTGATGATGACCCTAAAGTCATTGCACAGTATCTTGCTGAACGTACACATGCAGATGTTGTTCAGGTTATCGGAAAGAAAATTGTACTTTACAAAGAAGGCAAGGATAACAAAAAGAAAATCATCCTTCCTTAACAGGTGACTATAATGCGTCAGGAAAAGAAAATTGGTATTCTCGGCGGCACTTTTAATCCGATTCATAACGGACATTTGATGATTGCTGAAAATGCCTGCAAAGAATTTCAGCTTGATGAAGTATGGCTGATGCCTGCTGCCATTCCGCCGCACAAGCGCAATATTCATATTCTTGAAGATATGCACCGGCTGGCTATGGTGTCACTGGCTGCTGAAGATGTGCCTTATTTTAAAGCTTCAGATTATGAGTTGAAACAGGGACAAGTTTCTTATACAGCAGATACACTGAGTGCGTTACACAAAAATGTACCTGATATACATTTTTATTTTATTATGGGTGCAGATTCATTGCGTGATTTTGAAACATGGTATCATCCTGAGATTATTCTTGCTAATGCGGACATTATTGCCGCTGCACGGGATGATATGAACGAAGATACCTTAAATAGCTATGCCAACCGCATTCAGCAGCATTTTCACGGCAAAATTAATATTTTACACGTCCCAACATTGAATATATCTTCAACGATGATTCGGGAGCGCGCAGGCATGAAAAAATCTGTCCGTTATTTTGTACCGGATGCTGTCGCTGAATATATCGAACAACATCGCTTATATTTAAATTAGACACATAAGCAAATCAATCGAGGTAAATATTATGAGTATGGATATTATCGAAATACAGCGTCATCTGAAAAAAAAGCAGAGTGAGCACCGTTTTACACATTCTCTTGGTGTTCAGTATACAAGCATCTGTCTGGCCATGAAATACTGTTATGACTTAAGTAAAGCAGAGCTTGCCGGGATTCTTCACGACTGCGCCAAGCATTACAGTGCAGAAAAATTAATCAAAGCCTGTGAAAAGAACAAAATTCCAATCACTGACAGTGAACGCAAAAGCCCGTTTTTGCTTCATGCTAAAGTTGGAGCCCTGCTTGCCGCTGATAAATACGGTGTTACAGACAACGAGGTTTTAGATGCCATCCGCTGTCATACGACAGGCAAACCGGCAATGACCATGCTTGAAAAAATTGTTTTTGTTGCTGATTACATTGAACCCGGCAGAAACAATGCACCAAACCTTGACACATTAAGACAGTTAAGCTTTGAAAATATTGATGAAGCTGTTTTAGCGATTTTACAGCAGACTTTGGATTATTTAAAAGGCAAAAAACAGGATATTGACCAACACACAGTTGAAACTTATAACTATTATAAGCATTTACTCGGGAGGGAAGACGATGAGTGACTCAAGACAGGCTGCAAAAATTGCAGTTGAAGCATTAAAAGATAAAAAAGCAATCGATGTTAAAGTTCTTGATATTACAGGTGTTACAGTTATCGCCGATTACTTTATCATCGCCAGTGGTTCTAATACAAATCAGGTTCAGGCAATGGCTGACAACGTTGAGGAAGCCCTTGGCAAAGCCGGATTTGAGCCAAAACAGATTGAAGGCTACCGCGCTGCAAACTGGATTCTGATGGACTACAACGACATCATTATTCACATTTTTTCTGAACAGGACCGTATGTTCTATGACCTTGAACGTATCTGGAGAGATGGCGTTTCTATTGATAGTGACGAGCTTTAAAAGTTTGGATTTAAATTTAAATTTGGATATATTCATAAAAAGTGGTGTGACAAATATATGTTTAATCTGTCACACCACTTTTTATTGTGATTTATTACTTTTATTAACTAATGGATTTTGCTGATGATTTATATTCATTTATAAATTAGTTCATATATTCATCTATGCAGCTTTTTACTTTCTGTAAACGAATTTAGGCAGACCATCCTGTGTTGGCACATGCATATCACCCTGAATCAGTGGTTTAGCATACTTGACAAATGCCTCTGTAACATCTGCTTTATTCGATGTAATCCATTCAATCGGAACTGTCTTTTCCTTGTTGCAAATATCATTCACATCTTTGAGAGAGCAGTACATATGATATGGTTCATCCGTTCTGTCAAATGCAACCATCTGGCCTGTATGTCCGGAAATCGCACTAATAACTGCATAACAACCTGCAGCAATCGCTTCGTCAAGATCAGTCGCAGAAATCTGTAAAGAACTGCATCGCTGAGTAACATTCAACTCTACAGAACGCACCTTAATCCCCAAACTGTTCTTGATCAGATTTTCAAGATATTTACCGCATCCAGCAAGCATTTTATGTCCGAAATTATCTGTTGCCATATGATTACCGTATTCGCAGACGAACATACCTTTGTAATCATGAATACCTTCAGATACACATACGACAAGATTGTTCTTTTCTTCGAGTTTGTCGCTGATTTGCTGTATAAAAGTCTTTTCGTCAAAATCAACCTCAGGCAAATATATCAGTACCGGATTATCACCCTCGAACTGACGAGCCAGGGCAGAAGATGCTGTCAACCATCCTGCATGACGTCCCATGATTTCTACAATCGTCACAGACTTCGTATTGTAAATAGAGGCATCAATCGCAATCTCTCTGACTGTAGATGCCACATAACGTGCTGCACTGCCAAATCCCGGTGTATGGTCTGTCATTACCAGATCATTATCAATCGTCTTTGGAATACCAATGATACGAATATCACTGCCAACACGCGCTGCATATCTTGAAAGCTTGCTTACCGTGTCCATGGAATCATTACCACCAATATAGAAGAAGTAGCCAATATTTAAGGCTTCAAACTTCTCAAACAGACGAGGATATACCTCATCATTAATATCTTCAGGCAATTTATAACGGCATGAGCCAAGATAAGCTGCCGGTGTTGTCTTAAGATACTCCAGTGTTTCTGTTGAAAATTCTTCCTCAAGATTTAAATATCTGTCATTTAAAAACCCCTCGATGCCATTCACCATACCGTAAATCGCATCAACTTTTTCACTCTTAAATAAAATACCTTCCTTGATGACGCCATAAAGGCTTCCGTTAATCACAGCAGTAGGCCCGCCGGACTGTCCAACAAGAATATTCTTCATAATTAAAAGTTCTCCCTATTCAATTCAAAATTTTTTCATTCGTTGATGGCTTCAAATTGCTGCATTACACTTAAAAAAGCATTGTCATCTATAATAGCATTGTCTATAAATACTATTACTAATAATATTATCTATAAACAACCGGAATATAAATTAAATGTCGCAATTTTTTAACATCAAAAACGTAATAAAACGCCGCATCCACGACATTTTATTACGCCTTTACATCATACCATTATAACAAAGAAATATCAATATTATTCCGAAAACATTATTACATGCCCATACGCATCAGGCCAATAACTTTACCTAAAATTTCCACATTCTGAACAATAATCGGATTCATCGTGTCATTTTCAGGCTGAAGTCTGTAAAAACCATCTTCTTTATAAAATCGCTTCACTGTAGCGCTGTCATCCACCAGAGCCACCACAATATCGCCATTATCCGCATTGGCCTGCTGTGACACAATCACCTTATCGCCATCATAAATACCTGCATTAATCATACTTTCCCCACGAACACACAACATAAATATCTGTTTGTTTGGAAGCATCTGTGCAGGAATAGGAAAGTAGTCCTGAATGTTCTCCTGAGCCAGAATCGGTTCTCCGGCTGTCACAGTACCAATAATCGGCACATTCACCATCTCACGACGTTCCAGGGCAAATTCTTCATCAATAATCTCAATTGCTCTTGGTTTTGTCGGGTCACGTCTGATAAAGCCATTTCGCTCAAGTGTTTCCAGATGAGAGTGCACTGAGGAGGTTGACTTTAAATGAACAGCCTCACAAATCTCACGAACAGCAGGTGGGTAACCCTTTGCGAGAATACATGATTTAATATAATCAAGAATTTCCTGTTGCTTTGCAGAAATCTTTCCTTTACTCATATACTATATTACCTCCGTCATACTTACAATTTATTAACTCTATCATACCATGCCGAACATATTTTTGCAAACATTTGTTTGAATTTTTTCAAAAAAGCATTGACAAGTGAACGTCCGTTCGTTATAATGCAATTACAAAACAGATGTTCGCAGAACTTGTGTTTGTGACAGACTATATTTATCACATACACTCATCATCTGCTTACTAATCAAGTTAGGGGGCAAAATACCTTTTGACCCTGACATCATCTTTTATTTTTATCAATATTTATTGTTTGTTATATGAACAAGAGAGGGGTTATGATTATGAATTACAAATTAAAGAAAACAGTGATTATGGGTCTGATTCTGGTTGTGTTTTCTCTGACTTTTACACGCTTTTTAAAGGGCATTGATGCCTCTGCCAGTACAGACATTCCCCAAAACACTGTAAAGTGTTTTACAAGCTACGTGGTTGTTTCCGGAGATTCACTCTGGAGTATTGCCGACAGCCATATGGACCACACATATACAGCTTCCATTAATGACTATATTCAGGATATCATCGCATCTAATGACTTGGGTAAAGATGGCTATATCTATGAAGGTCAGCTTCTTATTCTGCCATATTATTCTGTTCAGAATCCTGCAGATGCTCAACTCGCTTCGGCCAACCCTTGATATCTCCATGAATCACTGCAGAAAACATACGTTCAGTTGCACCAGGATGCTCGCAATTTAGACGATGCGAGAGTTCTTTCACATATTCCCTTTTTGTATATCCATTTGCCGGACATGGACTTTTTACTACCGGCAAGTGATATTTATTTTTAAATCCTATCACATCTGCTTCTTTCACATAGAGTAGCGGACGAATCAGTGTGATATCCATACGTTCAAGATATGTTTTTGGAGAGAACGAGTAGAACTGCCCCTCAAAGAGCAGTGACAGCAGCATCGTTTCCACCAGGTCATCTCTGTGATGTCCATAAGCAATCTTATTACAGCCAAGTTCCTTTGCTTTCTGATTAAATGCACCTTTACGCATCTTGGCACACAGCGAGCATGGATTCTTTTCCTTACGTTCGTCAAAGATAATATGTCCAATCTCTGTATGAACGATGTGATATGGCACATCCAATGCCTCACACAACTTTTCAATCTCCGACAAATCAAAGCCCTCAAGTCCCAAATCCACCGTAATTGCTACGACATCAAATGGGGCAGGATAGAAGCGGCGCAGACCACTGAGTGCATACAATAAAGTCAGACTGTCCTTGCCTCCGGATATGCCGATGGCAATTTTATCTCCGGACTCTATCATCTGATAATCATCCACCGCACGCCTTGTATAACTTAATAACTGTTGAAGCTTCATAAATGGTTGTAAACTCCTTTGCATCGTATTTATTCTATATACTTTAGGTCTATATACTTTTTAAAAGGTTACTTATAATATTTTATTTTTTGCAAAATATACTTCAAATGTATAGATTTACATAATATTTTTATGTAAACTTATGTATCTTTTATATATTGTCTTTCAACGTGACCTTTTCTTCACGTTTTTCCCTTAGAATAACAGCAGAAGCAGCCATACGTCTACGGTCATCGCCCATATCCGCATAATGCTTTTTTGTCGTATTTACGTCTTTATGCCCCAGGACATCCGCTACAAGGTAAATATCGCCGGTTTCCCTATATAAATTTGTACCATATGTACTTCTGAATTTATGCGGCGTAATATGTTTGTTTGGCGTCACCTGCATTGAATATTTATGTACAAGCTCCTCAACCGAACGCACACTGATTCGTTTACGCTGCATGGATAAAAAGAGGGCATTTTCATAGCCAGGCAGGGGCGTAGTATGCAATCTGGTCTGGTTAAGATAGTCATATAACGCATTTTCAACTTCATTACCAAAATAAACATACATTTGGTTGCCGCCTTTTCGTGTCACCTTGATAGAATTATTCTTAAAATCAACATCATTCATATCCAGACCTACACATTCAGACACACGGATACCTGTACCTAAGAGCAGTGTAATTAAAGCCAAATCACGATATTTTGTTTTTTCATAATAAACTTTTTTCTGACCACTCAAAGATTCACCGCAATTTTCAATATAATCCAGTAATTCAGCGACTTCATCAACATCCAAACGTATGATTGCTTTTTGATGCAACTTTGGCATGGCCACCTGCATCGGTGGATTTGTCGTAATCATCAGATGCTTAAAGTAATAATTATAAAAGCTGCGCAAAGATGACATTTTACGTGCCAAACCTTTCTCTGTATTAGTGATTGTCTTATCACCTGAAGCATCATACAACTTAAGATATTCTTCGTATTCCTCAATATCGACTGCCTGAAGCTTATCCAGATCAGATAATTTGAAATCAGCCAACGCATAATCCTTAAATACCGGATTTTTCTCAATAAGGAAATTAAAGAAAATCCGTAAATCATACGCATAGGAAATCCGTGTTTTAGGCTGAGTTTTAGGTTCCATAGCTCTGAAAAAATCCCTGCAAAAGGCAGGTAGTTCTGCAAGAACTTCACGAAGCTTTGTCGTGTAATCCATATTTTTTTGTTCATAATAAGATATTGGCTTACTCATATATAAAACACCTCATCAACATAAATAAACATAACCATGAATAAACATAATATAGATATAAATTACTATATAAAGACATAAATAGCTATAACATATAACATAAATAACATATAACATAAATGCCTATAAACAGAAACACATCATATCGACATTTTGCATTAAATTTGCGTCTGAAATGATTATATGTGATAGTATTCACCTTTGTCAAGGTCAATCTTTGCAATAAATCCGTATTTGGCGCAAAGATATATGTCGCAAATAAAAAGCAGGTATTTTTACTGTTTCTTTATATTTGCCTATATCCTGTCTGCCTTATCAATTAAATTATCAAATAATGCAAATCATATAGATTTTTATACCTGCTTTTTATTTTATTTATCCAATTATTTTATTTCCAGCTTATCTAAAAGCTTCTTGAAGTATTCCGGCAACGGTGTGTCAAATTCAACGTATTCACCAGTTGTCGGATGTACAAATCCAAGTACCTTTGCGTGTAAAGTCTGTCCCTGCAAATTGCCAAAAGGTGATTTTGCAGGTCCGTAAACTGTATCTCCAAGTAACGGATGCCCTATACTTGCCATGTGTACACGAATCTGATGCGTACGCCCTGTTTCAAGCTGGCATTCAATATAGGTATACTGTCCGAAACGTTTCAATACTTTATAATGTGTTACCGCATTCCGACCATTTGTTCGGTTAATTGCCATTTTCTTACGGTCATTCATCGAACGGCCAATAGGTGCATCTACAGTACCTTCATCTTCTGTAAAATTATTATAGACAATCGCATGATACTTTCGCGTAATACTATGTTCCTTAAGCTGCTCAGCCAGACTATTATGCGCTTTATCTGTCTTACAGACAACAATAACACCTGTCGTATCTTTATCTATACGGTGTACAATTCCCGGCCTTAAAACACCGTTAATGGACGATAAATGTCCATCACAATGATACAGCACCGCATTCACGATCGTATGATGCTCATGTCCTGCACTCGGATGAACAACCATATCCTTTGGTTTGTTAATCAAAATAACATCATCATCTTCATAAATAATGTCCAGCGGAATATTCTCAGGCTCTACATCAAGGCTGACAGGCTCAGGAAGGTGCACTTCTACGCTCTGTCCATCAGAAACCTTATAATTGCTTTTAACAGGCTTTAAATCGACAAATACGGCTTCATTTTTAATCAGCTTCTGTATATATGACCTTGACTGTTCAGGCATCATCGTACTTAAGTATTTATCAATACGCAAATCCTGAAATTCAGGTTCAACAATAAAATTTAAAATATCTGTGTTCATTTAAGAGGATTTCTCCTTATTAATTTTAATGATTATTATTTTAACGATTCATTTTCTAAAATTTAAAACATTTTACTGTTCTTAATTTCACTGAAATCATTTCATAAGTAATAACCTTTCATAAGTATAACCTTTATTTAATTAAATTCATTAAATTAAATAAGGTTAATTTCAATCAGATTTACACTTTATTTTTCAGAGTCTGCATCTTTAGCTTTACCAGCATCAGCTTTCTTTTTTCTACTTAAAAAGGCATAATCATCTTCTTTGTAATAAAACAATACAAGCACAAGAAATACGATTGCTGACACGGTCACATAAATATCTGCCACATTAAAAATCGGGAAATCAATTAATTTAAAATAAAAGAAATCCACAACATAGGACTGACGCACTCTGTCAATAAAATTTCCAAGTGCCCCCGCCATAATGCATACTGCAAGAATACGCATCGGCAACATACGCTTTGTATCCGGCACCTTAGCATAAAATACAACCAGTGCCGCAACAATAATCAATGTCATAATGACAAAAAATACTTTCTGATTCTGCATCATACCAAATGCCATACCACGGTTCTCAAGATATCTTAATTCAAAGACGTTTTCAATAAGTACCTTTGGTCCACCTGGCATCAGATATTTCACAGCAAGCCATTTTGTAATCTGGTCCAAAATCACAAGCAAAACAACGCCAATGATTGCTTTGATATATTTCATAAATTATTTTCTCCTGCAATGATTCATTTTCCGGATTTATAACTTTTTACTATTATAAAACTATAAAACTAAAATATAAAACTAAAAACATTCTATCCGGTATTTATTTCGCTGATATGCTTCTAAAGGCATAAATTAGACATGCATCTTTTTATTCATAACATCAATGAGTGGCAAAATTTACTTTTGACACTCATATCATAATTTCATTTACATATAATTTCAGCAATTGCCGCACGCATCTCATCGTCTGTCACTGTATGATCAACCACAGCATGTCCCTGAGGATTTAACAAAATAAATTTGATGTGTCCGGCATCCATCTTCTTATCCATTCTTGTTGTCTTAAGAACATTTTCTGCATCCGGGCCTTCAACCTGAACAGGCAAACGATACATCTTAAAGCAATCTCTGATATCCTGATACATTGCTTCCGAAATATAACCACGTTTCATCGATATGTATGCTGCAGCAACAGCTCCCACCGCAACACATTCTCCATGAAGCATTGAAAAATTCATTAACTTTTCAACAGCATGGCCAATGGTATGTCCATAATTTAACAACGCTCTCTCGCCTGTCAGTTCCTTTGGATCGCTTTCAACAACCCGGCGTTTGATATCACAACTGCGATAAACCATTTCCTCCATCACTGTAAGGTCGCGGTCCAATACGCCTTTTAAATTGGCTTTAATCCACTCATAGTAATCCATATCCTTAATCAGACCATGTTTGATAATCTCACCCATGCCTGATAGATATTCCTTTTCTTTAAGTGTTTTTAATGTTGCCAAGTTAATATATACTAACTTAGGCTGATGAAATGCACCTACCATGTTTTTGTACGCATCAAAATCAACGCCTGTTTTACCACCAATACTAC
>CAKRHR010000071.1 GCA_934339005.1 uncultured Catenibacillus sp. | reverse complement strand
GTTTATGCGGCTTTTCAGCGTTTTACCTATCAAATTTTATTGTGTGGAACGGCAGAAAATTCTACTATTTTTTATTTTCTCTTGCCAGCTGAGAAGGAATAGACTTCCAAACCATAGAAATTTTTGGAAATTCGCTGATATTAGGATGCTTTGCAAAATCACGCTCATAAGCCTCAATAATTCCTGATAATGCCTCCTGCATTGCAGAAACATCTCGCGCTTCCGTCCACATTAATACAGATTCAGGCATCCCCCCTGTAACATAATACATCTTAAGTTTCTCATATAAAGGATTAAAAAATGCATCAGGAACTGGCTCAATGACATTTATGTTTTCCAAATATGCAGCTAAATTTTCATCACCGTTAGCAACTAAAAACTCTGAAAAAGTCATAGGATCAATCTGCATAAAATTTACCTTACCTACCGGAAAAGACGATGGTTTTGCCAAGGCAATACCTAACAGCGAACCAGCACAGGCAATATGATATTCTGGTGCATTTTCACAAAAATATTTCATTGAATTAATAACTTTTGGACAGTCCTGAACTTCATCGAAAATAATGAATGTCTTTTCAGGCAAAATTTTTTGACCACTTGCTAACATCAAATTTTGTAAAATGCGATTAACATCTTTGGTAGTTTCAAAAAACTGTTTATACTCTTCATTTTCATCAAAATTAAAATAAGCCGTATTTTCATAGTATCGTTTGCCAAATTCTTTTAATATCCATGTTTTTCCAACCTGTCGAACACCTTTTAATATCAATGGTTTGCGATACGCCGAATTCTTCCAATCTAATAATCGTTTTAAAATATACCGTTCCATAACTCCACCTCTTTCATTTTTGAGATTTTTGTATTCTACGTTATACTTTAATTATATTCCAAAAAAATTTTTTTACAACACAATCACATAAAAATATATATTTTTGTGTAACAAATCACACTTTTATTATTTTTTATGTTTATTTTATCACTTTTATTATACTACACACTTGAATTACGTTGTCTTTCTTTTTTAGGCAAAATCACGGACTTACTTATTATTTATAGCTATAGTTCTATCCTCAAATTTATTTAAATGCATAAATTACAGCCTGAGCATCAATGGTGATGCCCAGGCTGTAACTATAAAGAGGATATTTATGCTTTATGCTTTCGCAACTTTTTTCACTTTAGCATTCTTTGAATATGTATCATAACCGATGGATGCCATCAGGATAATACCTTTGACGATAAACTGAAGGTAAATACCAAGTCCGGCAAGCTGCATACCGTTTGAAAGAATACCAAGAATCAGGCAGCCAATCACCATGCCTTTAACTTTACCTTCACCACCGATAAATGACACACCACCAAGCACGCAGGCTGTGATGGCATCAAATGCAACGCCTGAACCTGTATTTGAGTTTGCAGAACCGCCACGGGCTGTTAAAAGGAGTGCTGCGATGGCAAATAAAAATCCACCGATAGCAAATACCAATACTTTAATCTTAGCCACGTTAATACCTGCCAGACGGGCTGCTTCAGGATTGCCGCCTGCTGCGTAAATAAATCGTCCAAAACATGTTCTTTCAAGAATGAAATGCATCACAACTGCAACAACTGCAGCAATGATAATCGGATAAGAAATTGGCCCAAGATAACCCTGTCCGATATTCATAAATGCAGGATCAAAATTGAAGAATGATTTTGACTGGGAAATCGTAAATGATATACCCTGGAACATCGTCATCGTCGCCAACGTCACGATCATCGGATGAATCTTAAGCAAGTTTGAAGCAAATCCGTTAAATGCACCGAGCAAGATACCGACAACCATACCAAGCACAATGGCAAGCGGCCATGGAATGCTTAACCACTGCATAAACACTGCCATACATACAGCAACCGTTGAAATCAGATAACCAACGGAAAGGTCTGTACCACCTGCGATCATAATCGTACCAACACCGATACAGGCAATAATAAAGTATGCATTCTGTGTACAAATATTTAATAAGTTTCTAGCTGTAAGAAAGTTCTTATTCAAAATTCCAAAAATAATTACAAGTAAGATTAATATCCAAAGCATAATATTGGACTTTAAAAATGCCACAAATTTATTTTTATTTTCCATGACTGTTCCTCCCTCATTCATTGGAAGCCAGGGCCATAACCTTTTCCTGACTAAATTCCTGCTTAAATACTTCTCCTGAAATCTTACCTTCAGAAAGAACGATAATACGGTCTGACATACCAAGAAGTTCTTCCATATCCGAACTGATCATGATAATTGATTTTCCTGCCTCAACAAGTTCTGTCATCAACTGATAAATCTCATGTCTGGCACCGATATCAATACCGCGTGTCGGTTCATCAAAAATCAATATATCTGTATTCGTTGCCATCACTTTTGCCAGTACAACCTTCTGCTGGTTACCACCGGAAAGATTGCCTACTTTTTGCTTTAATGACGGTGTTTTGATATTGAGTTTTTCTCTGTATTCTTCTGCCTGTCTGGCAATCTTCTTCTTATCTATCAATTTGCTTGTTGTCAACTTTTTGATATTTGAAATTGAAATATTCCACTCAATAGTCATATTAAGGAAACATCCCTGAACCTTTCGGTCTTCAGGAATCAGACCAATACCGGCTGCCAGTGCCTGTTTCGGTGATTTAATTTCAACTTCTTTACCATTAAGAATAATCGTACCGCTCTGTTTTTTATCAGCACCGTAAATAGCTCTCATCAATTCGGTACGGCCGGCACCTACAAGGCCGGACATTCCTAAGATTTCACCTTTATGCAGGACAAAGGAACAATCCGTATTTCTGTAACCCGAAATATTTTTAGCTTCCAGAACAACTTCATCTGTCGCACAATGTCTTTCAGGATATGTATTTGTCAGTTCACGGCCAACCATTAATGAAATCAGTTCATCTCTGTTTGTCTGTACTGTTTCAACAGTTGTCACATAACATCCGTCTCGCATAATTGTGACACAGTCTGTAATCGCAAAGAGTTCATCCAGACGATGTGAAATATAAATAATCGTACAATCCTTTTTCTTCAGATTTCGGATAATCTCATATAATTTTTCGACCTCAGACAATGTCAGCTGTGCTGTCGGCTCATCCATCACAATAATCTTGGCATCCTTGGAAATAGCTTTTGTAATTTCCACCAACTGCTGCTTTGCAGGTGAAAGATCTTTAACATACGCTCTTGGATCAATATCAATCTCATATTTATCCAAAATTTCCTGTGTTGTTTTTATCATTTCTTTTCTATTTGAAAGACCGTGCATCTTACTTCCAAGACAGATATTTTCCGCAACAGTCAAAGACGGTATCAGGTTATATTCCTGATAAATAACTTCAATGCCATGACTTCTCGATACAGCCGGTGACATCTTAGCATAAGTCTGTCCATCTATAATCATCTGTCCCTCATCGTTTTCGATAGCTCCGGAAAGTACCTTGATCAAAGTCGATTTTCCAGCACCATTTTCGCCTAAGAGTGCATGTACCTGTCCAGCCTCAAAATCAACACTGACATCGTTTAATGCGACAACACCCGGATATCTTTTGGTAATATGCTGCATCTGCAATACTACATTTCCCATAACTACACGCTCACCCTCCTTAAAATATAGGGCTGTTTATATGACGTAAACAGCCCTTTGATTTTCTAAAGTAACATCATAATATTATGAATGCTAAAGTATTCTATTATTTCTGAAGTGCTTCATCTACATTATCAGCTGTAATAGGGAAGATACTTCCATCGATTCTTGGAATGATTTCACCTTCTGTAAGAATTGGAATCATACCTTTCATCATATCAGCGATTGTATCAGGAATACCACCCATAGAGATTGTACCTCTGATAGCAGATTCATTTGTGATAGAAGCTTTGATATTTTCATCAACTTCTGTATTTTCATCGACCATGAAAATCGCAAATTTGCTCAAATCTTTTACAGGACTGTCAGAAGACATTACGAATGAATTTGCACCGAGTCCTGATTCTGCATTACATGCAATGATGACATTGATATTTGGATTTGCATTAAACTGATTTTCTGTCATTCGACGTGCAACATTCTGGTCATCCTGGTTTTCAGATTCTTCTTCAATGACAGTTACTTTTGAATTTTTCTTAATAGCTTCAACCATGGAATCTGAACGTACAACGATTTCAGGCTGTGTTGAACCACGAATCGCATAAACAACAACTGAACCATCTTCAGCATCTGGGAAGTTTTCATCAATCCAGTCGCTTGCCATCTCACCACAGGCAGCACCCATGACTGTTTCTTCTGCAGAAATCATTTCTGTTGTTGCATTAGGGATTTCCATAGCAAATGCAAATACAGGTACACCTGAGTTAACAGCATTCTGAGCTGCTACACCAAGGGCTTCACCATTAACAGGGAATGCGATGATGGCATCCATACCCATAGCTACATAGTTTTCAATCTGTTCAATCTGTTTTGTCACATCACCGTCGCAACTGTCAATCTGGCAGTCAACGCCGATTTCAGCAAAAGCATCTACAGCAGCCTGTGTCAGATAGTTAATGAAATCGGAAGCAAGTGTAGGTACTGTAAAACCAACTTTTTTACCCTGAGCCTTGCTCATATCATATTCACCTGATGCTGTGCTATCTGATGCTCCGGCATCTGAATCGTTTGTGTTTTGTGCTTCTGTTTGTTTACCGTCATCTGCAGCTTTAGAATCTGCTGTGTTTGAATTATTGGCATTACCACAGCCAACGAGCAACATTGCTAACATTGCAAATGTAAGTAAGAAACTGATTAATTTTTTCATGTTTTTCCTCTCCTTCTCTCGTTTCATGATAGTCATAGCATACTATTTTGCGCCCGCCTTAACAAGGTGAGCACCTTTTAAAAAAGTGGAATATTTTTTGATAAACCATCACAATTTAAAAATTTTCGAGTTGTGATGACAAAATATTCCACCTTTGATAACAAAAATATTCTTTTTTTGATGTCTGCCGACAGCACTATCTTAGATACTATACTTCACCGGATAATCTTCATCTCCACTGACAACATAAATACTGTCGCATATTGAACGAAGCTCATTCATATTCTGTGAAGCAATCAATACCGCTGTACCCTGTTTTGCCATACGCATGAGATTGTGCATAATCATATCCTGAAATGTTAAATCGCCACCAACCCACGGTTCGATACAAATCATCATTTTCGGTTGAAACAAAAGCATACATTCCATAAAAATACATACTCTTGTGTACGCATCCAGACAGTCTGTCTTATCCTGCCAACGTTTCTCCGGGATTTTTAATTTCGGACCGTATTCTTTGTTCAGCACTTCTGTCATTTTCCTGACATGCAGCGGATGTTGATGACATATACGCTGAAGTATCGGAAGACTTATGTTCTCACCAAAATTCATCGTATCAACTAATGGTACATCTCTTGTCCCTTCAGCCATATAACTGATATGTTTTTTTATCACTTCGTTAAAATTTTCCGGTACATAAACTTTATCTTCAAAAAACATCTCATACTCATCTGAATGCACTTTACCTAATATCATCTGTAGTAAATAAATATTTTTGCGGTTATCCTTATCATACACACCTATAATTTCACCTTTTTTAGCAGCTATATAAGGTTTCTTTCTGTCTGTATCACCGTGATGCATAGAAAAGATAATTTCATCCGTACAATAAGATTTTTTCTGGAAAGTAGGCTCAAACTCCCTGCCAAGCAATAAATTTCTGACTCTCTGCTCTGTATAATCCTGTTCATAATAACAGCGCACGATTGTTCCATGACGCATTGCAACAACACGGTCAGGATGAAACGGCTGTATCGTCACCTCATGACTTGCACATATGACACTGATATTTTTGTTCTTTAAATTCTGCAACACTCTGTGTATACGCCCAAAGTCACTTTGTCCAAAACCCTGCAGCACATCATCTAAGAAAACCATTTTTGCCTCATTTTCAATGGCTCTTAAAAGTTCAACAATACGCCTGTCTGCAGGGGATAAATTTCTCACTAATGTTTTCGGAGATAATTCCGGTGCATACTGACTGAGCAAAAGTTTTGCACGATACATTACATTGGTCATGTTCACCAGATTCCAGGCTTTGCGTTTGCGATTGATAATAAAAATATTTTCAGCAACCGTTAATCCCGGAATCAGTGTACTGTGTTTACCAAGGCAAACAACTTTGGATACATAAGGAAAATTCTCACCTGTTGGACAAATCTGTCCGTCAAATTCGATTTTCCCGGATTCAAGCGGCAATTTGCCATTAAAATAATCATATAATGTTGTCTTTCCTGCACCGTTGTAACCTAAAATATAAATAATCTCGCCCTCATTCATGTGAAAACAAAAGTGATTTAATCCTCTGTGTCCGGCTTTTGCAATATAAACCTGGCGCATTCTCAACAATTCTTTTTTAATCATTTTTCTTCAAGTTCCTTATTTATCGTTTTTGGAAATGTGATTTCTACTTCCGTACCATAACCCTGTGTACTTCTGATTTCCAGGCCAAAATCTTCCCCGTAAAGCATCTGTAAACGATGGTGTACATTCGCCATGGCAATACCATGCTGCTCTGTTTTTGCTGTTGTCAGATTTTCTTTTTCATTAAGCTTCTGATTTAATTCTTCAAGTTTTTCAGGACTGATACCCACACCATTATCTGCCACAATAATTATTAACTTATCCTGATTGGCATCAATATGCATTATAATGTTACCCATACCTACCTTTTGTTCAATACCATGAAATATCGAATTTTCAACAATCGGCTGCAGCGTCATCTTCGGAATCAGACAGTAGGCATATTCTTCATGCGGCACATGAGCATATACCTGATATCTAAAGCGATCCTGAAAACGATACTGCTGAATATGGATATAATTTTTGATATTTTCCAGTTCCTGTTCGACAGTCACATCATCTTTATTTTTACTGATATTATATCTGAAATACTTTGCCAACGTTTCCGTCATATCCGCAATTTTATAATTATCATCAATAATTGCCTGTCCACGAATCGTTTCCAATGTATTATACAAAAAGTGCGGATTAATCTGATTCTGCAGTTCTGCGTACTGAAACTGCTGACGAAGCAATGCTTCTTTATGTTCACGTTCCATTGACTTCATCAATTCTTCGATCAACCCGTTGACTCTGTCCTCAATCAAATATACACCTTTGTTTGCCGTTTCATCGCTGTCGCTGACATTTTCCCATTTATCCAGTGTACGGTTTAACTGTTTTACAGGAATATAAATATATTGCCGAAATATGACGAATACAAAAAATAGAACAACAAATTCCAACACGATGGCAATGATTATATTTCCAGTTTGAATCAACCTGCCAAATTTGCCAAACAAAACGATATTCAATACAAGAATCATCACTATAAAAACCATAAACAATCCCACAGACAGCACTAATAAATTGTACTTACGCTTTTTCATGATGTGCCTCCGCTACTGATACATTTTTCTGTAAACAGACGGTTTTAAACCTACAAGTTTACTAAAGGTTTTGCTAAAATATTTTGCATCAGTATAACCTATCTGCTCTGCGATTTCATTAATTGAAGCATCAGTGTTTTTTAACAAATCCTTTGCAGCCTCCATGCGACACGAAATCAGGCAGTCAGTGAAATTAATACCAAGTTCTTTTTTAAACATCGTACTTAAATATGCAGAACTCAACCCGATAGCCTCAGCAACTTCCTCCAGAGAAATCTGCTGCATATAATGCTCCTGTATGTATCTCTGTGCCGAACGAATGAGATGATGACTTTTGTTTTTCTGCTGCTCGCTCAACTTCAAAAAAGCAGAACGTATTCCTTCCAGAATACGATACCCTATTTCCTCAAGATGAACATAATAATCCATATCATCATATAATTGCCGTTTTAAATCCAAGACAAAGCTTTCTTCAACCTGGTTTTCCAAAAATGTTGATACCAAAAGATTGATAAGTTCCTCCAAATACGCATAATAGCAGATTGGCGACACATATGGTGTCGCTAAAATCATATCCAGATAATGCACCACGCGTCCGCGAAATGCATCAAAATCCAGTGCAGTAATCATACGCTGCATCTCAATCCGGCTTTCTTCAATATATGTCTGTACCGGAAGCATCTGATATCTCAGGCGATTGTAATAAATAATTTTATCCATTCCGGATTTGTCTCTGCATTTAATTGCCTGTATAGCTTCCTGAATAGATTGCGCAGCTTCAGAAATATTGTTTTTTTCTGTACCAACACCAATTGATATATGATATCCTCTGAATTTTTCAATTTCCTGCTTCACACGCTGAAATACTTTTTCAAGCAGACTGTCCACAAACTGATGTGCCTCCGTCTTATAGTTCATAATTGTAATAATTCCGCTGTTCACAAAACTGTTGATGCAATCCATATGTGCATCATCCATAATCTGTTCAATCAGTTCATCTGTCATTCGCAAAAATCCCGAAATATCCTGATGCCGTTCTTCAAAATCGATTTTTAAGAAAAAGGCACAGAAACATTCCTGTTCAAAACCGTACTGCGTATCAGGATTTTCTGTGATGCCAACATTGTCCTCACGCTTTAATTCTCGTAAACTGTTATTTTTTTCTAAAATATTACTCAAAAAGTGTTGCCGGTATCTCTTACGATTTGAATATGCCTGCGCTTTTAATAATTCCTCTGTTTTTGCCTTTTCCATCGTAACTTTATATTTTCCCGCAATCTTCTTCAGAACTTTTTGAAGTTCTCCCTGATCGATTGGTTTTAACAAATAATTTTCAACACCAAGATTAATTGCTGTGTGCGCATACTCAAACTGCTTATAGCCACTGATAATAATAAAATCTGTTTCCAGATTCAATTCTCTCGTCCGCTTGACAAGGGCAAGACCATCGTATCCCGGCATTCGAATATCTGAAATCACAAGCTGCGGCCGCTGCGTTTCAATCATCTGCATAGCTTCTATCCCATCATGTACAATGCCGATGACTTCCATACCATAGTCTTCCCAGTGAATCATTTTCTGAATCATCAGACAGATGTTTTTCTCATCGTCTGCTATTAAAACTCCTATCATAACATCTATCCCCCCTATGTTATTTTCCATTATTTACTTACATATGATGTTAGGGTCAAAAGGTATTTTGCCCCTAACTTGATGTCACGAATTACTCCGCAGCTAACGCTACTCCCGTAATTCTAAAACATCTTACATATTCTTATAGTATAGCCTAAATGCCCGGATGTAACAATGTCGTTGTTTTCACCCGTAGTGGCGGAAAAAATAATCTCCCTGACATTTATTCTTCTCATAATAATTGTCAGAGAGATTTCTTCAAACTATATTTTCCTGATTTTTAAATCTTTTTAATCCACTTTCCACTCTTAAGCCTGAATACGCAGACAATGCATTTCAGGAACTGGTCGGCTCTCAGGGCGATGTAGACCCAGAAGCCATCCCAGTGCCACACAAGACCGGCCAGAGCACCAAGGGGGATGCTCACAACCCATAAAAAGAGGATATCAAATACCATCAGAAACTTTGTATCACCACCGCCACGCAGTGTGCCTTTGGTGAGGATACTGTTTGCCGCCTGAAACCAGATAACGATGGCAACCGCTTCCATCAGGCTGTTTGCCAGTGTTTTTGTTTCCGGTGTGATTTTATAGCAGCCAATGATAGGTCCTTTTAATATTGAAATAATGAGGCAGGCCACACCACCAATCAAAAATCCGAGGGTTGCAAATGTCACGCCCTGCTTCTGGGCTTTATCCACATCGCCCTCGCCGAGGGTGATACCTGTAATGGCACAGCTTGCCTGACTGATACCCTGGATGATGACGGTTGATAACTGAACAACGACAACTGT
>CAKRHR010000070.1 GCA_934339005.1 uncultured Catenibacillus sp. | reverse complement strand
ATCTTATTCAGTCCCTGATCTGCAAATGGTACGCGGACATATTCTGCCTGGCCGCCATCGATACGGCATCCAAGTGCCCAACCTCCATTTTCATCAGTACAATTATTTACATACCCTTTTTTGCAGAAAAAACACTCTCCGCAAAAAGTTTCTACATTAACTGTCACCCGGTCTCCCGGCTTTACTTTCTTTACGGCAGCTCCGACCTCTTCCACAATTCCAACCATCTCATGACCAACTGTAATGCCCGGGACTGCCCTTGGAACGCTTCCATGCTTAATATGCAGGTCGCTGGAACAAATGCTGGCAAGCGTCACCTTTACAATAGCATCCTTTTCGTGCTTCAGCACCGGTTTCGGTTTTTCCATTAATTCAAATTTTCCTTTTGATACATATGTATAAGTCTGCATTCTTTTCCCAATCACTTTCTTATAAATAATTTATTTAAAATTTCCGCTGCTCGGCGTATTTCTTCTTTATCTGTCCGGTAAATTTCAAATTCACTTAAACCTTCGACGCCCATATGCACACGTTCATTCCGATAACACATACCGCTGGAAATTATCTTCTTTCCTGACATATGAAATGCCCATGCGCCGGTTGCTGCCACAATTTCAGCGATATTGGATGCATTTACTCCGGCTCCTACAAGAATCGTCTGCCGGCACTTTTTTTCAAATGGTGCTTCCATATTCTCATCTGTCAAATGCACCAGATGCCTCAACAGTCTTCTTCCTGCAAGGCAATCTGCCTCCTGACCAGATGTCAATATCGTATCAATTCCAAGTTCTGCAGTTTTTTGCAAAGTCGCAATCGGATCTGCACATACATCAAACGCCCGGTGTAAAGTAATACCGCATTCTCCGGCTGCTTCGATCATCCCCCGCATCTGTTCCTCATTAAGAGATCCATCTTCCTTCAGACTTCCGATCACTACGCCATCAGCACCTGCCTGAGCAAAATGACGAATATCACAGCACATCTGCTGATATTCATACTCGGTATATAGAAAATCTCCAAATCTTGGACGGATCAGTACACGCACCGGAAGTTGTGTTTCTTTTTTAACCTGCTCAAATAGTGCATAGCCTGGTGTTGTTCCGCCAATCACAAGATTCGCACATAATTCCAGTCTTGTTGCACCGCCTGCTTTCGCAGCAAGTGCAGATTCCACACTATCTACACATACCTCCAGAATATAATGTGGCTGCTCTGAATTATTATTTACCATTTTTTCCATACATTCTTCTCCGTTTCTTATCAATTACCGAATACACCATTGCCAAATAACAAATAAAACAAAAAGATGCCTACCATAGTTATGGTTCCAAGAAAATAATCCATCAAAATCACCAGACAGACTATTAACACCAATAGCATTTCCTACGCATGTCAGCCATTCCTGCGCCGGAAATAATGTTGCCCACAAATGATCGCAAAGCATAAAATAACATCGCTAAAATATGCAGAGTAAATGAATCGATTCCTCTTTTTTGCTCCATATATTCTTCTCCTGGTTTTTAATACTATTTTACAATTTTATTCCATTCCACTCCCGATTCATCTGTCCATGTATCTATTCCATCGTAAATATAAACAGTATTGCTCCGATCCATATAACGACCATCTTCCAGTAAATAGACCGTAATCACATCGCCCCTTCGATTAACCAGTTCTTCGGCTTCCGACCAATTATCCTTATTTTCAGACTCTTCAGTCGATGAATTTGAATCATTCATTCCATTTTCTGCTGTTGTCTGCTCACTATTATCTTCACTCGCAACAATCTGCTCTGTACTATTTCCGGTATTCGTCATAGTTCCGGTCGCCTGTTTCCCACATGCACACAATGAACTTACCATAATTACTGAAATTATCAAAAACAACTTATTCTTCATATTTTTCCCTCCTGCCAACTAATATTTATATTGATAACTGCATTATAATACAAAAATAGCAGCACTATATATTATTATATCACATACAATGCCGCCAATTTTTTATTTTTTAATAAAGATTTTTAATTTTAAATTCACGCTCAGTTTCTCTGCGCATATCCTTCTTTGCGATGTCATCACGCTTGTCGTAGAGTTTCTTACCTCTGGCGAGACCAACTTCTATTTTAACAAGGCTGCCTTTAAAATAAACTTTCAATGGCACAAATGTATAACCTTTCTGCGCAGCCTGTCCGATCATCTTACGAATCTCCTGCTTATGCAGCAAAAGTTTTCTCGGACGCAAAGGATCTTTATTAAATATATTACCTTTTTCATATGGACTGATGTGCATTTGATAAATAAACATCTCATTGCCCTCTGGTCGGATAAATGCTTCCTTCACACTGCATTTACCCATTCTCAGGGACTTCACCTCTGTACCGTGAAGCGAAATGCCCGCCTCGTAAGTATCCTCTATAAAATAATCATGATATGCTTTTTTATTGTTTGCAATCAGCTTAATACTCTCTTTTGACATATCATTCTCCTCCAGATTTATAATTGTTCAAATGTCTTTTGACCTTGACATTATTATCCTATTTTACAACAAAATAACCATCTTCGCAATCATCCGTCAGTTTAAAATCAATGGTTTTTAAGAATTTATCCGCAGCAATCACCTGAATCTGCACTGTATCACCAAGGTGATATTCTTTGTGTGTCACTTCACCGACCATCATCATCTGATTTTCATCATAAATGTAATAATCATCCTCCATCGCCTGCAAACGCACAAGACCTTCACATGTATTTGGCAGTTCCACATACATGCCCCAACTTGTCATACCGGAAATCACACCTGTATAAATCGAACCGATACGCTCAGACATATATTCAACCTTCTTAAGCTTCACGACCTCACGTTCTGCATCATCTGCCCGGCGCTCATTCGTGCTCGTTGAAACCGCCACATCACCAAGAATCTTATGATAATGATTTTGTCTGGCATCATCCAGTCGACCGTTTAAGTTATCCTTAATAATTCTGTGAATCTGCAAATCCGGATAGCGGCGGATTGGTGATGTAAAATGGCAGTAATACTTCACAGCCAGACCAAAATGACCTGTATTTTCTGTCGTATAACGCGCCTGCTTCATTGAGCGCAGTGCCAGACGGCTAATCATTGCCTCCTGTGGCGTGCCTTCAATCTTACCTAACAGCTTCTGCAGTTCTTTCGGATGAATCTCATCCTTGCCCACCTTAATATAATAACCAAAACGGCTGATCAGATAGCTGAGCTTTTGAATACGCTCATTGTCCGGCACTTCATGGGTTCTATATAAAAATGGCAGTTCCTGCCAGAAGAAATCCTCTGCAATCGTTTCATTGGCTGCCAGCATAAAATCCTCAATCAGCTTTGTGGCCACATTGCGCTCATAGGCGTGAATATCTATCGGGAAACTGTTCTCATCCAGAATAATCTTTGATTCCGGAAAATCAAAATCAATGCCGCCACGGCTACGGCGTTTCTCACGAAGCAGCTCAGATAATTTAGCCATACGCTCAAACATATCCACAAAATCTGCATATTCCTCTCGCTTAGCTTTATCATTTAAAGCAATTATGGCATTAACATCCGTATAGGTCATTCGTCTGTCAACACAAATCAATGTTTCTGCAATCTCATGTCCGATAATCTGGCCTTTAGGTGTAATCTCCATAAAGCAGCTCAGTGCCAGTCGATCCTGCCCCTGATTGAGCGAGCAGATTCCATTCGATAACTTATGTGGCAGCATCGGAATCACACGGTTAATAAGGTAGACACTCGTACCACGATTTAAAGCCTCTTTATCCAGAGGACTACCCTCTTTCACATAATGACTGACATCCGCGATATGCACACCGAGCAAATAATTATCACCCTTCATCTCAAGTGTAATCGCATCATCCAAATCCTTGGCATCCTCACCGTCAATAGTTACCGTCTGTAAATGTCTGATATCTTTGCGGCCGACTTTTTCTGCTTCTGTCACCACATCAGGAATTTTCTCAACCTGTGCCATAACTTCTTCTGGAAATTCTGTCGGAATATTAAATGCCTTAATCACTGAAATCACATCTGTGCCCGGGTCGTTGGCATGTCCGAGAATCTCCGTCACAATGCCCTCAGGATTCTTGCGTTTTGAGCCGTAGCTTACAATCTTTACAACCACCTTGTGTCCTGTCACTGCACCTTTGGAACGCTCTTTGCTGATAAAAATATCCTTTGAGAACTTCAGATTATCCGGCACGACAAAACCGTAATTTTTACTCTTTTCAAATGTACCAACAACCTCTGTCACACCACGCTCGATAATCGCAATAACTTCGCCTTCAGCACGCTTATCTCCACTTGCTTCACACTTGATGCGCACAGAAACTGTATCTTTGTCAAAGGCATCCTTAGTCGCCTCCTCCGGAATAAATATATCCTCTGTGCGTCCCTCCACACGCACAAAACCAAAACCACGCATCGTTCCTGAAAATACACCTGTCACAACGTCCGGTGCAGCAAGTACAAACCGTCCCGCCTGATTCACAGATACGATACCCTCTGAAATCAATGTGTCTAAAATGTGCTTAAAATCACTGCGCTCATCCCTTGGCACATTAAACATCATACATAATTCTTTAAACCTCATCGGTTTATATGATTTATCTTTAAGGAAATTCAAAATCATTTCCTTTCTGCTTTCAAATAAAAAATCTCCCATCGCTGTCTGTACTCCTTTTTGTCATACTTTTCGGTACATTATTGGAATCCCATATATCTTACTACTTTTTCTCAATAGCAAACCTCTTGGGTAATTTGAAATAACAGTAAATTTTAATTAAACTTCCTGTTATTTAGGTAAAAAAATAACACTCTTTGCCATCTATGCTTCAAGAGTGTTATCTATCGTATACTTCTAATTAACGTCCCCAGCTCATATTCAATGCTAAAGCCAGAACGAAGAAAACCACTGCAAGGATTTTTGTGATCTTCTCAAGTTTGCCCTCCATAGAGCGGCCTTTATTCTTGCCCCAGTAAGTATCTGCCATACCACTGATTGTTCCTGTCAGCCCAGCAGACTTACCCTCCTGCATCAAAACGATTACTGCAAGTACTAAAGCATCTATAGCAAATAAAACTGTCACAACAATTCTTAAAATTTCCACGGAATACACCTCCTAAAATCAACACTGATAATTTTAGCATAAGTTTTAAAAAAAGACAAGCCAATATGACAGATATTTTTTTAAATATTTAAAATTAATTACTTTTATACATGCACTTTTTATGGTATACTTGCTTGGTGGTTAATTTTTTGCAATGCATCATCGGCATATACTTTCAAAAGACTTCTATTACCCGTCTTTTGAAATAGCCTTCTGACGCATTGCAGTTATTTATATTTTTTTACGGAAAGATGAGGTTACGTTATGAAAATTGGTTTTGATCATGAAAAGTACATCACTGAACAGTCCAAATATATTCTTGAGCGTGTCAATAATTATGACAAACTCTATCTTGAATTTGGCGGCAAGCTGATTTCCGACCTGCATGCCAAACGTGTGCTTCCTGGTTTTGATGAAAATGCAAAGATCAAACTTCTTCAGACATTGAAGGACAAGGCTGAGATTATCATCTGTGTTTATGCCGGTGATATCGAGCGCAATAAGATTCGTGGTGATTTCGGTATCACTTATGATATGGATGTATTACGTCTGATTGATGATTTGCGCGGTTACGGCCTGAAGGTCAACAGTGTTGTTATCACACGTTATGATAATCAACCAGCAACGACAGTATTTATCAAAAAACTTGAACGTCAGAACATCAAAGTTTATACACACAAAGCCATTAAAGGCTATCCGACAAATGTTGATGCCATCGTCAGTGATGAAGGCTACGGCAGCAACCCATATATCGAAACAACAAGCCCAATCGTTGTTGTTACAGCACCTGGTCCTGGCAGCGGCAAGCTTGCAACTTGTCTGAACCAGCTTTATCATGAATTCCGTCAGGGTAAAGTTGCCGGCTATTCCAAGTTTGAAACTTTCCCTGTCTGGAACGTGCCATTAAAACATCCTTTAAATATTGCTTATGAAGCTGCAACTGTGGATCTGAAAGACGTGAATATGATGGATTACTTCCATTTTGACGAATATGGTATCGCTGCAGTCAACTATAACCGTGACCTTGAGATGTTCCCTGTTATCCGCAGAATCATCGAACGTATCACAGGTAAGGAATCTGTTTACAAATCTCCTACAGATATGGGTGTCAACCGTATCGGTTTTGGTATCGTTGATGACGATGTTGTCAAAGAAGCTTCTCTCCAGGAGATTATCCGCAGATACTTTAAGACTGAATGTGAATACAAAAAAGGTCAGGTGGATGAAGAAACACTGACACGTATGAAGTTGATTCTGGATGAAGTTGGCTTAAAGGCTGAGGACCGTGTTCCTGTACTTGCAGCCAGAGAATACGCAGAAAAAGTCAATGCAAGACAGGATGGCGATAATGACCAGACTGTTGCTGTCACAGCACTTGCACTTGAAGACGGCAAGATTATTACAGGACGTACATCAGATATTATGGTATGTGGTGCTTCTGCCCTCTTAAATACAATGAAATATCTGGCAAACATTCCTGATGAGATGCCTCTGATTTCTCCAAATGTACTTGAAACAATTACAAGTCTTAAATCCAATACACTGCACAGCAAAAACTGTGCACTCAATATTGAAGAAATCTTAATCGCATTAAGCATCAGCGCCGTGACAAACCCTATGGCACAACTTGCCCTTGATAAGATTGACCTGCTTAAAGGTGTTCAAGGTCATTCCACAGTTATGCTTCCACACTCTGACGAACAGACTTTCAGAAAGCTTGGTGTAGACATGACTTGTGATGCACAGTACCCATCTGAAAATATTTCATTTGCATAATGCTTTTGATATTAATCAAAAGATTAATTTTTAAAAATCTGTTTATATATACATAAAACAGTATATAACTTTAGTTTTTGCTGTCGTTTATATTGTTTTCTGTAAAAAGATTTACCCGATATTGAGTTTTTTAATCTTTCAATATCGGGTTTTTGTTTTGCCATACAATAAAAATATCCCACATAAGTTATTTTCACTTATATGGGATATCGTTGATATTCAAAATCTAATATTTATCCTGGTCTCTAACAGAATACAAAAAACAGAATTGAAATAATCACCTGAAGCATTGCAAATCTGAATACTGTCTGTGTATCAGACCAGCCTTTATTCTTGCGCTGATTATCATGAATTGGTGTACGTGTATTCTTTAAAATTCTAATCTTTAAATATCTGAGTAATGATACTTTCACAAGTCCAAGACCACCATCAATAATCATCACTAATGCAAGTGCGATAAAGCTGAAAGGATGTCCTGTTTTCATTGCGAGAATTGCAATGAAAAAGCCTAACGCTCTGGAGCCTGCATCGCCCATCAACACGCTACTTGGTGATGAATTGAAGTAAAGGTAAGCTAACAGCACACCGATGAAAATGAAACCATAATTTGCATAGTCACCAAGCTGGTCAAAGAAAATACATGCAAATGAAGCAATTGTGACCATACAAAGTGTAGCACACAGACCATCAACGCCATCTGAACAGTTTGTAACATTAATACTTACCCAAATCAATACAATACCAAGGATCAGATATACAACAAATGGCATCTGAAAATCAAGACCGAAGAAATGAACCTCCAGTGAGTTGTGATTCATAAATGTCAAAACTGTAATCACAGATACAACAAGGTCAATCAAGCCCTTTTTCCATTCACTCCATGGTGTATCAGATGCATCATCCAGATAACCGCTGAGCATCATTGCCACTAACAAAATCGCATAAATAATGTATTCCTTTGTCACAGGCACAAATAAAAGTGTGGCAATCAGGAAGCATATTACCATAATCAGGCCAACACCTCTGACCTTACCCTTGGATAAGTCACCGTTGATTGCAAATTCACGGCCCTGGTCATGTGGTAAAAATTTGAAATTGCACTTTAACATAATCAAAGTCAATACCCATGCCACAAGCACACCGGCAATCACTAATTGATAATTACTCAAATATTGTGATAAAAAACTTGCTAACATATTTAATTCATGTTTCCTCCCTTGATATTTCTGTTGATTTAATTTATCCATAATGACATAAACTTTCAGCCTCAACAGACTTGTAGAAATGTATATCGTCATTCATCATACTCTATACAAATTTTATGCCATATCTTATTTTAAATTTTTTCAACAGTATTTATATTATAATCCGATTTGTCCTAAATCACAAGTCCTATGCGTATGAAAATCATGTATAAAATTTTAAATTGCGTCAAAAATAAACTCATCAAATCGATTTTGGAGGTCAATTATGAAACATACGAAATTATTTATTTTAATTGCAACTCTTTCTCTGTTATTATGTGCCTGCAGCAGCACACCAACATCCAAACAGACACGAAATGACCTGACAAGTGAACATTTTAACGGGCTTTCTGCAGACATGAATCGTTCCGATGTTGAAGATTTAATCGGAAAAAGTGATTCAGCCCTCGCTGAAAATGAAAGTTTTGAAATGTACAGCCTCGCTGACGGCACAGTTGCCCTGTTAAGATATGCCGGTGATAAACTTCAGGCAGCCTATATCCGCGGCAAGGATAATGTTGAACGTGCCATTTTCAGTAATTACACAGATGGTTCTAATACGATCAATGATGGTACAATGGATGACGGCATAAACAGTAATGATGGTACAATGGATGATGGCATGAACGGTAATGATGCTGACAATAATTCAGATATGCCTGAATCTGGCACAACTGCGGAATCACGCACACGCTGATACTACTCGTAACTCCATATAAAACATTATTCTTAAATTTACATGGAGTTATAAAATAAAGCTTTGCCCTAACAAATATTAATGCTCACAGTGTATCTGATATATCATCAGCCGCCTGTGAGCATTATCTGTTACAATAACTTCATATTTAATTCTCAGTATATTTTTTAGTTCCGCACATTTCTGTCTGTGAAATGCAGGCACTATCCTACATATGTTCATTGACCGGACCTGAAAAACGTTCCCATTGTGCCTGGGAAGATTTAAAATCAAAGAAAATCTGATAAGTTACAGATGTATCCTCGCCTTCATCCTCTACATCAAAAATAATCTCATATCCCTCTCTGTCAGGGCATTTTTCAACGAGGAAAATCTTTGCATCACCGTTATTGACTTTTGCAATCACTTCTTTTTGTTCAGCTTCTGACAATGCCCTGTCCGGTACTTCGTTTAACAGTTCACCATTGGCATTAAAGTATTTATATCCCTGCTCATCAAACCGGGATATACTGCTTTCTCTGAAAGTCATCTCAAGATATACCGTGAACATATCTTCAAAACGCTGATTATTAGAATTATTTGCCTTGACAATCACGCCTTCAGCACCAAACATCAACTGGTCATCTGCGATTTTAATCGTTTTCATCAATGAATCATTAAAATCAAATGTCATAAATTCATCCGTTGACTTAAATTTCATTTTATTTTACCTGCTTTACTTTATGTTAAAAAGAGGCACTGGCTTCGGAAACCGAAGTCCAATGCCTCTTTATTTAAGCATTTATATTGTCATCATTCAAATCAGAATAACGCTCATCACCAACTGATGAATTACTGTTCAGCTAATTTGATATAGCCAGCAAGTCTTTCACGAGCTGTAGATTCTGTCTTCTGGAATAATTCTTCTGCTGTTTCAGGGAATGTTCTAGTTAATGAAGAGTAACGTACTTCATTCATGATAAATTCTCTGAAGTTGCCCTTAGGTTCTTTAGTAGAATCAAGTGTGAATGGATTCTTACCTTCTGCCTTAAGTGCTGGGTTGTATCTGTACATCTGCCAGTAACCACATTCAACAGCCTGTTTGATTCTTGTCTGAGCACCGCTCATACCACCCTTGATACCATGGTTGATACATGGAGCGTATGCGATAACAAGTGATGGACCTGGATAAGCTTCAGCTTCTTTAAGAGCTTTAACAAGCTGAGCCTGGTTAGCACCCATAGCAACCTGTGCTACATATACATAACCATAAGACATAGCCATCATACCAAGGTCTTTCTTCTTAATCTTCTTACCTGATGCAGCAAACTTAGCTACAGCACCAACTGGTGTAGATTTAGAAGCCTGACCACCTGTGTTAGAGTAAACTTCTGTATCGAATACGAATACGTTGATGTCATCACCTGAAGCAAGAACATGGTCAACACCGCCGTAACCGATATCGTAAGCCCATCCGTCACCACCGAAGATCCACTGGGATTTCTTAACAAGATGGTCTTTAGCGTCTTTGATACCTGCGATTGCAGCCTTAACATCTGCGTTATCACCTGTATATTTATCAATAGCTTCAAGTAAAGCAGCAGATGTTGCTTTAGACTCTTCGCCTTTATCCTTTGTATCTAACCATGCCTGAGCAGCAGCTTTGATTACATCACATTCTACTGATGCAACTAATG
>CAKRHR010000069.1 GCA_934339005.1 uncultured Catenibacillus sp. | reverse complement strand
ATATAAAAGAGCTATATGCAGATGATACTTTATATGAGAATGTGAAAAAAACCTGTTAAAGGTAATAATAATTAAAAAATGATTTATTAAAACAGTTTAGTTTATCAGAAAAGTTCTGTTAAACTAAGCTGTTTTTGTATAATAGGAAAATTTGCTGAGATTCCCTGTTATACAAAAAGTCCTTCAAGTAGGATTGTTTTTAAATATGAGATAACCTGATTATCTGTTATTTTCATAGCCAGCTTTTAGAATATTATCTTGAAAATCAAAGACAGTATTGTTAAAATGAGCCTAAAATAAATGTTGAATATTAACGAGGGAGTAGTACAAATGGAGAAGAGGGTGCGAAAGAATCATTGTTACACGATGAAGCAGCAGATTTTGTACAGTGTGCTTGTTGCGGTGATTGTGACGGTTGTGATTTTGAGTATTGTAAATCGGGTATTCTTAAGTCATATTTCGACGGACACAGCATTGAACAATTACGGTGAAATTAATCGATTGGCAGGGGAATATCTGGATGAAGCGGTGCAGAATGTTGAGGACGGTATCAATCGTATGGTGTTTTCAGATAATTTTCAGAACGTAATGGTCAATTATGAGATGGAACGCGGCACAACACCGAAGGATATTTTACAAAATGCCGTGCGTGATGAACTGGCGAGTTCAATTGTGATTTCAGATTTGTACAGCGGTATTATTTCAAATGTTATTGTGTTTGATACTGATGGTAAATATGTGGCGAGTATGCGCGATTATAATGAGGATACGGATATCAGTTCGAGTGACTGGAAAGAGTCAGTCAGCAAGCGCAACGGAAAATCCTACTGGATTGACACGCACAGAGATGAGAATGATACATATCTCCGCCATGCAGATGTTGTGTCTGTGGCGAAGATGATTTATTCAACGAATCTGGTATCGAATAATACCCTTTATGGTAAATGCATCGGTTATGTGCTTATAAATATTAAAGAACAGGGTTTTGCAAAAATGTATCAGGATATGGCGTATGGTGAAACAGGAACGATACGTCTGGTGAATGATAATGGGACGATTGTATCTTCGGCAAACAAAGCAGAGATTGGCACACAGATGAATGAACGGTTGATTAGTGCCACAAATGAAGCGCAGATTAAGAAAATTGATGGTAAAAATCTGGTGCTGGCAAGCAGCTATAACAAGAACACCCGCTGGAAGTTGATCAGTACAGTGCAGGTGAATGAACTGACAATCGCAGTCAGAAATCAGGGCACAAATTTTGCAATTATTGCAGTGGCAGTATTTTTGCTGATGCTGTTTGTCATGAATTATATCTCACGACGAATTACAAGACCATTAGCATCACTGCAATCAGAAATGAAAATGGTTGAGCAGGGTAACTTTAATGTTAATTTGAGTGTTCAAAGTAACATTGTTGAAATTCAGGATTTTATCAACGGCTTTCAGGTGATGACACGTAAGTTGGATGAACTCATGGAAAATGTTTATGAGTCCGGTAAGCGAGAACAGGAGATGCAGTTGTTTGTGACGGAAGCAAGATTGTCTATTCTTCAAAATCAGATGAATCCCCATTTTTTATACAATACACTTGATTCTATTGGATGGATGGCAACACTCAGCGGACAGATGGGTATTTCGCAGATGGTTAACAGCTTGGGTGAAATCTTAAGAGCTTCTGTAAAAATGGATACTTTCATTTCAACCGTGGATGCAGAAGTAAATTTGCTTCAAAAATATCTGTATATCCAGAAAGTACGTCATGGTGAAAAATTGCATGTAACGATTGATGTTGATGAAAATGTGCATCAATGTCAGACACTAAAATTTATGTTACAGCCATTTGTAGAAAATGCCATCGTACACGGTATCAGAGAAACAGGAGAACAGTTAGATATACGGGTGCACATTTTTATGCAGGATAACAGACTGGTTTCAGAGGTACAGGATAATGGACGTGGTATGAGCAAAGAAGCTCTTGAGCAGTTGTTTATGGAAAAAGAAAACACCGGTAAACACACAGGTACCGGATGCAACAATGTTTATAAGCGTTTACAGTTAGTTTACGGAGGGGAGTTTGAATGTCTGGCGGAAAGCGTTTTTGGTGAAGGCGCGACCATAACGATAAAAATCCCATTGAAATATAATGCTTCATGAATTTCTTCATATAAGGATATGAGTGTCAATAAGTCTAAAGTACTCATTTGTGCAAGCGCAATCACAGATCAGACTTTTGACACTTGTATTATTAAAATTAAATATTTGGAAGGTTTGTAAAAAAACGGAAGAATTCGTAAAAACCCCGCCTTGTGAAAAATGTAGTCAATTGTTAATATAGGATTACAAAAAGCAAGGAGGGGTTTTTAATATGAAAAAAAGACTTACAGCAACAGTAATGACAGTAGCAATGATCGCGGGATGCTTATCCGCATGCGGCGGTAACGATTCTAATACCAATTCTAATGCTAATGCAGGTACATCCGGTGGCGAAACAACAAATGCAGCAGCAGATTCCGGTGAGGTTGTCACAATTAAATATGTGACATGGGAGTCCAAAGAAGAAAACAATCCAATTATTGAACAGTTTGAAAAAGAACATCCAAATATCAAAGTTGATGTTACAGTTGTACCGGACAGTAACAACACAGCAGAATCACTTGATATTATTGCCATGGGCGGTGGCGAAATGGATGTATGGCCATTCCAGAGTGGTGGTCAGTTCAGCCGTATGCAGCAGGGACTTTTGTTAGATGTCAGCAGCTATCTTGAAAGAGATGGTATTGATATGGATGAATGGTTTGGTACATACAGTGGATGGGGTCAGTATAATGGCACTTATTACGGTATGCCAAGTACAGCTTCTGTTGGTATGATGTTTTATAATAAAGATATGTTTGATGCAGCAGGTGTTGATTATCCAGCCGCTGACTGGACAATCGATGACTATAAAGAAATTGCAGAAAAACTGACAACAGGTGACGGTAGTAGCAAGGTTTATGGTACATTCCAGAATACCTTCCCGGAAGAATGGGGTATTTACGGTGCTCAGAAAACAAGCCTTTATGGCGAAGACGGTTTATCAAGCTTCACAATGGATAACACAGATTTCATTAACAGCCTTCAGCTCAGAAAAGAACTTGATGATGGCGGTTATGAAATTTCATATGCACAGAATGTTGCAAACTTCTCATATTCAAGCGTTGAATTCCTTTCAGGAAGATGTGCAATGACACCTGGATATAGCTGGGTTATTCGTGACATGAAAGATAAAGAAAACTTCCCGTTTGATTTCAATGTTGGTGTTTGCTATTTCCCTCGTATCAGTGAAGATGCACCGATGAATCCTTCACAGGTTAGTGTTGGTATGCTTGGTATTCCTGCATCTGCAGAACATCCGGATGAAGCATGGGAATTCATAAAATACTATACACAGTATGGTTCAGCACAGACTATTTCAGATGGTAACATTCCTACATATCAGGGTTCAGACAACAGCGCACTTGTTGAAGAATTAATTAAAGATACACCGCTTACAAAAGAACAGGGCGAATTATTCTTTGCAGATGATATTTACACATTCACAGCCGTACCTACAGGTGTTGCAGCAGGTGAATATTCTACAATTATCAATGAAGAAACAGGCTTATACTTCTCAGGTGAACAAAGTCTTGAAGATACGATTAATAATATCAAGACCAAGGCTGATGAAGCAATCAAAGCGGCACAGTAAGCTAAAGTTAAAATTTACAATACAAATCAAAAACAGTATACAAAAATAACATCACAGGAGGATGATATTTTGAGCACAGGGGTACGAACTAAGAAAAAGAATCAATTCAAAAAATCAGAGTCAAGAGCAGCGTATTTGATGCTGTTGCCAAGCTTTGTGGGTGTTGTCGTATTTTTAATCATTCCCCTGCTGTTTGTATTAATCTTAAGCTTTACAAAGTGGAATTTTGCAAAAGGGTTTAGTGGTATTGAATTTAACGGTATTAGTAATTACATTAAAATGTTATCTGACAGCAGAGTAAAGACATCACTTTTCAATAACATTATCTATTTATTAAACGTACCGATTACCATTGTTCTGGCTATATTTTTAGGCACAGCATTAAATAAATATGTGTTCTTTAAAAAAGGTATCAGAGTACTTTATTATCTGCCGTTTATCAGCTCAATGGTGGCAGTGTCCATGGTATTTAGAAATCTTTTCTCAGAATATGGCCCGGTCAATGAATTTCTGACAAGCGTACTGCATATTTCAGACCCACCAAAATGGTTTTTAAGTTCTGCATGGGTTATGCCGACAATTATTTTGATTCAGGTATGGCACGACCTTGGTAATTCCACGATGATATTGATTGCAGGTATGCAGACGATATCCAGGGATTTGTACGAAGCAGCAGAAGTGGATGGGGCATCTGGATGGCAGAAGCTCACAAAGATTACAATTCCATTATTAACACCTTATATCTTTTTCCTTGCAATTATCGGTATCATGAATTCCTTCAAGGTATACGATATCATCAAGGTGCTGACAAATGGCGGACCTGGACAGTCATCGAACGTGCTTGTTTATGCGGTTTACCATTATGGCTTTAAAATGTATGATATGGGATATGCATCTGCAATTTCTATGTTAGTCTTTATTATCATTTTAATTATCACAGCAATTCAGTTTGCCGGACAGAAAAAATGGGTTAATTACTAATCAGAGAGGAAGGAAGACAATGACAGGAAAACAGAAAAATTTTATTGTCAGAATTATCATTACAATCATTATTCTGGCACTTGCAATCATCTTCATCTTTCCTTTTCTGTGGATGATATCGACATCATTTAAATTTGAAATTGATGTATTTGATTTTCCGATTAAATTAATTCCGGAAAATTGGAATTTTGATAACTATAAAAAAGTATTTTCAGACAGTAATTTCTTATTGTTCTATCGAAATTCACTGTTTATAGCAATTCTTTCGGTGGCAGGCAATCTGATGTTGTCCTCCGCAGCAGCATACGCTTTTGCAAGACTGAAGTTTCGCGGCAGCAAGGCTATTTTTGCTTTGTATATGATTACGTTAATGATTCCGCTTCAGATTGTACTGCTCCCGAAGTTTATCATGTTTCAGCGTATCGGATTGTATGATTCTTACTGGGCATTGATTTTGCCGGCGATGATTTCACCGTTTGCAACATTTTTCCTGCGTCAGACTTATATGTCAATTCCGATTGAATTATCCGAAGCAGGGCTGATTGATGGTGCAGGACAATGGCGTATTTACTGGCAGCTCATTATGCCGCTGGCTAAAGGGCCAATGGTGACAGTTGGTATTCTGGCATTCATTGATAGCTGGAATGATTATATGCAGCCTTCCATCTTATTGAGAAGTGTGAAGAAGTTTACAATTCCAATTGGTCTGGAATGGTTTTCAACAAGTAACAGTTCAAATTACGCGCTGATTATGGCAGCGACAGTAATTTCTTTAATACCAATATTACTCATTTTCATTTTGACACAGAAGTATTATATTGAAAGTATTGCAGCAACAGGAATTAAGGGTTAATTTATCGGAACAAAAAGTATACTCCGGTAAACATTAATTCAAAGACATCGGTAATAAATATCAATAGTAATTATGAGCAGAAAGGGGAATGGACAGATGGCATGGAATGTATTAATCGTAGATGATGAGGCGTTGATACGAACGGGACTGCGTCTGTCCGTGCCCTGGGAGGATTTAGGTTTTAAAGTGATTGCAGAAGCCGGTACAGCGATGGAGGCCATGGATAAACTTGAAAGACATTCGGTGGATTTGGCATTAGTAGATATACAGATGCCGGGGACCAATGGCATTGAGTTTATCCGCGAGGTGCGGGGACGGTTTCCACACATAAAAACACTTATTATCAGCGGTCACAGTAATTTTGAATATACTGTGTCAGCACTGAAATTATCTGTATGTGATTACCTGTTAAAACCGATTAATCTTGAGCAGCTTATTGACACAATCAAAACGATTCGTGACAAACTTGAAAGTGAAGAAAAGAATAATCAGGTGCTTCGCGGGCAGCGTCTGATTGTTGGTAAAATGTTTGTGCTTCGGCTTTTGGGTAAGGATTTTAAGAATCTTGAGGAAATCAATGATTACTGTAGTCAGTACGGCATTGTGTTCCCACTGGAAAACTATTGTGTGTCCACAATGCGGATTCATAAATTTTCGCAAATGATTGAAACACATTATCAGGGACAGCGTTCTGTATTTGAAGCAGCTTTTGACGAATATCTTCAGAAAAATCTGAAAGACGAACAGACGCTATTTGCAGCGTTAGTGGGTGATTACTATACAGTGCTTGCAGATGCAGCGGATATGGAACGTATGCGGGGACTTTTATATGCAAAGGCCAAAGAAGAAGGCATGCAGGTGACCATCGGCACAGGCGAAGCCTTTGAAGATATTTTCTTTATGGATGTATCTTATCTTCAGGCAATCGATGTCATCCGGCAGAAAAACGGAAAGTCGCAGAAAAATGACAAAAAGACCGTGGAAATTCAGATGTCATATGCCTGTGACATGATGATTAAAAAGTTAGAAGAACGCAACTTTAAGGAAGCCAGAGCATTGGCGGATAAAGTTTTTACGGATTATCTGTATGAAGATAGCGGTGAAGTTTTAAACTGGTGTGTACAGTCATTGTATCGCATCATTGATTATTTTCAGCTATCCCGTTATGAAGAAATGAAAGGGATTGCGAATTTTGATATACAGACGATTTCAAACCTGTATTTTATTACGACGATGCAGTCGGTTTACAGTGAGAAAATCCAACGCATATGTACATTCCTGAAGGATTTAAAGGGTGGAAGCAATGATGCGATTGTGGCAAAGGTCATGAAAATGGTTAAGGAAAAGTATGCAGACCCGGAACTTTCACTTCAGAAAATTGCGTCGGATTTAGGTATCAGTTACAACTATCTGAGTACAATTTTTAAGCAAATCAGCGGTGAAAATTTTTCATCGTATTTAACAAAAATAAAGATGAATCACGCAAAGCAGCTTGTGATGGAGGGCAAATTAAAAATGTATGAAATTGCCGAGCAGATCGGCTATGTGAATGCAAAATATTTTGCCGAACAATTTAAAAAGTCAGTTGGAATGACTCCGAGTGAATATAAATCACACAATCTTAGTCAGGAGGAATAGAGATGGCATCAGCATTTGATATTAATGTCATAGAAGAAAACAGCATTGAAAATCTGATTTATGACGGTATTGAAGCCGGATTTCAGTTTTTAATCCGATTTACAGCATACAGAGGTTCTCATTTATCCTGCATTGAAAGTTTTCATGTGCAGTTAGATGGTAAAGAGGTCGATAAAGGACAAATTCGTTTTTGCTTAAATGGCAAGGAATTTCTGATTGACCAGTTGAAGGATTTGTATCAGGAATATTGGTTTATCAGAGATAGTGCAGTGATTAAGGTCATGAATGGTGAAGCATTAAAGGGCAGACATCAGATTGATGTGCGCTACAGTTTCCGTATACCATATACAGGTTATTTTGGCAGTTATCTGGTGCAGGAAGGCATCGGATGCAGGGAGGTAGAAAAATGATAGACCTTAGTGTAAGCCTTTACAGTTTTTCAATTAAATTTTTTGACAGAAGTTATGATTTGGAAGCATGTGTAAAAAAAGCACATGAACTTGGTTTTAAAGGTGTGGAAATTGTTGCCGCACAGATGATAGAAAATTATCCTAACCCTACAGATGAATGGTGCGAGTGGTTTAAAGGTATTTTGAAAAAATATGATATGCAGCCGTTAAGCTACAGTGCTTACATTGATATGGGACAGCATACAGGACGCGATCTGACAGAAGATGAAATTATCCAGTGTACGTTAAATGATATTATTTTTGCGCATCGTCTGGGCTTCCATATCGTGCGTACACAGCATGCGATTTCACCGGCCATTCTTGAAAAAATGATTCCATATGCAAAGAAATGGAATGTCTGGATTGGCGTTGAATTACATGCACCACATAATTGCCAGGTTGGTGTATGGAAAGAATACTTTAAATTATTTGACCGTGTTGGCAGCGATTATATCGGAGTTGTGCCGGATATGGGTATCTTTCAGGAACATCCGCATGAATTATTTAAAACAGTTGCAAAAGAAGCAGGCTTTAGTGCAACACAGGTGGAAGATTTCATCACAGATTTTGAACAGGGCATGACAAAGGAAGATTTGATTGAAAAATGGCAAATCAGTGCGAAAGCGCAGTTGGATGTCATTGAAAATATGTATGGTACCTTCCACAAAGCAACACTTGAAGATTTTGACATCATGATTCCACACAGTAAATATATACATGGTAAATTCTACTATATTAATGAAGAAGAAAAAGACACATGTATTCCATATGAAAAAATTGTGGAAAAGATTAAAGCGCTTGGTTTTAACGGACATATTGCAGCGGAATATGAGGGCCATTTCAGCGATGGCACGGTTGATTGCGTGGAACAGCTTGGACGGTATTCAAGAATGATGCATAAACTGTTAGCTTAAAAAACACAGGCAGGGGATGAGCACATGGGAAAATTATTTAACTATGATAATTTGTTTTTCAGAGTGACCGGAAGAATCGGTGATTTATTTATATTGAATCTGATGTGGATCATTGGATGTCTGCCGGTCATTACCATGGGTGCATCAACGTTAGCTTTATATACAGTTATTGAGCGCGTGCAAAATGGCGAAGAAGGTTATTTATGCAGAGATTTCTGGAAAGCCTATAAAAAGCATTTAAAGCGTGGTATTGGGCTGGAATTTTGCCTGCTGGCTGCAGGTGCATTGATATCCTTAAGTGTACGCTTCTGGGGACAGCTTGGAAGTATAGGAAGTGTTGCAATATCGGGTAACCAAACTGCAGCCGGTATTGCAGTCAGTAACGTGGCGGCAATATCTGACATTGCAAAGGTATGTTATATTGTCAGTCTGGTGGTGCTGTTAGCTTACATATTAGTTGTGATTTATATATTTCAGGTGATGCTTCACACGGATAAAACTATTTTTGGCAGTATCGCTGCATCATTTGTAGCAGCGGCACAGAATTTGCCAAAGACGCTTTTGATTTTACTGATGATGGCATCGGTGGGCGTTTTGTGCTATTTCGTGAGCATTGTGGCCGCATTGTTTTTATGTATCGGAGTTGCAGGCATGTGCTATATGATTTTATTTTTAGGACCATGGCATAAAAATATCCGAGAAAAACAATTTTGCGAATAAAGATGGAATTAAAAAATCAGAGAAAGGAAAATGTATGTGTTTGGGGTTTACAAACATGGTACAGGGTAAATGGTATGGATTTTCAGGCATATAATAAAATTTTAATCTGTAAAGACCCCATTGAAAATGTTGTTGTAGACGATGTGACAGTTGGGTATGAATTTAAAATAAAATATCCATCCTATCGTGGGGCATTTTTAAGCTGTATCGAGGATTTGAAATTTAAGATGGACGGTGAGCCGATTCCGAAATCAGATGTTTATTTTTACGTTAATGGCAAACAGTTTTTGCTGGATGAACTTCCTGAGTGTTTTAAGGAATACTGGTTTGTCAGAGATAAAGCGACAGTGCGTGTGATGAAGGATGGCGGTATTGCACCGGGCAGCCATGAACTTAATGTTTATATGAAGCATCGTGTGCCATATACAGGTTATTTTGGACAATATCTTGTGTTGGACAGCGATATGACAGACACATTAACCGTACAGTAAGCAGGAGGAAAAGCGATGAGTGAAAATATTAAATTAGGTATTTCGTTATACAGTTTTTCCACTGAATATATTCATGAAAAACTTGATTTGGAAGGCGTGTTGAAAAAAGCCAGAGATATGGGTTATAAGGGTGTGGAAATCGTAGCGGCACAGATGGTGCCGGATTATCCTTATCCGACAGATGAATGGCTTGAAATGTTTAAGGGGTTACTTGACAAGTATCAGTTAGAGCCGGTATGCTGGAGTGCTTATATTGATATGGGTATCCGTACAGACAGAGATTTGACAGAAGATGAGATTATCCAGTATACAGTCAATGACTTGATTTACGCAAAAAAAGCAGGATTTCCGATGGTGCGCACGCAGCATGCGGTTTCACCGGCGATTTTTAAGAAAATGATTCCATTCTGCAAGAAATTAAATATGAAGCTAACTATTGAGATGCATCATCCGCATCACCCGGAAGTGCCAGTGTGGAAAGAATATTTTGAAATCATGCGCGGCGAAGGTAAAGGCGTGCTTGGTTTTGTACCGGATTTCAGTATTTTCCAGACGATGCCGCACAAACTCTATCTGAATCAGGCACTTTCATTTGGCTGCCGGGAGGATAAATTAAAAGAAATTGTTGAAATCCATAAGACCTCCAAGGATATGTCACTTATTGAAAATGGCGATTTTAATGATATTGAAAAACATACGGCAGAAGAAATGTTTGCCAAATTCTCGGCACCTGCCAAAATTTCACAGATTAAAGAAATCATTGACTGCGCATTTTATATGCATGGCAAGTTCTATTATCTGGATAACGATGACCATGACCCATGCATTCCATATGAAGATATTATTGCGGCGGTCAAAGCAGCAGGCTACAAAGGCTATATTGCCAGTGAATATGAAGGACATCATTTTGATGAAACAGTAGATTCTGAAGTGCAGTTAAGACATTTTGTAGCAATGAATGAAAAATTGCTGATAGAATAAAAATAAATTTTGTAATTTATCAGAAAAATCGAAGTACATTGATAAAACCTGTACTTCGATTTTTGGCGTAATTTTTAATTCACAGAAAAAACATAGTCACTCATGTTGATATGTGCTATGATAATATTGTAACCAAAATCATATAATTTAAGAAAGGCTTGTGGTGGATGAAAACACAGACTGTATTATCAAAAGTGATTTCTAC
>CAKRHR010000068.1 GCA_934339005.1 uncultured Catenibacillus sp. | reverse complement strand
GTCTCATACTCAGTGTAACAAGTTCCTCTGTCGTTGTGAAAATACCCATCAACTGACGGCCAAATATCAAAATCAGACCGGTAATCACGGCTGTGGTACAAATTGCAAGAATTGTACCCTGCTTTGCACCCTTAGATATACGCTCATAGTTACCCGCACCGGCATTCTGTCCGGCATAAGTTGTCATGGCTGTACCATAAGAAAAGTTTGGCAGCATCGCAAAACCATCTACTCGCATCACAATAACATTGGCCGCAATAAACATCTCGCCGAAGCTGTTTGTCAGGGACTGTACGATAATCATGGCCATTGAAAAAATCGCCTGAGTAATACCTGACGGCAGACCAAGCTTCACAATCTCCTTCGTGTGCTTCTTCGTCAGCTTAAAGTATTCCCGTTTCATATCAAAAATATCTGTCATGCGCATCAGTCGAATCACACATAATACCGCTGATACTGCCTGTGCAATCGCTGTGGCCAGTGCTACACCGCTGACGCCCATGTTAAATTTTGCCACAAATAAAATATCCAGGACGATATTTAATACTGTTGCTACAAGCAAATATACAAGTGCGGTAAATGCATCACCAAGGCCACGCAAAACACCGCTTAAAATATTATAATAGGCAGAACCTATACATCCTAAAAAAAGAATCATCAGATAGGATTCGCACCAGTCAATAATGCTGTTCGGTGTATTTAATACCTCCAGCAGCGGTCTTACCACAAACACAGACAGCACCATAATGATTGCAGAGGCAATCGCCGTAATCACAATACAATTACAAATGGACTTTGATAATTCCTCGCGCTCCTTTGCCCCGAAATACTGTGATACCATAATGCTGACACCCATACTGATACCAACAAATAATACAAGCAACAAGTTCAAAATCGGTGACGCACTGCCTACAGCCGCCAGTGCATTATCACCGACATAACGTCCAACCACGATACTGTCCACAGTACTGTAAAGCTGCTGTGCCACATTGCCAATAAGCATTGGCAGTGTAAACAGGATAATCTGCTTCCATGGCGTACCTGTGGTCATATCTGTCGCCTTAAAAAGATTCTTAATTTTCTCTAACATAAACCCCTCTTACCTTTCTCCTTTTGTATTTTTATGTTCAAAAATTGCTCTGATTTAAAACCGCAATATATTTATATTACAATATTTACACCATTTGTTCAAGACATTTCACTGCTTCTGAAAAAAGCACCGTTGTCGTTGATATGCCTTTTAGCTGTTCATCCCCGGCATAATCTTTGCGGATTTTTCGAATAAGCTGCTCTGTTTCATAGGCCGTCCGGTCAAATATCATGAGCAAATATTGAAAACTCGTATATCTGCAAAATACATCGCCTGGCTGCAAATAGCGGATAATATTTTTGCCAAGGGACTGCATCTGCTGCTCACGATGCCCGATTTCCGGCGGCATCCCATGACCGTCTGTCAATGCAAACAATACCATATAAATATGGTATTTCATGGATTTCTTACGCATCACCTCAAGATAATACATATGCCTGAATGTTTCATAATCCACGCACAGGCCGCAGCCATCCTCATGCTGGTTGGACATCATCTCCAATATCCGTACCAGATTCTCATGCCGGTCTTTCGCATCTGTCTGCAAGTCTTCATTTCTACAAAGCCGGCCACGTTTTTTAGCCATCATTTTCTGATCTGCTGCATCAAAAACCGATACATAATCCTCCTGTCCATCACTGCTCGCCCAGTCCATTGTCACAGAAACCTTCACATGAACCTCCTCCGACAGCGAAATCGCTTTCAGACAGTCATCAATACGCTCACAGTAAGCTCCGACTCTTTCCTGATTCATCTTCTCATAGAAAAACACAACAAATTCATCACCACCACAGCGTCCGGCAAAGGCATTTTCCGGCAATGTCTTTTCAAGAATACGCGCCATATACTGAAGCATCCTGTCCCCTGCCACATGTCCGTACTGGTCATTAATCTGTTTAAATCCGTCAATATCCATAACAATAATCGTTCCATCCTCACCGGTCTGAAGATATGTATTAATATACTGCTCCATCCCGCAACGATTATAAAGTCCTGTCAGCCAATCCCGCTCTGCAAGATATCTTAAGCGTCTGTTTTCCTTTTCTAATTCAGGCAGATTCACATTCATTTTATACTCATACTCCTTTTTTGGTTCATCCCCATATTTTGATTTACCACCATTATATGCGGGTGATTTTGGATGTATGACTGATTTTTGTATTTGTTCCAAATTTTTATAGTTTTATCCTGCCTGACATACTGCCTTAAGCCGCCCGATAAAATCCGGAATACTCTGATTCACACTGTCCTCAATCCAAAAGGCATACATTTCCATCGGTTTTAAGAAATCTATCGGAATCATCTCCACAGAAGCCTCCTGACTTAACACATGCTGCTCATTGACAAGTGCAGAGCCAATGCCTGTCTGTACCATCGGCACAATACAGCTTGTTGCCTCCTCCATAATATTCTGCCAGAGCATCGCCATATGCTCGGTTACTTCTATTCTCTGCCTTTTAGGATAAGATGAAATTTCCGGCACCATGACCGGACGGATTTTAGAAAATGCACCTAATGACGTTCTGTCAAGGATTGTCGGTATTTCCGGTGTATAATCTCTGTTGACTGCCAGGCATAACTTTTGTTCATTGATTTTAAGTTTTTTGCAGCCACTAAAAGCACTTTTCGCCCACTTCAGGCAAACAGCCACATCGATATCATGATTTTCCAAAGCACGCTCAAGTCCGATAAAATCATAACTTTGAATGGTCATAAAATAGTTTTCATTGCGCATGCACCGCATAATTTTTATCAAATGCGCATCTAATATCTGATCACGCAGTACCCCCAATTTAAGTCGACGATTTTTTCCAATACCAAGTAAATGTACTGAAAAAAATAAAGTTTCAAGTTCAGCCAGTTTTTCCGGCAGTTTTTCATATAATAAACGCCCAGCAGGCGTTAAAAACAAAACATTATGTTCGCGCAAAAAAAGTTTTGCACCGACTTCCTCTTCAAGAGCTGCAATCTGTCGGCTGACTGCAGGCTGACTGATAGCCAGTTCTGCTGCTGATGCTGTAAAGCTTAATGTTCTTGCAACTGAGCAAAAAGTTTTTAATTGGATAATATTCAGTATTTTCACCCCCATTTAAGTGTTTCTTAACTGTCATAATTAATGATATAACTTTTTATCTGTATGAGTCAATAACTAATTTGCGTGTTTTTTTATTTTTTGCATGCATTTTAGTTATGAGCATATGCATTCTTTACGTTTGTGATCTATATGTTAAAATGTTATGCTATTTATAACTTGAAATTTCTCATTGAAATTTCAAACTTTTCTCTCAGCAAAATGAGTTCTTGACGGTTTTAACGTCTTGTATTTATCTATTTAATTAAATCGTCCGGAACTCATTTGCAATGAATGAATACAACATGATTTACAGGAGGCTTTTTTATGGCTACATATGAACATTTACTTAGTCCTATTACCATCCGCGGCAAGGTTTACCGCAACCGTATGCTTGCTGCACCAACCGGTTTTTTCAGTTTCTTAAAGAGCATGGATGCACCTTACTACCGTATGCTTGACGAACGAGCTGCCGGTGGTTTTGCAGAAGTCTGTTCCGGTGAAATTACTGTCAACGACACAGATGCCGCCCGCGGTTTTGAAAATGTCGATATTCCTGATGAATCCGGTGTTTTCTTCCCTCGCGCGCAAAAAGCTGCACATACGATTCAAAAACATGGTGCCATTGCCCTGATGGAGTTATCTCATCTTGGTTCTATCGGTGACCCGCATCCAAAGAATGCGCACCCTTGGGGACCCGTTTCATTTACAAAGGAAAACGGCACAGAAGTTATCGGCTATACAAAAGAAATGATGCAAAAGACAATCAAGGATTTCTGCGACTGTGCACGCTATGCCAAGGATGCAGGATTTGACGGTGTTTTAATCCATGGCGGTCACGGCTGGTTGTTCAGTCAGTTCTTCTCTCCGTTGGAAAACACACGTACTGATGAATACGGCGGTTCTCTTGAAAATCGCATGCGTTTCCCACTTGAAGTACTTCGTGCTGTCAGAGCCACTGTAGGTGAGGATTTTATTATTGAACTTCGTATTTCCGGTTCTGACCGCTGGCCCGGCGGCACAACGGCTGAAGATATGGCTGAATTTTCAACACACCTTTCAGGTCTTGTCGATATTCTTCATGTATCCTCAGGTCATTACTACCGCTCTTATCGTACTCTTGAATTTTCAAGTCTGTACACACGACACAACTGCAACGTGGACAGTGCCACAGTGATTCGTAAGAAGTGTCCACGCGATGTCAAACTCGGCGTGATCGGCGGCATCAACTCTCCTGAGGATGCTGAAAAACTGATTGCAGATGATATCGTTGATTTTATTATTGTCGGCAGACAGGCTTTTGCTGACCCTGATTTTATGAATAAGGTCGCTGCCGGACGCGCTGATGATATTAACCGTTGTGTACGCTGCATGCGCTGCTACTCCGGTTCCCATGAGCACGAGAAAGAACTTGCTTATCTTGAAAAATATCATATTACTAAAGAAATGGAATTAAAACGCGATGCTGAGCGTGCAGCCTGTCATCCATATCACGCATACTGTACAATCAATCCTGTAACATGGGGTATGGGCTTTTGCGAACGCCCTGAATTTCCACCGTTTGAAAGTGCCAAAAATGTGCTGATTATCGGCGGTGGTGTGGCCGGTTTATCCGCTGCCCGTTATGCCTGTGACCGCGGTCATCATGTAACGCTCGTTGAAAAATCTGACCGACTTGGCGGTATTCTTTATTTTCTGGATAATGATAAAGCAAAATATGACCTCAAAAACTTCCGTGATTTGATGATTCGCCGAGTTGAGGAACGCCCGATTAAAGTACTTTTAAATACAACTGCAAATGAAAATTTCATCAGAAATTCAGATGCAGATGTGATTATGATAGCTATTGGTTCCAAACCATCCATGCCTCCAATTCCTGGTATCGAAAAGACAATGCCTGCACAGGATGCCTACGGTAAAGGCAATGAACTTGGCAAACAGGTTGTCATTCTTGGCGGCGGCATGGTCGGCGCTGAAACAGCGATTGAACTTGCAGAGGAAGGCTGTGACGTAACGATTGTTGAAATGGCAGAACGCCTGATTCTTGAAGCCAGAAATATGTCATTTACATGTGTTATGGATAAAATGGACGAGCTTGGTATTCACTCATATGTCAATACAAAATGCCTTGCAGTCACTGATGACGGTGTTCAGGTTCAGGGCGAGGACGGCAATACCTTCACAATCCCAGCCACCGGCGTTGTATGTGCTCTCGGTCTTAAACCACTGGATGCAGAAGCTGATAAACTGTGTCAGGCTGCCAAAGACGGCGTTAAAGTTGTCAAACTCGGCGACTGCCACGTCGTTGACCGTATTGGTGATGCGAATTTGGATGGATATATCGAGGCAAATATGATTGTGTAAAATAACAACCTCTGGGAAATATATCTATGATGTGATATATTTTCCAGAGGTTGCTTTCCTTCAAAAGATATTCTTTAACCATTATGCCTGTACAAATTTTGATTTAGACTTTAAATCTTTCCATTTCCCCATTTCAATTATCTTACCATTTTCCATAACAATAACGCAATCATACATTTGCATATTTTCTTCAAAGATTCTATGTGTAATCATCAAAATACCCATATCATTTTGTTTTAACAAGTCTTTTTCAATGGCTTTTGCAGTGATATTATCCAATGATGCTAGACATTCATCAAATATCCGCAGTTTAACAATAAATTCCGCTTTACATACATCAATCAAGTAATCTGAAAAATAACATAAAACAATATCTAAACAGCACAGCACAACTGCAACACATACTGCCTTAAAAAAAGCTTTCCAATCCATCGCAATACCGTTATCAATTATCGGTTGCAATGCCATTGCAAATAATGTCGATACTAATACAGAAATCGGTGTAATGATATAGTACAAAATTTTATTTTTCAATTAACTCCACCTCTAATCTGTTTTAATATGTTTTTTCTGAAATTCTTATTTACCGCCAGTGTTTTTTATTAATGTTATATCCAAATACCGCTCCAACGAGACCGCCGATGATGTGGGCGGTATTGGAGATGTTGTCGTTGACGGTGATGCCACTGTAGATTTGCTGACCGATAAAAACGATAATCACGAGTATGAAGGTAAGCGGTATCTCGCCCTGCCTGAAGCCTGTAAATGATGCCAATACAATCAATGCAAAAATGACACCACTGGCACCGCAAAGGGCAACGTGTACAAAAAATATGTAGTTAATGATACCTGTCACAACTGCAGTAATTCCGATAATCTCAAGCATGGCACGGTAGCCATATTTTTCTTCAAGCATCGGTCCAAGCAGCAATAAGTAAGCTGCATTGCTTATAAAATGCTCCCATCCGCTATGTCCGAAGATGTGTGTAAAAAAGCGCACATAAGTCATCGGATTTGTCAGTGATGAGTGGTAGGTTGTAAATACAAGTCTTGTAATTTTGCCACCGCTTAAGACACCAAGCAATGTTACTATAAAACATATAAATACAAAGCCAAGTGTTACCGGTGCATTGAAGGTAATCTTTATCTTTTTCAATGAAAATATCTCCTTTATTCTTCATTTGACTCTGCTTTACACAAAGCAACTTTCGATTACCATTATACAACGTGCCTCTGTCGTTCACAACTATTTCTTTTTTTAGTTTCTTCTGCGGTTATTTCCCTGTACAAGTAATACAAGTCTTAACAACTGCAATATCGAAGAAAATAATGCTGCCACATATGTGAGGGCTGCGGCTGTCAGGACTTTTCTGGCACCGTCAAGTTCGTTGGCATACAGCATGTTTCTGTTTTCCAGCACTTCAAGCGCACGGTGTGAAGCATTAAATTCCACTGGCAGTGTAATTAACTGGAACAATACAACACAGATAAACATTACAATACCGACTTCTGCAAGTCCTGTAGAATCAAGAATCAAACCAATAATGATAAGTGGCCATGATAATTTGGAACCAATGTTTGCAATTGGAACGGAGGCTGAACGCAGTTTTAATGGTGCATATCCCACCTGATGCTGAATCGCATGGCCACATTCATGTGCAGCAACGCCAATGGCTGCAACAGATGTTGAACCATACACTGAATCAGATAACCTGAGCACTTTCTCATTTGGAGAATAATGATCAGTCAGATTACCCCGGATACGCTCGATACGCACATCATAAATACCCGCAGATTGTAAAATAGACTGTGCCGCCTGCTCGGCAGTCAATCCCTGACTGTTGCCTACACGGCTGAATTTTTTATAAGTATTGTTGACATTCACGGATGCAATCAAACTGATAATCGCACCAATAATTACCAGTATATACGTTACATCATAAAACATAAAATCACCCTGCTTTTCTGATTTATAAAATATGGCTAAGATATTTCATACTGTATATCTTAGCCATATTTTGTGTCTTTTTTATGTATTTTTACCTGTTTATACTTTTTTAATACTTTTACTGTGCGCTATCCACATCTGATGTTTTTACTTCTACAGATTTCGTATCTGCCAGTTTTGCCCCTGCAAATCCTGCAAGTATCGCACTTAAATCAATGCCTGTGGATTCTTTCATGCCATCTGTCACCTGATTTAAAGTATTCATAATATCTTTCATCAGTTTTGTGGAATTACCGTCACCGTACATAGTGATTCGATCAACTTTTGCCAGTGGTTCTGCAATATTCTTTGCAATTTCAGGCATTGCATTAAAGTACATCTCAAGCACAGCCGCTTCACCCATCTGTTTCATGGCTTCGGCTTTCTTCTGAATACCTTCTGCCTCTGCGATGGCTTTGGCTTTGATGGCTTCCGCTTCCGCAAGACCTTTACTTCGGATACCTTCCGCTTCCTGCTCTGCCGCATAACGGTTGGCATCTGCCATTGCCTTCATGGCTTCCGCTTCTTTTTCTCTCTGGAATTTATCAGCTTCGGCATTTTTCTGGCGTTCAAACAACTTCGCCTCTGATTCGCGCTGTGTTTCATATAACTTCGCATCGGCTTCCTGCTGTCTTGCGTATTTGTCTGCTTCAGCCTGTTTCTTTACAGTCGCTTCCAGTGTCTTTTCCTTTAATTCAACTTCTTTTTCCTGCAGAACGATGGCCTTTTCCTGACGGGCAAGATTGGCATCCGCAGTGGTAATTTCAATCGTCTTACGTTCAGTTTCTTTCTGGATGTTATAAGCAGAATCCGCACTCGCCTTCTTCGTATCGGCGTCTTTTTGAAGTTCTGCTTTTTTGATTTCCAATTCATTTTCCTTTTGAGCAATTAAGGTGTCTGCTTCAATCTGTGCTTCCTGGGATTCACGTTTGGCATTAGCCATAACGATAGCTTTGCTCTTTTGTGCTTCCGCCTGTGCATTGGCAATCTCTAATTCAGATTTAACTTCTGCATCATTGGCTTCCTTTTTCGCAATCGCTTTGGCTTTGGCTATTTCCTTTTCGCTCTCTGCTCTGGAAATCGCAGCATTTTTCTGAATCTTAACAATATTGTCTACACCAAGGTTCTCAATAACACCATTCTCATCAACAAAATTCTGTACATTAAATGAAACAATATCCAGACCCATGGCAGCCAGGTCAGGTTCTGCATTTTCCTTGACAAGTTCTGCAAACTTCTGACGGTCTGAAACCATTTCCTCAAGATTCATCTTGCCAACGATTTCACGCATGTTACCTTCAAGCACTTCTCTGGCAACCTGTCCGATATACTCTGTCGAACGATTCAGAAAGTTTTCTGCGGCAAGCTTTAACCGTGTCGTGTCACTGCTGACCTTGACATTGACCGCCGCATCCACATTGATATTAATGTAGTCGGCTGTCGGCACTGCACTCGATGTCTTGACATCAATCGGAATCAACTGAAGATTCAGTTCATCCTTTTTTTCAAGATATGGAATCTTGATACCTGCTTTACCAATCAGCACCTTTGGCTCTTTTCTAAGACCGGAAATAATATACGCCTTATCCGGTGAAGCCTTCACATAACCTGCTCCGATAATCGCAATCACCAATGCAAGAATGATGACGATTGGAATAATCACACCTAAACTGCTTACAAAATCTCCCAACATTCCCTTTTACCCCCATTTAAGTTATTTGATACAATTTTAGCATATTGTTGTCAGAAAATAAACTAAATTTCCACCAAATTCCTTAAAGAAAAAATCACCCGCTATAATTTCCGACTCATCTTTCAATTCCATATTCCAGATGACATGCCATATTTTCTTATGATATTCTTACTCATCCTCTTTAAATGAAAGCACTTTCATCCTAGGATGTTTATTATGTACTGAATAAAAAGGCGTTTTGCTTCCCACTTCATCAAAAGAAATCAGTCTTCTGAATTTTCCTTCCGATTCAGCCTTATTTAAAACCATCTCAAACAGCGCAGAGCCATGTTCCTGTCCAACCGGTGCAGCTTCTTCGTAAGGAATTACCGGATGAATTGCGCCCACAGGACATAACATCTCACAGTAAGTACAACCATGGCAATCATCACATCCATCTCCACAACTGCCATATTTTTGCGGACTGGCTGACAAATCAATATATCCCATAGTACAGTTATCCATACAGATGTGACATTTCGGATACAGACATTTTTCTGCATCGCGCACAAGCTTGCCATGGATATTATGAAAACCGCCCAAATGGTCAATGGCTGCATTGGCATGCATTGGTGACATATTCGGCATTGGCGCTTCTGGAAGCAACTCTGTTTCACCATTTAAAATACGCTGTGCTTTTACTATGACTTCTTTAGCCCATTCTTTTGCTTCTTTACAATCAATGGCATCTGGATGCCCGGCTGTATAATATGGCTCCGGGAAAATCTGTATCGCACAATTTCCGTACCAGTTTTTCCAATCAACCACACGCAGACCCTTTCGCATCAAACGTGGGATTGCTAATGGAAAATATAAATCCGGCATCGTTCCATGTGTAATAAATGAAAATGCCAGCTTACCTTCAAGATTTGGCATTTCTTCTACAAAACGTCGGAAATTTGGCGGCATTTCATACCATACCGGCGAACCAAAACCTATCATATCATAATCTGCCAACTCACCGTAGTCTACATTTTTCAAAAATTTCAATGTAACATCCTGTCCGGCTTCGCGCATACCATCTCTTATCTGCCGGGCAATTTTTTGCGTATTACCTGTCTGTGAATAATAAATAATCATTATTTTCATTTGTTTATCCCCCACTCACTCATTTTTATAACAATAGCATTCGAAGTTTTCCGAATGCTATCTTTGTATATTATTTATCTCTCTACTGCAATTTTTTATTATTTATTCTGTTCTTGTACCTTTTTAGTATGCACTACATACAAATTGTTGTCAAGTAGCATGCTATTTGTACTGTATGCATGCTTCTTACCATCGGCTGTAAACCAAAAAGTGCTGCATGTACCGACACCTACAGCTTTATAACCATGTTAAATGCTCCATGCCACACAAGTGGCAGATGTCACACTCAGCCATTGCATACTCCTATAGCCCATATATTAACCCCGATAGGGACAAACTTCGTATGTAAAGCGGCAGGAGTGAAATTCCTGCCGTTTTTGCCTGTATTTCAGGCGGTTTTCGATATTGTCTGTTTTGCGGCGTGTGCCGCCATCTCCTCCGCTGTGGGGATATTGACAATGCCCACATAGGAATAATAGATGTCGATGGACTGGGTACGCTTACCGTCTTTCTTTGCCGCTTCGTGGATAACGATTTTGTCCACAAGGGCGTTCAGGATTTTCGGTGTAAGCTTGTCAATGCGGGTATACCACCTTGTTACGGCAATCAGCTTCTCCACATTAGTCACTGCCGTATCGGCATTCTTTACCTCCCCGGTCAGCGTGTCGATCTCCACTTTTGCATCCGCAAGCTCGGCTTCATAGCCATTTGAAAGCCGGTAGAACTATTCGTACTCCCTGTCCGCAATGCTGCTGTCGATTTGCAGTTTCACAAAGGTGCATTCAAACTGCTACAAATAGACAAGGAACTGTCTGAGCTGCTTTAGCACAAGCTGCTCCAGTACCGATTCCCGGATATAGTGGATGCTGCAAGCCTTTTTCCGGCTATTGCGCTTGTAACCGCTGCAACGGAAATACCGGTAGCCGCTTGATACATTCAAGCTCAGATCTATCTTAACCTTTACATTCCGCAACTGCAATCTTATGCTCATGTTCCTTTTGGAATATCAGGATCATTAATGCGTTCTGGAGGTCTTTGTATGGCTGGAAACAGTTTTGGGACAGGAGGCATTCAAAAAGCTTTTTCCAGTGATCCTCACGGATGGAAGTTCTGAATTCTCCGCCCGAAAAGAGATGGAGGAATTCTGTGACGGAAGTAAAAGTGATGAATCACATAAATAACGAAAAAAGAGACAGTTTTAATGGACACAGTCCATATGAACTCTCTCTTTTACTCTT
>CAKRHR010000067.1 GCA_934339005.1 uncultured Catenibacillus sp. | reverse complement strand
GAATAAAACTCCCAGAAAGGCAACAAGCGAATATAGAATCCAGTTCACAGCCCATAACCCATAATGAAGTACAACAATTTCTTTTTCTTTGCCTTCGGATGCAAGCTGATCAAATTTCTTTGCAAACATACCTACAATAAAAATATATAAAACTGTTTTAATCTGAAGTCCCAGAATTCCTATTGGAAGTGCCAGCGTCAGTGCAACTTCACTTCCTTTTCCCAGCATGATTGCAAAAGCAGTTCCTACAGCCGTTGCAATTCCCGGTTCAGCTGCCGAAGCACCTCCGATATTAACAACACCCATAAATACTGCTTCAAGAGAAGCTCCTATAATAACGCCTGTATGAAGATCCCCTAAAAACAATCCAACCAGTGAACCAATAACTATTGGTCTGTTCAACATCGTAAATCCAATCAATTCAGCACCACCAACACAGATAAATACTGCCAGTGCTACAAGAAACGCATTTAACATGTTTTTTCTCCTTTCTCATCACCCTTATTTTAATTTTCCAATTATATCTTTTACAAGTTTCTGTTCATCATTTGGAACTTGCTGTATACATGTCTTTGGGTCAATTTCTACCAGTTCCCTAAGCGCCTGTACTTCTGTGTCAGTCAGCATAATCGTTGGGGAAAGCAGCTGCTTTTCGGAAGCATCGATTCCATCAAATCTGCCTACATTTCCAATATTTAAAAATTCAATTTCTCCAATCTGTTTTCTTATCTTCAATGCATCCCTTACCGTACGAGTCAGAACAAGAATTCGCATTTTGGATGCCCTTGGATCATTTAATACACGTATGGCTTCATCAACAGGTTTGATCAGTACCTTAATGCCTGCAGGCACTGCCATTTTTAATGCCATTTTCTGTGTATTGTCATTTGCTGCATCATCATTTGCTACAATAATTCCCTTTACACGCAGCTGTTTTGTCCAGGTCATCGCAACCTGTCCATGAATCAATCGATCATCTACTCTTAATGCTGCAATCTTTGCTACAGAATTTTCAACTGTCTGTACTTCCACATTTTCTTTTTTAATGTGTTTTTCTTCTTTTTCTTTATCTGGAGTTATTTTTTTCTCTTCCAGACAAACCATCTGCAACTCACTTCTTGCATCCTCGATGTATTCCTGGATTTCATCATCTGTTACATCATCGTCCGCCAGCATAACCTGCATTAATACAGGAAGATTTGTTCCTGTGACCAATGTAACATTTTCCTTCTTGCTATATTCCATTAACTTTTGATTTACACTGCCACCCATCAAATCTGTAAAAACAATAACTCTGTCTTTCTCGTGTTTTTGAAAATATTCCTTAAACTTTTCCTCCACATTATCTTCAGGTGTAACATATGCATCAATTGTCTCAATTTCTGCCAGTTTTCCAACGATCAACTCTGCAGTATATCGAATTCCCGATGCCATCTTCCCATGTGTTGCGATTAAGATCTGTTTCATCTAACCCTACTCCTTCTTTCTTTTTTTAACAGGTTATGTACATAACTATCTTTCTGATTACACTATAACATTTAATCTTCTATTGGTAAATAGGTTATGTAGATAACCATGCTTTTTGCCAATAGAAATGATATGTTTTTTATGCACTTTTACTATTTTTATTGTAATTGATAAAAAAACAGGCTATTAAAAATGAAATTTCATCTCTAATAACCTGTCTTTTCTATTCCCTTCCTTGCTCTCTCGCTGATTTTCTTTTTATCAATCTGACTGGAAGCTTGATTTCTTTTTCTTCAACCACTTGTCCATCAATTTGCTGCAGCAAGATTTCTACTGCTCTCTTTGCCTTTTCTTTCACATCCTGTTTCACTGTTGTTAACCGCGGGTTTGAAAATTCAGAGTATATGATATCATCATATCCAACGATTCCCATTTCCTCAGGTATCTGAATCTTCTTGTCTGCAAAATAGTTGATTGCCTCTAATGCATACATATCTGATAAAAAAAACAATACTGTTTTAGGCTGTCTTCTTTGCAATAACCACTCATAATTTTCTCTGCGTTTCTCTTTGTTCATACCAAGCGCAATAAATTGTATTTTTTGATTTTCTCTTGAGTAATCTTTCATTGCTCTTTGTGCCCCAACATAACGCAGATGATCAACACCACTGTCTCTTCCGGCACAAACTTTAATGTGTTCATATCCAAATTCCAGCAAATATTTTGTCATCTGGTATCCGCCACTTTCATCATCCAGGCCAACGTTAATTACATGACCTTCTTCACCTGCATCCACATCACCATATGCATCAATTGAAACAATGTTTTTCTTTACTAACTGATATATTTTTTCACAGTTATGTTTGCTGAAGGATATTGCAATCACACCATCTACATTCCACCCTATAACCATCTGGAATATTTTTTCAATATCTTTTGTAGAATAAAGCATCATATAATATCCATATTTTTGTAAATACTCTTCGATAAAGCCTATAATTTTTCCGTAAAAAGGATCTCCTAATATAGAATCCTTGAAATCCTTATGATAATTAATCACCACTGCGATCAACTGTGAATTTTCCTTGTTAAGAACACGCAGTCCCATCTTCTGAACATATCCAACTTCTTTTATCAGATGCTCCACTTTCCTGATCGTAGCTGGAGACACTTTTTTCGTTTTACCATGAATCACATTTGATACAGTAGTAGTACTGACTCCTGCCAGTTCAGCAATTTCCTTGATTGTTGCCATAATACTTTTCTTCCCTCCAACCCGCTTGCGATACTGTTCCATATCTATATTTTCGTCACAAATCTCTGGTAATGTTTGTAAGCCATTTATTTCTGAAATAATGGATAAATACTACCGGCATTTTTTCAAATTCGTCCAAAGTCATTATAAAGTATACCCAGATTGGCGGCAATTTTAACACATATGCTGCAAGAAAGGTAAGCGGAACTGCAACAAGCCACATAAATACAGAATCTATGATCATTCCAAATCTGGAATCACCACCACCTCTGAAACAACCACATATAAGACAAGTATTAATACCTTCTCCTACAAGACGCCAGGTTGTCATAAATATAAAAATGCCAAGATAATAAATAGCAGTCTCTGTTAATTTATCCCGATAGAAATCCAATATTAATGGGCGAATTGCCAAAATAATGGCACACCCGATCAAACTAACAATCATTGTTATGCCAAGCATACGTTTCCCATATTCTCTGGCTGTATTTATATGGTCTTTACCAAGCTCCTGGCTGATAATGATCGTCGTAGCATTAGCAAAACCACGACAAGCGATAGCACCAATATTTACTACCATAACAGCAACGGCATTTGCAGCAACCATATCATCACCAATATGACCAAGAATCGCTGCGAATGCTGAATTGGCAAAACTCCAGACAACATCATTTATTACAGCAGGTGCGGCAATTTTTATAAAATCATAAACCAAAATATCAGATTTTGCAAAGAAGTATTTTATCCGGAATTTAACATCAGAACTGTTTAATGAGTAAATGAGACAGATCAATACTTCTACGATTCTGGCAATAACAGTACCAAGGGCAACACCGGTAACGCCAAGCTTTGGCAAGCCAAACAGTCCAAAGATAAAAGTGGCATTACAAAGAACGTTAACACAAAGTGAAATAATATACGTCATCGAAGGTAACATTATTTTTCCAATACTTCGAAGCGCACTCATAAAAATCTGAGAGAATCCCATAAAGATAAAGGAAAACGAAATCACCTTCAAATACTCACTGCCGGCAGCAATCGTATCAGGACTATTAGTGAATATTTTCATAATCGTCGTTGGTATGGTGAATGAAACAACAAAAAATATAAGAGAAATAATCAGTGAGATTCTTTCCGCAAATCCAAGAATCCTTTCTATTGTTTTTTTATCACCTTTTCCCCAGTACTGGGCACACAAAACTGATGTACCTGTGGCCATACCGTAATATAAACAGAAAAGAATAAACGTATACTGGTTGGCAAGTGATGAAGCCGACATAGCAGTCTGGCTTACATATCCAAGCATTACAGTATCGGCAATATTTACCAATGTTCCAATCAAATTTTGAATCATGATCGGAAATGCTAATTTTGATGCATATTTTAGAAAATCTCTTTTATTTAACATACCATAGTTCTTCCTTAGTTTGAAAATTCGATATAATATATCTTATGGTACCTTATTGAATTTGTCAATCTCAAACCATATGCCACCTAATAGCAAAGTTTCCACATGAACCTGCCTTTTCATTTGAGTTATTCATTTAATTGTAAAATGATTTTCAAAGATTCTTTTTGCGTTCTTCAATCATTTTTACAAACCTTTCCACCATCACTGGATCCTGCATTCATCTTTTGTCACCTGATACGCACCATAACCAAGCTGTGTCATTTTTACATCGTTACTTAAAGTTACATATTCCATTATTACATCCTCCTGTTTTTGTGTGTACTTCAAAGTTTGAAATCCACTTTGCTCCTGTCTTTATTTTATGCTATGATTATATCGACTGGAAGATGAATTTTTACGATGAAGTTCTGTCTGGCAAAACAAAATATTACAGTCATTTCATACCTGAATATATGGAGTAAATTAAATATGTTATTATATATAATATGATGTAAGTGTCAAAAGTCTAAATTGCGATTGTGCTTGCACAAATGAGCACTTTAGACTTATTGACACGCCGAACACCGAAAACGTAATAAAATGGCGTGTACACGACATTTTATGGGAGTTTGAGGTGGTCGAGAATTGCGTGAATTGCGTAGCAATGTAGCAATTCGTATACATCAATGAGTGGCAAAATTTACTTTTGACACTCATATCATAATATAAAAATGAGGTGCATTATGAATAACATTGAAACACGAAGAAGTATTCGAAAATATACGTCTCAGCCTGTCAGTCATGCGCAGATTGAAACTGTCATTAATGCTGCAAGGCTGGCACCATCCGCCAAGAACCGTCAGCCATGGAAGTTTATTGTTTACACAAACGAAAGTCCTGAAAAAGAAAAACTTCTGAATACTATGGAATCAGGCTTAAAAAAAGAGCAGAAAACTCATGCGCTTCTGCCCCTATCTGCCTTTGGTTTACCGGATGCTATGAATACATTAAAGATTATGCGTCAGGCACCGGTTGTGATTATAGTGATGAATACAAATGGTCACTCTCCTTATGAACCAATTGCCACAGATGCCAGAGTTTCTGAAATTTGCGACTCGCTTTCTATTGGAGCAGCCATTGAAAACATGCTTTTATGCGCAACTGATTTAAAACTTGGTACATTGTGGATTGCCAACACCTGTTTTGCTTACAATGACCTTGTAGATTTTATCAAAGAAGATGGTCAGCTCATCGGTGCTGTCACTCTCGGATACCCTGCTGAACAACCACCACAACGCCCCCGAAAAGCAATGGAAGATACTTTAGAATATCGCTAAAAGCATTGTTTTAAAATTCGTATCATACTGCAAAAAAACATCCCGGATATTGTAATAACTCAACATCCGGGATGACAAACATAATACAGTCACATATCTTACATCGAAATCCATCCAAAGGCATTGGCAATTGAGCTCATCAGAATAATCAATGCAAATATCGGGCAAAGATATTTTATCATCACAACAAAAATCTTCTTACGTCTGAATTTTGCTTCTCCATGAATAATTTCTTCTTCGATTTTTTTCACACCAATCACTCTGGATACCAAAAGACAAGTCATCAACGCTGCAATCGGCATCATCACAGAATTTGTCAGGAAATCAAAGAAATCTAAAAACTGCATGCCAATCAGCTTTACAAAATCCAGTGGTCCATAGCCAAGTGAAGACAAGCTGCCAAGAACAACCATAATCACACCAACGAGTACCGTAGATTTCTTACGATTCCAGCCAAGCTCATCTTCAAAGGTCGATACAGCACTTTCCGTCAACGCGATTGAGCTTGTCAGCGCTGCAAATAATACAAGCAGGAAAAAGACAATACCTACTGCTGTACCAAATCCCATATTCGCAAAAACCTTTGGTAACGTAATAAACATCAAAGATGGTCCAGCCTGCAATGTATCCGGATTTCCACCTGAAAATGCAAATACTGCAGGAATAATCATTAAACCTGCCATAATCGCAATGCCAGTATCAAAAATTTCAACATTTCTTGTGGAATCTTCAATGGAAGTATCCTTTCTCATATAGGATCCAAATGTAATCAAAATACCCATTGCAATTGACAGAGAATAAAACATCTGTCCCATGGCCGCCACAACAGTCATCCATGAAAAGTTTTTAAAATTAGGCACAAGGAAATATTTCACGCCTTCAATGGCTCCTGGTCGTGTCACTGAATATACTGTAATAATAAGTGAAAGCACAATTAATATCGGCATCATAAATTTGGATACTCGCTCAATGCCATTACGCACACCAGCAAAGATAATTGCTAATGTAATCAGGGCAAAAATAATAAAGCATGTTTCTGTCGATACACCATTGGAAATAAAATCTGAAAAATAGCCATCCTCTGCCAATGATACCGCATTCCCCCTGATATATTCAATAAGGTATTTGATAACCCATCCGCCAATGACAGAATAATATGGCACAATCAAAATCGGAATAATCGCATTGATCCAGCCACCAAAGTTCAGCCACTTTTTCTTTCCAAATGATTGATACGCCCCCACTGGGCTTTTGCGTGTCATACGACCGATGGCTGATTCGGCAACAATCATTGTATATCCAAACGTCAATGCCAGAATAATATAAATCAACAAAAATATACCACCGCCATATTTTGCCGCCAGATACGGAAAACGCCAGATATTTCCAAGTCCGACAGATGCGCCTGCCGCAGATAACACATATCCGAGTTTACCGGAAAACGAACTTCTGTTACTTCTTTGTTTACTCATGTCCCTCTTACGTCCAACTTCGTTTTCAGTCAGATTTCCCCTTTATTTTATTGTTTCACATAATCTCATATATTCCCTGATACTCATTTTTTTAATACTAAATTTAAAAGGACATTTAATATTTCCAAGAATATTGATATATTATGAAAACTCGTATGATTGATTTTATCACGAAAAATACATAAAGTCACTAAAATTTTTCATACTTATTTTATGCTTTTTTAAATAATAATCTCTAATCATATCTGCTGCATCTTTGTAACCTGCCATTCTTAACATATCTGTGACTGCCTGCAGATTCACTGAATGATTCAGTGTCTTATCATTCAAGGCATCCATCTTACTTTCTCCTTTCGCTTTGTTGATTATATTGCAAATTTAATTTGGTATCGATACTGAAATCAAATTTTTTTTGTTTTCGCCTTGTCATTTATCCATTTATATTGTATCATGAATATAAGGAGGTAAATAGCATGACTGATATAGACCAAAAACGAATCTTCTCCACAAATTTGAACTATTTTTTATCCCAGAACAATAAGACACAGAAGGAAGTTGCTGACGCTATCTCCGTTTCTCCACAGACATTTAATACATGGTGTCAAGGTATTGCTCTCCCTCGTATGGGGAAAGTCCAAAAATTAGCAGATTATTTTCATATTGAAAAATCAGATTTGATAGATGAACAAAAAGAGGAAATCCCACACCCATGCAAAGAACTTACGGATATATATGTTCAGTTATCAGATAATAACCAGGGAAAAGTTTTACAATATTCCAAAAACTTGCTTTCAAGCCAGCAGATGGAAAAAGAAGCCGAACTTCTTGCAGCCCATGCTCGAACCTCTATTGAATCCACCGAGGATGGTCTTATGCATGATGTAGATATTATGAATAATGATGATATGTGGAAATAGGAAGGACGATTTTATGAATAAAATTTCATTTATACAGCATCTGATTGAGCGTTTCAAAATTGAGCAAAAAAAACGTGATCGCTCAGGTGTTTATGGTTTTACCCAGCGGCTCATGGCCTACAACTCAAATAAAATTGAAGGAAGTACTTTAACAGAAGAACAGACAGCTTCCCTTTTCGATACCGGAACGCTGCCAAAATCAGATGATTATTACCGTGCAAAAGATGTTGAGGAAATGAACGGACATTTTCTGATGTTTAATAAAATGCTTGATACGCTTGATTTAGATTTATCTCAAAATATGATCAAGCAATTTCATTATGAATTAAAGAGTGGTGTTTTTGAGGATCGCACGAATGGATATGCTATTGGTGAATATAAAAAACGTGCCAACATTATCGGCATGCAAAAAACTGCACTTCCAAGTCAAGTACCTACAGAAATGGAAAAATTATTTAATTGGTATACACTGCAACCAGTTTCATTAAATGCACTTGCGGAATTTCATGCCCGCTACGAAAGCATTCATCCATTTCAGGACGGCAATGGACGAACAGGTCGCATAATTCTTTTTCGTGAATGTTTGCATCATTATATTGCACCTTTTATAATTCAAGATGCCAATAGACCGGAATATTTGGATGCATTAAAATCCTATCATGATAAGGGAAGCATCGAAAACCTTATCACACTGTTTAAAAAAGAACAAATTTACTACTTTGAGCAATGTCAATATTTTTTCACTGAGTAACAAAAAATCCCTAGAATGTGCTTATTTACTACATTCCAGGGATTTGCAAGTTTATATGCTTAATTTTATTCGTCTTTTTTCACTATATTGTTTACTTTTCTTATCTGTTTTAATTTTCCTCCAGCCATCTCACGGCGCAATGTGCCAGGCAGGCTGCACCTATCGGGCAGACATCTTCATTAAATCTGACTTTCGGATGATGTGCAGGGTATTCACCGCGTTCATCCATAAATCCGGCGGATAAATACATAAATGCTGCCGGTACTTTTTCAGCAATCACGGCAAAATCTTCGGACGCACTTGCAGCTACGCCAGGATATGGTGTCAGTCCCGGAATATTTGTTTCCTTCATATATCCTACAATCTCATCTGTTAGCTGAGGATTACAAATTAACGGCGGCACTTCAGATATCATCGTCACTTTTGCCTCACCACCGTATACATCTGCAACTTTAACAGCCACTTCCTTCATTCTCGCCACAAGATGTGCCCGTTCATCTTTATCATTGGTGCGAATTGTGCCCTGCATTACCGCTGTATCCGGAATAATGTTTGCTGCCGTTCCCGCCTGAAGCTGGCCCACCGTTAAAACACAGGCATGCGCAGAATCACACTCTCTTGCAATCAATTCCTGCAGTGCCAGATAAATATGCACCGCAATATTTATCGGATCAATACCTGCCTGCGGATAAGCACCATGTGTACCTTTTCCTTTGATATCAATTTTGAAACCATCAACTGAGTACATCATCGTACTGTTATCATTGTACATATAAATACCTACCGGCATTTTACCCGGTGATACGTGATAAGCCAGAGCTGCATCCACCTTTGGATTCTCCAAAATACCAGCTTCTATCATATTTTTACTGCCTTCAAAGGTTTCTTCGGCCGGCTGAAACATCAGTTTTACTGTTCCCTGCAATAAATATTCGTTTTCTTTGAGCATTTTTGCCGCTGTCAAAAGCATCGCCGCATGAAAATCATGTCCGCAGGCATGTGCTGTCTTTTGATTCGGGCAGGCAAATACCTCGCCACTTTCCTCCGGCATTGGCAGTGCATCCATATCTGCCCTCAGCAATAAAACTTTGCCCTCTTTTCCAAGTGTCGCTGACACACCTTCACCACATACTTCCGGCTCTATCCCAAAAGATTTTAATGTTTCTATCACATAGGCTTTTGTTTTTGGCAAATAAAGTCCCGCCTCCGCATGTTCATGAATATATCTGCGGTGTTTGACCGTTTCTTCTTTTAATTCTAATGCACGCTTATAAAAGTCCATATTTAATCCTCTTTCTAAAACTGTTTTGTCTTTTACTATACCATCTATTATACACCACTATAAACACTATATTTACTATAAACCATTTCACTAAAAAAATAACTTTTACTTCACATTTGTGTAAGTTCATTGCAATTAATTTGCGTATAGGTTAGACTTATTTAGAAAGTATCCATGATGGGTGGTAGCCTCCCGAACTTATTTAACCGATTATTCGGAATACATAAGATGGGAGGTGACGTGTATGACAACCTACGAAATCATTATGGTTTTCCTTGGAATATTAGCTTTGCTGATTTCCTTCGGCGGTTTACTCATTGCGTTGCTTACCTTTCTCGATAAGAGAAATAAGCGAAAATAAAAATGCCTACCCCGTCTGCCAACGGGATAGGCGGCGCCTGTAAAGGCTCATAACTCTACCTCGGGAAGCATCCACTTGGAATGGATACTTTCTTTATATTGATTATATCGCAATCAAATCTTATTTTCAAGTTTTTTCGTATTCTACTTTCTATTTTTCCAAATATAACCTTATAATCTGCCTAAGATTTAACGTTATCTTAATCTGTTAATGAATAAAATATGTCATTCGTTCAATATCTTTACTACAGTTGCTCAATAAACCGCATAAACGCAGCCATACCTTCATCATTGCATTTGTAAACTCCTGCCGCTTCAAGCACCTGGCAAAAGACTTTACCAACCTCCTGCTGCAAAATCATGTCAATATTATCTGCGTTAAACTGTTTACCGTCTTCATAGTTTCGACTAAATGCTTCCACCCAGTCAGCATGTTTTGCAATCTGTGCATTGCTTCGGATATCTTTTCCTTCAAGGATATATTCTTTTAAAATTTCAAGTTCACCCTTAAGACGCGCAGGTAAAACAGCAAGTCCCATAACTTCGATTAAGCCAATATTTTCTTTTTTAATATGATGCAGTTCCTCATGTGGGTGATAAACCCCCAGAGGATGTTCTTCTGTCGTGATATTATTACGCAATGCCAGATCCAGTTCATAAATATCCCCGTGCTTTCGTGCAATCGGTGTAATTGTATTATGCGGCACACCTTCTGTTTCCGCAAAAATAAATGCTGCTTCATCCGTATAGTTACGCCATGTATTTAAAATATGCTCTGCCAGTTCTGCAATGCGTTTTCTGTCTTTGCACTGAAGTCTGATGACGGATAACGGCCATTTGACAATTCCCGCAGTCACATCTTCATAACCTGTCACACTAAAATTGCGCATGATTGGCGCCTTTTCCATCGCAAAAGTATAATGACCGCCCTGAAAATGATCATGGCTTAAAATGGAACCACCCACGATCGGCAAATCAGCATTTGAACCAAGAAAATAATGCGGAAACAAATCAATAAAATCAAATAATTTTTCAAATGTCTGTCTGTTAATTTTCATTGGCACATGCTGACCGTTAAAAACAATACAATGCTCATTATAATAAACATATGGTGAATACTGAAATCCCCATTTGCTACCCTGAATTCTAACCGGAATAATTCTGTGATTTTCTCTGGCAGGATGATTCACTCTACCTGCATAACCCTCGTTTTCCATACATAACTGACATTTTGGATAGCTGCTTGATTTGGCTTTTCCTGCCGCCGCAATCGCCTTTGGATCCTTTTCCGGCTTAGACAGATTAATTGTAATATCCAGTGTGCCATAGTCTGTATCCACTGTCCATTTCATATCTTTTTTAACACGATATGTACGTATATAATCGCTGTTTTTGCTTAACTGATAATAATATGTCGTTGCCGCCTCCGGTGATACCGCATAGGCTTCCCTGAATTTTTCCTGCACCTGCGCAGGTCTTGGCATCAGACAATTCATCAGCCTTGTATCAAACAAATCTCTGTAAACAACACTATCCTCAATCAGCCCTCTGCGCACCGCTTCATCCAGAAGATCTTTTAAAATCTGTTCAAGCCCGCGCGGTTCATCATTTTCTTTTGCTAACATTGTGTCTGAATCATGCTCACAACAACCTTTACATTCATTTTCACTGTCATCTACATATTCATCTTCATGAAATATATCCAGCAAAAGATTTGTCGTGTAAATGCGCTCACATTCCGGTGTTAACCCTGTATCTACCCCATACTGCACTAATTCCTTAATAAATTTAGAAAGCATATTTTCTCCTCCTGTCCTACCAGACCATTTTTATACACTTATAATAAATCATTTCAATATAAGTGTCAAAGTATATTCTCTGTCTGCTTTAATCAGGACCACCCGTCCAACGGGTGGTTTGCTCTAGGGCTATAAGCCCTTGTTACTAGGCCAGCGTCTCAAGGCG
>CAKRHR010000066.1 GCA_934339005.1 uncultured Catenibacillus sp. | reverse complement strand
CTGCCAGCAGATAAATTTCTGCTGGCAGGAAAAATTTATATTTTTTCAATTGTCTACTTGACGGGGAGCAGTTCAAAATGGAACACAGCCTCAAACTATATTAAATAAGCATACATGATAATAAAATACACAAAATATAAGAATAGCAGCCTTTTAGTTTAAATCGCCAGAGGGCTTCCTGCTTCAATTAAATGATTCTGGTAATCACGTCTTCCGTACATTGCATCTGTAAAGCTGACAAGCTCAATTTCCTTTTCACGAATCCAGTTTTTGAAATCTTCAGAACACAGTGTATTGATATCCTGATATCTGACAGAATCAAAATGTCTGGCAAAATCACCAGGTTCCCCTTCATTAATCATGTAAGTATCAATATATCCCGGATGCCATACAGTGACAATTGTCTGATAATCTGTACGGTCAAACAGACCGTCAGGGTCATTGATATAATAATTTTTTGAAGCCTCGCCGTATTTTAAGATTTCATTCAAATCATTATTGAATACACAGCCAGCAAATGGTGCCGGTGGGCATAAAATACCACGGCTCAACCATTCCGGTGCTGCGGGCATGGTACGTTGTTCTTCAGAAAGTTCAGGCATAAATTCTTTTCCGATAATGCCTGTCATAAAGTTTCTGACAATACCATATTTGTCACACACGTCATTGATTGCTTTAGTAAAAACATTATCGCCGCTGATTGTTGCCGCGTATGCAGGCATTCTGCCGAGAATTTTCTGACAACGCAGTACTTCTGCTTCTAATTCTGCAAAAGACTCGTCATAGTTTAAATCAGGCTGTTTATACATATCCGGCTTGAAGTGGCCGTTTTCTTGAATCAGACTTGGCACCTGATCTGCCGGAAGTATCGGTGAACCCCAGAAATGTGTGTGCCATCCAACAGAAATCCATGGACATTCCTTTAAACGGCGCAGCGCATCTTCCGTGCCCGGTGTGTCTAACATAACATCTGCGGCGGTAGCAACCCCTTCATGAATCGCTAAAAAACTTCCCATATTATTGATATCTGTATATCCGATATCATCAATTCTTACAACTAATTTCATAGTCATCCTCCCCAATTTAATGATTTGAGTGTTAAAAGTAAATTTTGTCACTCATTGATGTAGTAATTTGTTTTCCTGTCATGCTCAAAAGTTTGCAGTGCGCATCTGAGAAAGTGTTAGTGTAGATGCAGTTCTGATTTTTGGGCACTGCCATCAGGTCAGATACAAAATCTCTTTTAGCACTGACATCATTTAAGTAAAGCCTGTTAAATAAAGCTTGTAGTATCAGTATAGAATGACAAGAATATAAAATCAATTGGCAGCTTTTGTGGTAATAGCCAATAATTTTGCTTCATAGTCAGAAATATAGTAAATCTGGAAGATGTGAAATATTGAGCATATGCACATCCATGTTTTCGTGTTTAAATGACGATAGAAATCATACTTTTGGACGTGTCAAAGAAAAGGAGGAAGATAATATGTCACTTATTCAAACAAAAATTGCTTCAGGGCTTGTCCAGGGTGTTCCTGGGGGAAATCAGAGAATTACTGTATACAAAGGTATCCCATATGCAGATACGACAGCCGGAAAAAATCGATTTCGTGCACCACAGCCTGTAAAACCATGGGATGGCGTAAGAATATGTGATACATTTTCTGAAATCTGTATGCAAAAAGACGGACCGAAAGGCCTACCATTTGTGGATTTTTTTGATAAAGAATTTAACAAAATACCGTACAACTGTGGGGATGACTGTCTGAAATTAAATGTTTGGACACCGGCGCAAAGTAAAGAGGAACGCCTCCCGGTAATGTTTTGGATTCATGGCGGCGGCCTTGGCAGCGGGTTTGGACATGAATCAGAATTTGACGGAGAGGCGTTATGTAAAGAAGGCGTGGTTGTTGTTACAATTAACTATCGTTTAAATTATTTTGGCTTTTTTGCACATCCTGACTTGTCAGCAGAGAGCGAAAACGGTGTGTCAGGCAATTATGGTATGTTAGACCAGATTGCTGCGTTGCAGTGGGTGCATGATAATATTGAAGCTTTTGGCGGTGATAAAAATAATGTGACAATTTTTGGACAGTCTGCTGGCGGTGGTTCGGTTGTTTCACACCTGTGTACGGATAAAACGGATGGATTATTTCATAAAGCGATTATCCAGAGTGGTACATTTGGTGTAATGTCTTATGCAATGTCCACGACATTAAAGGATGCTGAAGACTGGGGTGTCAAAGCCTGTGAAGTAATGGGAAAAACAGTTGAAGAATTAAGAGAAATGCCTTTAGAAGATCTTTACGATGCTTTTGATGAAGTTGCAAAGAAAATCGGACCTGTACCAAGACAGACGATAGACGGTGTTTTATATAAGGAAGCACCGGGACAGGCATTATTAAATGGTCACTTGAAAAATGTGCCAATCATGACAGGTGCGGTAGAAGGTGATAGAGATTTGGGATTGCCTGTGACAGAGGCATGGTTGCAGACAATTCCAAAAGAAGACAGAACCATTCTTGGAGATGGTGCGATTGCCTGCAAACAAGAAGAAGCAGGCAGAATCCCGGCATATGTATTTTTCTTTGATGCTTTCATCCCGGGCGGTGATGCATTTCATTTTGTACCAGATGGACAATCCTATCATTCAGCAGAACTGTGGTATGTTTTTGGTACATTAAATCGCTGCTGGCGTCCATTTGACGGAAAACATTATGATTTGTCAAATGCGATGATGAAATACTGGACAAATTTTGCAAAAACAGGCAATCCAAATGGTGAGGGATTAGTAAACTGGGAACCGGTTACATCTGAAAATGAAAATAGACTGTATCTTTCCGAGAGCAGGATTGAGATGCAGAAGCTGGAATATCTGGATGTAATTAAGGAAAATCTCTTGAAAAAATAAAGAGATATTTATGCAAAAGGCTTAAGGATAACCATATTTTTAAGAAAATAGACAAATTTATGAGTATAAACAGAAATATAAAATTCTGGTGATATTCAAAATCTATATTTTCATATATAACAAGAGCATAAAGCATAAGTCACGAATGATGAAAAAAAGAAAGGGAGAAGAACATGAAAAAAATGAAGAAAGTGAAAAAAATCGTATCTCTGGCAGTCGTTTTTGCAATGACGGCAACAATGCTTGTAGGTTGTGGTGGAGATAACAAATCAAACACAGGCGGAAGCTCAGATGGAAGTAATACGGCTTCCAGTGACAGTGAAGAACCATATGAAGTTGTCATTGAAATGCTTGGCGCCGGTGTGGCACAGGCAGGCACAGCAGAGGTGGAAGCTGCAATTAATGAATTGACAATACCTGCAATTAACTGTACCGTGAAATTCCGGGAAATTCCAATTGCGGATCATGCAACACAGCTTGGCCTGCTTGGTACAGACAGTGATAAAGTCGATATTGTCTTTGTTGGCTATACAACAAGTATGCAGACACTTGTAGCCAATGGTTTATTAGTAGATATTGGAGATTTGTTAAATCAGTATGGACAGGAAATGTTAGACAAAGCCGGCATTTTGATGGATGCCTGTAAAGTTGGTGATGGCACTTACTGTGTACCGGGAAATTATTATCCGGCTACAATAGATTCTCTTGCTTATGATAAGGAAAAGGTTGAAGAATTTAATATTCAGATTCCGGATAATCCAGAGGATAGTTATGACTGGTTAAGAAAGTATTACGCTGCAATTAAAGACAGTGATTATGACGGTTATGGGTTTACAGCCGGAGATGGTGTTTCATTATCTATTACCGGACATAATATGGAAAAATTTGGCGCTTCCATGGGGGCTGAGGCTGTTTATGGTGTACTTCTTGATATGGAAAAAGATACAAACATTGTGAATGTTTATAATACGGATGAATATTTGGAAGAAGTCAAATTCCGCAGAGAATGTTGGGAAAAAGGATATATGGTACCAGATTCTTTAACAAGTGGTAATACGATGGTAGGTGCAATGATGGCACGACAGATTATTGGTGGACCATATCCGGCGAATGCTACATTTGTTTATAACAATAAAAATCTTGTGGGATATGAACAGGCATGTGTTCCTCTTGGTGAAGCTGTTTTAACCGGTTCCAGTATTCCTGAATACGGTCTTGGTGTGACAATTACATCAGAACGTCCGGATAAAGCAGTCCAGTTATTGAATATGATTATGACAAACGCAGATTTGGCTAACCTTATGAATTATGGTATTGAGGGCAAACATTACGTTAAAGTCAGTGACCGTATTATTGAAAATCCTGAAGGTGTAGATTTCTCCAATGCTGAATGGGGTATGCAGATTTGTTCTTATGGTGACAGCGCTCAGATTTACCACAAAACACCATTTACAGAAGAATGGTATGATACAGTGGATGAATATGGTGTTGATAAATCTGTGCCATCACAGGCGTTTGGATATGTATTTAATTCAGAGAGTGTAAAGACACAGGTAGCCGCAGTTACATCTGTTGTTGCAGAATATAATCCATCTTTAATGTGCGGTCTTGTTGAAGATGTTGAAAGTCGTGTTGCAGAATTTAATGCTGCTTTGGAAACAGCAGGTATCAACGATATTATTGCTGAAAATCAAAGACAGTTTGATGAATGGCGCGCTTCTAAAGGTAAATAACTTGTATTTTAACTGCTCAGAGCCGGATATTAAAAAAGTCTGGCTCTGAGTAACGACTAAATGATGGGGGAACGGATATGGATAAAGTAATAAAAAAGAAAGGGCGATTATATCAGATAAAGAAGTTCCTGCCTTTTTACCTGATGGGTCTTCCGGCACTGGTATATATTTTTATTAATAATATCATGCCACTTTATGGATTGCAGATTGCATTCAAAGACTACAGAGTTGTGGATGGCATTGCAGGCAGTAAATGGTGTGGTTTGGATAATTTTAAATTTTTGTTCGCTTCAGGTGCCTCCTGGAGGATAACAAGAAATACGGTATGCTATCAGTTTGTATGGTTAATTTTGAATACGATACTGGCAGTGTTTTTTGCAATCTTTTTAAATGAAATACGAAGCAGAAAAGCAAAAAAATTATATCAGTCAATGGTATTGCTTCCATATCTGATTTCCTATGTTATTGTTGCATATATTGTCAATGTGTTCTTAAGTGATACAGGTATTTTTAATACAATTTTAGGAGCACTGGGAAAAGCCCCGGTGTCCTGGTATATGGAAAAGAAATACTGGCCGTTTATTCTGACATTTGTTAATAGTTGGAAAAGTCTTGGTTTCACAACGATTATTTATCTGTCAACAATTGTTGGATTTGGCAGGGATTATTATGAAGCTGCAGAACTTGATGGTGCAGGAAAATGGAAACAGATTACACGAATTACAATACCTATGTTAAAGCCGACAATTATTATGATGGTGACATTGGGTATGGGAGCTATCTTCCGTTCAGATTATTCACTGTTCTATCAGGTAACGAAAAATTCAGGTGTTCTTTATGATGTGACAGATACGATTGATACTTATGTATTCAGGGCATTGATTGGTGGTTCGAATCTTGGTATGACATCGGCAGCAGCGTTCTATCAGTCAATTGTTTGTTTCTGTATGGTAATGATATTTAATGCCATTGTTCGTAAAATGAGCAAAGAAAATGCAATATTCTAAAGGAGGGAGATACAATGGAGATTTTTAAGAAGAAAAACAGATTTCTTTTATTATCACATATTATTATGATTCTGATGTCTATTGCTGTCATACTTCCTTTCTGGATTTTATTTGCAGCATCCTTTACAGATGAAACATGGGCAATTAGTCACGGTTTTTCGATTTTTCCAAAAGAATGGTCAGTGCTTGCATATAAATATGTATTGATGCGCTGGACAACATTTGGAAAGGCATATCTGATTACAATTTGTGTCACATTGATTGGTGTGATTCTTTGTTTGGCAGTGACAGCACCATGTGCTTATATGTTGTCAAAGAGTCAGCTTCCAGGAAGAAATATTATCTCGTTCGTTTTAGTATTTACTATGTTGTTTAATGGTGGCATGGTTGCTAGCTATATTAACTATACGCAAGTATTTCATCTGAAAAATTCATATCTGGCATATCTGATTCCAAATCTTGTGACAAGTGCCTACACGATTATGTTAGTACGCTCTTATTATCAGGGGTCAATTTCGGAAGAACTGTATGAGTCTGCCAGAATTGATGGGGCTTCGGAGTTTAGGACATTTATTAAAATTGCATTGCCATTGTCAAAACCTATTCTGGCAACGATTGGATTAATGCAGGGCATTTCTTACTGGAATGACTGGCAGAATGGTACATATTATATTTCGGACCAGTCTAAATGGGGAATTATGAATGTTTTAAACAGTATCAATAACAGCGCAAGCTATATATCACAGCTTTCAGCGGAAACAGGTTCAACACCTCAGACAACAATGCGTCTGGCAATTGCGGTAATTGGTATTTTACCGTTGATGTGTGCATATCCATTTTTTCAGAAGTATTTTGTTAAAGGCATCACGATGGGGTCTGTGAAAGGCTGATAAGAATATTTGTGGGGTATAGAAAGTTTATGTCCCACAAATATCAGAGGAGAAGGGAAAATATATGAGAACAAGAATTTTAAGTAAATTGAGCAATTTTGAAGTTGAAGAATATCTTGAACGTAATGATATTATTTTTATTCCGGTAGGACCGACAGAAATGCACGGAAGATGTCCTTTGGAAATTGAGTATGTTGGTCCTTTAGGATTGGCTTTGGCGATGGCTGAAAAAGTAGATGGGCTTGTGTTGGACGGTCTGAAATATTTTTATAATGGTTCCTGTGCAACCGGCAAAGGTACAGTACGCATGAGTGTGCGGGATGGTTATGATTACCTGAAAGCCATTGCGTACTCATTATTAAGTCAGGGATTTAAACGTCAGATTTATGTGACAGGTCATGGAACATCTGAATTAACACTTGGTGCACTTGTAGGTGATTTCTTTGATGAAACAAAAGTACCGATTGCGTGGATGGACCAGATAACTGTGACGAATTTTGCAAGAATGCGTGTGGATGAAGACGTGGCAAAGCAGTATAATTATTTTCAGGATGTGACCTATGGTTCATATCAGATAACAGGTCAGAAAGAAGATTTGATTATTGATCCGAAAGCAGCGCCACTGGAGGTCCATGGTGAGATGTTTAAACCAGGTCAGAATACATTTAAGGGACTGCCGGAAAGTTTGCAGAATATTTCCCATATTATCAATTTTGGCAGCTTTGCATATTCGATTGGGTTTTATATGGGTGATGTTTACGACCATGGCGGTGACAGGGGTGCATTTAAGACTGTTGAGGATAGGGATGAGATATGTGCCAGAGGTTATGAACAGCTTTTAAAGGTTGTCGATGCTGTGGATGTACCGTTATTTGTAAAACAGATGAAGGATCAGGCAGAATATACCAATACAGTCATTAAGGAAAAATTCGGAAAAACATTGCCTAAGAATAAATTCTCAGACTGGGTATAGTATAAAATAGTAAAAACAGTGTGAAAATTTGGCTATCTCCCAATAAAAATGGTTATTTTTTCTCAGTAAAAAGATGATATAATGTGAATACTTGGAAAAAGTATGATGTCAGAAAAACATTCGGACATGCATATTATTATATTTAAAATCTGAGTAAACCGGGAGTGTGGCATATGAAATACTTAAAGAAAATTCAGCAGAATAATATACAGAGATACATGTTAATGTCTTACCTGATTATTGCGTGTATCTCTGTTTTTGTTGAATTTATTTTGTGTGCATATATGATTATCAATACAGGAACACAGTTGAAGGAAAAACATGAAGTGGAACTGGATAAAGCTATATTTTTATTTGACCAGCAGTTAGCAGATATCAGCGAAGCATCAAGACAGTTATCAGAATCGACACTTGTAAAGAAAATCTTAGGTTATTCAGCTTATCCACGGTATCATGGCTCAGATGTTTTAGATATCAAAAGTATGATGGAACTGTTTGAGGACAAGGTTTCTTACTGTAACCAGATTGAAGATATTATGCTGATAAGCAGAACTAAAAATACAACGATTACGAGTGAACAGATTTATCACAGAGAAAGTTGTGACAAATTTTTAAAAACAAGTGGCATAGATGTCAGTGAACTTAAAAATATTCACGGTGAGCAGAAAACAAAAATGATTATTTTTAATCAGAGTGAATATCAGAAATATATTTACTATGTTCAGGGTATTTATAAAAAATCGTATACGATTCCTGAAGGTTACATTGTTGTAAAAATAGATATGGGAACTCTGAACGGCCTGTTGAAAAATTTTGAAGAAACAAAGGATTCCAGATGTTTTTTAATCAATCAGACAGAAGGCTATATGGGAACTGATATAAACGATGAAGTTCTGGTTTCCAAAATTTTGGAGAAGCAGCAGCCATCGGGAAATGTTTTTCTGAACAGTGGATTTTATTCATATTCAATCGCAGATTCTCAATATATGAATGTGGAGTATTGTTATGTCACGAGTATTTTCAAATACTACAAAGCGGTATTTGTGACGATTTTTCTGACGATCATCAGTATGATTGGCATGGCAGCAGCAAGTATATGGCTTGCAAATCGATTTGCAGTAGAAAATACGAATCCGCTCCGAAAAATTATGGCAACCATTGAAGCAGGATGGAAAGACGATTTGAAGGATAAAGTAGCTTCTGAGTTTAATTATGAGCACATTGTTTCTGGTGTTACTGGCATTGTGGGTAAAATGCAAAGTTATGAACAGCAGTTACAGCAGGACATGCTTGCATTGATTATGCATGGTCAGGAAAAAAGCCGGAAAAAAATTTTGGAATTTCAAAATCGGAATCAGGAGAGCATTGGAGAATCATTTAATGTCATGAGTCTGAAATTATACAATTTAAAAGATGAAAATGACCGTGAGATTCTGATTTTTTCTCTGAAAAATATATTTCAGGAATTATTAGGGGAGTATGTGATTTTGTTTCCGGTTGAGAGTTGGGACAGAGTTTATTTTCTTGTACGTCCAAGAACCGGGGATTTTGAGGTGAGGTTAAAGAAAGGTATTACCTATCTGGTGGATAATTTTGGTATTTTTGTTGTCTGTGGTTTTGGAGAAAATATTGATTCTTTAACACATTTACAGACAAGTAAAATGCAGGCAGACTATATGATAGAATATCTGGAATTAACGCGTAGGCAGGTTTATGCGTGGTATTCGGATATTACTGCGGATTCAAAGCAGACGGATGATAATTTTAATCACAATTTGAAAAAACTGATTCATCAGGTGATGGCACAGGATTATGCAGAATGTAAGAATTTTGTGGAAGAAATTTTTAAAACCAATATTTTTGCATGTACAGAAACAACATTGGCACAGCAACGCATGGCAACCGTTGTTTCGGTGATTTCAATTCCGTACAAAGAGCGATACGGACAAAAAGAATTCACACCGCAATTAGATTCTGTAAAAGAAACATATAATTTAGCAGTCAGATTATTAACACGGCTGGCAGAAGGCGAAGCAGATACGAGCGGTAAACAGACATTTAAGCATATGAAGACTTATATTGAACAGCATGCGCTGGATGCCAACATTACGGCGGGCAGTGTATGTGAAGAAGTTAGGATTTCTGCATCATATGGCTCAGGTATGTATAAAAAATTTGCTGGGGAAGGTATATTAGATGCGATACATAAAGAGCGTATCCGACAGGCAAAAATCATGCTGCAGGAAAATCTGTCCGTGCAGGAGGTTGCTGAAAAGACAGGCTATTTGGATGCCAGAAGTTTTATTCGAAGCTTTAAAAAATATGAAGGCATTACACCGGGACAGTTTAAAAATATTTAAAGGGTGAAGCTTATGAAAAAATGGTTAAGTGGTATATGTTGCTTGACAGTGCTGTTGAGTCTGGTTTCCTGTAATCAGGAAGAAAATGAGCAGCAGACAAAAATAAATCAAAATACGGATACATTAGATATTTCTGTGTATTGTTACGGACCAAATCCTTATGGTGAGGGTGTTGTGGATTATCTGCAAAATGAAACGGTACAGCGCATTGAAGAAAAATATAATGTTAAATTTTCAACGCTGTATCCAAACTGGGGCAAAGAGTCAGACATTCTTGAGCAATTATTCAGAACCGAAAGCTATTGTGATTTGATGTATATTTCATCACCGATGGGGTATCAGGGTGGTGATGAGGTTGCTGTAGCAGATAATGTATTCTGGGATTTGACAGATTATATAGAAACATACATGCCAAATTATTATAAAATCATTCATTCAGATCCGGAATTGACGCGTCTGGCATATAATGATTCCGGAAAAATCATAGGTTTGTCCATTTTCTCCTGTGATATTCAGAATAAAAGCATTGCACCTGTTTTTTCAGCCGGGGGCATGATTGTGCGTAAAGACTGGCTGGAGGCGGCTGATATGGAACTTCCAGTCACTTATGATGACTGGGAGGATATGCTGACTTTATTTAAAGAAAAGTATGGTTGCGAACAGCCGTATTATATATCCTGCGACGGATTCTCAATTTTTTCACCGGGATTCTCCGGTGGATTTGGGGCTATTCCGTCCATGCAGAAAAATGGGGATGTGATTGAATACGGACCAATGACCCAAGGCTGGAAGGACTACGTGACACTGATACATCGCTGGTATGAAAAAGGACTGATCGGATCAGAGTATATTACAAATGATGCCTATGGTATCGATGAAGATGCTGGCATCAATGGAGAAGCAGGTGCGATGGTAAGCGTATATACGAAAATCGCCCGGATGGAGGAAGAAAATATTGATGAGTATGCAGAATTTTGTGCGGTGCAATATCCGGTGAAAAACGTTGGAGAAACCTGCCAAGCCGGGGATATGTTAAGACAGATGGGCAGTAAAAAGCTGTATGTGACAAAGGCTGTCAGTGAAAAAGATTTGCCAAGAGTCCTTAAAATGCTGGATGATTTCTATGATTTTGATTATGGGTTTGAACTGGCTTATGGACAGGAAAATGATACATGGACATATGATGCACAAGGAGAAATTATATTTACAGATAAAGTAGTCCATAATGAATGGAATCTTCCGGAAGATAAGGCAGTAGAATCGTTGCTGATGCCGTCTAATTTAATGCTTTTAAAAGACTGGAGCCGGGAAGTGACTTTTATGACAGAAAAAAATAAAGAAATGTGTGAAGTATGGGATAAAGATGGCGTAGACCTCTATGTGCCTGTATTGCAATTGACAGCATCGGAAAAAGAAGTCTATGACAATATCATGCTTGACGTAGAACCCTATATGAAGAAAATGACAAATAAGATGATTGTAGGTGCTGTAGATATCGATACAGAATGGGATGTCTATATCCAAACATTAAAAAGTATGGGGATTGAAGGTGCAGTAAATGTTTATCAGAATGCTTATAACAGGTATATGCACAGGTAGTAAAATATATTATAGAATAGGGCATATAGAGAAAACTTTAGAATATTTTCTGTTTAATTTTCTGGTTTAAATTGTCGAAAAATGTAAAAAAAGAAAGTGTAATTGGTATTGATTTTTTATTAAAAGGCACATATAATAATTGTAGATAGAAAATCTATCTTCGGGAGAGTTCCTGCCATATAAGTGGAAGATTTTAAACTCGGGAGAGCTCCTGCCATATAAGTGGAGAATTTTAAACTCAAAGGGAGCATTTGCTCCCTTATTTTTTCACATAAAATGACAGGAGATACGCATGGAAGAATTAAAATTATATAGTGTTTCAGATAGGTATATTGAATGGCTTCGTAAAGATTTTCCCAATGTATACTCTAATAAGATAAATGCAAGAATACATACCAGAAAGTATATAGGTGTGGTATTAAAAATTGGTAAATATAACTATTATGTTCCGATGTCATCGCCGAAAGATTCAGATTATCAAATAACAGGTTCAAAGAAAGTTATAAAAAGAGTATTGTACCTATTATAAGAATTGTAGTAAAAAATGCTACAGGTGATAAAGAATTAAAAGGTACATTAAGAATCAGTCATATGATTCCTGTTCCTGCGTCAGAACTTATTTTGTATGATTTAGAAAATGAGTTGGATAGTACATATAAAGATCTTGTTCAGAATGAGATTATATTTATTCGTAAGAAGCATGAAAAGATTATTGCGAATGCCAGGTTGTTATATAAACAAAAGAAGGTTCAGGATATAACGGCAGGATATGTAAAGTCTGCATTGGATTATCAGGCATTAGAAAAATTATGTGATTTGTTTGAAAATACTGAAGAGAATTAATAAATTAGCAATTAAAAACCAGATATGAATATACATAACTATTCATATCTGATTTTAATTTTAGAAAATATTAAATTAATTCAGGTATATCAAAATGATTGAGGGAGTATCCCAAAGTTTGTGTAAACCTTCAAACTGATGTAAGATAAAATTACTCAGTTTGGAGGTTATTTTTATGGCAA
>CAKRHR010000065.1 GCA_934339005.1 uncultured Catenibacillus sp. | reverse complement strand
AGTTGAAAGTATATAACATATTGCACAATGTTTCATCTGAAATTTTACCATTTTGCCAACGCATTGTCCACTATATTTTACGATGTAACAAGTCAGCCTATTAAATTATATTAAATTTCTAACAAATAATTTAATATTTATTCACCTTCGCTCAGACGTTTTAACATTTCATGGTGTTTTCTGACCTGATCAACTTCGTCTACAAGGTTTTCATAGCCGATATCCTGCTGATCACGCTGACCCTCGAACTCTGAATCGATATATCCATCAAATCCGTTCTCTCTCAAGTACTTCATTGGTGTTTCGTAATCGATGGCTTTATCTTCATAGCAACCAGGTCTACCAGGAATCTCTGTCATGTTGTAGAATTTACCATGCATGCTGACAATATAAGGAATAACATCAATAATATCTTCAGGTTTTGCAGAAGATTCATGAAGTGACATTCTCTCAATCGTTCCCATGTCAAGATCGTGTCCAGGGAATTTTTCTGCAAGTAAAGCGTCTAAATCATCATATTCGTACTCTCTGCTATGTTCAAGAATGAAGTCGATGATATCAGGATTCTTTGTATGACGTTTAGCATAATCAATCGCCACCTGTGATGGTGAATGCTGGAAAATACCAAAGTCAGGTACAAGACCTACATGTTTGCTGCCGGTTTTTTGTGCAAGTTCAATAATCTGATCTGTCATTCTGAAATCAAGTGCTGCTGCCATACCTTTAGTAGGCTGCTTCTTTGCACCTGGTCTGATTGGCAGTGGTGCATGAATCTCTTTACCCATACGAACGTCGTATTTTTCTGCTGTTTCAAGTGCCATCTCAATAACATCGATAGGTACAAGGCAAAGTGGACGAACATTTTTAAAGCCCATTCTTGCAGCTAACTTAATATCATTTTTAAGACGTTCTGCTGCTTCTCTGTGATTCATCACATGATCACGGAACTGATGAACATCAAGATAAATATCCATTGTAACAGGCTGCATATTATATCTTGCGATGAAATTGTTCCAGTCATAAATGAATTCATCAGATGGAAATGGATAATTTCTGATGAGCTGCTCATCAATAATCTCGATACCATCTGTCTTCAAATTGTCATGGACTTCCACGATCTGATCTTTCCATGTCATTTTCTTAAAAAACTGTGCCTGCTGATAACTGTATAAAGATACACCTCTTTTAATTGCCATGATTAGCGTCCTCCTTCCTGAAGTTCAAGTTCAAATGAACAAATCGCTGCTGTCTTACCTGCACCTGCACCGCTGCCAGGTACCGGAGGATTCTTCACCCATTCTTCATCCCATGGCATATAACCATACTGTGAAAGTACGGACTGCTGAAGTAAGATTGTATGTTTGCCAGGTGCAAGTCCACCTTCTTTGGCAACATATACATAACCTTCATCATCATAGTTCCAATGTTCCCATACACATGTCTTGATTTCTTCGAAACTTCTTGGTGCTTTACCATTAATTTCAAACTTCTGCACTTCTCTTGGATACTCAACCCCATCACACTTAATATAGTAGCCATTGTGCAGTGAAAGGAAACAGCCACGATAATCTGCAATACGTACTGCAAACTTAAATCCTACGGCTTTTCCGTTCTCATCATAGACGTTTTCCAAACTGTCTTTTCGAATTAAATACTGGTCAAACACAACTCATACCTCCCATTTATTTTGTATAATATCGTTCAATGTTTTTTCATTGATGTTCATATTATACATCACTTTGCACATATTTTCATGCATTTTATATATTTTTTAAACATTTTACATATATAAATTTATATTTTCATTTGAAATTTACTCATTGAAATCGCAAAAAAATCTTAATTTTTTAATTGATTTTTTAAGATATTCATATTATGATGTTATCTATAGAATTTAATTTATGCACAATAAGCCATGACATATCAGAAGTTTTAATCTGCTATGTTGTTTTAGAATATTGAAATCTTATGATTTGTATCATTCAGAGGCAAATTGTGCAACACTACCAGAAAGGAACGTGAATCATGCCAAAATATGCCAAAGATTTTGTATCTGCCCGTTTGTGTCATGTGACACAAGATACTGTCACATCTATTTCCGGTGCAAGCTTTTTTTGTGTCCTTGATGGTTCTATGACCATTACAATGATTCCTGATAATCAGACTTTTCATTTAAATAAAGAAGAAGTCATTTATATTGCGCCTGGTGTGCCGTTTTCTATACATGTAAAATCGCCGGTTTTATTACTTGCAGCAATCTTTCATCCATGCTTTTTACTTGAGCATCTCGGTTTTAAATGGGAACATATATGCTGTAATTCAACAACCGGACAACATAAGGATTACAAACAGATTATCTCTCATCTTGCGCCGCTGACATTTTTGCCTTCCGACAGTGACCGCATTATGTCTAATTATACTTACGCTAAGACTTTTGAGTTTCTGCACATTCTAGAAAAATATTATATTGAACCGATCACTGAAAGTGACCCAGATACTGCAGATGCATCGATTTTTGCACTTAAGAAATTTTTTAATGAACATTATATGGACAATTTTTCGCTGTCTGATGTTGCAGCTGAGTTTAATTATACACCGCCATATCTGTCCAGCTTAATAAAGAAAAAGCTGCACGTAACATTTCAGGAGTATATAACCTCCTGCCGTCTGGAAGCAGCATTTTTATATATAAAATACACAAATGATCCTTTCCAGAAAATTTATGCAGTCTGTGGTTTTTCAAATCAGTCATCGTTTTTACAGGCATTTAAGAAAAAATACGGCTGTTCTGCAGATGAGTGGCGGCTTCAGCATCCTTTAAAGGATTTACTATGCTTCCCAGACAGTTTCAGTGTAATTACTTCTGCCAGCCTGAGTCGTGACTATTTATTTAATTATATTAATTACGATGCCTACAGTCCAAGTTCCCGTGAGGTCCATAGTACAGAGGAAACCGTTGTTATTCATGCAGATGTACAAAATTACTGCGATGTGGATTTTCGCACAAATGAGATGCTCAACCTCGGCTCCGCCACAGATTTTAACAAGCCCTCTTTTAGAAATCATATTGAGAGTTTTCAGGAGGCACAACATTTTAAATATGGTCGTTTCTCGGATATTTTGCTTGTGGTTCCTTCAATTTATATCCATGATCGACTGTTTTATGATTTTTCACGTGCCTTTCAGATTTTTGACTTTTTAAGGAACATTCATATGCTGCCGCTCATTGAGCTGGGTAATAAACCGTTTCATATTTATAAATTAGATGAAACTAAAATTTCCGATTATAACATTTATAATAATGATGAAACTTATGATGCGCACGCTGAAAAAATCCTCCCTGAACTTCTTAGTGCGTGTGTCGCACGTTATGGGTTTGATGAGGTATCCACCTGGAAATTTGAGTTATGGCGTCGTTATAGCCCAAATATGGAATTTATCGAGCCTGCTTCAGAATATGTACAGCGCTTTTCAAAAATTGCTTCTATATTAAAAAGCAAACTGCCTGATGTTGCCCTTGGTGGTCCTGGATTTAATATGTTTATGAATCCAAATATTCTCCGGGAGCTGTCACTTGCATTCAGGAATCAAACTTACACACCTGATTTTTACAGTGCGTATTATTTCCCATATTCAGGAAAGGACATTATAAACCCACCCCGTGCTGATAAAAAAGTCGAATATCATGTATCTGAGTCGATTCATGATATGGCAGCAAAAACAACATACCTGCGTCGCTTGTTGGACAGTCAGAGTTTATCGCAGACACCACTCTATATCACAGAGTATAGCGCTTTTATCTCAGAAAGTAATACGTTAAATGATTCTGTCTATCCTGCACTTTTTATTATTTATCAGGCGTTAAATAATTACCGCACAGTAAATATATGTGCCTACTGGCTTGTGTCAGATATCTCACTGGAATATCATAATCCCGCTTCGATTTTATTTGGCGGCAACGGACTGATTTCAAGAGATGGTTTATTTAAACCTTCCTGTTTTGCTTATACATTGCTTGATATGCTTGGCAGTCAGCTTGTATCCCAGGGAGACCACTATGTGATCACCCGGGATGATGACGGAACGATCCAGATTCTTTTATATTATATTGGTCAGCTCGATTCCGACTTTGCCCGATCTCCATCTGAGCACGATTTACTCATTTATCCTTATTCACCATTTACAAAGCAATTTCCGTCAAGTTTTTCAATTGAACTGGAAAACATGCATCCGGGTTATCATATTATTAAAGAATACCGTTTATCTATGGAATATGGCAGTATTATCAACAGTTGGAAAAATCTCGGTTACTCTAATGATCTTGATCCACTTGATTTTGAGTATATGCAAAGCAGCAGTTTTCCGTATCGTTCCTCAAAAAAAGAACTGATTGACGGACAGTATACGCTGCATGCCACATTAAATCCAAATGAAGCGGTTATGTTTGTATGTAAGCCTTATTATCATCCTTATAAAGCGGATCTTAAAGAGAAAGGAGGAAAATAAAAGTGTATTATATTTCTCGCTTATCTGCCGAAATCGGTGCCCGAATTTTTGAGAATACATCCAAATCAACTTTTATATATCCACACTTTCAGTTTTTCCTTGTTCAGAAAGGAAGTGTATCCATCTTCTTTCCGAAGTCTAAAACTGAATACATCCTTCACGAAAATGATGTCATTTTAGTTGAGCCAGATGAAGAAGCAGAAATCAGGCCTGTCACCGGACTGTCAAATGTTATTCTCGGTGTACGCGTCGATGAATCCTTTATGCACTCGATTTTGCCATATCAGTATCATTTTGAGTGTAATTCAGCATTACGTCCACACAAAGACTATCAGCAGCTCAATCGTATTTTATCGTTGCTTGCTTCCAGTTTTTTTATTGGGGATTCAGAGTATATCATTTATGCATATCTGTATCAGCTTGCCGACTGCCTGGCTAAGCATTTTTGTGAGCCTAAGGAACACATAGAAACGACCTCCCCTGAGGATTACACAGCGAAACGTATTCGAGAAATCCATGAATATATTAATACAAACTTCTATCAGCCAATTTTACTTGCTGACCTTGCAAATGAGATGTTTCTGACACCGCAGTATCTCTCAAAATTTATTAAAGAACACATGCATACGACTTTCAGTAAATATCTGACAGATATCCGTCTGTCCCATGCCTATACAGAACTTCAGTGTTCCGATACATCCATTACAAGTATTGCCCTAAACAACGGTTTTCCAAATGTCACTGCATTTAATAAAGCTTTTCGTGAAAAATACAATGACACACCAAGCGCCTGGCGTCAGAACCGAACAGAAAATCTATCACGGCCAATGCCTTCCGGTTTTCTTGAAATCGAACCCCAGCGCAGAGATGATCAGATTGTACCGATTCATGCAGATGCCCAGAAGACATCACCTTACACAAAGACCTGGCAGGATATGATTAATATCGGACCTCTATCAAAGGCCCTGAATAAAGATTTGCATGATGCTTTTGTTGAATATCAAAATATTCTGCAATTTAAATATGTCCGCTTTGAAAATGTCTTTGACCACGAGATTATGTACAAAGATGCTGTTTCCGGACGATATAATTTTACAAATTTAAATGTTATTCTCGACTTTTTGTATGAGTTGAAAGTTTATCCACATATTGAACTCAGCTATAAACCACCAAAAAATCTTGCACAACACCCGTCACAATGGGACGGTGCAACTACATATTCACCAGATAGAAATTTTGTACTGGATATGGATGCTCTTGAACATATGTTAATGCACTGCATCAATCGATACGGCTATCTTTATGTGTCACAATGGCGCTTTGAAATGTGGCTGCCAAGCACCAAAGGGTTGTCTTATGTAATTGAACCAGAAAGATATATTCAAAATTACCATAAAGCCTACAATATGATCAAAAAAATCCTTCCAAATTGTATGGTTGGCGGTCCAGGCTTTAATATGGGAAGTCATGAAGATGTTTTGTATAACTACTTAACCGCGTTTGAAGCAGAAAAATTGCAGTTTGATTTTCTGTCATGTTCAAGTTTTGGCTATAAATCAGTCAATTCTTATGTATTGGATGACGATGTTTCCACCACAGCGATTTTATCCTCAAACCCATCAAATGCCAGAGATAGTATTCAGAAATACAAAGCTATTATCAGTCAGACCATGTACAAAAATCTGCCTATTTATATTACTGAACTGACATCTACACTGACAACATGGAATCATATTTCCTACTCTCTTTTTCACGGAGCTTTTATCTGCAAGAACATGCTGGATTTATTTAATGAAGTTTCCGGTATTGGTTATCTTGGCTTTTGGGATAACACTGACACCGCCTACCAGATTCCTTCCGATTTTTATCCATCTACAGGACTTGTGCGTTCCGGTGATATACCGACACCTGCATTGCATGCATATGCCATGCTTGCGAAACTTGGAAATACTCTGATTTCCTACGGAAGCAATTACATGATCACCTGCTGCAGCTCTAACCAATATCAGGTACTTTTGTTTAATTATGTACATTTTAAAGAAAATTTCTGCCTGCACTCTATCAGCCCGATAGACCTCAAAGACACCTACGCTGTTTTTGAAAATGCAAAAGATTTACATTTTCATGTCACATGTGATAATATTGTTTCCGGTCGATACAAAGTAGTCAAACACACCCTCAACCGAAATTACGGCAGTATTCTTGATCGTTTTTTACGTATTTTAAATCAGGGTTCAACAACATCTGATGAACTTTTAAACACCATCATCAATTTGCGTGAAGATGAAGTTGCCTACTATAAGCAGACAACTCTGCCACGACAGGAAATCTACTACACAAGTTTCGATCAGGCATTAACCCTCGAAGCAAACCTTGCGCCTCATGAAGTACAGCTTTATGAATTTACAAGAGTGTCATAGCATATCTCTATTTATTAAAAAACCTCACTTACTGAGAATCAAAATATTGTAAATTTCTGATTCTCTCGTAAATGAGGTTTTTTATAAATCAATTTTAGTTTATCTCTTTGAATATGGTCATATGTTCAACAATACGTCATATTTCTATTAACAAGGCTGAAGTACATCCCAATGTTCAGCAAGTTTGCCATCCTGCATTCTGTAGATATCTACAACACGGCATTTTGTCTTGCCTTCAGGATCAACATTTTTCAGGTAAACAGCAACCATGTCATCTTCACAGATGATTTTCTGGATTTCAAGCTTGAATGTAGGTTCAACTTCAAATTTCTTCGAGAAACCTTCCATCAATGCTGCTCTGCCCTGACCAACACCTGGGTTATGTTGAATGTAATCCTCACGCACATATTTCAATGCTGCATCAATATCATGCGCGTTGAAAAATTCTTCATACATTTTTTCTATGACTTCTTTGTTCGTCATTTCAAATCCCTCCAAGGATTTCAAAATTCATAATTTCAAATTTATTAAATTACAAATCCAGCTATTAGCCTTCGATCGCGCGACGCATAGCTTCCTGATGACGACGAACCTGTTCGATACTGTCAACGCCAACATCTCTTAAGTGTTCGCCACCTTCGTATTCTGAGCTTAAGAAGCCTTTGTATCCGGCTTTCTTGAATGCTTCAACAACTTCTGGAATTGCTACTGCTGTTTCTACATAGTCTTCATGAACATTGTAGAATTTAGCATGTGTATGGAAAATGTAATCGATATTATCAATCAGATCCTGTGGTTCTGACCAAGAATATGTAAATGATGTGTTACCATACCACATATCGCCTGCGCCTGCACCGGCTTTTTCAAGAGCTGCCATCATTTCGCCCATGCCGTTTGCCATACGATATTCCATATTTGCTTTACCAAGGTTAAGGTCATATTTAATCTTTGTGAAGCCTTTAGCCAATCTCTGTGCATATGCATCATCAACAATCTTGATGCATTCTTCTTTAGCGCCCATTCTGCGAGCTTTATCTCTGACAACATCAGGAATATTCTTACAGAAAATACCCATATCAGGAATGAAACCAAAGTATTTTGTGCCTGTACGATTGATCATTTCCATATAACCATCAGCCCAGCCTGAGTTTAATGAGAATGGTGCATGTACTTCAAGACCAATCTTAACATCCATCTTTTCAGCGTATTCCAGGCTGCCTTCAATAACGTCCATAGGTGTAGAAACCAATGTACGAAGATTCTTGAAACCAAGTAATGATGCAAGACGGATATCTCTGCACATCATATTCACCTGTTCACCAAGAGATAATGTACGGTTATCATAAATCTTATTTTCAAGGAATGCATCATAGCAGGAAGGTTCAAGACCATATTTTTTCAACCATTCAAACCACTGATCTCTAAATTCCTGTGTTTCAATAGGTAATGGGAATCTGCGAATCATCTGTTCAGCCAGAAGTTCAACACCAGTAGCACCTGTCTTTGCAGTTTCTCTCAGGCATCCCTCCAGATCAAGTTTTCCATCATAGTATTCATCCTGATAACTATATAAAGAAACACTTCTTTTAATATCGTAACTCATGTCAAGTTCCTCCTTATTCAATCACGAAATCTGCTTCACATACTGCTTCTATCATAAAAGGCATATAAGACGGTGCAATCTTTTGCAGAGCCTTAATATGATGCTGACCTTTAGAAAGTCCGCCCTCTTTCATTACAGAAACTGTTGCATAGTCACCAAATTCCCAACGATAATCGGAATCAACTACTGTACGCATTTCTTCGAGAGTAAATGTTTCTCCATTGACTGTCATGCGAATATCTTCTCTTGCAGCATCTTCACCATCAACATTCACCTGAATATCACGAATGATTGATAATGTGATACCACGGTAATACTGAGCTTTAAACTGAAACTCATATCCGATGACTTTGCCATCCTGTTCAATATTTTTAAATCCGTCCGGATTATAAATCTGTCTTGCAGCCATTATATTTCTTCCCTTCTTCTTTATAATTTAATCATTTCACCTGTTTCAGCAGATTTGTAAATAGCTTCAAGAATCTGTGTAACAACAAATGCCTGTTCAGGTTTTACAAGTGGCTCTGTATCATTGATGATTGCATTTAACCACTGGTCTGCTTCACGAACAGCTTCCTGTGATGTGCCACCTTCGAAGAAGTCAACAACACCTGCAGGAGAAATTGTCTTTTCCATTAACTGGTTATGTTCAACTGTATTGTAAATCAGTTCATCTTTTGGATAGCTGATACCATGGTGAATTTCAGCACCTGCTTTTGTACCGCAAAGTGTTGTGGAAGCTTCCATAGATTTAAGTACATTCAATGCCCATGACGCTTCAAGGTATACTGTTGCACCATTTTCAAATTTAATCAGACCGAAAGCTGAATCTTCTACTTCGAATGTTTCCGGATCCCATGGTCCAAATACGTTACCAGCAGGGCCATCAGCCTGACGTCCGAGTTTATAGAATACCTGACCCATAACTGATACAGGTTTGTAGTTGTCCATCATCCAAAGAGTGAGATCCAGTGCATGTGTACCGATATCAATCAAAGGACCGCCACCCTGAAGGGCTTTGTTAGGGAATACACCCCATGTAGGCACTGCTCTTCTTCTGATAGCGTGTGCTTTTGCGAAATAAACTTCACCAAGTTCACCAGCTTCACAGGAAGCATGAAGTGTCTGTGTATCATCGCGAAAACGGTTCTGGTAACCAATTGTAAATTTCTTACCTGATTTTTTCCATGCATCGATCATCTTCTGAGCATCTTCTGTGTTATGAGCCATAGGTTTTTCACACAGAACATGTTTTCCGGCTTCAAAAGCTGCAACTGTGATTGGGCAGTGTGCAACGTTAGGTGTACATACATGTACAACTTCGATGTCTTCGTTCTTCATCATCTCTTTGTAGTCTGTATATACTTTAGCGTCTGGTGTACCGTACTTTTCTTTTGCAGCTACCGCTCTTTCTTCGATGATATCGCAGAATGCAATAATCTCAGCTCTGTCGCTGCATGCTGTCAATGATGGCAGATGTTTCTGGTTTGCGATACCACCGCAACCAACAATACCGATTTTTACTTTTCCCATTTGATTTTTCCTCCTGAAAATAAATGTTTGAATTACAATGGCATCATCTTGTCTATAATGCACAAAAACAAAATGAAAACGCCTCTTTTTTGATAAATAATATGAATTCAAACTTTGATGAATTTATTATAAATGAGCCCAATTGTAAATCATACCTATATCATATCTGTTTTTCGCCTTATTTTCTCACTCATTTTTAACTTTTTGAAAAAATCATAAATATCTTTTTTATTCATCTTAAAAAATATATTTAATTTTTAAGATGATTGTGCCTTGTTTAGATTTATGTGACTAATTGGGATTTCTAATTCGATGTGGAAGTGTATTTTTTTAATGAATATTTACATGTTTTTCAACTTTAATGTCTGACATAGATTATCCTGACAACATTGATATAGAAGTACTTATTAAAACTAACATTTGCTTAAAACAAATACCGAGATATCAATGATGCAGCTACTTTCATGACACCTGCCAGTACCATGACCCATATTGGATTCATTTTCACTTTACGCAGCAAAAATACACAAATTACAAAAATAACAACCAGCGTCCATCTTGTGTCAGTAAACACAATGGATGCTGCACTACCCCAAAAGGCACTGATTAAAATGGAAATGCCGGCAGAAGCAATCATCGCCACCACTGCCGGGCGCAATGAACCAAGCACGCCCTGCAATATCGCCATATTACGATATTTCAAATATAATTTTGCAATCAACGTAACAATAATACAAGATGGCAATATACACCCTAGTGTTGCAACTAACGCCCCCGGAATACCTGCAATTTTAATACCAACGAATGTTGCTGAGTTGACTGCAATCGGTCCCGGTGTCATCTGAGAAATTGTAATTAAATCTGTAAATTCTGTCATACTGAGCCAGCCGTGGGTTGTAACAACCTGTCCCTGAATCAACGGCATAGCTGCATAGCCACCACCAAAACTAAACAAACCTACCTGTAAAAAACTCAAGAATAACTGAAGATATATCATTTGTCTGTCCTCCGCTTCATCTGTGCATTTGTAATGCATGTCCGTACAACACCAATCAGTCCGCATGCAATGACAATGAAAATAACATTAATATTAAAAACACATGCTGCAATAAATGCCCCAATCATAATTACAATAGAAGCAGCCTGCTTATCCTTCACAATACCAGCACCCATCTCATATGTAACGGATGCAATCACCGCACCGACACCCGCCTGCATGCCCTCAAGTAATTGTGCTACATAATAGTTGCTACGAAATACATTATAACAAACGGAAATCACAGAAATAATTACAAATGGCGGAATCACTGTTCCAATAATCGCCACAAAGGTTCCAAACAGCCCAGCCAGCTTATAACCAACAACAATTGCACCATTCACGGCAATAGCTCCCGGTGAAGACTGCGCAATCGCCACCAAATCTAACATTTCATTTTCTTCAATCCAGTGATAATCATCGACAAATTTTTTCTTCATCAACGTCACAATGACATACCCACCACCAAATGTAAAGGCACTTAAATATAACGTAGAGATAAAGATTTTCCATAGGATTTTGCCTTTGCTGACTTGATGCTTTGTTTCGATTTGATTTTCGTTTTCTTCTAATGAATTTTTATTTGTTATATTTTGGTTTGTTGTATTTTCGTTTGCTATACTTTCATTTGTCGTATTTGCTGTATCTTCATTTCGCTTTGTACCACCTGATAACATTTTCATCCTCCTTGCACGTTTTTAACTTACTGAAGCTATTATACGACAGCTTGACATATATGTAAAATACTATTATTCTATTAAATAGATAGGTGTTTTATTATATATTAATGCTATGATAAGCTATTGAATTGCGAAACAATGTAGCAATACGTATAAATCAATGAATGGTTGAATTTACTTTTGGAACTCGTATCATTCTATATAAACACTAAGTTGAAAAATATTCTACTAAATATTTACTCTATATTGTCTTTTCAAAATTTAGAAGATTCACTATAATATATTTTTACTATGATTGAGTATCAGAAGAACTATAGAAAGGGTTGGTAGTGTGACATTACGGCATATGATAATTTTTGTAGCAGTTTATGAAGCAGGCAGCATCACAAAAGCAGCTACTGCGCTGCATCTCGCGCAGCCTTCAGTCAGTCAGGCTATTAAAGAATTAGAAAACTATTATGGTATTGGTCTGTTTGATCGCATCGGCAGAGGGATTCGTCCAACTGAAAGCGGCAAGGCTTTTTACAATTATGCACTGCATATCGTTTCGCTTTTTAACGAAATGGAACAAACCATAAAGAACTGGGATTCTATGGGGATATTAAGAATTGGAGCAAGTATTACGATCGGTACACATATTCTGCCGTTAATCATCAAATCCTATGAACAACAATATCCAAATCTGGAAATTAAAGTTATTGTTAAACAATCCGCATCCATTGAGCAATTGATTCTTGAAAACAAGATTGACATAGCACTCATCGAAGCACAGCCTGAACAAACAGATATCGTATCTGTGCCATTTATGGAGGATGAACTTTGCGCCATTGTACCACCGAATCATCCATTACTGTTTACTGGTGAAATTACTCTTGCAGATATGACACAATATCCATTTTTGATGCGTGAACCGGGCAGTGCCGGTCGCCAGATACTTGAAGCCTATTTTGAGCTTCAGGATATTCATATTCAGCCATTCTGGGAAAGTACAAGTACACAGACAATTGTCAAAGCGGTTTCTGTAGGCCTTGGTGTTGCTGTCCTGCCTTATCTGCTCGTCCAAAAAGATATTAAAGCAGGAAATGTATGTCAGGTCACACTGACACAGCCTCTCAAGCGTCATTTAAATATCATCTATCATAAAAACAAATTTCTGACAGAAAATATGAAAGCCTTTATTGCATTATGTAAAGATATTGACCACTTGAATATTGGATAGTATAGTTATGCTCACCATTTAGGCGCTAAATCCTCAAGCTTTGCCATCCTTTCATTATTCATAATCCATCATTATCTCGATAATATCTCCAAATTTTCAATAAGCAGATTTTAAGCAATAAAAAAGGATTAGGTTTTACCTAATCCTTTTTTTTGATAATGCCGGCGACCGGAATCGAACCGGTACGGGCGATTAGGCCCGCAGGATTTTAAGTCCTGTGCGTCTACCAATTCCGCCACGCCGGCATTGAGTGGGGCCTACAGGGCTCGAACCTGTGACCCTCTGCTTGTAAGGCAGATGCTCTCCCAGCTGAGCTAAGACCCCAAACAATGCAAAGTAATAAAACAATATTTAATTAGTCTGCGTCAGATACTCTCGTATCTAAACGACCCAGATCGGACTCGAACCGACGACCTCCGCCGTGACAGGGCGGCGCTCTAACCAACTGAGCCACTAGGC
>CAKRHR010000064.1 GCA_934339005.1 uncultured Catenibacillus sp. | reverse complement strand
ATGATAATCAGGGCTATGATGACTCCGGTTATGGTGATGATGGCTATCGTGACGGGGATGTTTATGGTGAAGGCAATCTGGATGATTTTATTCATGTTAATTTAGACCATGCCTATGATCCGGATGCAGAAGATGTTTATGAGGCACCATCAAATCGTTATGGACAGAATAACGGTCGTGAAAACTATAGCCGCCAGAATACGGCAGATGATAACGGCTATGGACGTTCAAATGACGGACGCCGTTATGATAACAGACAAAACGATACAAATCAGCCCTATGAAGACCGGAGAAACAGACCTTATGGTTATACACAGCAATCATATGAAAATCAAAATTATGATAATTCAGGATATGATGAAGGATATCCTGGTGATGCAGGTTATGACGAAGATGGTGATGGCGCCGCACGCAGACGTAAACAAAATGCCAGACGACATGGACAGGCAGATGAACAGTCTGTGCCGGTAAAGAAGATTAAAAATCGACAGATTATGAGTATTCTTTATGGCTTTCTTGTGATATTTTTTTGCATGATTGGTTATTTTGTGTACTTTGACGTCGTTAAGAGCGATAATGTGACAAATAACCCGAATAATGTGCGTATTGCAAAGCTTTCAGATACTGTCACCCGGGGAAAGATTGTGACATCTGACGGCACAGTGCTTGCAGAAACATTAAAGGATGGCAATGGTGAGGAGTACCGTTATTATCCTTATGAAAATATGTTTGCACATGTGGTTGGTGTGTCAAAATTAAATAAATCAGGGCTTGAGGCAACAGAGGAGTATTATCTGTTGCAGTCTAATATTAATCCGATTCAAAAAGCTGTCAATGAACTTAAAGGTGAGAAAAGTGATGGCGATAATGTCATCACGACATTAAATCTTGGCCTGCAGCAGGTGGCTTATAATGCCCTTGGAAGCAATCAGGGTGTAGTTATTGCGATGGAACCAAGCACAGGTAAAGTACTTGCGATGGTATCCAAACCGGATTATAATCCAAACACATTGGCAGATAATTATGATGCCATTATTGCAGATACAAAGAGCAAGGTGCTTTTAAATCAGGCAACACAGGGGTTATTTACACCGGGTTCAATCTTTAAGATGCTGACAGTCACAGAGTATTTAAGAGAATACCCCAATGCCTCCAATTACACATATACATGTAATGGCAGCATTCTGTTAAATTCAGATAATGGCACAGCATCTCTGTCCTGTTATGGCGGACATGTGCATGGCAGTGAAGATTTGACATCATCCTTTGCCAATTCCTGCAACTCATCCTTTGCCAATATCGGTCTGAATTTAAATATCAATAAATTTAATGATTTATGTAACAGTATGTATTTTAATACGTCATTACCAACAGATATACCACATGCACAGAGCAGATTTTCATTATCCCAGAATGCAAGCCAGTGGGAAATTGGTGCCACTGCAATCGGACAGGGCGAAACAGTCATGACACCATTACATGCGTTATTGCTTACAAGTTCAATTGCCAATGGCGGTGTTGTGATGCGTCCGTATCTTGTGGATTCTGTTGTCAGCAGTACAGGTCATCAGATTGAAAAATATTCACCGCAAAGCAGCGGAAGTATCATGAGTGCTTCTGAAGCCATGCAGGTGAAGACGATGATGGAAGCGGTTGTCAACAGTGGTACAGCAACCTCATTGACTGCATTTAATACGCAGATTGCCGGAAAGACAGGTACAGCAGAGGTTGAGGGCTCAGGAAATAATGCATGGTTTGTTGGCTTTGCGCCTGCGGATAACCCTGAAATTGCCATTTGTGTACTTGTCGAAAATTCAGATACGAGCAGCAGCTACACAGCAGTGCCCATTGCATCACAGTTATTCCAGTACTACCTGAATCAGTAAAAATTCGACGAAAGTTTTATTTTGTATTGTAATCTGTTAAAAAAAGCGGTATACTATTAGCATGTTTTAGATTCACACCATAAAAATCCAGGAGGCATTGCGATGATTGAAGCAACGAGCTGTGGCGGTGTGGTTATTTACAGAGGCAAGATTCTTCTACTGTATAAGAACTATAAGAATAAGTATGAAGGGTGGGTACTGCCGAAAGGTACCGTTGAAGAAGGCGAAGAATACAATGAAACTGCGCTTCGGGAAGTGAAAGAAGAAACTGGTGTCAGCGGCTCCATTATCAAATATGTTGGCAAAAGCCAATATACATTTAATACATCAGGGGATACGATTCTTAAAAGTGTTCACTGGTATTTGATGATGTCTGACAGCTACTACAGTAAACCACAACGTGAAGAATTCTTTGTAGATTCCGGATATTATAAGTATCATGAAGCTTATCATCTGTTAAAGTTTGCGAATGAGAAGCAGATTCTTGAAAAGGCTTACAGTGAATATCTTGAATTAAAAAGAAGCAACCTCTGGGGCAACAAAAAGTACTTTTAGCTCGCAGAAGATTAAGAAACCACGAAAGATAATTTGTCCTACATGATAAATAGGTCTTTTGTGGTTTTTTGCGTCATAACACGCTTGTTGAAGCTTACAAAGTAGTGTATAATATAATATGATGTCAGTAGTAGCATTAGCCATGGTGTCATTAAAGCATCTGGCTGGTGATATACAGGATTAAATTCACAGGAGGTAGGAAAACATGGATTGTATCAATCTGATTGAAGCTTTTGATCGGGAAATTGAAGTTCTTGAGCTTCAGGAGGACGCCATGATTTATGCCATTGACCAGAAAAATGAGATGATGGATGTGTGCCGGATTGAAAGATATGACTTTTCTTCAGGCGAGAAACAGACGTTATGTGTGTTGGATTATGCACGTATTTATGAGTCTTTTCAGACATACCATCAGTCAGCAGCGTATTTTTATGTGATAAATGTGCTTCAGGATTATCATTTAAGACTTCGCAGATTCAACAAAAAGACATGGGAAGCCGAAGGTGAGCTGATAATTGAGGCACTTGGCGAGATTCTTGGATTATATATTTTAAATGAACAATATATGCTTGTTGTTGATGAGGTGGTTAAGAGCCCCGAATATATGAAGACATGGTGTATGTCGGAATGTGATGGAAATTACATGAATCTGTGTTATGTGTATGACTGCTATAACAAAAAGCGTTATCCTGTCACAGACAGCAGAATGCACCGGCTGATAGATGGTTTCTGGCTGCGTCAGACAAAGGGTGAACCATCGATGTATATGGTACTTGCAAGCGATGAGGATGTTGAAGCCGAGCTGGCAGACCATGGTGAGAGCGGACTTTATACGATTAGTGTAGACGCTTTTATTGAAAGCGTGATTTCGCATCTTCCGTTATATCTTGAATGCATCTGTGAGAGTGATGCACAGCATGTTGTCCGAACATTTGAGAATAATTGCAAAGATATTGCATGGCATATCTATGATGTAGCAGCATCAACAGATACAGTAAAACGTCTGGATGAGGACGGGGAAGTTGAAACTTTGTATACATATACATTGTCAAACGACCTGGTTTATCATTACGATACAGAAACATATGATGTGTATTATGAGGCTGATGTGCCGGAGATGATGACTGATGAGATGACAGAAACGGAAGCTGCGACAAGTTCTGAAGTTGTCTGCCTGACTAATCATGAGAAGTCATTTACTTATGATTTGAAGTATGGTACATTTACAGGTTTTGCAAGAAATCATCTGTTTGTGACAAGCTTCTACAAAAAAGTTCTTGTTAAAGATGATTATGAATATCATGAATGTATTGCAGTACATGACCAGCAAACAGGTGAAGTTCAGGTTTATGATGCCAGATATAGTGTATGTGGTGACAAACTTGTGCTTTTACGGTCATTTTTAGCCATCTAAAAGGCATACAGGATTAAGAATAACTGATTTGCGGGAAGCAGATGAGTTTATTATGAAAATTTCGGGATAAAAGATATTTAAAAAAATGTTCCCGAAGGACAGAATAGATTAGACAGAACAGATTATAAGAAAGAATAGGAGATATAGAAAAATGAGTGAATGTTCATCAAATTGCAGTTCATGCGGACAGTCTGACTGCGCATCAAGAAAGGCAGATTTTAAAGTAGCACAGAATGAATACAGCAATATTAAGAATGTGATCGGTGTTGTCAGTGGTAAAGGAGGTGTCGGAAAGTCACTTGTTACATCTGAACTGGCTGTATTATTAAGCCGTAAAGGTTATAAGGTAGGTGTGCTGGATGCTGATATTACAGGCCCGTCAATTCCAAAAGTATTTGGTATTCACGAACAGGCTGTCGGTGATGATAAAGGTATCATCCCTGCGGTAACTAGAGGTGGTATCAAAGTGATTTCTATTAATATGCTTTTAGATGATGAAGAAACACCTGTTATCTGGAGAGGACCTGTCCTTGCCGGTGTTGTTAAACAGTTCTGGAATGAAGTTGTATGGGGCGATATTGACTATATGCTTGTAGATATGCCTCCAGGAACTGGTGATGTACCTCTGACAGTATTCCAGTCTTTACCATTAACAGGTATCGTGATTGTAACATCACCACAGGAACTGGTAGATATGATTGTCAAAAAAGCTTACAACATGGCTTCACAGATGGATATTCCTGTACTGGGTCTTGTACAGAATATGAGCTATCTGTCTTGTCCTGACTGCGGTAAGAAGATTTATCTTTACGGACAGGGAAATGGTGCACAGACAGCAAAACAGCTTGTCATTCCATCTTATGCAGAACTTCCGATTGAACCGGAAATTGCAGCACTCTGTGATGCAGGTAATATCGAAGCCTTCAATAATCATCATTTAGATGATATGATTTCATTTATTGAGAAACTGAAAATGTAACTGTTTAAAATTATGATTTGATTTAAAATATACTCTGAATGCCAGAAGTTAATTTTGCCACTCAGGGTGTATTTGGAATCAGAGTTATAAATTTCATACAACCTTCAAAATGCTATGTATTTTTGAAGGTTACCTTAAAAACATTACACAAATAAAAAATACAGGAGAATTCTATGTTTACAGCAAAAGAATATGCGATGCCACAGAATCTTGAAGAAGCATACAAGCTGCTGACATCGAAAAAAACAAACTATATTCTTGGTGGTTGTGCGTGGTTGCGTATGGGCAACAGACGAATGACAACGGCAATTGATTTGTCCTTGTGCGATTTAGATTTCATATGCGAAACTGAGCATACAATAGAGATTGGCGCGATGACTTCATATAGAACCGTCGAGAAAAGTGATATATTGCACAGATATTTTAATGGCTGCATCAGCCATTGTATTTCATCCATTGTCGGTACTCAGTTCAGAAACACAGTAACTGTAGGTGGTTCGGTGTTTGGCAGATATGGTTTTTCTGATTTTCTTCCGACATTGCTGGCATTGGATACAACCGTTGTACTTTATCATAAAGGTGAAGTAGCATTAGAAGATTTTATGAAGATGTCTTATCAGGACAAAGATATTATTGTAAAGATTATTATCCAGAAAAATGGTGCTGTTGAGAGTTATCAGCATTTCAGAAATTCCGATACAGATTTTCCTGTATTGAATCTTGCAGTGAGCAAATCAGATCAGGGATACAAAGTTGTTGTTGGTGCCCGTGCAGAAAAAGCAGTGATTGCACCAAAGACTTCTGCATTCTTATCCGATGCGGATTGGAACTCAACTGCTGAAGTGATTGAACAGGCTCAGGAGATACTTGTCAGTGAAGTCAAATTTTCAGGCAATATGCGCGCCAGCGCTGATTACAGAAGATATCTTAGTCAGGTACTTTTAAAACGTGCCATCGAGGAGGTGGAAGCATGCAGATGACGATGATAATTAATGACGAAAAAAAGATAATCAATTGTCAGCCGGATGACATGCTGATTGACGTTTTAAGACAGGAAGGCTATAAGAGTGTCAAATGTGGCTGCGATACGACAAACTGTGGTTTGTGTACAGTATGGCTGGATGACGTGCCTGTGCTTTCATGTTCAGTGCCTGCTGTTCGCTGTAGTAACCGCAAGGTTACAACACTTGAGGGCGTACAGGATGAAGTTGAGATTATCGGTAAACTTCTTGTTGAGGAAGGTGCGGATCAGTGCGGCTTTTGCTCACCGGGTTTTTTGATGAATGTTATTGCCATGAAAAAAGAATTTATTGCAGAGGGTAATCTGCATCCGACAGATGAGGAAATCAAGCATTTTCTTTCAGGTAATCTGTGCCGTTGTACAGGTTATATGGGACAGATGCGTGCTGTCAGAAATTATATGGAAATGGAGGCGGTACGCTGATGAAGTATGTCAATCAACCGATAGATAAAATTGACGGTATGTCACTGGTCAAAGGCAAACCGCTTTATACAAATGACCTTGCTGATGAGAACAGTCTTGTTGTGCTTTGTCTGAGAAGTCCTCATGCATATGCACGTATTAAGAGCATTGATACATCTAAGGCGATGCTTGTCAAGGGTGTTGAATGTATTCTTACATATAAAGATGTGCCACAGGTGCGTTTTACTCAGGCAGGACAGACTTATCCTGAATCTTCAGCGTATGACCGCCTGATTCTGGATGAATATGTGCGTTATGTTGGTGATGAAGTTGCAATTATTGCAGCGGTAGACGAAAAAACGGCCAGACAGGCCATGCGCATGATTAAAGTTGAATACGAAGTACTCGAACCATTACTGGATTACAAAAAGGCGATTGACAATCCAATAATTATTCATGATGAAGATAATTATGTTCCTGCCAGATATTGTGATACAGACCACAAACGAAATATTGAGGGCTACGGTGTGGAATCCTATGGTGATGTTGATGGTGAGTTTGCAGCCAGTGATATCATCATTGACGAAACTTATGAGATGCAGGCTCAGGAACAGTCCATGATGGAAACTTTCAGAACATATACATATATGGATCAGAATAACCGACTGGTTATTGTGTCCAGTACACAGGTGCCGTTTCATGTGCGTCGAATTTTAGCAAGAGCACTTCAAATCCCTCAGGCAAGAATCCGTGTTGTCAAACCAAGAATTGGTGGTGGTTTTGGTGCCAAGCAGACAGTTGTCAGTGAATTTTATCCGGCAATTGTTACATTAAAGACAGGTAAGCCTGCCAAGATTTTGTATACAAGAAAAGAATGTTTTGCCAGCTCAAACAGCCGTCATCAGATGTCTGTACATGTGCGTATCGGTGCACAAAATGACGGACATATCCGTGTGATTGAAGTTGATACACTGTCAAATCAGGGTGCTTATGGCGAACATGGTACGACAACGATTGGTCTGTCAGGTCATAAGACGATTCCACTGTACAATCAGGCAAATGCATTCCGTTTTAAATGGACAACTGTGTATACAAACATGATGCCGGGTGGTGCTTTCAGAGGCTACGGTGCAACTCAGGGTTTATTTGCTGTGGAATCTGCAGTCAATGAGCTTGCAAAGAAGCTACATATGGACAGTTCAAAGCTTCGTGAGATGAATATGGTACATGAAGGCGAGATTATGCCGGCGTACTATAACGAGCCGATGGCAAGCTGTGCATTAGACAGATGCATTGCCAGAGGTAAAGAGATGATTGGCTGGGATGAAAAATTCCCTTGCACCAAAATCAGTGATACAAAGGTTCGTGCTGTCGGCATGGCTATGGCGATGCAGGGCTCAGGTATCACAAAGATTGATGTTGCGTCCTCTGAAATCAAGTTGAATGACTTTGGCTTTTTCACATTAAAGATCGGTGCGACAGATATGGGTACCGGCTGTGATACGATTCTGGCACAGATTGCCGCAGAAACATTGCAGGCAGATATGGGTAAGATTATTGTTGCGCAGGTAGATACGGACGTTTCTCCATATGATCCGGGTTCATATGCCTCAAGTACAACTTATGTGACAGGTATGGCGGTTTATAAAGCAGCAAATGACCTTAAAGCAAAGATTTTATATGAAGGCGGCAGAATGCTTCAGCCGGAAAAATACGGTGACCGCAGTGTACCGTTTAAAGCAGAAGATTTTGAGTATACAGGGCAGGGTGTTGTTGAAAAAGCAACAGGCCGCAGTGTATCTTTGGATGATATTACAGAGCATAACTCCGGTGGTATCGAAGGTAACTACTTAAATGGCGTAGGCTTTTTCTCAGGTGAAACATCACCACCACCACTGATGGCAGGTTTTGCAGAGATTGAACTTGATTTGGAAACCGGCAAGTATGATTTGATTGATTATGCAGCCGTTGTTGACTGTGGTACAGTTGTCAATCCAAAGCTTGCAAGAATCCAGACTGAGGGTGGTATCTGTCAGGGCATAGGTCTTGCGATGTATGAGGACGTTCAGTATAGCAAAAAAGGAAAGATGATGACGAATTCCTTTATGCAGTACAAGATTCCATCAAGAACGGATTTTGCAAAGATTCGTGTTGATTTTGAATCCAGCTATGAACCAACAGGACCTTACGGTGCAAAATCTATCGGTGAGATTGTTGTCAATACACCTGCACCGGCTATTGCAGATGCGCTTCGTAATGCGGCAGGCATCAATATGCATACACTTCCGATGACACCGGAAAAAGTCTTAAAGGCCATTATTGAAAAGAAGAAAGAAAATCACGAGAATTAAAGCTGAAACTGGAAACAGATCAGACGGTGACGTTAATACAGACAATTGAGGATTGACTGAAATGAATATAAAAGAATGGACTCAGGTACTGAATATCCATCCGGGCAGTGTCATATCTGTTGTTGGCTGCGGCGGGAAGACAACACTTGTCAAAAGTTTTGCCAAAGAATTATCAGAACGATACAAGATCGGTGTTGCAACGACAACAAAGATGCATCAGCCAAGGGTCGGACAGTATCGTGAACTGTTTGTGCGGCACATACATGAATGTATGGCACCACTGACAGACAATGGAATTTACTATTTTACAGATGAGATTGTGTATGAAGATAAGCTGCATGATTTGGGTGCTTATATGGCAGCACAGGCAAAGGCTTATACAGATATTCTTCTAATAGAAGCTGATGGCTCAAAGGAAAAACCTCTTAAAGGCTGGTCAGATACAGAACCGGTGATTTTAGAGGACACGACGGTGACTATTGGTATCCTGACGCTGACAGAGCTTGGCAAGCCGGCAACCAAAAGAAATGTGCATCGCGTGAATTTCTTTGAAAAGCAGACAGGCACTAAAGAGGGCGAAATTGTGACAGAGGCACATTTAAGTCAGATGGTCAACGATAAGTCTGCAATGTTTAAATACTCAAAAAACAAAAAAGTATTGTTTATAAACCAGATTGATACAGATGCGGATGCAGTGACTGCGATGCATTTTCTGACACAAAATCATCTTGAAGTTGATGAAATTTATTATGGAAGTTTAAGAAATGGACATATTGAACGATTTAAATAATCTAATTTGTGCAGTTGTACTTGCTTCCGGAAACGCCAGCCGTATGCATAAGAATAAACTTTTGTTGCCTTTAAATCAGCGGGTGATGGTTGATTATGCATTACAAATGGCTGCACTTCCCGTATTTCATAAGGCATTTGTTGTGACCTGCTATCCGGAGATTGAGGCACTTGCAAATCAGCGAGGCATGTCCGTTGTCTGGAATACGCATGCAAATGACGGACAGTCAGCATCAGTTGTTTTGGGCGCAAAAGCTGTCAGTGATACAGAGAGTGCAGCGGTAATGTTTTTTAACGGAGATATGCCATATCTTCAGCCGGATACAGTGCTTAAGCTGGTAAGGGCATTTTATGATACAGGCAGAATTATTGTACCAACTTATGGGAAAAGGCCGGGCAATCCGGTTCTTTTCCCAAGTTGTTATATACCGGAGTTAATGACATTAACCGGGGATGTTGGTGGACGCAAAGTTTTGAGAGCACATCCGGAGGCAGTTGTTTATGTGCCGGTTGAGGATGTGCGCGAAGGTATGGATTTGGATGATGAGATAAGATATAAAGAGGCGGAGGCATACTTTAATGAACATCAATGATACATTAGTCGTTGTCCGGGGTGCCGGGGATATTGCTACGGGAACATTGCATTGTCTGCAGTCCTGCGGTTTTAAAGTGGTTGCGCTTGAAACGACAAAACCGACCGCAATTCGTCGATATGTGTCCTTTTGCGAGGCTGTTTATGATGGTCAGATGACGATAGACAACATGATGGCAAGATGTGTTTCTTCTATAGAAGAGATAGAAACCTGCTTCAAGGCGCATGAACTGCCGGTGGTTGTTGACCAGAAGGCAGAACTTATAAAGGTTTTAAAACCACATGTTGTTGTGGATGCGATTCTTGCTAAAAAAAATCTTGGAACAACGATAGATATGGCGCCACTTGTGATTGGTCTTGGACCGGGCTTTACTGCAAAAAAAGATGTGGATATTGTGATTGAAACAATGCGTGGACACCGGCTTGGAAAGATTATTACAGAAGGCAGTGCGCAGCCAAACACAGGTATACCCGGTGTGATTGCCGGCTTTGGTAAAGAGCGCGTGATACACGCACCGGCAGCAGGCATATTAACATCTGTTGCCAAAATATCAGATGTTGTGTCAAAAGGACAGACGATTGCTTATATTGGTGAAACGCAGGTGGCAGCAACATTGGATGGTGTGCTTCGAGGTCTTATCAGAGATGGCTTTGATGTGCCAAAGGGTATGAAGATTGCAGATATTGATCCAAGAATCACAGAACAGCAAAACTGCTTCAGTATTTCCGATAAAGCACGGACGATTGCAGGTGGTGTGCTGCAGGCAATACTGATGTACGGAGATAAGTCGTGAATTTGTTTTTATATGCGTTTCAGAATGCTAGAACTGTCGGAATTAGATATATGCAACAAATATAGGGAAAAACATAAATATAAATGATAACAGACATATGGAGGGAATACAGATGAAGCAAATTCCTGTAGAAGAAGCAGTCGGTTCAATTTTATGCCATGATATTACACAGATCCTCCCGGGCGAATTTAAAGGAAGAAAGTTTAAGAAAGGGCATATTATCAAAGAAGAGGATATCCCTGTGCTTTTATCACTTGGCAAAGAGCATATTTTTGTATGGGAAAATCAGCCGGGCATGGTGCATGAAAACGATGCAGCCACTTTCTTAAAAGATATTACGATGGGGGAAGGCCTGGATTTCGGAGAGATTAAAGAAGGTAAAATTGGTTTTAATGCACTTTATGATGGTGTGCTGAAGGTAGATGCAGACAAACTTCTGGAATTAAACATGCTTGGTGAGATATCCTTCGCATGTCTGATGAATAATACACCGGTATATAAGGGACAGAATGTTGCAGGTACCCGTGTCATTCCGCTTGTGATTGACCAGGACAAATTAGATAAAGCAAAAGAAGTGCTTCATGGTGAAAAAATTATCAGTGTTAAACCGATGACGCCAAAGCGTGTGGCGGTTGTCACGACCGGCAGCGAAGTTTATTACAAACGTATCGAAGATAAGTTTGGACCTGTAATTATTGAAAAAATGAAGCATTATCACTGCGATGTAATGGGACAGACATTCGTACCTGATGATAAAAAGATGATAAAAGCTGCAATTTGTGAATGGCTTGACAAAGGAGCAGAGATGGTCTTTTGCACTGGTGGTATGTCTGTGGATCCGGATGACCTGACACCCTCTGCCATCAAAGAAATTGGTGGTGAAATCGTGACTTATGGTACACCGGTATTGCCTGGCGCAATGTTTTTACTTTCCTATTATTATGATGAAGCTGGTCATGAGATTCCGATCATGGGACTGCCGGGCTGTGTAATGCATGCCAAAACGACAGTATTTGACCTGATTCTTCCTCGGATTCTTGCAGGAGAGCATATGACATTAAGGGATATTGCGGCCTTTGGCCACGGTGGATTGTGCATGCAGTGTGAAGTATGTGAATATCCTAAATGCCATTTCGGAAAAGGTCAGTAAACGTCAGATTCTTTAGTTAATTGATAAATTGTATTGAAATATAAACAAGATACGGATTGATATTTTCTTGACGAATATACGTTAAGTGTATTACAATATAAAAGAGTTAATAACTTTTTAAACAAATGAAAGGGGATAGTTTCAAAATGGCAAAAGTTATGAAAACGATGGATGGTAATACCGCCGCTGCTTGGTCTTCATATGCGTTTACTGAAGTAGCTGGTATTTTCCCAATTACTCCATCATCACCAATGGCAGAAGTTACAGATGAATGGGCAGCCAATGGTAAAAAGAATATTTTTGGACAGCCAGTACAGGTTACAGAGATGCAGTCAGAGGCAGGTGCAGCAGGTGCTGTTCATGGTTCACTTTCAACAGGTGCTCTGACAACTACATATACAGCATCTCAGGGCTTACTCCTGATGATTCCAAATATGTATAAAATTGCAGGTGAATTGATTCCTTGCGTATTTCATGTAAGTGCAAGAGCACTTGCTACACATGCACTTTCAATCTTTGGCGAGCATTCAGACGTTATGGCCTGTCGTCAGACTGGTTTTGCTATGTTATGTTCAAATTCAGTACAGGAAGTTATGGACCTTGCGGCTGTAGCTCACCTGTCAACAATCAAAGGCAGAGTTCCATTCCTTCATTTCTTTGATGGCTTCAGAACATCTCATGAAATTCAGAAAGTTGAATGTCTTGATTATGATGATCTTGCAAAACTTGTTGATTATGATGCACTTGCTGAGTTCAAGAAAAATGCACTTAATCCTGAACATCCAGTAGTTCGTGGTACTGCAGAAAACCCAGATATCTTCATGCAGGGTAAAGAAGCTGCAAACAGATATTATGATGCACTTCCTGCAGTTGTTGAAGAATACATGGGCGAAATCAGCAAATTAACAGGTCGTGATTACCAGTTATTTAACTATTATGGTGCTCCAGATGCAGACCGTGTGATCATTGCTATGGGTTCTATTTGTGAAGCTGCAGAAGAAGTTATCGATTACTTAACAGCTAAGGGCGAAAAAGTTGGTCTTATTAAAGTTCATCTGTTCAGACCTTTCGCAGTAGATCATTTCCTTAAAGCTATTCCGGAAACTGCTAAGAAGATTGCTGTTCTTGAACGTACAAAAGAGCCTGGTTCACTTGGCGAACCATTATATGAAGATGTTTGTACAGCACTTTTCAGAGCTGGTAAATCTGATATCACAGTTGTAGGTGGACGTTATGGTCTTGGTTCTAAAGACGTTACTCCAGCTCAGATTATTTCTGTATATGAAAACCTTAATGCTGATGATCCTAAGAACAACTTTACAATTGGTATCGTTGATGATGTGACACATCTTTCACTTCCAGTACTTCCTGAAATCGATGTTGCTGGCGAAGGTACAACAAGCTGTAAATTCTGGGGTCTTGGTGCTGATGGTACAGTTGGTGCTAATAAGAACTCTATCAAGATTATCGGTGACCATACAGATATGTATGCACAGGCATATTTCTCATATGACTCCAAAAAATCTGGTGGTATTACTCAGTCACATTTACGTTTTGGTAAAAAACCAATCCGTTCAACATATTATGTTAAGACAGCAGATTTCGTAGCTTGTCATAATCAGGCTTATGTATATCTTTATGATATGCTTTCAGAAATCAAAGAAAACGGTACATTCCTTCTGAACACAGAATGGAAAGGCGCTGAACTTGAAGAAAACCTTCCAGCAGAAATGAAACGTGTTATCGCTCAGAAACACATCAAATTCTACACAATCGATGCAACAGATATTGCTAAAGAAATCGGTCTTGGCAACAGAACAAATACAGTTCTTCAGTCTGCATTCTTCAAACTGGCTAACATCATCCCAATCGAAGATGCTGTTAAATTCATGAAAGAAGCCATCAAGAAGACATACGGCAAGAAGGGTGAAGCTATTGTCAACATGAACTACGCAGCAGTTGATGCTGGTGTTGATGGTGCTGTAGCTATCGACGTTCCTGCTGAATGGGCTAATGCAGTAGATGCACATCCAAAGGCAGAAAAAGAAGTTCCTGAATTTGTTAAGAAGATTGTTCAGCCAATCAACGCACAGAAAGGTGATGACCTTCCAGTTAGTGCATTTGTTGGTATGGAAAATGGTGAATTCCCTCTTGGTACAGCAGCATACGAAAAACGTGGTGTTGCAACTATGGTTCCAGCTTGGGATTCAAGCAAATGTATCCAGTGTAACCAGTGTTCATATGTTTGCCCTCATGCAACAATCCGTCCATTCCTTCTGACAGAAGAAGAAAATGCAGCAGCTCCTGCTAACTACGGTGCAGTTAAGGGTAAAGGTAAAGGCGTAGATCAGTACTACTTCAAGATGCAGGTTTCTGTTATGGACTGTCTTGGCTGCGGTAGCTGTGTAAACGTTTGCCCTGCTAAAGAAAAAGCAATCACTATGGTTCCACTTCATACACAGTATGATGAAGCAGCTAATTGGGATTACTCAATGACATTGTCTGCTAAACCAAACCCAGTAAATAAAGAAACAGTTAAAGGTAGCCAGTTCGAACAGCCATTACTTGAGTTCTCAGGCGCATGTGCTGGTTGTGGTGAAACACCTTACGCTAAATTAATCACACAGTTATTCGGTGACAGAATGTACATTGCAAATGCTACAGGTTGTTCTTCAATCTGGGGCGGTTCTGCACCATCTATGCCATATACAACAAACAAAGAAGGCAAAGGTCCAGCTTGGGCTAACTCACTGTTCGAAGACAATGCTGAATTTGGTTATGGTATGTATCTTGGTGTTAAACAGCAGAGAAAGGC
>CAKRHR010000063.1 GCA_934339005.1 uncultured Catenibacillus sp. | reverse complement strand
CACCAACACGATGTGGCTGCATATTATCAATAAAAACGCGACCGCCTTTACTTAGATAATCAATCCAGTGCATTGGCGCTGACTGAAATTCTTCGCCAACAGCGATCATGATATTTTTTTTCAACACATTTGCAATTGCCATCGCGCTGTCCCCCAAAAATCCATTGGCACAAAATACCAGATCACCTTCACGCCATTTTTGCAAATAGTTTTTAACCTGATGATACACGGACATCCAACGTTCAAATCCGATATTGATCGATGTCTGATCCATAATATCACATTCTTTAACATGCGTCACCGGACACAGCATCATCGGAATACTCTTTCCTTTTGCAAAATCCTGCATCGCATTCGTCTGTTCCCAGCTTTTTTCAGGTTGATAGGCTTCATCTGGGCACAAACATAAAATCCGTTGAAATTTTTCTTTTTCTAAAAGATATTTTAAAAAATTCATTGTTGAAGTATAGTAATCCAGTTTCAGATTACTGACATTTTCATAATCTTTTGCCGCATCAACGATCACAGCCGGTACATTATACTTTTGAATCATTTCAAGTTCTTTATAAGTCATCTGCTGACATGCATTTACAATATAAATCACACCACCAATACGTCTTTCAAGATAATAACTGATATAGTCTGGGTAACCATGATCATCGACATCACCAGAGCAGATCATCAACTGGTAGCCTTCTTCACTCAATTTTTCTTTAATAGATGTCATCATACGTTTTGAATATCTGTCAGAAAGATTACGTTCAAACTGCTTTAAGATGACAAGGCCAATACAGCTGACTTCCTGCTTTTTTAAAGTCTTTGCAGCGCTGTTTGGCACAAACCCCAGTTCCTGACTGACTTTTAAGACCTTTTCTTTTGTTTCCTCGGAGATCTTATACTTTTTTGTATCATTCAATACATATGACACAGTTGCTACAGATACACCTGCTTCTCTGGCAACATCCTTCATAGTTACTTTTCTCATAGATTTCCCCCATTCAACGGTTTTGCATGGTTTCCTCTTTTAATTCTTCAATAAAACGTGACGGCTCCATCACTTTACTGTAACGTTCTTTGACATAGAATATATTTAAATAGGTCTTTGCCCTTGTCATCGCCACATAAAACATCCGGCGTTCTTCCTCGATTTCCTCATCCAGAACAGATTTGTGATATGGAATAACTCCCTCATTGACATCGATTAAAAATACAGCTTCATACTCAAGTCCCTTGGCAGAATGCATCGTTGACAGAACAACACCATCTTTTTCTTCCTCCTGCTGCTGACTTTGCTTAGTGCGGATGCTCGCTGTATATGTTTCAATAAATTCAAACCATTCACCATAGGTTTTAAATGGTTTGGCACTTTCTTCAATCGTATCGTAGATTTCTAAGAAATCCTCCGGCCGCATCTTTCGGTCCATGGCATATTCATACAGATAATTTTCATAGCCCATCGCTCTGCGCAGATAATTAAGTGCTGCATATGGCGGCAAAGTTTCCAGCGTATGTAAGTCTTCTTCAAAATTTTCAAGGCGTTCCTGCATCCAAGGCTTATCCTCATAATACTGCATCACATCATCAAAATCAACATGGTTGCTCTGAAAGCATTGTCTGGACACATACCGATTCGGACGGTTAATAATCTGCAGATAATCTTTGCGATCTGTACTGCCTCTGGCAACATTGATATAAGCATAAATATTCTTCATAATCCAGTGGTCATAGACATTTGGCAAACGGTCTTTCATCTTAAACGGAATGTTATAATTCATCAATTGATTAACCATCATCCGTGAACCAAAATTGGTACGAAATAAAACTGCCATCTGATGATATGGTATCTTTTCCTCTGAATTTAACCGTACGATTTCACGCACAACCGATTCACATTCTTCCCTTGGTGTTTTAAATAACTTCACAAGTACTTCCGGCCCCATCTCATGTGCCGAACGCATGGCTTTGGCAAATCGCTTCTGGTTGTGTGTGATACATCGTTCTGCCACCTCAACAATGGACTGACTGCTTCGATAATTCGTATTCAGAATGACACTCTGCGCCGTCGGATAATCGCGTCTGAAATTCAGCATAAATTCAGGTCTGGCACCTCTGAAATGATAAATCGACTGATCATCATCGCCAACAATAAACAAATTCTTTTCTTCATTTGCAAGCATCCTGACAATCTCATACTGTATACGATTGACGTCCTGAAACTCATCAATTAAAATATAGCGAAACTTCTTCTGCCAACTGCTCAAAATATCTTTGCGTTGTTCAAACAATTCTTTCGTATACACCATCATATCATCAAAATCCAGTAAATGGTATTTGTCCAGACTATGCTGATAACTCTGGTAAATTGTTTTAAACACATCCGCAGAGCAGGTCGTAGGATAATAAAACTCTGAATCCATCATCTCACCTTTTACAAGGCTGATTTCACTGGCAATATTTGAAATAAATTCACTCTCATCCTCAATATCAAGCTGTTCATTCTCAAGAATTTCACGAAGCACCGTCTGTTTACGTTCTTCGTCCACAATATGTGACACATCATACCCATAAGCATATTTTAAGATTGAAAAAAAGATGGCATGAAACGTTCCAAAACTTACCGGAACATACTTTCCTCCCATCAACTGTTTAAATCGTGCTTTCATCTCAGCAGCCGCCGCTTTTGTAAAAGTCACAACCAATATATTTGCAGGGTTAATCCCCGCTTTTTCTACAAGGTATTTTACACGATGAACAATAACGGTAGTCTTGCCGGACCCCGGTCCGGCAAGCACCATCATCGGCCCATCGACATGCGCTATGGCAGTCTTTTGTGCCTCATTAAATTCTCTCATGCGCTTAATTTTTCAATAGCTTTGCGAATACGATTCAGAGATTCTTCTTTACCAAGAAGCTCCATAAGTTCAGTAGCACCACCCGGTGTCATCTGTTTACCTGAAACAGCAGTACGGATTGGCCACATTACATAACCATTCTTGTAACCTCTTTCTTTGACAAAGCCAAGCAAAGTTTCATATAAAGCATCATTACTGTAATCTTCCTGGGCTTCAAGTACAGGAAGCACTTCCTGAAGAACTGTAAGAGAAGTTTCAGGATTTGTCTTCATCTTCTTATGTGTGTACATAGAAACATCATATTCCGGTACTTCTTCGATGAAATCAATCTGATCTTTGATATCAGGGAATACTTCGATACGAGTCTTAACCATCGCAGCAATTTTTCTGAAATCTACATCTCTTGTAATAACTTCTTTCATGTATGGCAGCGCCATCTCATAGAATTTGTCATCATCCATTGCTTTCATGTATTCGCCATTCATCCAACGAAGTTTAACAATATCAAATACTGAAGGTGTCTTGCTCATATGATGATAATCAAAAGCCTTCACAAGTTCGTCAAGTGAGAAGATTTCTCTGTTGTCTTCCGGGCTCCAGCCAAGTAATGCCACAAAATTGACAATAGCTTCTGAAATAAATCCCTGCTCAAGTAAATCTTCATATGATGAATGACCACTACGTTTACTTAATTTCTGATGTTCTTCATTCGTAATCAGCGGGCAGTGTACATATACAGGTACTTCCCAGCCAAATGCTTCATACAGACGGTTATACTTTGGTGAAGATGAAAGGTATTCATTGCCACGAACAACATGTGTAATACCCATCAAATGGTCATCTACGACGTTTGCAAAGTTATATGTTGGATATCCGTCAGACTTAATAAGAATCATATCATCAAGTTCTGAGTTATCGACTGTAATATCACCATAAATCTCATCTGAAAATGTTGTTGTACCTGTTGTCGGGTTGTTCTGACGAATAACGTAAGGCACACCGGCATCCAGTTTTGCCTGAACTTCTTCTTTTGATAAATGCAGACAATGTTTATCGTATACAATAATTTCTTTGCCGGCAACTTCCTGTTTTAAGGACTCAAGACGTTCTTTGTCACAGAAGCAGTAATATGCTTCACCTTTTTCTATAAGTTCTTTTGCATATTTTAAGTAAATACCTGCAGCCTGACGTTCACTCTGAACATATGGGCCTACACCACCATCTTTATCAGGACCTTCATCGTGAATCAGACCGGTCTTTTCAAGTGTACGGTAAATAATATCTACAGCACCATCAACGTAACGTTCCTGGTCTGTATCTTCGATACGAAGCAGGAAATCGCCGCCTTCATGCTTGGCAATCAGATATGCATATAATGCTGTTCTTAAGTTTCCCACATGCATTCTGCCTGTTGGGCTTGGTGCAAAACGTGTTCTGATTTTTTTACTCATTGTATTTATCTCCCATCTACTACAATATATTTATGGTTGTTTTAAAACAATCTTTATGCATCAGCATTTATTTAATTTATATTTGTCTGTTCCTATTCGACAAAAATCCCTTTGGATTTTCTGACCAAAATCAACAGCATAGATGATTTTATCATATCTGGCAAAATACTTCCAGCCCTTTTTATGGGATTAAATGGGATTTATCCCGCTGTCACTACTCAATCGTATTAATCGTAATAAACCGCTCATCTGAATCCACATAACTGATGGTCACACGGTCGCCTTCTTTTAATACGGCAAGTAAATCGTTTAATTCAATTGAAGCCACAAATACTTTATCAACACCGGCTACCTGAATATAATAGTAGGTATTGCCATCTTTGACTGCTGTGTCTACTTCTGTCACAGTCTTTGTAATACTCTTTAATGCAGATGTGTCCACTTCGCCATCTTTTGCTGTCAGTTTCAGATAATTTGAATAGGCTTCATTGAGATTATCTCCAATACCTACAAGCTGATACTGTTCGACATTCACATAAGCGAATTTCTTTACAAGACCAGCATTATCCTTTAAAGATAAGAAATATGTCGGCTGATTTGCAATATTTAAAAGTACCGGGAAAGTAGCTGTATACTGCAAATGCTGTACCTGACCTTCCGCGGAATCCATCGCAGAGTATTCTGTTGCACCGGATGAAATATAATAATGAGCTTCTTTTGTACGCATATTTACAAGCACAAAACCGATGTTTGACTGGTCATTGCCGGCACTTGTCAGACCTGTATAAAGCCATACATCATCATCCAGTGCAAGATAATTATACCCACCGGAAGTCAGACATACTTCTTTTTGTCCAATCAGTGTATTGATGAAACCTTTTCTGTATTTTCCCCAGTAATCAATCTGATTCACAACCAAATCTGAGGAATAGGCTTTGTCCACCCACTGTGGTACATCTTTGATATCATAATACTGACTTGAACCATCCTGCGCATTCATAATCACAACGCCGCTGATATCCTTGCCGCCAAAAATACCTATCGTATAAGTATAAGTCGGACAAATCCAGTATGGACGACCCTCATCATCAATCTCGAATGAATAGGAATCAAACATCAGTGTCGGATAAGACAATCTTAAATGTCTGTCCAAATTTCTGAAGAAATATTCACCCGGTGAATACTTGATACCGTCCTGAAGGCGCACGAGCGATACCTCCTGTGTCGTCATATCCACAGAAATATAACCAGGAATACCATCCGACTGGTTGTTGAACCATTTAATCACATCACCATACATCAGCGGTGCCACTCTGGTTGGCACACCATTGTAATTAATCTGTGTATATGAATAATCCCCTTCTGCCACCTCAAACTGTGATACCAGATCCACAAGTTCACCAAGCTTTCGGTTTCCAAGGCGGACGGCTGTATCTCTGTCTACAACTGGAACTTCTTTAAGCGAAATCTGACTGATATCTTCTGAAAACTCACGATTTTCAACAGGCATCAGCTTCTGATAAGCAGACGCATGAAAAATCTCTGCAGATATTAATTTCCCAAGCAGTAAAACACCGACACACAGTACAATCAAACCAAGAATAACTCTTGCAGCTTTACCGATTTCATCAGATATAATCCCCCGAACCGAAAAACCTCTGTCAAACCAGCTTCTGCCTACAGTGAGTGCTGAAATCACTGTAAATACAGCCAGAACAAATATGATATACATATACAAATCCGGTGACCTGAAATTGATTGCCGGCAGCCAGAAATAAAATGCAATTAAAGCTATGACAATCGTCAATAAAATGTTACGGATATACTTTTTCGTCATGTTTTTTTCCCTCCTGCCGTTATTATAAAGTATTTCAGGGATAAATACTATCAAAACTTAATTTTTTATTTATCTCAGCATTTGTTTTTTATACTTATGCTTCATGATATTTCCAACATTTTATATGTTATCGTTTACATGATATTGTGTATTGATTTTACACTATGTTTGTATCATGTTTACGTTATATCACATCTTGTTTCAGTTTGTGTCCAGTTTCATTTCGTGGCATTTGATATTTTAAAGCGCTTTCATTGATATAATAAGTGAAACATGTCACACCAGAGAAAGGACAAATATCGTATTATGGATACTGCTAACGCAAATATTATTAGAGAACAATTAAAATATTATTGTGAAAGCCGTAACTATTCGCAGCAGACAGTTGCTGACTATCTCCAGATTTCAAGGTCAGCCTATACGAATTACGAAATTGGCTGCAGAGTACCGGATATCTTTACACTCGACAGGCTTGCCCGTCTGTATTCTGTTGCCATTGAATCTTTCTTATATCCAAAACGTCTATATAATACGCTTACATATCTTCAGGAAAATGCTTATATACAAAACAAAGTACCCGCGATTGAGCTGGATGCTGAAGAAACTGCGTTAATTTATAATTATCGCAAACTGAGTCCTCGCGACAAAATGGAACTATCGCATATCGCTGATTATAAAGCGCATCATTAAATCAAAAGCATATATCTTCATTTATGGTATATTACCAAGTTTAAGTACATCCCACAATTAAAACTCTATTTACAGTGTATTCAGGCAGCACTTTCCGGTGCTGCTTTTATTATTCAGAAATGAAGCCTGAAATATGCATTTTTCCTATGCTATAGCACAGCTTCTAAAACCAATCCTCCAAATTCTCTATATAACAAAAAAAACGATAAACATGACTTTATCATCACATTTATCGTTCGTAGTTTAGCATGCGGGAGATGGGACTTGAACCCACACGTCTATACAGACACAAGATCCTTAGTCTTGCCTGTCTGCCAATTCCAGCACTCCCGCTCAACGAAGATTATCTTACCACGTACTGTTGTTTTTGTCAACAACTATTTTCAAAATTTTTTAATTTTTTCAAAAAACTGCGACAACGCAGACAAATCCGGTTATCGCAGTTTTACTTTTATATTCCTAATTGTTTTGTTTAACGTTGTCTGTTTTGATTTCCACTATTTTTTCATAAAAATTACACACTCAAAGTATTACCCTGCTGCCTTTCCAGTTTTTTCATAATCTTTAAATACATCGGAATCAAAAATGAATCTGCCATAATCCATGCCACAGGACTTGCGATACATACGCCCGTAAATCCAAGCAACGGAATCATCCACACGCCCACAACGCTTCGTGCAATCATCTCAAGCACACCAGCCATAATGGCAAGTCCGCTGTATCCCGCACCCTGGATGGTAAATCGGAATACGTTGACAAAGGTCAGCAAAATATAAAATGCAGTGTTAATAATCAGCCATTTTGACGCATCAGCAATAATCTGTGTTTCTGTAGGTTTTAAGAACATCATCAGCCAATACTTGGATGTCAGTACCATTGTCACAAAAATGACTACAGAATATATAATACCCATCATATTTGCGGCACGCAGACCTTTTCGGATACGCTCTATCTTGCCTGCACCGATATGCTGACCGGTATAGGTTGCCATCGTTGAGCCGAGAGCATCTGTTGTACATCCAAGAAAGTTACTGATCTTACCTGCTGCCGTCACCGCTGCCACCGCTTGTGAACCAAGTGAATTAATACCCACCTGCAAAATAATCGTTCCAATCGCCGTAATCGAATACTGAAGCCCCATCGGAATACCCATCTTACATAAAATACCTATGTATCGCCAGTTAATCTTTGCCTCATCACGCTGGATTTTCATAAATGTAAACTTTCGTTTAATAACGATCAGGCATAAAATAACTGAAAATAACTGTGCGAGCAATGTAGCATAAGCCGGTCCTGCAACACCCATGTCAAGCACCGCTACAGATATTATATCCACACCGATATTGACAATGGCGGATAATAATAAAATAATAAACGGTGTCTGTGAATCACCTACTGAGCGAATCATACCACTAAGCAGATTATATGCAAGTGTGATTGGAATACCTGCAAAAATAATAAAAATATATTCATATGCATATTCTAAAATATTATCCGGCGTACTCATCCAAATTAAAATATCACGGCACAAAATACATATGACAATCGTCATGATCACACCGAAGCCTGCTGAAACCCAGATACTGTTATAAATAAATTTGCGCATCGTCGAATAATCTTTTGCGCCGAAATACTGCGCCATCGGCAGTGCAAAACCAAAACAGATACCCATACAAAAGCCGATAACCATAAAGTTGATCGAACCAGTTGCGCCAACACCTGCAAGGGCATCTGTACCAAGAAATTGTCCGACAACAATTGTATCTACCATTGAATAGAACTGTTGCAGCAATGCAGACAAAAGAATCGGTATACTGAACTTTAAAATAACTTTGCCAGGACTACCGACTGTTAAATCATTGCCTCCTTTTTCCAAAGCTTTTTCCTCCTCATTAATTTTTACACAATAATGTCCTAGAGACAACATCTTTTATATTTTATACTACTATTTTTCCAATAAAGCAAGAAGATTTTTACCCATAAATAATGCCATCTCATCCACGGATAATTGTGTATTATTTTTAATATCCTCCACAAACATACACATGTCCATATGTCTGCATTTTCCCGGGTACAAAAGTAATGGAAAATCACTGCCAAATAATAGCCTGTCCGCACCTGCAAGCATCATCACCTGACGAATGCTTCGTATATCATAAAGCAGTGGATTTGCTGCTGTATCGTACCAGACATTTTTAAATAATGGTGTCCATCCGCGAAGCATTTCATAAAAAGGCAGCCCGCCGCCCATATGTGCAAGTATGAGTTTTAAATCCGGAAAATGTTTTAAAATATCATGCACCGGTGCCAATGAGGTCATATCTTTGCCTTTATATTTGTGCCCTACAGGTTCGCCACAATGAATACACACCGGTATTTTAAGCGTCTGTGCACATTCAAGTACTTCCCATAATTTCTTATTTGTAAAATCATAACCATTACCACCAGGGCCAAGTTCTCCAACACCGGCAAATCCATTTTTGACACATCGTTCTATCTCCGCAACAGCCCCATCAGATAGCGGATTGATTGCAGCAAAAGCTTTTAGCCGATCAGGATATTGACGAATACATTCTGCCATATAATCATTGTGCATCTGCTCAAGCCCTGCATCATTCCAATACCAGCCCTGCATCACAAGACCTGTAATCCCCGCCTCATCGGCACATGCCAGAGCTTCATCCACATCCGCCCAGGCTTCACCGGTTCTTGTAAGTTCTGCAAACCATGTATCTCTTTTGGCATATTTATCCCAGTGCTTATATATTTCCGGTGGAAACAAATGCACATGACTGTCCCATATTTCTGAATTATTTTTCTGCATTTTAAACACCTGCCTTTATTCCTGTAAAAAGCAAATTCAAAAAACAAATGCCCGCAACCACTGATATTTACTACGACTTTTTTACGACATTTACTACGACATTTTTACGACACTTTTACGACACTTTTACGACATTTTCATAAAAATCCACGTATTTTCACACATTCGGATAAAAAAAGTGAATGCTCTCCAAACCACGATATTTCCTAGGTTTTTCAAGCATTCACCACCTCTGATAACGTCTGATAAAATCAGACAAAAATGCCTGCGGATAACAGGAATCGAACCTGCACGGTTGCCCACTAGATCCTAAGTCTAGCGCGTCTGCCAGTTCCGCCATATCCGCTTATTTAACTGCTTTCCTATGATAGCACGATACACAGTTTTCGTCAATCACTATATTCAATTTTAATTTTTTATTTCAAAGCACATACGCTTCAATGGCTGCAGCAACACCATCGTGGTTATTATCCAGTGTCACTGCTTTGGCGCAGTCCTTTAATACATCCACCGCATTGCCCATAGCTACCGGAAATCCGATGGTTTGAAGCATCACTAAATCATTTTCGCCATCGCCAATAGCCATAATTTCATCTCTGGAAATGCCAAGCATTTCGCCAAGTTTAAGCAATGCCACACCTTTGTTGGCGGTGTCTTTATTCACTTCCATATTATAAGGATATGCAGAGCCGACCGCCAGATGCGGATGTGTCTGCATTACCCGGAAAGCCTCCTGGCGAATTTGGGGATAACGTCTGTCAAAAAGCATATGAATTTTATCGCTGTTCTTTTTTTCAGAACGAATCATGCCCTCAAGATTTTTTACACGGATTTTTGATTTTCTTGCATAATCTTTTAATACTGGCGGAATATCTATCGCCATCATGCGTTCAAAAGCAATTTCATCGATATAGCCCTGTCCGTCTGTGTAAATTTCCGGAATATTTCCCATAGTCATCTGCTCTTTAACAATATCCGCCGTTTCCTCCCAGGCGATAGCATCCTGATAAATCAACTGCTTTGTTTTCAGGTCGTAGATTGCAGCCCCGTTGCATGTCACAGCATATTGCATTCCGGGAATGGATATTAATTGTTCCGGCAGACCAAACAGATGCCTTCCTGTCGCAGGCATCACAATAACGCCGGCATCTATTGCTTTTTGAATCGCTTCGCGGTTCTTTTTTGAAATCTCTTTATCGTCATTAAAGACTGTACCGTCTAAATCTAACGCAATCATTTTTATTTTTTGCATTGTATTCATGTCCTCTTTAATTTAATCGCAAACTGCATTCTTATTATACCAAATTTTAATCATCCATGCACTTTTAATTTTAACATAGTTTTAATAATCTTACAAAATCGTTGACAAAACTTCACGATATCCTATAATAGTTGTATGTACAACGATGTATATACAACCAAATATTTTATGGAGGCAATTCTATGGATATAACTGAACGTAAAATTACAAAAATCGCGCGTGAAGCCGAAAAGCTTGTGCTATTTTCCCTGCGCGAAGAAGGCGTCGGGCCATCAGAAATTGATTTCATTCATGCCCTGCGTCACAATCCCGGCTGCACCCAGGCCAGACTTGCAGAAATTCTGCATGCGGACAAAGCAGCCATTGCCCGAAGAACTAAAAATCTCGAAGCTAAACAATTTCTTGTGCGTAAGGCCGCCCCTGATGACCGGCGCAGTCAACTGCTTTATCCTACTCAAAAGGCAGAAACATTAAAATCCTCCAAAGCAGAGATTGAAGCTTCTTTTTATGAATATCTGACCACCGCTCTGACGGATGAGGAAGCTTGGCAATTCACCCAATTACTGGATAAATTGTATGTTACTTCAAAAACTGAGAGTCGTGCCGGATTTCCACATTTCATCAATCAACAAAAGGAGTTGGGTGACGATGAAAAATAAAAATGTCTTTTGCCCGGACATGGTGATTTCCTATTTTAAAATTGAATGGCTGTCACTGACTTTTGTAACTATTTCCGGTTTGGTTTACAATATCGGTCTGCTGGCGACACCGTGGTTTGAGGGTCATCTTGCGCAATATCTTGCCGATATTCTTGTCGGCAACCGGGCAGCCAGGGCAATGGCAATGCTTGTGCTTGCCTATCTTATCATTACATTGATTGTCCAGACAGCACGTTTTATTAAACGATTTTATGTCCGGCGTTTTGCCAATAATATCAACCGCCGAATGAAAGGGATCCTTTATGCCAATCTTGTACGTGCAAGCCGTGCTTCCCTAGAAAAAGAAGGTGCCGGAGAATTGATGACAAAGGCCATCTCCGATGTGGATGACTGTGTCGAGGGTATGCGAAAATTTACAACTGAAGTTTTTGATACCGGCGTTGTCATGGTTGCCTATGCAGTCATGCTTTTTGTTTATGACTGGCGTCTGGCACTTCTTGGTCTGCTTTTTACGCCAATCTCTTATGTTTGCGCAGCTTGGATGAAAAAGCCTGTCCAACGTGCAGGCGCTACCTATAAAAAAGCGGCCGCGGCTTTAAGTTCAGCCACACTTGACCGTGCAGAAAATGGTGTAACTTACCGTATCTATGGTTGTGAGGACACAAGAGCAAATCATTATGAAAAAGCACTGAAAAACTATGAAAAAACAGCCATCCGCTCAAATGTATGGCAGTCTGCATTGCCGCCGTTATATCTGGCCGCATCCGGTGCAGGCACAATATTTATCCTGTGGTTTGGTGCCAAAAATGTGCTTGGCAACGGATGGAACACATGGAATATTGCAGCATTTACAACATTTCTCTCCTGCTTTACAAAACTAACGGTTAAATCCTCCAAAGTTGCAAAATTATTTAACTCCGTTCAAAAAGCAGAAGTTTCCTGGAAAAGAATTAAACCGCTGATGACATCCCAAAAACCGTTGAAAGACCTTGATATCCCACAGTCTGCAGATATAACGCTGAATAAACTTTCATTTACTTACGGTGATGCACCAATTTTTTCAGACCTTTCCCTGACAGCCCATCCCGGCGATATTATTGGTGTGACCGGTCCAGTTGCCTGCGGTAAATCAACATTTGGCCGCATATTTTTATGTGAAGCACCATATGACGGTTCCCTGCTGTTTGGCAGCAAAGAGCTTTCCAGTCTTTCTTCGAGAGAAATTGCTGAAACCGTCGGTTATCTTGGTCATGACCCAGAACTTAGCACTGATACAGTAAAAAATAATGTTCTTTGCGGCAGTGATATTGACCTCATGCCATATCTTGAAGCAACTGCCTTAAAAGATGAAGTGCTTGCCATGGAAAACGGTCTTGATACAGTTGTTGGCAATAACGGTGTACGTCTTTCCGGCGGTCAGGCCAAACGGCTGGCGCTGGCAAGAACACTGGCACATCCACGCCCTGTAATGATTTTGGATGACCCATTTTCTGCACTTGACCGAAAGACAGAAGATACCATTTTTAAAAATTTACAGGCTTATGCCAGGGATAAAGTTGTTTTCCTGATTTCACACCGTCTTTATCATTTTCCTCAAATGCAAAAAATCATATTTATGGAGAATGGAACAGCAACCGTTGGCCCACACGATGAACTGATGCAAAATGTGCCCGCATATCAAAGACTTTATGACAGTCAGACAGGAGGTAATCATCATGAAAATGAAGCATAACACCGGTGTATTTGCCGCGATTAAAACTGCAGCGGTATCCTATCATTTTCTCAGCATCGGTACTATTCTTTGCGTTGCCGCTTCCGTTGTGGCATCACTGCTTCCGCCATTGCTGCTTGCACACATTATTGACCGTCTGACCGTAGGCATTTCACTGACTTTTGCTGCTGTACTTCTTTATTTTGGCAGCCTTGCTTTGGAAGGTATACTTTCTTCTGCACAGGAAACCCTGCTTGTGGTTTTCGGTCAAAAAATGACGCATGCCCTGCGTTCAGAAATGTCGCAAAAACTCACCCGTCTGAAGGCCAGCACTCTGATTTCACAAAATCCCGGTGAAGTTGTCGCACGTTTTTCGGGTGATGTCGATACCGTCGAAGCACTTTTTACCTCCGGTATTATCAGTATGGTTGCTGATGCCTGCCGTATTATTTCGATTTTGGCAGTTATTGCAGTAAAAAATACAGGCCTTGCACTTATTTTGCTTGTTGTTCTTCCATTTTTTGCCATTTTTACGCGCCATGTCCAGAAGCGTATGCTGACGGCCCAGCTTGATAACCGTCATGCCGTTGCCGCAGTATCCGGACAGGTGCCTGAAACATTACATAACATCCGTACCATACATGCCCTTGGCATCGAGCGTTATATGGAACACCGCTACGATAAACGCATCGGTGAAAGCTACGCTGCCATGGAGAGAACCAACTTTTATGATGCGATTTACTCCCCTGTGGTATTAGGCTTAAATGCCATAGTTGTCGGTATCGTCATGCTGCTTTCCGCTTCCGGTAAAGCTGAAATTTTAGCATTGTTTGGTATGTCTGTCGGTACTTCAGTTGCCATTATCAATTATATTTCCAGGATTTTTACACCAATTGAAAGTCTTGGTATGGAAATCCAGACCATTCAGTCAGCAATGGCAGGTGTCAAACGAATTGATGCATTTCTTGCACAGCCTGAGCGTGAACTTCCTCCAGAACGTGAAAATGCTGCCCGGGGCAATGTTGTTTTGTCCAATGTCACCTTTGGCTATGGTGAACATACTGTTTTGCAAAACTTTTCCATGACCGTTAATGAAGGTGAGCAGGTTACGCTGATTGGCCGGACCGGTGCTGGCAAAAGTACCATATTCCGCCTGCTGCTTGGACTTTACAAGCCGGAAACCGGCACCATTACTATCGGTGGTGTAGATGCTGCAAATATTACGGACCGTGAACGCCGTGCATGCATCAGCTGCGTGGAACAGCATTTTTCCCGAGTTCCTGGCACGGTACTTGAGCAGATTACACTTTCTGACCCTTATATCACAAAGGAAATGGCGCAAAATGCGGCAAAACTTGCCGGCATTGACGAAGCTATCTGCGCACTGCCTGAAGGTTATGATACAATATGCACCGAAGACATATTTTCACAGGGTGAATGGCAGCTCTTGTCGATTGCCCGTGCCGCAGCCGCTAATCCTGCAGTACTTTTGTTAGATGAAATTACTGCTAATCTGGATGCCGAAACGGAAAGCCGTGTTCTTGAAGCCCTCCGCCGTGCCTCCAAAGGCCGTACCGTTCTCTCCATCTCACACCGGATTTATGAAAATCTTGGTGGACGGACTGTTGAGATTAAAACTCATTAAATAGTGCATGAACTTGATAATTACTTAAACAAATAATAATTCTATTTTTTAGATTTAGGGGCATAATCCTTCATTTCCGGTATTGCCCCTCCGGCAACTGCCCAGAAATACAAGCTTGCCACACTGCCATACGGACTTAAGCGCCGCCGGTATTTTTCAAATAACTTCTTGTCAATCTTTCTGTGGTGATAAACCATACGCATCCCCCGAAGAATTGCCAAATCACCAAAGCTCAATATATTCGGTCTTTGCATACAAAACAGTAAAATCATTTCTGCAGTCCAGACACCAACCCCTTTAAGCGTAGATAATGCCTTAATAGCTTCTTCATCCGTCATTTGCCAGACACCTTTGATATCAAAACTGCCATCCTTTACTTTTTGCGCAAAATCTGTAATATACTCTGCCTTTCTAAAGGTCATTCCCAGTGACTGCAGTTTACTAATTCCGGCATTCAAAATTGTATCTGCATTGACTGATCCCAAAATATCATTCATTCTTTGCCAAATCGTTGCCTGTGCTTTTGTCGAAATTTGCTGTCCGATAATATTTTGAACCACTGATGCAAATAAATCATTATCTACCGTTCGTTCAATCATACCAATTTTCTCTATCACCTCAGCAAGGTGTTTATCCTTTTGTTTTAAATATGAAATTTCTTTTTCTCCGTACTCAAAATACATTATTCTTTTTCCTTTTTAATATTATGATGATGTCAGGGTCAAAAAAATCGCAATGGTACACGTTCTTACACCATACCATTGCGATTTTTCCGCTCGTATTTATATTGATACATATCCCGATCGGCTTTATCTTTAACAGC
>CAKRHR010000062.1 GCA_934339005.1 uncultured Catenibacillus sp. | reverse complement strand
ATTTGATGGGCCACTCAGATATCAGCGTAACGCTGAATACATATACGCATGTAAATCTTGAGGATGCCAGGGAAGAAGTTGCCCGGATTCAGGTTGTGTAATTACGATTTTTAATTGAAAATAGCAAGGTGTAAAATGGAAAAACATACACCTTACTTTACACCTTTTGTTGACGATATTATGCGAAAATAAACCAGGTTATGCCAGAAAGCAAACATTTACAAAGGCTTACAAAGCCTGAAATACCAAGAAAAACTAAGAAATGCGAGGTTATGCAACAATGATAAAAATATTATTCATCTGCCACGGCAATATTTGCAGAAATCTCTAAAATTCCTCAGTAATATCAAGGCTTTTTGGAATTTGAATAAGGTGCTCATTTTATTATAGAGGATATGGTGTAACAGTGTTGATTCTCAGACATTCAGAAGCATTAACTTTGCTTCTGAATGCCTTCAAGGGCCTTTTTAAATTGAAATGTAAATAAAATGGATGTAAAGATAACTGCAATAATATCAGCAATTGGTTCTGCCATATATACGCCTACGGTTGGGTTAGATGCAATATGAGGCATGGTATAAATCAGTGGAAGCAACAGTATGAATTTACGAACAATCGCAACAATTATAGAGTTTACGGCTTTTCCGAGTGAGGTAAATGTCATCTGGCATGCAATCTGTATACCGAACAGGAACAGACCACCAAGATATATTTTCAGCATTGGAGCTGTAAAATCAACAAGTTCAGTATTTGATGTAAAAATATTTACAAATATACGAGGGAAAAGCTGTACAGCTGCCCAAAGTAATACGGAATAAGTCAGGCAGGTGATTACAAGTAATCGGAAGGTTTTCTTTACCCTGTCTGCATTCTTTGCGCCGTAATTGTAACTTGAAATCGGCTGTGAACCCTGTGCAATGCCCTGAAGCGGCAGCATGGCAAACTGCATGACACTGGTTAAAATAGTCATGGCGCCAACGGCAATATCTCCGCCGTAACGAAGCAAAGATGAATTGAAACAAATAGTGACAACACTTTCACTGGCCTGCATAATAAATGTTGCAAGACCAAGAGCAATACAAGGTCCAATTACTTTCGGCTCCAGACGTATATAACTTTTTCTGATATGGAGCTGAGTTTTTTTGCCACAGAGAAATAGTAATGCCCATATTGTTGAAATCGCCTGTGAAATAACAGTTGCCAATGCGGCACCCTTGACACCCATATGAAAAACGAAAATAAATACCGGGTCTAAAGCAATATTACAAACAGCACCGATCAGGACAGAAATCATAGAAATCGTAGTAAATCCCTGCGCAGTAATAAAAGCATTCATGCCTAGGGTTAACTGTACAAATAGTGTACCGAAAGCATAGATATGCATATAATCGGTTGCATAACTGATTGTATTTTCACTGGCACCAAATGCCAGTAATAAATCTTTACTCCAGATAAGCAAAACAGCAGTCAGGATAACGGAAATTAAAAGCTGCAGCAGAAAGCAGTTGCCAAGTGTCTTTTCTGCAGACTCATTATCTTGTTTACCCATGAAAATAGATGCTCTTGGGGCACCGCCGGAACTGACTAAAGCTGCAAAAGCAGACACGATCATAATGATTGGCATACAGACACCGACACCGGTCAGTGCCAGATTGCCATCACCGGGAATATGACCGATATATACACGATCGACAATGTTATAAAGCATATTAATTAACTGTGCAATGACTGTTGGGATTGACAGTTTGAGGAGTAGTTTGCCAATTGGCGCTGTACCTAAAAAATTTTTTTTATCCTGCATGGATGGTAGCCTCCTTTTTGAGATTTTAATAAGGATTGTTGAGCATCTGTTGAGCGTTCGCTGCCATAGCTTCAATGATGTCCTGGTATATCTTCATATTGTTTTCAGGAATATACTGTGTGAGTTTTTGATTAAAAGATTGCTGCATCTTAAGTCCTGCTTCAAGAATGGGCTGGGCTTTTTGTGTGCAGAAAAGTAAAATTTTACGTCTGTCGTTGACATCTGGTTTTCGTTGTAAATAACCAGCTGTGACTAACTTATCCACATGAACAGAAATTAAATTTTTTTTAATGTGTCTAAATTCGCTGATTTGCTGCGCAGTACACAATTCAGGATTATTTTTTAAAAACATTAAAATATCAAAAGATACCTGTGGTATATCAAACTCATGAAGAATCGGAACACACATTTTAGTATATGCATTCAAAGCATCATGAAAGAAAGAAATGAAAGTTGATGGATTCATAATAGAAAATACACCTCCTATTTTATAATAGTATTATTTTGAACTGTATTAAATAATACTATGCATGAAGATGAAAGTCAAGCTATAACATTTGCTGTTTCTGTGATAATATATATCTATGGACACTTAATGAGGTGTTTTCGAATTTAGTGACCATGGTATCGTGTGAACACTTAGCGAGGTTTTATCGAGCTTAGTGAGAACATATGCCTGGACACTTAATGAGGTGTTTTCGAATTTAGTGACCATGGTATCGTGTGAACACTTAGCGAGGTTTTATCGAGCTTAGTGAGAACATATGCCTGGACACTTAATGAGGTCTTTTCGAATTTAGTGTCCATGGTATGATTCATAGCAATAAAATTGAAGGAGAATATATATCGATGATACAGGACATTTATCCACACAAATTACATAATGAATATCAACCAAACGTTAAAGTGGTGGAGAGAAGTATTGTTTTAAATATTTATAATGGAAAGATTTTAGTTCATGCAGAAAAGTTTGCAAATCACATTATAAAATTTCCGATGAAAAAAGATATGCATAAAGAAAAGGAATATATATATCTTTTTAGAGTAGATGATCAAGCATATTTCCTTTTAAACGAAGAACTGGCAAACAATTTGATACCAGAAGGATATACTTATGTTGATGAACGGCGTATACGGGAAAAAGATAATGGACCAAGTGAGAAAATCTTTGCAGCAACTACCGGAAAGCATTTGGCAGACTGGTACAGGGATACATGTTTTTGTGGCAGATGTGGTACGAAAATGAAGCACGATGACAAAGAACGTGCATTGCGCTGCCCAAGCTGCAATTATGTGGCATATCCACGTATTATGCCTGCCGTTATTGTGGGTGTCATCAACGAAGACAAGATTCTGCTTACGAGATATCGTACAGGTTTTGCCTATAATGCGTTAATTGCAGGTTTTACAGAGATCGGAGAAACTGTAGAAGAGACAGTAATGCGTGAGGTTATGGAAGAAGCCGGAATTAAAGTTAAAAATATCCGTTATTACAAATCTCAGCCGTGGGGCTCCGCAAATGATATTCTGCTTGGATTTTACTGCGATGTGGATGGCGATGATACAATCACTATGGATTGCCATGAATTAAAGTATGCTGAATGGGTGCGAAGAAAAGATATTGTACTTCAGCCAGGTGATTTCAGCCTGACAAATGAAATGATGCGTAGATTTAAAGAAGGTTATGAGGTGTAGAGATTTTGAATACGAATGATTGATTTTTGTATACTGTGAAATTCAAATTATAAAATAACGGAAAAATATCGAATTATGTTGACAAAGATAAATACATTTGATAAACTTTATCAAGTAATTTAATATTCCATGAGGGAGTAGTTAGCGCGAAAGTGTGGTTTGTCAACATTCTGATTATATCACAGAGTATAATCTGGCAAATCTTAAATAATGAGACTCATGTATATCGAAGATCAGCTTATGTATGCAGCATTAGTTGGTTATTGGTATACATGAGTCTTTTTTTATCGGATGGATATACTTGTGTAATATCAGGTGTATCATCTGAAAGCACTGTTGTGGAGAATAGAAGGAGGTAAACATGGAAAAATTTATTAACAATGCACCATTTGTACTTGTACTTGTATTTCTTGTCATTGGTTTTGTGCTTCTGATTAAAGGTGCAGACTTTTTCGTAGAAGGAAGTTCAAGTGTAGCAAAAAGATTGCATGTGCCATCAATTATCATCGGACTTACTATTGTTGCAATGGGAACATCACTTCCGGAAACAGCGGTTAGTGTATCCGCTTCAATTGCAGGTAATAATGAACTTGCGGTAAGTAATGTGGTTGGATCTAATATATTCAATCTGATGGTAGTTATTGGTGTATGTGCGATGATTGCTACAGTAAATGTTGCAAAAGAAACAATTCAGAGAGATATCCCATTGTCTCTTGTTTGTGCGGGACTTTTATTACTTTTTGGAATTATTGGGGTTGGCGATAAAACAGGTATGACTTTAGGCCATTTTGATGGAGTTATTTTTCTTATAGTTTTTGCTGTATACATTTTTTACATGATTAAGATTGCGTTAAAAGCTAGTAAACAAGGCAAAAAAGTTGAGATTGAAGGCGGTTCTGATGAGGATATTAAACTAATTTCTGTACCCAAAAGTATAGTGTTTATCGTTGGCGGTGCTGCTGCGATTGCAATTGGCGGAGATGTTACAGTTGATGCAGCTGCAAGAATCGCAAGCGATCTTGGTATGAGTCAGACATTGATTGGTCTTACTATTGTTTCAATCGGTACATCACTTCCTGAACTTGTCACTTCAATTGTCGCAGCTAGAAAAAATGAAGTAGATATGGCTCTTGGTAATGCGATTGGTTCAAATGTGTTTAATATACTCATGGTACTCGGTATTGCATCGGCAATCAGTCCAATCACTATAATCAATGAAAATATCATTGATTTATGTGTTCTTATTGTTTTTACGGTATGTGTATGGTTGTTTTCTGGAACAAGGAAAAAAATCGGAAAAATTGAGGGATTATGCATGGTTGCCCTTTATGCAGCATATGCAGTTTATATCATAATAAGATAGGGGTGTCAGACTAATGTTATTATTTTTAAAGATTTTTTTTACGGAATTTATAGCAGAAATGGGAGATAAGACTCAGCTTATGCTCATTGCTCTTACTTCTAAATATAAGTTGAAAGATATTATATTAGGAACGGCTGCTGCAATTCTCGTACTAAACGGATTAGCTGTGCTTGCAGGTGGTTTGGTTAGTGAATTTATTCCTGACTGGCTTATTAAGATTATTGCAGCTCTTGCATTTCTTTATTTTGCTGTATCAACAATTTCAGGTGATGATGACGATGAAGATGAAGAAGGCGGTAAATCAAAGATTAAATTCGCACCACTTGCAGTTTTTTGTACATTTTTCGTAGCAGAACTTGGAGATAAGACACAGCTGACTGCTATTACATTTGGTGCAAATGAAGGTATGAGCTCTGCGTTTATCGTATGGATTGGATGTTCTCTTGGACTTTTTGCTGCAGATATCCTTGGAATGTTAGTTGGTTATCTTTTAAAGAGCAAGACACCAGAAGGATTGCTAAATACACTTGCATTCGTCATATTTTCAATATTTGGTGTATACACACTTTATCAGGGACTTAAACTTATTGAGACAAGTGTCTGTCCGCTGCCGGTATGGCCGGTGCTTATAGCGGTAACGGTTGTTTTTGTTGCATTATGTGCATTTTTCTTTATTAGAAGAGAGAAAAAATCAAAATAAAACGCAAAACATCTTCTTGACGTTAGGAGAATAAAAGCGTATAATAATTAAAGCTAAATGCTTGTTTGCAACTGTATAACACGGATGAAAGTGCGAAAACATCAGGGGTTGTACTGGTTTCGACGGGGATTTAGAAGTTTGGGAAGCCATCCGCAGACTCCGGGACTGCGTACCAACCTGGAACTTAAATATAAAAGCAAACGATAATTACGCTTTAGCAGCTGCCTAATCGCAGCTCTTGTCAGCCTTTAGTTGCTCACAGCTTTAGAACTGGCATCGACTTATGTGAGGAAACTCTGTAACCAAAGCTTTGAGGTCGCAGAAGATATATGAAGCTACCAAGGTTATAAGCCTGTCCCTGGGCGTGTAACTGAGGGAATGACAGTATAGGGACTGTGATGGGAGATGCCCGGATGGACAGATCTTCGGACAGGGGTTCGATTCCCCTCAGCTCCATATATTAAAAATGCCTTTAAACCCTATGTTTTAGGCATTTTTTTATTTCTGGAAATGTCAAAAAATGCTGTTTCAGACCGTTTTAAACCGATATAATCGTGGTCAAAATCGTGGTCAAAATATAAAATTATGCCTTGACATCATGAAATAAACTGTATATACTTAGAAATGTAAATTTTCAGGGGAGCTTGTGATAGCAGGCTGAGAGGAAGTCTTCAACTTCGACCCTTATACCTGATTTGGATAATGCCAACGTAGGAACGTATATGATGACAATGCGGGAGATACTTTGGTATCTCCCTTTTTTGAGTTTACAGCAAACAGTGTTAGCAGGATACATCTATATGAGCTTTAGTGTAATATAATCCGTGTATTAAGTTTATTGCATTGGTTCTGTAAATTAGAAATAAACATATACAATAGCATATAGAATTTTGAGATTGAACGGAGTTCATGAAGGGGTACACCACCGCGGGTGTAATCTTTTGTGGACTCCTTTTTTATTTTTTCAAAATCGCTCCGTAAAATGCATAAAAATATGTAAAATGGCTGTCACAGAAGTTGATGTACATATTTGACAGCATAAGGTGAAATGCAAACAGGTAAATTGTCAAAATAAAAGGAGGATAAAGCAGCATGATAACTGTAAATGGACAGAAAATTTCCGTAGAATTACCGATGACTGTGGCACAGTACCTTGAAAAAAATCAGTATGTACTGACCAGGGTTGCTGTGGAGTTAAATCAGCAGATTGTTCCAAAAGCAAAATACAGTGAAACACAGTTAAATGACAATGATGTGTTGGAAGTTGTCAGTTTTGTAGGAGGTGGCTGAACAGATGTGTATGGAGAATATGGTTCACAAAAATGAGCATACAGAAATTTCAGAGCAGGATATGTATGAAGCTTTATGTGAGCGTCATTCACCGGAGGTTCAGAAAAAACTGTCAGATGGACATGTAGCAATTGCAGGCCTTGGCGGCCTGGGGTCAAATATTGCCGTGGCGCTTGCAAGAATTGGTGTCGGACATCTGCATCTGATTGATTTTGATCGGGTGGATATTACCAATCTGAACCGTCAGCAATATTTTCTTGACGATGTCGGCAGATACAAAACAGAGGCAATTGTTAAACTGCTCAGGCAAATTAATCCATGGATAAAGTTGAGTACGGACTGTGTGCGTGTGACGGAAACAAATGTCAAAGACTTATTTGCAGAGGATGATATCGTCTGTGAAGCCTTTGATAACCCGGATGCCAAAGCTGTTTTAGTCAATGGTATTCTGGAACATTTTCCAGAGAAAAAGCTTGTGGCAGCATCAGGACTTGCAGGTTATGAAAGCAGTAATTTAATCCATACACGCCGTGTGTCAAAGAATTTTTATCTGTGTGGCGATGAAGTGACGCAGAGCAGTTACGGCAAAGGGTTAATGGCGCCAAGAGCAGCACTTTGTGCGGCCCATGAGGCCAACATGATTACGAGACTTTTGCTTGGAGAAGTTGACGTGTGAGGCGGTTGCAACCTTTCATTTGAACATTTGAAACTTTTGAAATGTGATGTATGTAAATAATAAGCATAAAAAGTACAGCGCGGGTCACAGTGTTTATTGTGACAAGAGATGAGAGATTTTAAAGTAAAATAGAGAAACACTAATAAAAATATATCTGTATAGTAAAGTTATGATTATAAAACTATGCAGGCAAAAGAAAGAAGGAACAACGATGGGTTTAAATACACAAAACACAGAAGATAAATTAATACTTGGCGGTCATGAATTTACATCCCGTTTTATTCTTGGTTCAGGAAAATTTTCACTGGAGTTAGTGAAGGCATGTATTGAAAAGGCAGGCACACAGATGATTACACTGGCACTGCGCCGTGCCAATGAGGGTGGCCTGGCAAATATTTTAGATTATATTCCTGAAAACGTCACATTGCTGCCAAACACCTCCGGTGCAAGAAATGCAGAGGAAGCTGTGCGTATTGCACGTTTGTCTAGAGAACTTGGTTGTGGTGATTTTGTCAAAGTTGAGGTTATCCGCGATTCAAGATACCTGCTGCCGGACAATTATGAAACAATTAAAGCCACAGAAATGCTTGCAAAAGAAGGCTTTATTGTAATGCCATACATGTACCCGGATTTAAATGCTGCCAGAGATTTGGTGAACGCAGGTGCAGCCTGTGTGATGCCTCTTGGTGCTCCGATTGGTTCTAACAAAGGTATTTGTACAAAAGAATTTATCCAGATTTTAATTGATGAAATTGACCTGCCAATTATTGTGGATGCGGGTATTGGCCGACCTTCACAGGCATGTGAAGCTATGGAAATGGGCGCTGCAGCCGTGATGGCAAATACAGCCGTTGCCACAGCAGGTAATGTCGAGATGATGGCAGAGGCTTTCAAATGGGCTGTGCAGGCAGGTAGAAATGCGTATCTTTCAGGTCTTGGACGCACAATCGAACGTGGTTCAAGTGCCTCATCACCACTGACTGGCTTTTTGCATGAGGTGACTGACAATGGAAAATAGAAATGATGCACATTATAATGAGAGTATTGTCAGCGAGGAAATCCTTGAGGATATGAAAAAGAACCGTATTGACCATATGACGTATCTGCCGGGGATGGAAGCACTGGAGGATTCTGATGTTATGGATCGTGTCATCACAGCAATGAATGCTTATGACTATGATACATATACAGCTAAAGATGTGGAAAATGCACTGGCACATGATCACCGCACACCAGAGGATTTTGCAGCATTACTTTCCCCTGCGGCACTGCCTTATATTGAGGCGATTGCACAGGCAGCACAGGCAGAAACAAGAAAACATTTTGGCAACAGTATCAATATGTTTACGCCGATTTATATTGCCAATTACTGTGAAAATTACTGTATTTACTGTGGATTTAACTGTCATAACAAAATTCGCCGTGCCATGTTGAATGCTGAAGAAATCGAAAAAGAGATGCAGGCGATTGCGGATACCGGTTTGCAGGAAATTTTGATTTTAACAGGGGAGAGTCGTGCAAAATCGGATGTACATTATATTGGTGAAGCCTGTAAGATTGCTCGCAAATATTTTAGAGTTATTGGTCTTGAGATTTATCCTGTCAATTCAGATGAATATGCGTATCTGCATGAATGTGGTGCAGATTATGTGACGGTTTTCCAGGAAACTTATAATTCTGACAAGTACGAGAGTCTGCATCTTGCCGGACACAAACGTATTTTCCCATACCGTCTGAATGCGCAGGAGAGAGCGCTTCGTGGTGGTATGCGGGGTGTTGGTTTTGCGGCACTGCTTGGACTCGATGATTTCAGAAAGGATGCCTTTGCCACCGGTTATCATGCATATTTGCTGCAGCGTAAATATCCGCATGCAGAAATTGCATTTTCATGTCCAAGATTGCGCCCGATTATCAATAACGATCGTATTAATCCAAAGGACGTTCATGTGGCGCAGCTTTTGCAGGTGGTTTGTGCATATCGGTTATTTATGCCATTTGCAAGTATTACGATTTCCACAAGGGAGTGTGCAGAAATCAGAAATCATCTTGTTGGCATTGCAGCAACAAAAATTTCTGCGGGCGTCAGCACCGGCATCGGCAGTCATGTGGAGGATATCGAAGATAAGGGCGATGACCAGTTTGAAATTGCGGATACAAGAAATGTGGAAGAAATCTACGAAGCATTGCAGCAGCTTGGCCTTCAGCCGGTGATGAATGATTATGTGTATGTTGGGTAAAAATGACATCATTGCTGTAAGTAACAGGCATTTATGTACGCGGCCGTTTCTGGAACAGATAGAGCGGGTGTGTGCCTGTCGGCCGAAGGCTTTGATTTTAAGGGAAAAGGATTTAGCCGAGGCAGATTACAGCATGCTTGCGGCGCAGGTGCTTGATATATGTTATCGCTATGAAGTGCCATGCCTGCTGCATACATATGTGGAGGTTGCAAGACAGTTAAATCATCCGTGTATTCATCTGCCGCTTCATGTGCTGGCGCAGTATGCCGGAAAACTTAAAGATTTTAAACAGGTGGGTTGCTCGGTGCATTCTGTGGATGAGGCTTGTCTTGCAGTAAGTTATGGTGCCACTTATCTGACAGCTGGGCATATTTATGCAACCGCCTGTAAACCGGATGTACCGCCAAGAGGGATAGAATTTTTGAAAGAAGTCTGTGCATCGGTGAAGGTGCCGGTGTATGCCATTGGCGGGCTGCATCCGGGCAGTGCACGTATAGATGAAGTGATTTTGGCCGGGGCAGCAGGTGCCTGTGTGATGTCTGATATGATGCGGGTATAATTCAAATATAATGATATACAATGCGCGCATATTGTGTATATAGTGCATATATAATTGCATTTCAGGGTATTCTTGATAAAAATTTTAGAAATGATTTGTTGAAAAAAATATAGGGTGATGATAGAATAATGCCTGTAAATAAAGTGGGCTTCTTATTGCCTGACAGACAAAAGATTGGAGCAGAATATATATGAATTTTTCACAAATTGCAAAAATGCAGGAATTAAAAAATCACTTAACAAGATTTCAGGCAAATCATCCGAAGTTTCCTATGTTTTTAAAGACTGTATCTAAGGAAGCTGTGATGGAGGACTCGATTATAGAGATTAATGTAATCACGCCAGATGGTCGCAAATACGAAACAAATCTGAAAGTCAAACCGGATGACCTGGCGTTTATACAGGCACTGCAGAATTTAAACAAATAATTGATGTGAATTGTAAAATATACAAAAATAGAAATATCGACAAATATCGGCTTTAAGGACGGTGTTTGTCGATATTTTTATTTTTGAACTTTCAAGTCAGAATGCTGGTAATGTTTCACCAACATTTTGAACATTTACCAAATCCTTGGTTGATGGCTTCCTGTTCGGTCATCGAAGTTGCTTTGTCCGGATTCATTCGGCCACAATTGTTAATGCTGTGATATTCAGAACCTGTTGCAGATACCCAAACATTGACAGAGGATTGATTTTCAGATTCTTTTGTTTCGTTTTTTGCCTGAATATCATTGTTAATTCGGTATGAACTTTCTTTGACCGTGACAGAAGCATCTTCCCAAGATTCGCCAGTAGCATAATCAATGCCAATGCCGGGCTGTATATTATATATAAAATAACAAAACTGAATACCGGTACCTTGGTCTTCGACAGAATATGCTTCCATAAGTACACCTCTAGCAACAAGCTCATCACCCTTAAATATAGGTGTAACGCGATAAAGTACATGATTCTTTGTCGTATCTACATAGTCATCTACAGCATTTTCAAATGGTAGCATACCAACAATATTTAAGTAGCGTGTTCCTGTAATCAGATTTTTGGGATTCGCATTTTCTCCGGCAAGCTGAAAACCGATTAAGTGACATCGGTTATACAGATAGTTGCCATCTATAATGTCATTATACTTGACAGTATGCCAGCCGATTGGTTTAATCATACCGATTTCTCCGCGTGGGTCTGTGGGTTGTAATGCCTGGCAGATATTTGCATAGGCAACACCGCATCTTCCGAGGTCATCTAATTCGCTGTATTCTTCAAATGCATCGGTTCTTTGTTTATCATCATCAGAAAAATAAGGTTGATTGTTGTTGATTTCTACAAATTCATAACCATCATATGTTGGAATTTTATCGACAGATGCTGCGGCAGCGATTTCTGTCGATGAATTAATATTAACAGTGGCAGATCGGTCTGAATCTTGACTGAAACTACTTGTTTGAATATTGTCGCAACCGCCGGTAAATAATGAGAACAGAAGGACAATAGATAATAATAACCCAGACCACTTCTTTTGTTTCTTAAAATTCATCGAGGATCCTCCTTAGTAAATAAAATTTTACACCATTATACCTTAAAAAACGACAATATACCAGAGCTGTGTTGCTTTTAATCCTGGAAGGCTACGCAGCTCTGGTATGAATTGATGAAATCAATGTTTATTTTTCTGAATCATATGTCGTGTATATCACATAATTATGAAAATTAATTGTTGTTTAAATCACGATTTTTGTGATAGCTGTCAATCACGGCTTCAATTGCCGCAGAACGGAAACCGTTGCGCTCTAAAGCGGCAACGCCTGCAATCGTAGAACCTGCAGGAGAGCATACAGCATCTTTTAACTCGCCCGGATGTATTCCGGTTTCAAGCACCATGGCAGCAGAACCCATAACTGTCTGGGCAGCATAAGTTAATGCTTGTTTTCGGCTAAGACCTGCCATGACTGCACCATCTGCAAGTGCTTCAATAAAGATATACACATAAGCTGGGGCACAGCCGCCTACAGCAGAAAATGCATCCATTAAGTGCTCCGGTAATTGCTCAACACGTCCGGCTTTTGAAAGAATGGTCATCACATCTTCGATACGTTGAGGTTCAACTTCAGGCGCAGCACATAACGCAAGCATACCCATGCCAATAGAGGCAGGTGTATTTGGCATAATGCGAATCAGTGGGAAATTCACTAAATCAGCGGATAATTTTGAATGCAAATTTTGAAGTGTCAGACCGGCTGCAATAGAAACAAGTGTTTTTGTACTGCCTTTTGTTTGATTTGTTTCAAGAATTGGTGAAATTTGCGCCAGTACGCTGCCAATAACCTGTGGTTTAACGCAGAGAAAGATATAATCAGCCACGCTTGCCGCTTCTTCATTATTTTTAACAACATGACAGCCAATTTCTTTGGCCACGGCCACGGCTTTTTGTGCATCATAATCCGTGACATAAATATGATCTGGCTGAATTGATTTTGATGCGGCACAGATTAAAGCATATCCCATATTGCCTGCACCAATAAAAGCTACTCTTTTATTCATTTCCATAATAAACCTCCCGAAAATTAAAAATATAGATACGTTCCTTAAGTTCATTTTAAAGCAATCACAGATATTTAGATATTAAAAAATACTTTAAAGGTTTAAAGTAAAATTGAATGGCGATTTTGAAAATCTCCATGTATGATAGATATATAACAAAGTTCCAGACAAAATAATGGGACAAAAATGGAGGAGGTCTATTTATGGATATTGAAAAATTATTGGATGGGGTGACAGGTGACAGAGAACTTCGGAGAAAGAACATCGAAACAGTCATGAAGTACATGACACTTGTGGGTGACGAAAGACTGGACCGCTGGAAACTGTTTACAGAAGATGGACAGGGCGGCTATACAGGACCTGCTAAAGGTTATCCGGAACCTGAATTTATTGAATGGGGTATGCCAGGTCAGGAAGGTTTGAAGATGAGTGATGCCTGGAACAGCAAATGGTTCCCTGGTGGCGTATATACAGATATGCATGTGCTTTTGACAGATGATCCGAATTATATTGTTGTTTCTGCATTAGGCACATTTATGTTAAACTTTCCGGATTACAAGAAAAAAGAATATAAGAACTATTTCTTTCATGTATTTGAAATGGAGGATGGTTTGATCAAGAGATACCATGAACATATGAATTTCTGCCAGATGTATCACACACTGGGACTTGAATTGCCTGAGGTTAAATTTCCGAAGGGCATTTAATAAAGGTAAACAGTGATAGTACATCATAAATTGGGGTTAAAAAAACAGAGGTTAAAGTCAGGCAGCTTAATTGTTTAAGCATAAACGTATGTTTGAAACTCTGTTTTTAACATTACTATATAACGAAGTTTTGGGGGAATGAAAGTTATGGCAAAAGAGAAAAAACTGGTGCACCTGCCATACGCAGGCACAAAGGTGCGGAAAATAGAATATTTCGGTTATACAACCGGTATGATTGGTTATCAGATCCAAAACACATTGATGGGTATTTATCTGTTGATGTTTATGACAACAATTTTAAAAATTCCAATGTTATATGCAGGTTCAGTGACACTTGTATGTCGTTTCGTGGATGCCATTACAGATATTTTATTTGGTACCATCGGTGACAGAACGCATACACAGCTTGGTTCATTCAGACCATGGTATATTACAATGGCAATTCCTGCATGCCTGGCATTTATGATTATGTTTATGTGTCCGGGCTTTGTAACACCGGGAACATCCTTTGCGCTGTATTGGATTTATTTTATTTATTTAGTATATGGAAGTTTATTTACAACAATCATGTATACTTCCTACAGTGCATTTACATCTGTAGCAACAGCCGATGACGGTGAACGTAAAAAACTTGTGCTTGCGCGTCAGGTTGGTTTAAACCTCAGTGGTATTGTTGTTGCGGCTGCAACACCAGTTATGATGTATTTTGGCGGTGGTGTTACAAACAATGAAGCAGCATTTAGAGCGCTTGGTATTTTTGTAGCTATTGTCAGCGGTATATGTTATCTGGTTTGTGGTTTATCTATTCGTGAACGTGTCTGCCTGAATGCAGGTAAGAGTATGCCGATTAAAGAAAGTTTTAAAGTATTTAAGGGCAATAAGATTTTCCTTGGTGCATTAATCTGTAACGTGCTTCATTCCATCGGTATTGCAATGTTTGGTGGTATGATGAGTTATTATTTCTTATATTACAAGATGAATCCGGGACTTATGAGCCAGAGTCAGCTTGTGGCAGCCATTGTAGCAACGGCAGTCAGCCTGCTTGTAATGCCTGTAATGATGAGAAAATTACCACGTATCGGTATGTACTGGATTGGTGTTGGTGTCTTTAGTATATTGATGTTGATTGGTTATTTTGCAGGCATGTATGCTATCAGCGGTTATCTGATGTGTTCTGCTTTTACAGTTGGTATGATGATTGTTTATGCTGTCACATTTAGTTTTATTCCGGACGCTGTGGATTATGGCGAATGGCGCAATGGCGTAGCTGCACCTGGTATGGTTAATACTGTATTGTCCTTTATCCAGAAAGTGACGACAGGTTTTGGAACAATGCTGACTTCCGTATTATTAAGTGCTGTTGGCTTTGAAGCAGCAAATGGTTTTGAACAGACAGAAGCAGCAAGAGAAGGTATTCGTCTTGTGACATGCCTTGTACCGTCTATTTTCTTCTGTGTATCAGCACTTGGCCTGATTTTCCTTAAAATCAGAGCGGACAAGATGCAGGAAATCAGAAATGAACTCAAGGAAAGACGTGCGGTAGCCGAAGAAAATGCGGTTGAGAAATAATAAAAAAGACTTAAAAGTTTGAAATTTTTGAGTGCGACAATTCTGAATATGTCATGGAATTTAGACAGATAATTGATGATTGTCAAAAATGTGGAATCTATTTTATCCGAAAAATATGATATAAAAATATGTGAAATGAGGTTATAAGTATGTGTGATAATCAGGCATTAAGAGAAAAAAACAGAGCAACAATTGAAGAATTTTTTAAACGTCACGGTGAAGCAAGAGCAGAATTATTTGATATTGACGGTACAAAAGAATTGACTTATGCAGCTAATGGTGGTGCACCACAGCGCTGGGAGGGTAAGTCAGAAGTACTTAAAAACTTTACGGCAAATAAAACCTTCTTCCCGAAATGGTCCTGGAATATTATTTCCATCGACGAAACCCAGGATCCGGATAAATTCTGGGTTGAAGCAATAGGCAGTGGTGAGCAGCAGATTGCCGGTTGCCCTGAACCTACAAAATATGAAAACCATTATGTGATTTGCTTTAAGATGAAGGATGGTCTGATTCTTGAAATGAGAGAAATCAATAATCCATTGAAATTAATGATGGCTTTTGGTGTAGAACTTCCAAAGATGCCGGATGCAAAGCAGGATACAGAAGAGCTTCTGGATAAGTAAAATGCATTAATAAAATATCAATAATACCTGAATAAAAAGGACTGGTTGACTCAATATTTGGTTCTTTCTGAATTTTGGGTATAACCAAATGAAACATTAGCGGGTATCAAATTGATACCCGCTTGTTTTATA
>CAKRHR010000061.1 GCA_934339005.1 uncultured Catenibacillus sp. | reverse complement strand
CTGTTCTCCGGTCATCTTTGCATACATATTTTTCTGACTTGCCAACCGCACCGGAAAGTTCTTTAAAAGAAGCAAATGTTTTGCCTTTTAAAGCACCAAGATATGCTTTAAAACGATTGACTCTGCCGCGCAGCCTATTACCATAAACAGAAAGGCCAAGACCTGTCACAAGCACAGGTGCAACCGCAAACATACGCATCAGGAAATCTTCTCTCATGCCCGGCATAAGAAGTGCGCAGCCACCAAAGGCAAGCTCTGCCATACCGCACAATACAGACAGTGAAATGCCTGCAGACATTAATGCCGTACCTAAGACACTTCCCGGAGGGTTCTTTGTCACAGGAAATCCAACATCATAAACTGAAGCTTTTTTTGCCGGTTTTATAGTGTTACTGCTTTGATAAGGTCTGGCATTTCCGGTCTGACGGTTCTGGCTGTTATCATAAGTATATGAACTCGTACCCGGTTTTCTGTAATTTGTATACGATGTGCGGTGCTTTGTGCCGCCTGTCTGATAATTCGTATACTCTGATGTACCAGGCTGCCCGTCTGAATGAATCTCATGTCCCTGTTCATCTCTTGGTGTATAATAAAAACCTTTGTTATCTTTAGTTTTAAATGTGTCGTTAATCGTTCGCGTGATGTCACGGCTTAAGCTGTCAAAATTCATCGAATCAACGGCATCCTGGACAATATCTTTAATCTGATTGCCCATATCGGAAAAATCATGAAGATCCATGTTATCCTCCTGAAGCTGATATTTAAAAACATACAAAACGCGGGAGAAAACTCTCCCGCGTATAAGTATATCACGTTGATTAAGATTGTTCAAGCAATCCTGTATATAACTGGTAGTAAATACCATGCTTGTTGATCAGACTGTCATGGTTACCGCGCTCAATGATTCTGCCGTGGTCAAGTACCATAATCACATCTGAGTTTTTAATTGTGGACAGGCGGTGTGCAATGACAAATACTGTTCTGCCTGCCATCAGTTTATCCATACCATCCTGAACAATTTTCTCTGTTCGCGTATCAATACTTGAAGTCGCTTCATCAAGAATCAATACCGGTGGGTCTGCAATCGCTGCTCTGGCTATTGCAAGCAACTGTCTCTGTCCCTGTGAAAGATTACCGCCATCACCTTTTAAAACGGTATCATAGCCATTCGGCAGATGCTTGATAAAATGATCTGCATTGGCAAGCTTTGCTGCTGCATAAACTTCTTCATCTGTTGCATCCAGCTTACCATAACGGATATTGTCTGCAACCGTACCTGTAAACAGATGTGTATCCTGAAGCACGATACCAAGGGAACGTCTTAAATCCGCTTTTTTAATCTTACCAATATTAATGCCATCGTAACGAATCTTGCCCTCCTGAATATCATAGAAACGATTCAAAAGGTTTGTAATTGTCGTCTTACCTGCACCTGTTGCACCAACAAATGCCACCTTTTCGCCAGGTTTTGCATAAATATCAATATCATGTAATACGATTTTTTCATCTGTGTAACCAAAATCCACATCTTCAAGAACAACATCGCCACAAAGACGTTTGTAGGTTGTTGTATCTGTATCTTTATGATAATGTTTCCATGCCCATACACCTGTACGTTCTTTGGCTTCTTCAAGGCTTCCATCCGCATTTTCTTTCGCATTAACAAGTTCAACATAGCCTTCATCTGCTTCTGGCTTTTCATCCAGCAATGTGAAGATACGGTTTGCACCAGCCATCGCCATAATAATAGAGTTCATCTGCTGTGACACCTGTGAAATTGGCTGGTTGAAAGAACGGTTGTATTGTAAGAACGCAACAAGACCACCAAGTGTCAGACCACCAAAGCCTGAAATTGCAAGGGCTGCACCGACAATTGCTGTCAGCACATAACTGATATTACCGATATTAACCATGACCGGCATCAGAATATTAGCATATTTATTCGCATTGTTGGCGCTGTCATATAAAGATTCATTTAATTCATTAAATCTGTCAATATTCTCCTGTTCGTGGCAGAATACCTTAACGACTTTCTGACCTTCCATCATTTCTTCAATATAGCCATTAACTTTACCAAGATTTTTCTGCTGACGCACAAAGTATGTCGCACTCTTGCCACCAATCGTCTTAACCATAAGCATCATAAATGCCACAAGTACCAGGTCAAGAATTGTCAGTGGAATACTTAAGTAAATCATGGAACCAAGCACACCAACAATCGTAATCACAGATGTAATTAACTGCGGAATACTTTCACTGATCATCTGACGCAGTGTATCAGCATCATTTGTATAAATACTCATGATATCGCCATGGGCATGTGTATCAAAATAACGAATTGGCAATGATTCCATATGTTCAAACATATCATCACGGAGTCTGCGAAGTGTGCCCTGTGTTACATTCACCATGATACGTTTATATAACCATGTAGATAAAACACCAATAATATAAACTGCAGCCATGATCAAAATTGCTCTGGCAAGTGGTGCAAAATTCGGTGATGCCTGATTGATAAATGGTAAAATATAATCGTCAATCAATGTCTTTAAGAACATATTACCTGCGATATTTGCTGCCGAGCCGACGACAATCAAAATCAGCACAAACAGACAGGAAAATTTATATTCTTTCATAATATACTTAAATAAGCGTTTCATTGCTTTAGAAGCTTCACCCTTTGGCAATGCTTTGCCTTTTGGCGGCATATTATTTGGTCTTGGCATTTTCGTCAACTCCCTTCATCTGAGATTCATAGACATCACGATAAATCTCGCTTGTCTTCATCAACTGGTCATGTGAACCGAAGTCTACAACCTGACCTTCGTTAAGAACAATAATTCTGTCTGCGTCCTGTACAGAAGAAATACGCTGAGCAATAATGAATTTTGTCGTATCCGGAATATCTTCACGGAATGCTTTTCGAATCATCGCATCTGTCTTTGTATCGACAGCACTTGTAGAGTCATCAAGAATCAGGATCTTAGGTTTCTTCAAAAGTGCTCTGGCAATACACAGACGCTGTTTCTGGCCACCGGAAACGTTTGTACCGCCCTGTTCAATATATGTATCATAACCATCCGGGAAAGTCTGGATAAATTCATCTGCCTGTGACTGTTTACATGCATGGATGATTTCTTCATCTGTGGCATCTGGATTACCCCATCTTAAGTTTTCCTTAATCGTACCTGAGAACAGGACATTTTTCTGAAGTACCATCGCAACTTCATTTCGAAGTGTTTCAATATCGTACTCCCGGACATCGTGTCCGCCGACACAAACAGCACCTGTTGTTACATCGTAAAGTCTTGGGATAAGCTGTACAAGACTTGATTTTGAAGAACCTGTACCACCGATAATACCAATGGTTTCACCGGATTTAATAGACAGATTTACATTTTCAAGGACATAGTTTTTATCCTTCTTATATGAGAAGTTCACATCTTTAAATTTTACAGAACCATCCGGCACTTCCATCAGAGGATTTTCGCCGTTATTCAAATCACTCTTTTCATTGATAACTTCTGCTATACGTTCTGCGGAGGCTCTTGACATAATCACCATCAAAAGTACCATGGAAAGCATCATGAGTGACATCAAAATATTCATCGTATATGAGAACATACTTGTCAGTTCACCGGTTGTCATATTGCCGGCAACGATAAATTTGGCACCAAGCCAGGAAATAATCAAAATACATGCATATACAACAAACTGCATGACAGGCATGTTACAGATAATCAGTTTTTCGACATTGACAAACATCTTATATAAGTTGCCACTGGCTGTCTTAAACTTCTTGTTTTCATGGTCTTCACGCACATAGGCTTTGACAACACGAATCGCATTGACATTTTCCTGAACGCTGGCATTTAAATCGTCATATTTTCTGAATACACGTTCAAACTTCGGATGTGCTTTAATCATAATTGTGCCAATAACAAATCCCAATACAATAATCGCACAAAGGAATACCAGAGATAATTTTGCATTAATCTTAAATACCATGATCATCGCAAAAATCATCATAAACGGTGCACGCACAAACAGACGGATAATCATCTGATATGCGTTCTGAAGGTTTGTCACGTCTGTTGTCATACGTGTAACCAGACCTGCTGTGGAATATTTATCAATATTTGAAAATGAAAAGTTCTGAATATTTTCAAACATCGCTTTACGAAGATTTCTCGCAAAGCCTGTACTGGCCTGTGCTGCATATTTTCCGGCAAGTACACCGAACAATAATGAAAGCAGCGCCATACAAATCATAATTACCCCTGTTACAACAACCGCATGCATGTCATTCTTCTGGATGCCTTCATCAATAATTCGCGCCATCATCAGCGGAATTGCAATATCCATCAAAACTTCAAGAATAACAAAAATAGGTGTCAGCAGGGAGTCTTTTTTAAATTCTTTAACCTGAGCTGCAAGTGTTTTAATCATCTTGTTTCTCCCTTCATTTTTATCATAGTAATAACTTTATCAGTCCGAAATATTATCAATCATTTTTTTTACGATTGTCCGCGCTATTTCGACATCTTCTTCAGAAATGCCTTCAAGCATTTTTCTTTCGGTTTCAAAAATCTTTTCTCCAATGCGTTGATTAACTGCTTCTGCTTTTTCTGTCAAAAGCACCTGTTTGTAACGCTTATCCTTAGAACTTGGCGCAAAAATAATAAAGCCCTTTGCCTCAAGCCGCTTAAGCAATCCCGACATCGTCGGTCTGGATACATGTATCCTTTCTTCTAGCGTACTCGGAAAGACTTCATCCATCTCTTTACGACATTTTCTGATTGTTCCTAAAAGCTGTGCCTGATTTCCTGTCAGACCATATTCTTCATTGGCACTATTCAGACGTTTGCAGAATGTCACATCAGCAATTTTAAACAGCAGACTCATCGGTACATCATGCTGGTCTTTACAATCTTTCATCCTCACCACTCTTTTCAATATGAATTATCACTCTGTAATTACTTAGCATGTTAATTATATCACTTTGCAAACTAATTAGTCAAGTAATTATTTTACTAATTATTCAACTAATTATTATGCTAACTATTAAGCAAAATATATTTCTACTCCTGATACTCTATAAACTGAAAAAGTTTAAAATGAGTGGCAGAATTTACCTCGCCACTCATATCGTGATATTAATTATCGGTATAAAATCGCCCCAAAATATGTCACCGTATTCTGACCGTTAATATAGTTCATGCCTGATTTTTGTGCAAGTTCTGACACAAAAATACCATGGGATTCCAGTGACGGAAATGCATCCTCTGGATGACGGCAGGGAACCCCATCAATCACAGCACAGTGCTCACAATTTCTGCAGCCACCGGCGCCAAGCGGATAAATGTCCCATCCAAGCGTGCGCACATAATGCACAGTCTTTATAAACATCTTCTGAAAGGCTTCTGCAGCATCCATCATACCTTCAAAATCATAAGAATCTTCAAGTTCACCGATATACTGAAGTACCACACCCTTCGTATATTGCTTTGCTTTTGTGATACATTCTGAAATCTCTCCACAGTACGGCGGACACATCCAGTTCCGCTTAAAATTGCCACAGCTGTTCATCTCACAGCTTTTTCTTAAAGTTTCATCAAATACAATCTGCGCAAGCTCGATATCAGCTGTGCCGCTGGCACCTGCCGCCTTTGCAAATGCCATAATTTCATCTGTCTGTTTCATATTCCAATCCCCCACAATATATCTTTTTTCTCATATGCTTTACATTTACTTCGCAGTAATAATTCTTTTCAGACATTCCAGAAAACTACCGGAGCGTACATCTGAAATATCCAGAAGATGAATTCCCATCTCTTTGGCTTTTAAATATAATGCCAGATGTTTCGTCTTCATATCACTGCAGGTCACAAGAATCGGAATCGCATATTTGCCACCGATACGGCGTGACACGACATACAATTCATTCAACGTATCTGCTGTGATTGGTCCGGTGGACTGTTTACATGATATAATCACCGGACGGCTCTTATACATACATGTCACATCTATCTCATTGCCGATAATCTCGATATGGTCATGGGCGTTCCAGTCAACTTTTAAACTTGTATGCACATCCCTCACGGCATCCATGCGCAGCAGATGATAGTATGTATAAAGTTCAAGCCACACACCATAAGAGGACATATAATCCATCATCTTAACATTGGCATACGCAAACTCCACATGCTTCTCATTCACACTTAAATACCGAATCAACCCCTGCTTTTGAAATTCTTCAAGCAATGTCATATCCGGAAGCAACTGTGTATCATTTTTTGAATGCTCAAAAGGTGCCTTAAAATGCAGTCTGTTTTCCTGACGCAGACGGCTGTTATACTTCTGCAGATACTGGCTCGTTCGAAGCCAGCGGTTCAGCCGATGAATCAAATAATCCGACATCGTAAACAAAGACTTCTGATATTTCCATAAAAAATCATCATCCGAATAACCAAGCAATTTACCACCAAAAGCCGTCACCAGATCCTCCATATCAAAAGGCAGCACACTCTCGATACACTGTTTGGCATTCAGCCAGAACAATTTATTCTTCCATATATCTGTATAATAAACATCACAGCCGCAACACATACCTGCCTCATATCCGGCAATTACTGCAAGTTCACTACCACCGGTCAAATCAATACAAACTTCATCCGGGTGTGTATGGTTAATCATCGTTTCCACTGTTTCATACACCTGCGCATAATCATGCTCATCAAGGGCACCCACTTCAAATCGCAGCCCCGGAATATACTTTCTGCACGCCTCAAAGGTACTGTATATATCATAATAAGAAAAGACATCCGGGTCATAAAAATATTTAATCACATCCGGCGCAATCGCTAATGTCGGTACAATATTTTTTAATGTACTTCTATCAAAAAACACTATCAGATATTTCACACTTTACACCCGCCCCTCAAAATACATAAAGGCAGAGAAACTCTTTATTTTTCGTTTTCCCTGCCTTATCTTTTGTAAATTATGTTATCAATACTCTATACACTGTATTTTTTTAATATCTTATCAATGCTCTTTTTCTCGAGTTCCTTAATTGGAATAATCTCCTTTGGCGGTTGATGAATATCGCCAATCGTCTTACACATACACGTAATGCCATACCACTGGTCAAATTTCCAGCCACAACAATCCAATGTATACATCTTCTTGTAGCCCATCAACTCATGAAAATGAAGACTCCGCTTCACACCGGTTGTAAGAATCGCATAAATATTGTAAAAGCCCTGAAGCTTTAATATATCCTCCATCGCACTGTATAAAGCAGTGCCTATGCCCTGCATACCGGCATCATCAATAACATAAATGGATGATTCCACGTCCCATGAATAAGCCATGCGTTCTTTAAACACAGAAGCATATGCAAATCCGACAATTCTGTCATTTTCCTCAGCAACAAGCCACGGATGCTTTGCTGTCACATGTTCAACACGCTTTCTGAACTTCTTTATCGATGGTACAGTACATTCAAAAGTAATCGGTGTATTTTTTATAAATGGTTTATAAACGTCCAACACGTCTTTGATATCATTCTCTTTGATAAGACGTAACTTCATTCGTGCAACCTCCATTGTTTTTCCTGTTGATATACATTGTACTGTAATATCAAAAAACTTTCAAGGCAATTTTTAATATAATAACAGCAATTAATGTCTTTCGTCTGTATTTGTATAGCACTCACAAAATCTGGCTGCAAATGCCGGTTCATCATTGTTTGCATACAAATGAGAAGTATCTCCGAATGCACCCATTCTGAAATATGCATATCCCTCACGGCGTTCTTCTGTCACAATTGTGGATACAGAGGACGGTGCAGCACATAATCCATGCCATAACTGCATCGGCGAAATCGTGAGCAATCTTGATAAAAGTACACATTCCAGTCCGAAGTGGCACACAATACAGATGGTATCATTGCTTGGCTTGACTGCTCTGTAATAATTATTTTCTCTTACATAACCATTTTCAGCCATTAATTTGTCAAAATTTTCAATCACCCAATGATATTGTTCCGGCACATCACTATTTGCCATCACCTCTGGTTCCATCCAGTGTTCATACTGATAAAATCTCGGTTCTGCTGTCCAGTCTTTTGGCAGCCAGTCCCAACAGACCTTTTTTTCATTCAGTACATCCGGACGGTCAATATGCGTGTCAAATTCGCGAAGCCATGGCATAATTTCAGCCGTTCTTCCAAGTTTCTTTAATGTCGGCGCAATCGTATCTCTCGCTCTGCCCAAAGGTGATACGTAAAATGTCTTAATGTCCAATTTACACAATCTTTCAGACAGATACTCAGCTTCTCTCCAGCCTTTTTCGGTCAGTGAATCAATACTGTAATCCGGATCACCATGTCTAATAATCAATATTTTCATAATTATAATTCCACACCATTTTTCTGAAGTAATACTCTGGCACTTTCTACAGAATCTACACCTGTTGCATTTTTAATTGGTGCAAATTCTTTATTTCTGTCCACTTCAAATGTCAGGCAGTCATCCATCAGATAAATCATATCCAGAATCAATGTTTCAAATTTGTAACCGTTTGGTGATGTCGGTTTGATATAATTACCATTCTCATCAATGTGCGGGATTTTCTTCTCAACAACATGCAGAGGCATCTCATTGTTGGCAATCTTTTCAAGGTCTTCAACCTTAAGCAGATAATTTAAAATCACACCATAGTTATATGCAGGTTCACCTGATGCATTTTTTGCATACATCATTTCTTCTGTCAGTTCATAATATTCAACGATGGACGGTTTGCCATTTCTTCTGCAAAGCACACCTACTTTTTCATCCGGTGCCACTTTAGCAACAGCTTTTGCACCAACCGGGCAGCCGGAAAGAATGGTTGCACCAACAAATAATGGATCTGCCATTTTCTGAAGCACATTATCTACGGCATAAACATTTAACCATTTCACACCATATTTTTTAACAGCCTGCCATGCATCTGAATGTGCCAGTGATGTAAACCATCCACCGTTACCATTTGGTGAGAGAGAAATCTTATCTTTTGCTTCCATGTAAATCTTGCCGTTGTAATCACATGAAGGTGCCATCTGCTGTACAAAGAAATAAACATATTCTTTGTTATAACCAAAATAATTCTTTTCTTCAAAGAATGCTCTTGTCACTGTATCATTCTTATCACTTGTCATGATAAATAATGGTACCCAGACACCACACTTATCAACAACTTCCATCAGATTGCGAATCTGCATCTCAAAAATGTATAACGGATGTGTCACACCGATATCATACATACCCTTTGGATTGTCTGAACCAAGGCGTGTACCCTGACCGCCTGCAAGCAGTACACAACCAACTTCATAATTGCGGATAGCATAAGCACCTGCACGTTCAAGTTCTTCTTTTCTGGCTGCAATTTCATCAAGCTTCATTGCACCCGGTAATTCTTCAATTACATCATCAACAGCATCGTCTTTATGTCCGATTTTATCCAGCAATGAATAATCAATCTCAGAAATCTGCTTTAACAGCGCAGCTTTTTGAGCATCATCCAATTCATCATAATATCTAAGCAAATGTTCCTGTCCATGCGTCTTAACGCATTCTAATGCCTGTTCGTAAGTCACTTTTTCTTCCTCCAGCTTAATTGCGTTGATTTTACACTACACTTTACTTTAAAATCTCCGCTTATTTTTATGTAAATCTGACAGTTTCACTAAACTATGATCCCGGCAGTTTTTATCATTTAATCTAACTACCATAAAATGCCGTATACACGCCATTTTATTACGTTATTTAATGATTTTCAACTCATATTCCCTTGAGCCAAGACCGATTTTTTCACCCTGGTCAAGTGTTGCTTTCCATTCGATGTTTGGATTGGAATCTTTAAAATGGTCGTGATGACAATGCCAGTCTTCCTGTGCCAGATGCTCACCCAACTGACTGTTTTCAATTGGTTTTGCCGCAAGACATGCGTCTGCACATGCCTGGTCCAGAGCAACCGGGTCAAAACTTGCAAACATACCGATATCCGGAAGAATCGGCGCATCATTTTCACCGTGGCAGTCGCAGTTAGGGCTGATATCCTGCACAAGCGCAATATGAAAACATGGACGATCCTGACAGACAGCCTGTGCATATTCTGCCATCTTGCGGTCTAAAAGTTCATTGCTGTTACTGTTTGGATTGTATACCGCATCAAAACTGCAGGCACCTATACAACGGCCACAGCCCTTGCAGAGGTCATAATCAATCACTGCTTTATTGTTCACATAGGAAATTGCATCGCTGCCGCACTCTTTTGCACAGCGTCTGCAGCCACGACAGGCTTCCTCTGAAATCGCAGGTTTGCCGCTGGCATGCTGCTGCATCTTACCTGCACGGCTACCGCAGCCCATACCGATATTTTTAATTGCGCCACCAAAACCCGTAGCTTCATGACCTTTAAAATGTGAAAGGCTGATTAAAATATCTGCATCCATGATGGCACGACCGATTTTGGCTGTCTTACAGTATTCGCCATTTTTCACCGGCACTTCAACTTCATCTGTACCACGAAGACCATCACCGATAATAATCTGACAGCCTGTTGTCACTGTGTTGAAACCATTCAAATTTGCACAATCCAGATGCTCCAGGGCATTTTTACGACTGCCTGGATAAAGTGTGTTACAGTCTGTCAAAAATGGCATACCACCTTGTTCTTTACATAAATCTGCAACTGCTTTTGCGTAGTTTGGACGTAAAAATGCAAGGTTTCCAAGTTCACCAAAATGCATCTTGATAGCAACAAACTTGCCCTCCATATCAATATTTTTAATACCTGCAGCAACACACAAACGTTTTAATTTATCTAACTGGCTTGTGCCTACATGGCATCTGAAATCTGTAAAATAAACTTCCGATTTACTCATTGATATTCATCCTCTCACATTTAAAAAATTCTGTTTTTATTATAAACGATGTTTCCATAACCACCATCTAATCTTTTAAACGGCGGTGGTGTCATTGCTTTGGCAATGTATGCTGCCTCACCCATAAAATCAAATGGTACTTCATCGTCTTTACCTTCCATAATGCAATCACAGATTGCCATCGTATCATCAAAAAGACTGCTTTTTGCCTCCACATCACCGACACTACCATGACTTAATAAAATATGGTCATATTGACCTGCAAGTTTTTCCTTAAAATTCTGGACTGTCTGTTTATAATCACATACTTTTGATGAATAATCAAAAAACAGGAATATAAACGGATTGCAGGCATCCCCTGTAATCACATAACGCAGTTCACGAATCAAAAATGCCAGACTGCCCTGTGTATGTCCAGGAAAATCATACACATCAATATGTATACCGCCAAGATCAAGGCTGTCCCCTTCTTTGAGGTCTTTAAAATCAACCTGTGCAGGTGCAACCAAATCATCTTCTGTCATGCCCTCCGGCAGTTTTCCACCAAGATTGCCACTTACATATTCCATTCTTCCGGCAATATTTTGCATGCCTGCATAGACATCCAAATCTTTATGACTCATATACACATCATCAAATTCCGGCGCGCCCATGGCGTGGTCAAGATGTCCATGTGTCATCAATACCGTCACCGGCAATGTTGTCAACTGTTCCACAAATGTACGCAGACCTTTAATGCCGACACTTGTATCGACTAAGATTGCCCGCTTACTGCCCTCTATTAAATAAAGGATTTCCCCTGACAGTGTGTGAATTGCTGTCAGCCCCTCCTGAAGTTTTTCTATTTTAAAAAAATCTATCATCTGATTTCACCTCTTTTTCCTAATATGCACAATATAAAATACTATATAGACTTTTCTGTATCTGTTTTTGCAGTCTATTTTACCTTATGCAGTTCGGCTTTACCAATCAGGCCTTCCGGTTTAACCACAATCACCTCTGGTCCAAATAAGCCTGCACCACCTGTCATTGCATGTACTTTACGTTCAAGGGTTGTGCGCACTTCCACACAAAGTTCATTGTCACCGGCTTTTGTAAGACCTGTCAAATCAAAAGCAAATGGCGGGCAGATGCGCTCACCGGCGTATTTGCTATTGCACCATACTTCAACAGATTCATAAGCATACTCAAATGTCAGTACAAGTGGTTCATTCTCTGAAAGCTTAAATGCCTTTTCATAACGAATAACTCCTGAGAAATCCGGTTTAACTGTTAAAATATTATTTAAGCCATGCACTGCGACTTCATCTTTAAATTCAGGATAGTTTTCATTTTCTGTAAATGATACGTTCCATGTGCCAACGAGTTCTTTGACTACTTCGCCGGCTTTTATATCTTCTTTTGCCACAGCTTCATACTCTGCAACTTTATCCGCCGCCGGAATCACAAGCACTGCCATTTCATATGGTGCAAGTGTCAGCACGATGCCATTTTCATCACGAACAGCTTCTGTTAATATATTTTTGAAAGCATCATATGCAAAAACTTTACCTTCAACAGGCACAGCCACATGACCTTCAAATGTCTGGCCGGCACTTTCATTTGACACAAGATAAAGCTGTTCTTCATCATGTTCATAATGATATACCTGAATATCCGCCATCGCAGGTGTACAAATCGCATCACAGATACCTTTGCCGGCAAGTGTATCTGCAAGTGCATCCAGTGTCACAGGCACCATCCATGTATCTGCTTCATCCTCTGTATCTGCTGAAACATATTCAACAGAATTGCCGTTGGCAACAACATAATATACAGGGAATCCTGTTGCATGTGCTTCTTTTGCAAATTCAACAACACTGTCATCCACGTATCCGGCACCCGGAATAATCAGCGCACCATATGTATGACCGTTAATATGCAGTCCATATTCATCTACATTTGTCATATAGTATTCTTTTTCTTTAAATACATCGGCTGGCACAAAATCAAAATCAATCTGGCGATTATCCAGTGCTCTTGCAGGCTTCGCCATATCCATATAGCCCATACCGGACCAGTCAGCCTCTGCATGATATAAAACGGCTGCACTGACAATATGTGTACCGCCACTTGTTAAATGTGCGATACGGTTAATGTATTTCATCATTGTGCCAAATGGTTTGTACAGCGGATTCTTGCCATGTGCATAAAAATGTGGCGGGCAGTCAAAATCAGGAAAATCCTTTGGTGAAAATGCATGTGGTACAAAACGGTTAATACCACGGACAAGCAAATGGTCTGCGATATATTTCATATCGTGTGTACCCTCCTGCCATCCGTAAGCACCAAACAATTCACACATCGTACGTCCTTTTTTAATCGGGTCAATGTCTGCAAGGGATGTACCCATCTTTGCAAGTACATGATGGAAAAATTCACCATCGCCGTCAATGCCAAGTAATGTTTTATGGCTGACATCGGCACCACCGACAATAACCTGACCGCCGATATCATCAATACCGGACCAGTCCTGACCGCTTAAGGCTCTGAAAAAATGCCCCTGGGATGATCCAAGTCTTGTATGAATACCATTATCCTCAACAATATGTCCGATGTATTCCACACCATGTTCACGGCACCATTCACCAATCTGGCCACTGAAATTCTTTGCGGCCTGACTTGTAACAATGTCCATATAACCCACACGCATATCTGCTGTAAATTCTTCACTGCCAACATTCATCCAGAGTGCAGGCACCTTACGAAGGTAATCTTTACCGAAGCGTTCCTCCATAAGTGCAGGCATTTCTTCACTCCAAGGCAACTGCATCGTCATATTGCCGATGCCTGTATTGTTGCCATAGCCCTCAACATTGCCAATCTCCGGTTCATCTGAGAAAAATCCGGCGATTGTCTTGCCAAATTCATCTTTGTAATGTTCAAAATGTGGTTCATAAACCGCATCAATCTGTACGCGGCATGAGCGTTTGCTCATAAAATTGATATAGTAATCTTTACCGCCGCCCTTACGTGTTGTGAAAATGACAAAAATACGCCAGTTGCCTTCCGGAACATCCCAGTTCAACATACCATTTTCATCAACTTTATCTGTCAGATCAAGCAGTGTATCGTCCAGATGATAAATATCATTTTCCTTGCCATCAAGCTTTGAAGCAATGACTGCCATTAGTGTATCATCATTAAATTCTCTGTCTTTATGGTCATCAAATGCTGCAAACGGACTCTTTGGCGCAAATGGTGATGGGTAAAACTGTGCCATCGTCTTGACATCCAGTGTTGTCTGCTTTACTGGTCCACAAATGTCTGCCAGTGAATAATACAGATACTGTTTGCACAATTCATCCGGCTGTTCCGGCATCTTTCCTGCTGCCTGTCCGCTTGGAAAATGCGCATCATCCAAAATCCAGACCTTCATATTAAGCTTCTTTGCTTCGTCAATAATCACATCCATATCCTGCCACCACTTTGGTCCTGCAAAATCTGGATGTGGTCTTGCCTCCACACATACTGCGCCAATATTGGCATTGTGAATCACATTCATATATTCGCGAAGCGTCGCTTCATCCTCGCCATGCTGCCAGAAAAATGGCAGAATATAATTTTCTTCCTCGCCTCTTAATACCTGAAGTGAACGTGTATCCATCTATCGTTTCCCCCTGTTTTTAATTTCGTATTCATCTTGATGCTGTATGCTGTAATATATCTTCTGAACTTATCTATTCAACATATATCTTCCTATCGTTTTCAATATATATCTTTCTATCGTTCATCCATGAAAACCGATATGTTAATTATACATCGGATAATGAATTTGCGTCAATGTGTTCTTTTGTTTATACATATCTACATTATATTTTATCCAGTATTTCCTCATTGATCCATTCTTCCACACATTTAATAAAATTTTTGACTGTAGAGGTCAGTCTTGAGGATTCCATTGTCATGATGCCAAATTTCTTGGCGGGCCAATCCCTAAGTGGTACCATGCATATATCTGCAGTTTCTGCCATAGCCATAAATCTTGGCAGAATCGATATGCCTATACCACTTTCAACCATAGAAATTATCGTTCCTGCATCTGTGATGCGGTAACAAATTTGTTCTGAAATATGGCTTTCATCAACATAACGAATCATATCTTTGTCAATTTTCCAGTCTGGCATAATTAATGCTTCATTTTTAATATCCTTTAAAGATAAAGCTGTGCTTTTTGCAAGCGGATGTTTTTCCGGCAATAATACCACATAAGGGTCATCCATAATATAATGAAAATCAAATTGCTTTGAGGTAGGCTCACCCGACAACGCCACATCAATCACACCATTTTGCAGGTCACTTTGAATATCCTCGTATAAATTTAAAACAACATCTATTTCCATATTTGGATATTTTTCGTGAACCTTTTTTATAATTCCGGAAATCCATTGCTTTGTGACACTTTTTAAGCCACCCAGCCGTACTTTTCCTTGCTCTGCACCTTTAAGATTTTCAATCTGATGCATAAGATGTCCCTGCGCCTTCAACACATCTTCCACATATGGCAAAAGCTGTGCGCCGTCCTCCGTCAATGATAATTTCCCACGGTTACGCACAAATAAAGGGATACCCCATTCCTCCTCAAGCTTCGTAATCGTATAGCTGACTCCTGGGACAGTCTGATGCATCTCTTGTGCAGTCTTACTCATACTCTTTGTTCTTGCTACATTTAAAAGTGTTTCGTATTTTACTAATGTCATGATCCTTTAAGCCCCCAGATTGCCATATTTTTAAGTGTTCACATTATACCATGGTCACTAAATTCGAAAATACCTCATTAAGTGTCCAGGCATATGTTCTCACTAAGCTCGAAAATACCTCGCTAAGTGTTCACATTATACCACATTTCACCGCAAAAAAGAACTGGCTTCACTCAAATATTGGGTTCTTTCTGAACTTTGGGTATATCAAGAAAAAAGCAGGTATGAAAAATATCTGCTTTTTCTATAAATATCTATT
>CAKRHR010000060.1 GCA_934339005.1 uncultured Catenibacillus sp. | reverse complement strand
TTTTGATAAAACACTACCTTTTTTGCTGATTAAACCGTATTTTACTCTGTAAATACCATTTGCCAGATTTGAAATTTTTATTTTCTGCTCCAGGCTGTCCTGACTTTCGTAAATGTATGGCAGACTATCTTCTTCCAACATTTTTTCTGGTTTCTGGTAATAATTCAAATTGAAATCCATATGGTTATAGCACATTCCCATCAAATGATTCTTCTGAAAACTTGTAAAGAAATGGTGATTACCTTTCTGAATTAATCTGTTACCTAAAAAAGACAAATCTGTCAATACTACAGCAGATGGCTTCTCAAGTCCGTCTTTACTTAACAGTCCCGGAGCCCCGATAAAAACATGATTTTGATCGTCATGACTGTCGATATCCAAATCACTGACACTATCGTATATAGCTATTTCCACAAGACCCGTCAAATCCGATACAACATCCATTATAAATGCCGCTTTTGCAAAGCTATCATTAAACACATTTTTCTCAACAAGGCTGCTATTCCATCGGGTAATCCAGACAGGCATTTCAGAATATCCAATCTGATTCAAAAAATTTTTTATTTTTAATATATTGTTTTTAAAGAATTTTTTATCTATACTTCTTTCATAATAAATAATTCCCTGATTCTTTTTTCGAACTTCATATGGATATGCTGAAACAGACACGAAATCAGGACAACATTCCATCTTTACGAACTGTTCCAACTCATCCCATTCCGGACATCCCAAAAAAACACCGTATCCACCAATCTTACAATTCCATTTTTTTATACGCTCGTAAACTAACTGAAACTGTTTAACATAATCTTCCCAGCTGAATGTCTTTCTGTCATAATCAAGTTCCCATATCCACTCATGTATTCGCTCTGCACCACTTATGAATCTAAATGAAATATGCTCAAAGAATTTTTTTATAAAAATTGCATAATCATCATAGTCTGCAAAAAAATCCGACTGATTTTCCATACATACTAATTCGTGATCATCATCAATCACCGTCTGCCGCATACCACTGATTTCTAAAATAGGGATAAAATTATTGTCTATACAATAATCCAGAATATCATCGATATGCCTGAAATTTAATTTTTCTTTTTCATCCCTGATATGCATTGACTTTGAGAAAATACCACCAATACGCAAATATTTTATATGCATTCTTTCACTCAAAATTTTTATCTGTTCCTGATATGTTGCACTTAATAACAGACTTGCATTTTTTACACCAACAGCTTTCGTCCATATTTTTTCCACAGGAACATCTGCCTGTGCATTCATTGTGATTTCTTCATATAATTTATTCTCATTACTGTTAAGATTTAACTGAACTTCATTAATAAATCTGTTTTCAACATTTTTTATAATAGTTTCATTCACGCTCTGACGCAAATTTTGTTTTTCTAATGTCTTTCTTTTATATTGCAACGGAGCAATGCCTATAATTTTTTTAAAAACTTTATTAAATACTGCAGTATCACTAAATCCATTATCCAATGCAATTTCTGTTACAGAATGATCCGTTGCCATTAATTCACTCACGGCAGAATGAATTCTGAGTTCATTTAAATACTGTATAAAATTTGTTCCTGTCTGTTGTTTAAAATTTCTGCTAAATGTCGAATTAGCATAGAAAAATTTTTTGCATATGTCCTCCAATGTTATCTTTTCTTTATAATGCATATTCAGATAAAGCAGAACTCTGTCCATTTTTGTATTTTCAAGCAGTTTTCTTGTAGCCGGTTGTTTTAGTGAATATTCTGTTATCAATACATCAATCACACCATAAAAGGCACTTTTTTCTTCTAATTGGCGATCTTTAAGCAAATGTGCTCTCAACATTTTCGAAAAGTAATATTTTAAATTATAATGGCTTCTTGTTGTATCTAATAATGTATTACAGTTAAACTGCCACCAGTTTTTACCTGTCACTTGTAATAAACTTGGATAATCAATATCTAAAACAGCAAGTACTGCATCATCTGAGGCAGACAAGCTATATCTATTTGCAAAATTAATCAATATATATTCATTTTTTCTGAGTATATAAGATTGATCATAAATGATTATTTCTGCATGACCTTCCATTGCATATATCAATTCTGCATATGTCTGAATTTCCATCTTTTCATGCTTCAAATCTGAAATAATATGAATTTTGTACTTAATTTCCATACTTGAATATCACCCATTATTCTTTTTGATTTCTAAGTAGTCCACCCTTTCAAATGGTGGGATATAGATATTATTTATTATTGTACCAATTTTCTGTGTATAAGCATACATATTTTTCAAAATATTTCCAAAAGCAAACAAAAATACAGAGAAACTCCACTAATCGGGTATTTCTCTGTATTCTTGCTTCTATCATCTATCGAATACTATAAAACTTCTTCTTTCCTGATATGATTTGGATTATAAATAAGGTTTCCTTCTTTACCATCCCTTCTGACAAAACCATGTTCAAAATCAATCGCCACAGCAATACATGCTGTAGATCCCATAAACTCCGTAGGAATTTTATCATCTTTATCTTCAAGTATCATATCACAGGTATCAATAACTACATCCAACAATTCTGATGTGAACACACCACTGCCATGTGAAAGAATAATTTGATCATATTTGCCTCTAAGCCTGTTTCTGAAGATAGATAAATTTTCTTTATATTCTTCAACAGATGTACATTCTTTTAAAAACAAAAATGTACCCGTATTGCAGGCATCCCCTGTCAACAGAATACGGTCTTCTCTGAACAGTACAGCTATGCTTCCTTTTGTGTGTCCCGGTAATGCATAAATATCTAATGTAACTTCACCAAGATCAAAACTGTCACCATCGTTAAGTTCTTTTGTTTCTTTAATTATCGGCTGAAACATATCTTCCGTCAGTTCAATATTGTGTGCATTCATTCTGGCATAACCCATGCGTGAATCAATATCGTCACTCTCTTTTAAAACATCATTATCCAGGCTGCTCATATAAACATCGTCAAATTCTGATGCGCCACCAGCATGATCTATATGACCGTGCGTTAAAATTACCTTCAAAGGTTTATCATTCATCGTACTTACAAAATCTCTTAACGATCCGATCCCGGTACCTGTATCAATCAGTACAGCTTCTTTTTTCCCCTTTACCAGAAACATCGATTCTCCAGTAACAGAAATAATTCTTGTAATATGGTTGTTAATAACTTCTGTTTTAAATAAATTCATTATAAAATCCCCTTTGTTTTTATATTACAATTCAACTCTATTTGTTTAATAATTCCGCCAGTTCTGCCATAATCGCAGGTGTGTCAATGTTCTGTGGACAATGGCCTGTACATGCACCGCAGCCAACACATTCCGATGGCTTACCGATAGAATCAATCTTGTCAGCACCTTTTAATGCCCATGCTCCATCAACTTTGTATGTATTGTAAAGATTTAAGTATTCCGGAATGTTAATCTCTGCTGGACATCCGCTGCAGCAATAACGACAGGCTGTACATGGCACCTGAACCTGACGTTTGAACATATCGCAAGCTTTCTTTAATGTGTCCATATCCTGTGCGTTTAAGCCTTCTTCATCTGAGAATGTAGCAAGGTTGTCACGAATCTGATCCATGCTGCTCATACCACTTAACACAACCTGAACGGCCGGCTGGGATTTGACAAAACGCAGTGCCCAGGAAGAAATACTCCATTCTGGATGTGCTTCCTTTAACAATGCTTCTGCTTCCGGCGTCAATTTTGACAGACGACCGCCTCTGACAGGTTCCATGACCATGATTGGAATATTCTTTTGTGTAAGAATCTCATATTCCTTCTTTGCTGTATTGAAATACCAGTCAAAATAATTCAACTGAATCTGTGCAAAATCCCAGTTATGATGTGAAGCAAATCTTTCAAGTGTATCTGTACCTGCATGACTTGAGAAGCCTAAATATTTGATTTTGCCCTCTTTCTTTTTCTCAAGGAAATATTCAATCGCACCACTCCCAATATACTGGTCTGCATTGCCGTCCATCACACAATGAATCAGATAAAAATCAATATAATCTGTCTGAAGTCGTTTTAACTGTTCTTCAAAAACAGCTTTGTAATCAGGATTTGCCCCAATATTAAACTTTGTAGCGATATAAAAGCTTTCGCGTGGATATTTCTTCATCGCTTCTCCAAGACATTTTTCAGAATCACCATCATTATAAACATAAGCTGTATCAAAATAATTAATGCCCTGCTCATACGCATAGTCAATAATCTCATGTGCAGCTTTGTAATTAATTGGTGCTGTTGGATTGCTCATGTCATCTGATGGCAAACGCATGTTACCCATACCTAATGTTGATAACTCAATGTTTTGAAATTTCTTGTACTTCACCGTAAATACCTTCTTTCTTAATATTCTGCTCATTATTCGTCAAATATAAACGGTCACTCACTGTCTTTGGCGACACTAAATAATTATATTTAACTGTTCAAAGCTATATAATCATAGATTTATTATAAAACATAAAATTTACTTTAGGTCAAGTTATTTCTCAATAAAGTTGGAAATGCACATTCTTTTTTTATTTTCATATACTAAACAAATCCCTCTTGGAGGTTTTGTTTTTATGAAAATGAAAAGCTCAAAAAAATGGAAAGGCTTTTCTTTTTTGATGGCATTTCTGCTTTTAATTGCTTCGCTTGGCACACTGTTGACGGGATGTTCCGGTCACGCTGGCAATACTTCGCGAACGCTTACAAAAATCACTTTAAATGAGGTTGCACATTCTATTTTTTATGCACCAATGTATGTTGCGATCGAGAATGGTTATTTTGAAAAGGAAGGCTTAGACATCACACTGGTGAATGGCGCCGGTGCTGATAAAGTCATGACTGCCCTGATTTCCGGCGAAGCAGATATTGGTTTTATGGGACCTGAAGCCACAATTTATACTTACAATCAGGGTGCTTCGGATTATGCGGTCAATTTTGCACAGCTTACACAGCGCGCCGGGAACTTTCTTGTTGGCAGAACGAATGAAACGAATTTTAAATGGGAGGATTTGAAGGGTACGACTGTCATTGGTGGACGCGCCGGTGGTATGCCTCAGATGGTATTTGAATATATTTTAAAACAGCACGGTATTGACCCTAAAACAGACCTGGAAATCATCCAGAATATTGATTTTGGCATTACTGCAGAAGCCTTTGCCAGCGGCACCGGCGATTACACGGTAGAATTTGAACCTTTTGCCTCTGCACTTGAACTGGCCGATAACGGTCATGTCATTGCTTCACTTGGCGTAGACAGCGGCTATGTACCTTATACATGTTTTTCTGCGCTTAAAAGCTATATGTCTGCCAACCCTGAAATCATTCAGCATTTTACAAATGCCATTCAGGAAGGTCTGAATTATGTAAACTCACATACACCAAAAGAAATTTCAAAAATCATTGCACCACAATTTAAGGAAACCGATGCAAAAACCCTTGAAACCATTGTCACCCGCTATCATGAACAGGACACATGGAAAACAGATACAACCTTTACACAGGATGCTTTTGATCTGCTGCAAAATATTCTTGATGAGGCCGGGGAACTTGAAAAACACGCCGACTATAATGCGCTGGTCAACACAGATTTTTCAAAAAATGCCAAGTAATTTTCTTAAATAATTCTTCACATCCATAAAGTTAAAAAATACAAATATTAACATGAAATATATAAGCAGGCAGAGATAACCTCTGCCTGTAATACATCTACTTTATAACTTTTGTCACACATCAATATATTTAAATTGTCCTATTATCTCGCATACAACATCCCGACAATTTTATTGCGCAGCACGCATGGTAAAATTTTGCATAAAAAACTCAAAAATTTGTATTGTACGCCTGCGGTGCAAATCGGTTTGCAATTCTTTTTATTTGCGATTTTTGCAATATACTGACCGATAATTTCCGGGTTCATGCCATTTTTCTCATCCTTTTCCATCTGACTGACACTTCGGGAAATTCGACCATTATACACCTCATCGCCAGCAATCACTTTCTGTCTGGCAGATGTGAAACCGGTATGTATATCGCCAAGTTCCACAGCCGTCACCCTGATGCCATAAGGCCGTAATTCATTGTCTAATGCACATGTATAAGAAGATATTGCCGCTTTACTGGCAGAATAAAATGTCTGAAACGGGATATGTGCCACGGCTGCCACAGAGCTGATATTGATAATTCGTCCACTCTGATGCTGCCGCATTGATGTTATCACCGCATGATTGACATTCACTGTACCGAAGAAATTAACCTCAAACTGGGATTTTGCCATATCCTCTGTTGTAAATTCCACTGCCCCTGAAATACCAAAGCCTGCACAATTTACAACAATGTCAATTCTGTGATGTTTATCAAGAATCACCTGCACTGCTTCATTCACCGCATTTTCATCTGTCACATCAACACTCATGTGCTGCACATCTTCTAACGGCATATCTCTGCGGCTAAACTCATACACAATACATCCCATATTCCGCAGCGCCACCGCACAACACCGTCCGATACCAGAACTGCCACCGGTCACAATTGCAATTTTCTCATTATGGTTGCTCATTAGCTATCTTCCTTAATCATTTTTTTCGTACTTTTCAATCAGGCACTCATGTACTTTTGCTTTTTTATCATAATTCACAGCAACAAGTAAAATATTGCCTGCATATCAATTATACGGATTGTATTCCTCACAAGGATTTGGTGTTTCTCGAAACATTTCAATCAGACCATCCTTCATGCGAAATTCATTGACATAGAAATGCTCCACCGGAATCTGTCTTCCATCCTCGACCATATGACCAACACCATGTGATTTGACAATAAATACATTAGGGTCTTCCGTCTGGAAAATCATATTGTCATAGAATCCCCAGTCTGGAAAGCTTTCCGCAGTTGATGTCATCCATTCCTCGCAAGGTGTTTTCCGGTATTCAAAACCTTTTCCTGTTGGAAATCCTATTTCCTGTATTGCACCTTCACAAAATAATGGTGCACGGCTCACACCTCGAAGCGGCCCTCTGCACTCTAAAAACTTTTTCACTGTTTCTAAATTTTTTTCTCTTAAATTCTCATTTGTCATTTTTGTAACCCCTTTTCATTATAAAGTTTACTGTTCATTCCACAATTTATCAAGCATACGCAAATGCAACGCAATCTGGTCATCATCCTTATAGTAAGGTGAAAATCCTGCACCTTCGTATTCTGTGGCGATGTATCCTTTATAATTTTCTTCCTTCATGATTTTGACAAATCCAGGATAATCAATTTCATCACAATTCAGGTCATCATCCACATGCCAGAACTTGCCATGCATGTATTTTGACCATTTTAACAATCGGCGGAAGCCTTCATAATCCGGATGTGTGCGGTAATAAATCGTACCCATCTTGCCGCCCGGCATCAGTCCGGTAAAGATTTTATTTCTGGCAATCATAACATCCAAATCATCGCCGCCTTCGCTTAAAATCATCTGAACCAGCTCATCCTCAGGAATTTCCGTAGTTGTGTATAATTTGCGCACTTTATGTAAAATATCTTTATGGCACACATCATCCGGGAATTTGTCCAGCACAGTTGCCGGTGCACCTGATGAAAATGCAGAATAATCCATGACAATACCCAGATGTTTAGAATTTTTGCGTTCAAACAATTCCTCATATTCCTGGAAAACCGGTGTGGATGGTGAATATGGACCGTGAAGTTCAATCGCCAGGTGGATACCTAACTCTTCAGCATATGGCAGCAATTTTTCCATCGTCTTTGGAAGCAGCGCATCCTGACTTCGCACAATCGAAAAGCCCATGCGTTTAGCATATTCCATTTCATTAATAGTGCTAACAATACGTTCCTCCTCAGTCAGAAAACGACCTTTGTGTTTGCCGTTATCCACATAAATACTATAGCAGACCGGTGTTAAATCGTATTTTTTGTAAAGGTCTACAAACGAATCCATCCAATACTGGCTTGGACTTGGATGTCCTTCAATCATCTGTGGTGCCACGATTTCAAAACCATCAATACCAAGATCCTTCGTTTTCCTGAGCACATCCTCCAATGAATATTCGCCGCGCATATAGCGGAAACAGAAACCAAAAAGTGTAATACTGTGTTTTAATTTATCCATGAACGCCACCCCCTATGCAATCACGAAAACAGCTTCATCAGCCATTTTCTGCGGTGTGTGAAATTCATGCGCATCAGCATAACCGTCTTCACCTTCACCGTATGAATGTCCAAAATCTGCGCGTTTCAAAATCTCAATGCCTATCGTATGCTCACCTTTTGAAAGCCCGCCAATCATATTGACACTGATCTCACAAATATCTCTGGCACCCCAGAAGATTTCTGTGTGACTTTCCAAATCACAAACCGGATATTTCACACCATTTAAACACAGCATCAGGCTTGACTGCGGCATCTCCTGTCCGTCAACTGTCACCTTAATCCCCTCAAGTGTTGATACCCAAATTCCCCGATAACTCAGGTTATCAATCTGAAATGTAAACCCTGTGCAGGCATCCCCAATCGTCTTATTTTTCAACGTGCCTGCTTTAATTGGCTTTGTCATCAACATCGGTGCCTGTCCAAACAGGATGTCATTGATGATTGCCTTGCGTTCTTCATATGCTTTCATGTTACCCCTCCTGAAATTTTTTATAACTACATATAGACCGTACATAGATATAGAACGAAGATAAGCCGTCTATATTTTATACAGTCTATATGTTTGTTTCTGTATTTATTTTATCATAAAATTGGGGTAATGGTTATTCTTGTTGTGGAAATTTCAGAAATAAATTTGCATAACAAATTGAATAAGGCTATTTTATAATGCCGCTTCCATATCTTTAAAATATTTCAGCGCACCTTTTGTGCCTTCTAAGATATCATCTTCTCTTGTGTGGCCTTCAAGGTTTATAAATCCATCATAGCCGTTCTCTTTAAACGCTTTTAAATGGCCCTTAAAATCAATAACACCTTGTCCGTAAGGCACACGTTTCACTTTTTTGCCATTTCTGCAAAGAATACCATCGGCGTCATCCACATAAGCATACTCTTTAAAATGCACATAGGAAACTCTGTCCTTAAACATTTCATAAACAGCAATCGGATCTTCAAGTCCGACGATTGGATTACCTGTATCGTGCGTGTATTTAAGTCCATCAACACTATCAAGGATTCTCAGCATTTCACCACATGTACAATATGATAATTCCGCAGATTCCAGTGTTTCAGTACTGATGATCACATGTTTTTCATTACAGTAAACAACCAGTTCTCTCAGTGCTCTGATACTATTTTGCACAGATTTTTCCATTGTCAGACCTTCCGGAAGATTATATACTGCAGGCACAAGCATAATCTGTTTTGCACCTGCCGCACAACATTCATCAATATCTGATTTTGCCTGAACCATCATGCCCTGATATTCTTCCTCACTCATGGCACCTGCAAATGGAATAATCACGTTAGCTGAGGATAACACGATACCGTATTTTTCAAGAATTACTTTTGCTTCCACACCCGGCACTGTCAGATTGAAACTCATCAAATCCAATCCGTCAAATCCTGTTTCTTTTGCAAAACGCACCATGTCTTCAAATGTCATCGTACCATTTTTAATCGGCACACCTTTTTCTTCAAAAATATTAAACATTTCATCGACTGTCGGTACACCACCTGTATATCCCAATGTATCTAAAATATGCATATGGATAAAATTGGGTTTGCTGACTTTCAACTCGGAATCAATCATTAATGACATTAAACTGTATTTCATAATCTTTCTCCGTTTCTGTTTTTTTACTATTTTTACAGACTTCTCAAATAATCATAATCGAGTTTAACGCAGCACGCTGCCGTACCGTCCGAACCTTCATAATGATAATATTCACGCTCGCTGATATATGCCTCACAGCCCTGTGCATCAGCAGCCGCCACAAGTGCTTTCCAGTCAATAATTCCTTTGCCAAGAGCCTTATTCCAGTTTCTTGTTTCATATAAAGACTGCTTTTGTTCCTCCGTTAAAATCGGCACACCAGTTTCCGGATTTCTTGGCAGGTCTGCATTAAAAATACGTTTTGGAAAATGTTCCAAATCCTCCGGAGTTGCTGCCAGACGGTCACATTCCTTTACATGAATCAGTGGAAAACGTCCCGGATTTTTGTTGATCATGGCAACCATATCCACACCCGTGAGGGCAGCCCAGCCAACATCCAATTCAAATCCGATCTTTTCAGGATCTGTCTTTTCAAGCAGTAAATCGTAAATACGTGTTTTGCCTTCTTCGCCCTTAATCCAGTCAAACTCATCTGCATGATTATGCAAAATCATTTTCAGACCATTTCTGTGATATTCCTCTGCCATTGCGTTTAACTCATCACAAATGCCAAGAATTTCTTCTCTTGTTTTTAATTCCGGATGGCAGTCTGTAGTGATGTATTTTACGCCAAGGGCTTTTGCGAAATTCATATCTTCCACACCACCGATGGAATGCACTGCCGCCACCTTTAAATGAAGCTGCACTAATAAATTTTTAAATTCGTCTAACGTCAGCCCATCAGTGTTAGAACCGACTAATTCCACGCCGTCATAACCAACCTCTGAAAAATATTTCAGGGCATCGATCAATCCCTCCGGAAATGTTCGAATCATTGAATACACCTGTGCATAAACTTTGTCTTTCATATTTGTTTCCTCCCATTTATATCATTTATTTTTATACTGTATGTTCCCCCAAATTTAACTTATAATTATACTTACACAAATGAACAATTTAAATTAGCAATATACAAATAAAGCTTTTTATGCGTTTTATATTACCTGTGGACACTTTTCACCTATCCAAATGTGATGTTTATAAATATAAATCGGCTTCTTTGCATTGACATAATAAAGACTACGCATTTATAATCAAATCAAAGAGCTGATTCTAAATATGTTGATTCCATTGTAATCATATATTGGGCAATCTTATAATATTTAATTTTATTGTATATTGAAGATATGAATATCAGTGTAGTTTTTAATTTTATTTCAACAATACACAAACTTCCAGGAAAGGTGGCGGCACACATGGCAAATTTCAAAAGCAGCGCATATGAAATCATTCATCATACAAACATTCCTAAAATGAAATTTTCCCTGACAGACGCCAGCTACTGCAGCGCGCATATCCATGCAGATATGGAAATTTTTTTTCTGATTGAGGGTCAGCTTCAAGTTACAACACAAACAGAAACATTTTCATTAATTTCAGGTGAAATGGCTGTTTTTAATCCTTATCAGGTGCACTCTTATATATCTGTGTCCGAGGTTTCAGTCATGCTTGTCCTGCAAATCGACACAACATTTTGTAAACCATATTACCCTCAGCTAACAAATACGCGTTTTGAAACAAGCAATATTTCAAAAATCATTCCACCAAAATATTTTGATGCGCTGTCAGATGTCTGCTACGACATCGGCTATAATTATTTCAGTGAAATTCTGGCTTATGAACTTCGATGCATTGGTGATATCAATCGCCTGCTTGTAATTTTGCTGACCTTTGTGCCGTTTCAGGTTTTAACAGACCAGGAATTAGCATCTGCTACCCGTGCACAGCAACGCATGGAACGCATCATGACATATATCAATAATCATTTTCAGGAAAAGATTTCTCTTGCTGATATTGCGCAAAAAGAAGATTTATCCATAGCTTATCTCTCCAGATTTTTCAAAGCACAAATCGGACAGTCTTTCCAAAGCTATATCAATGCACTGCGCCTTGAGCATGCGATTTTTCTGCTGACAAATACAAATAAAACAATTCTGGACATCAGCATCGAAAGTGGATTTTCGGATTTAAAATATATGACGAAAGCTTTTTCTGAAAAATTTAATATGACCGCCGGTGAATACCGTCGACTGCATCAGGGCAATTCGTTAATTTCAGGTATTTCGGTTTTAGGAGAAAATGACACCAATGTAACGTTTTCTAATTCAGAAGCAAACGACGCTGTTGTAAAAGTTTCAAATTCAGAAACAAACGATTCCACCCCATCTTTTACAAAAGCAGAAAGTCTTTTTATCATGCGCAAATTTCATCATTTTGACTGCGATGATGACGATTCTCCAAACCGAATTTATGATATTCAATAATCAAACTAAATTTGCAACATATACAAATAATACTATTTTTCCGGTAAATTTGCCTTGATATTTCATGCTATTTTCACATGACAATTTTGACATTTTCAATTTTCTTGTAATTACAAACAAATTAAAGTATACTACTAGACAAAGGGGGTTAAATATCTATGAAAGTTTTGATTATTTACTACACACAGTCCGGTAATACACTTGCGATTGCCAAACATATTGCTGCAGGTATGCGCAGTGTCGGTGCTGAGGTGACCGGATGCCGTGTCAAGGATGCCACTTACGACATGCTTAAAGATTATGATTTGATTGGTTTTGGTTCACCGGTCTGGAAGGCTGATACACCAAATATGCATCATTTTATCGACCAGATGCCAAAACAGAATGGTACACATTGCTTTGCATTTAATACACATGGCACTCTGCCACATCTGTATTTTCCGATTGTTATTCCAAATCTTAAAAATCATGGACTGACACCGATTGGCTACAAAGGCTGGTACGGCGATGTATATATGCCGGGTATGCCAAAACCTTATTATACAGCCGGTCATCCTGACGATATTGACTTTGCAGAGGCTGAAGCTTTCGGTAAAGAAATGGTTGAAAATTCCATAAAAATTCACGCCGGTGACACATCCTTAATTTATCCTGAACCGGAAATGAATGAAAAAGTTCAGCTTCAGGCAATGATCTGCTCAAATATGCTCCTCTGTCCAACGAACCCTCAGGGCGCATTTTACCGAGACCCTGAACTTTGTAAGTATCCAAAATGTCATGTCTGTATGGATAACTGCATGATGGGTTATATTGATCTGAGCAAAGAGCCGCCTGTTTTTGGCAACAGAGGTTTTCAGTGCGATGACTGCCATGAATGTTCTTACTGCTTTATGATTTGTCCATTTGGAGCCATCAAATGTTCTGATCCTGAGCATTTTGAAAGAGATAAACACGCCCGTCATTACCAGTTTGAAAAAATGCTCGATGAGGATGAAGCTACCGGTGAATTCAGACGACTGATTCCACTTGAGGAAGTTGGCTTTGGCAATCCATATGTATTCTGGCATCCTGAACGTCCTTATATGAAAGTTCCGAAGGATGATGGAACACTGTAGTATTTACAGGACAAAATAACACTAAATACATTATAAACATTTAGAGCTCAGAAAATCATATCAATTTTTCTGAGCTCTACTTCATCTCATATTCATCTAAAATACCAAGCTTGTAGGCAATCCACATGCACTGATTATCATATAGTATTTAAGCATTCGTTTTTACAAGACGTTTCGTTTTCCATTTTCCTGTTCTCATGCGAATCAAAACACATATGCTACCAAGCGCAAAATCCACTGCTGTAGCATACCATACCGCACGATATCCAATCGGTGTCGCTGCCATGATATAGGCTGAAGCCACACGCACCGCCAGCGTAACAAAGGTTAGTATCATCGGCACCGTCACATCACCAGCGCCCTGCAACATACATCTTGTTGTAAACTGAAACATCGCAAATATTATAATAAATGGTATAAAATGAATATATTGCACGCCTATCTCCAGAGTTTCACCCCTGCAGCCAAACAGCATAATCACAGGTCTTGCCGCTACAAAAAAGACGATTGAAAGAATGCCACAGCCAATCGCTGACATGCACCATGTACTGTGAAGACCTTTTTTGACACGATCCAGCTTTCCGGCACCGACATTCTGCCCTGTAAACACTGTCACAGCCTGTGCAAAACTCATCACCGGCACACATGCGTACTGCTCAAGTTTACCTGCTGCCGCCACAGCAGCCATAAAACTTGATCCATAACTATTGACTAAGCGCTGCACCGCCATCGCACCAACATTGCTGATTACATTCATAATTGCCATCGGAATGCCTGTCTTTAAATAAATCAGGCAAATTTCCAAATCGAAACGCAATTCTTTAACTGTCAGCATCAATAATGGCTGTTTTTTTCGAATATATACCATGCATGCCACCAGTGCTATCGCCTGTGCAATCACCGTAGCCACAGCAACACCAGCCACGCCCCAGTGCAAAACAACTACAAATATAATATCCAGCACGATGTTCACCAATGAAGATACAACTAACATCAACATTGCCGCCTTGGAGTCTCCAATGGCACGAAGCGAAGCAGACAAGCCGTTAAATAAAAACATCAGGCATAAGCCTAACAGATAAATCCTTAAATAAACCAGTGCGTCTGCATATGCATCTGCAGGTACTGAAAGGATATTATGTAAAATCAATGATGATGCCAGTTCACCAATCACCGTAAAGCCGATGCCCATAAAGACCATCAATAATACCATCGTTGACATTGCTCTATGCAGTTGTACCTTTTCCCTGGCGCCATATAGCTGCGCCAGATAAACACTGCTGCCATTGGAAATACCATTTGAAACCGATACAAGCAATGTTGCAAAAGTTCCAGATGTATTCACTGCACCCAACGCCTGCTCACTAACAAAATTACCAACCACAATACCATCTACAGTATTGTACAGCATTTGCAACAATATACCACCCATAATCGGCAACGCGAAGAATAAAATTGATTTATACGCTTTTCCTTCTGTCATTCACAAAACCTACCCCTCAAAAAGTAATACCACCATTCCTGTTATATTACCTGACATAAAAATACATACTTAGTTTATATTATACCTTTTGATTTGTCAGATTTCCATAACTATATTTTCCTGTTGTAAGGGGCAAATATAGATTCCCTCTTTCTGGCAAATATTCACATTTTTCATAGATTATTGTCTTGAAATAAGCTATAATAGATTTTGAAAACTGAATATTGTATAAATGAATTACAACAAACAATATATTGTATTAGAAAAGGGGAATTTTCTTATGGAAAAACTTAAAATTTTACTTGTCAGCGGTATCGTTACTGCTGAACATCAATTCAGGGTTACAAATGAAAAATTAAGAACACTGCTTGAGTCTACAGGCAGATTTCATGTGACGATTACTGAAGAAGCACACAACATCACACCAGAATTTTTATCACCATATGATGCTGTTTTGCTTCATTATGACGGCAAGACATGGCCTACAGACCAGATGGTGCCACTTGGCGAAACAACAGAAAACAGCATTTTAAAATTTGTTGCCGAAGCCGGCAAAGGTATTGTATTCTATCATTCAACCATATGGTCTGAAGATGGTGATTGTTCTGAAGAATGGCATAAACTGATGGGCGGTCATGCCACAATGACAGATGGACGTCGCGCACCTGCAGATGATTTAATTATTAAAACCGTTGATCCTGACCATCCAATCACACAAGGTGTGAAAAAAGAATGGATGACCGTTCTGGAGGATTTATTTACACCTATACACTTCCATCCAGAAAGCCATGTACATGTACTTGAAGCTGTTCGAGATGATATTTCTTATTATCAGGAATTATTTGACAAAGGTCTATTTCCACCAAAACATCATCCTGTACATATCCCGGATGGCAAACTTGAAAATATGCCAGGCATCAATCAGGATACTCCTGTTATGTGGACAAACGAATATGGTAAAGGTCGTGCCTTTGTAACAACAATCGGACATGGACCAGGTACATGGGAACGCTTCTCCTTCATTACATTATTTGTCCGCGGTGTTGAATGGGCTGCCAGTGGTCAGGTTACACTTCAGGCACCGGATCGAAGCGGTGACAACAGACTGAAACAGTGGCCATTTTATTAATACCTAAAATTTTATATTAACTAACATTAAAAGGTTGTGAATAAATAAAAAACTCATGGTTCTTTCTGAACTTTGGGTATATCAAGAAAAAAGCAGGTATGAAAAATATCTGCTTTTTCTATAAATATCTATTT
>CAKRHR010000059.1 GCA_934339005.1 uncultured Catenibacillus sp. | reverse complement strand
ATCCCTGTGAAGCTGTGAGATACGCCATGCACAGCTCGGGAAAGAATTCCCTCGCTGTCGGGCTGTCGCCCTATAAATTTCCATGAAAGAAACCTCCTTTTCAAGCAAGCTTGAAGGAGGTTTTTCCCTGTAAATTTGCATGGCTCATAGTGTTCACAAAATCTTCACAAAATAATTAGCACTCACCTCTTGACAGTGCTAATAATAAGTGTTATATTACATATAGAACAAAGGAGGGGGATACAAAGAGATACGAAAGTATTAAAAGGTATCTGTAAGATATCCGATATCGTATCACCGACCGATGCCAGATATACAAACAAGTTAATGTGATATAGATTTTAAAGGAGAGATGACTTATGTTAAGACCTAGTATTTTTGGAGAAAACTTATTTGATGAATTTTTTAATGACTTCCCATTTTTCTATGATGACAGAGCTTCTAAAGATATCGAGAAGAAACTTTACGGACACAGAGCTAATCAGGTTATGAAAACAGATGTCAAAGAATTAAAAGATGGTTATGAAGTTACCATTGATCTCCCAGGATTTAAGAAAGATGAAATCAATGCAACACTTCAGAATGGTTACATGACCATCAGTGCTGAAAAAGGTCTGGATAAAGACGAACAGGAGAAAGAAACAGGCAGATATATCCGTCGTGAAAGATATGCTGGTGCATGCAGCAGAAGCTTTTATGTAGGTAAAGATATCACACAGGAAGATATCAAAGCTGAATTTAAGCACGGTATTCTGACATTGTTTGTTCCTAAGAAAGAAGCAAAACCTGTTGTAGAACAGAAGAATACGATTTCCATTGAAGGATAGCAGATATTTAAAATAGTTAGATAAGAACATAAAGCCCCGGCTGCTTTGAGTTGATGCTCAGGCAGCCGGGGCTTTTATGTTGAATAGCTTCCCAATAAACCACCTGCCCGGCAAGTGTGGAGGGAATAGCTTTAGTTTCAAATAAAAAAACTCTGTGATTATTTGCCATAACTCGAAGGATAGAGTATAATATAAACACGATTTTCATCAATGAAAAGGAGGGCTTTCATTGAGAGTGGCATATTTTTCGGATTTTACACATCCGATTGAGAAAGAGCGGCAATGGCTGCAAAAAATCAAAGCGTTGACCTGGGCGGATGAACTTCTGGCAGTGATGAGCGGCGATTTTTTGCAAAACGGACTTCCAGCAGGTGAAACCAGAAAAATGCGTGCACAAAAAGGCTTGCAGTCAGGGGTTGACGGTGTGATTGAGATGTCAGTTTACGCATCATTATCCAGTGTAGGTATTTATGCTTATAGTGCGGCAAGAATGCTTGACAAATTAAAATGTGTCGATACTCTTGTTCTTGAAACAGAAGCACCTGCAGAGCTTCTGGATAAAATCGTTTACCTGTCCATTGCAAATACAAGAGAATTTCAGCAGAAGGTGACTGCCTACAAAACCAGCGGCATGCCATTTTATGCAGCATCTGCCAAGGCTATTGGAGAAGCAATTCCAGGTGGTGAAGAAGCCATGTTAAAATGGAGTAACATCTTTGCAGTGGAATGTATTAAGGCATTAAAGATGATGTACAGCAGCATCCGATGTATCTATGTGCCGGCTGAGGGTATGGTTTGTCTGGAAGATGAACAAGAGAGAAAACTTAACCCGGTAATAGACGGGTTGATGCGATATCAATGTTATGTTTATGAAGCCAGATTATCCGATATTTATGGTGGTTATGAAGAACTAAGTGACCGAATTGTTGCACGGCGTGAACATTTTACGACATTTCGTGATTTTGCGGAAATGGTTGCGGGAACGGATAAAGACATCCACGATGTGAGAAAATATTTACTGCGTTTATTGTGCGGATTAAAAAAATCAAAAATTACCGTATGGCGTATGTATGATTTTTCACCATATTGCAGCATGTATACAGCCTCAGAGGATACATTCAATCGCCTCAAAGCAGCTTCAGGGGGGCTGCTGATTAAACCGGGGGAAGATGTATGGCTGCATGAACAGTCTAAACGGGATTTACTTGCAGTTGAGCACCGTACAGCGAATATTTATAAATTGTTGAGCTGACAGAAAATGCGAGGTGGGGTTATGCGTTTTGTTGATTTAATTGTCAAAAAAAGAGAAGGTCAGGAACTGACAACGGATGAAATCAACTGGTGGATTCATGATTATACAGCAGGTAAAATCCCGGACTACCAGGTCAGTGCATTACTGATGGCGATTGTGTTTAATGGCATGAATGCCAGGGAAACAAGCGATTTGACACTGGCGATGATGCATAGCGGTGATGTATTAAATCTCGATTGTATTCCGGGGATTAAAGCTGATAAACACTCCACAGGCGGTGTGGGAGATAAGACCTCTCTGACATTGAGTCCGCTTATTGCAGCATGTGGTGTAAAAGTTGCCAAAATGTCCGGACGCGGACTTGGATATACCGGCGGTACGCTGGATAAGCTGGAATCCATTCACGGATATAACTGCTTTATTGATGAGCAGGCATTTATCCGGCAGGTGCAGGAGATTGGCATTGCCATGATTGGACAGACAGGCGATTTGGTGCCTGCAGATAAGAAATTGTATGCATTGCGCGATGTGACAGGTACAGTGGATTCACTGCCGTTAATCGCATCAAGCATCATGTCTAAAAAACTGGCGGCAGGCAGTGATGTGATTTCACTGGACGTCAAATATGGCAGTGGTGCATTTATGAAAACAAAAGAGGATGCCGAGAAGCTTGCCAGAGCGATGATTGACATTGGTACGGCAGCAGGCCGGAGCGTACATGCCATGATTACAAATATGGAGCTGCCCCTTGGCCGGGCGATTGGTAATGCGCTTGAAGTTAAAGAAGCTATTGATACACTTAAAGGTCATGGACCGGAGGATTTTACAGAATTATGTATGACTGCCGGACGATTAATGCTTGTGCAGGCGCAGGTGGCAGAGGATGAAGCTGCGGCGCAGAAAATGCTTGAGCATGCCATTCGAAGCGGTGCAGCATTTGAAAAATTCAAACAGCTTGTGCAGGCGCAGGGTGGCGATGTTTGTCAGATTGATAATCCGGGATTGCTGCCCCAGGCAACATATGTTACGCCGGTGTTATCCAGAAAGTCTGGTTATATCTGTGGTATGAAAGCTGTAGATTTTGGCAGACTGGCAATGCAGATTGGTGCAGGCCGCGAAACGATAGAAGATGTCATCGATCCGTCAGCGGGCATTGTATTAAATAAAAAAACAGGAGATGCGGTGGCAGAAGGTGAAGTCCTTGCGTGGGTACATCACAACAAGCCGTTAGAAGATGCATGGATTCATGATTTTTATGAAGGTTATGAGATTGGCAGCCAGAAGCCTGACAAAGAGCCGTTAATTTATAAAATATTATGATATATGAGTTAAAAATCCGTTTGTGATTGTATGATAAAATGTTTAATTTTGAAATTGGTTAAATATGAAGATGTAAGAAATCTGATGAATAGCTGCTTTTTATTTTATACACAGCAAAAAGCACCACTTCTGTGGTGCTTTTCACAAGTAAGAGGGAGGTTATTATGAAAAAAATCTATTTAAATCCTACGAAAAATAGGAGAATCGGTGTGAAACAGAAGTTTAAGTTTGCTTTTTAAGGAAACTCTTTAAAAGATTTCTTTGTGTTTTCTCTGTTTCATTTGATGATTTTATTATATAGAGAAATTGTGACTGATTTGTGATGAAGCTATAAAAGAATTGTGAACATTATTAAGAAAACCTGAAGGAAAAGAAAGGAATTAATGAAGATGAAAGTAAGTGCAAGTGAATACATCAAATCACATAAAGAACTTCTTCGGCAATTGCTGAAGAAGCTGCTTGAGATTTACCCTTATGCATCAATTCTTGCTGTAGATGCACAGGCATTTGATTACAGAGTAACAAAGACAACAACCATGATGAGCGAAAATGATTTATTGTCTAACAGAGGTTTTGTTATTAAAGTGTATGACGGACAGTCATATGGTGAATATTCTTTTAATGAATTAGACGCGGCAAAATTGGATGAAATTGTTGCAACTGTACAGACAAAAGTGACAAAACTTAAAGAGGGTATTGGCGCATTATCTCTTAGCGAGTATAAGATATTAAATGATGAACCTTGTGTATTTTCCGAGAGTACAGAATATGAAATTGCACCGGAAACATTAGGTGATGAGGCAATTATAAACAAATTGTCAGAGCTTAAAGATAAAGCAATAGCATTTGATGAAAAAGTGTTAGATGCCCAACTTGGTATGAGTTATCAAAAATACAGTAAATTATTTCTTTCAAGAAATCGTGATATGGAACAGAATGTACTGTGGACAAATGGAGCTTTGCTTATCAGCGTGAAGAAAGGACAGCAGGTCAAATATGGTTTTAAAGGCTTCTCAAATCTTGGTGGCGTGGAGATGTTTGACCATATGGAATCAGCTATTCCAGAGGTAGGGAAAAATGCACTGGATCTGCTTGAAGCCGAACCGATGGTTCCTGGTGAATATGAATGTATCTGCACACCGGAAGTTACAGGTATGATTGCACATGAAGCTTTTGGACATGGTGTTGAGATGGATATGTTTGTCAAAGACCGTGCACTTGCACATTACTGTGTGGGTGATTATGTGGCTGCTCCGATATTAACGATGCATGATGGTGCGTCAATCAATGCCCGTCATGAAAGTGCGACATATTATTTTGATGATGAAGGTACATTAGCGACAGATACTGTAGTGATCAAAGATGGCATTTTGCAATCAGGTATTTCAGATGCACAGTCAGCAATGTATTTAGGAACGGTGCCAACAGGTAACGGACGTCGTGAAAGTTATAAAAGAAAAGCCTATACACGTATGACGAATACATGGTTTGAACCTGGCAAAGATAAACTTGAAGATATGATAGCCTCAATCAAATATGGATTTTTACTTCAGGATGCCTCAAGTGGTATGGAAGATCCTAAGAACTGGGGTATTCAGATGATGGTAAATATTGCTAGAGAAATCAAAGATGGCAAGTTTACAGGAAAGATTTTCTCACCGGTTGTATTGACAGGTTATGTGCCGGATCTTTTAAAATCCATTACAATGATGTCTGATGAAGCGAGCTTATGTGGCACAGGTTTCTGTGGTAAAGGTTATAAAGAATGGGTGAAAGTATCTGACGGTGGTCCATACATTAAAGCTAAGATTCGACTGGGCTGATAAGATATATCTATAGTTTAACCAAAAATGGGAGGAAAATGACGTGATAGATACAATTGTGCGTATTTTAAAAGAAGAACAGATGACTGATTATTTGATTCAGGAGACATATCTTGAGTCTGCAGAACTGTTTTTTGTTAAACAGTCACTGGATATGCGTCGTGCTGAAAATATTCATGATGTTAAAGTGACTGTTTATAGAGATTTCGAAAAAGATGGAAATCAATGCCGTGGAAATGCTGTATTTGTGGTCAATCCGGCAGATTCTGAGGATGAAATCAGATTAAAATGTAAAAAAGCATTCATGGCTGCAGCGTTTGTGCCAAATATGTATTATGAACTGGCTAAAGATAATGTATCAGAATGTGTTATTCCAAAGACAAACCTGGCAGAGATGTCACTTGAAGAGGTGGCAGGTGCAGTTGCAAATGCGATTTATGAAGCAGAAGCAGAAGTAAAAACAGATAGTTACATGAATTCGGCTGAGATTTTTGCAGAGTGCAAAAAGGTGCGTGTGCTCAATTCACAGAATGTGGATGTCAGCTACATGGATTACAATATCAATGGTGAGTTTGTTGTTCAGTGTAAAGCACCACAGGATGTAGAGATATGGCAGAACTTTGAGTATGATACTTTAGCGCTGGATGCTTTAAAAGAAAAAGTGAAAAATGCGCTTGTGATGGTGCATGACCGTGCGGCAGCAGATACTGCACCGGATGCAGGTGTGTATGATGTGGTGCTTTCTGACAGATATGTGCAGACAGTATTATCTTATTATAAAGATCGTGCAGCAGGCGGATATATATACAATGAATATTCAGATTTCAGAATAGGCGATTTTATTCAGGGTGAGCCAACCGAAGTTTGTGGTGAACTTTTAAATCTGACATATATACCAACTGAGCCATTTAGTACAGAGGGTACAACGATGAAAACTTTGCCGTGTATTACTGATGGTGTATTTAAAAATATTCATACAGGTGTGCGTTTTTCAAGTTATCTGAATGTCCCTGCAACAGGTAACTATAGAAAGATAGAATGTGCCTCAGGCCATATGTCATTTGAAGAGATGAAAGCGCATAAAGGATTATATGTTGTGAATTTTTCAGATTTCCAGATGAATGCAATGAATGGTTACTATGGCGGAGAGATTCGTCTGGCGTATTTAAATGACGGTACAAAGATTACACCTGTTACAGGTGGTTCAATCAACGGCAATATCTATGATGCGCAGAAAGAATTTATTTTTTCAAAGGAAATGCAGGATACAGCAGGATTTAAAGGTCCGAAGGCGATGCTGCTTAAGCATGTGAGTGTTGCAGGCAAGTAGAGAAACTTTAAATTAGAAAAATAAAGCTATTAATCTTAAATATTTCATCGTGGCGAGAACATAACATTATGTTACTTCTCATAATAGAAGAGTATGATATAACAGGATTTAATAGAGATGAGTGTCTTGATAAAGATAAAGGAGTGCAAATATCATGATACAAATTAATGCAATGGGCGATGCGTGCCCGATTCCGGTTGTAAAAACAAAAAAGGCTATTCAGACAATGACAGTTTCTGATGTTGTGGAAACTCTGGTGGACAATGAAGTGGCAGTTCAGAATTTAATGAAAATGGCAACCCATGAGGGCTATGCTGTCAAATCTGAAAAACTGGGTGAAGCACAGTTTAAAGTTGTGATTGATGTGCAGATAGCAAATGGCACAGCTTCAGTAAATGCATCCGAAACAACATGCATCCCGGATGCCAGAACAAACACAGTTATTGCGATTTCTTCAGATAAGATGGGTGAGGGCAACGATGAACTTGGTGCAGTGCTGATCAAAGGTTTTATTTATGCCATCAGCCAGCAGGGCACACTTCCATCTACAATGCTTTTTTATAATGGCGGCGCAAAACTGACTTGTGAAGGTTCAGCTTCTTTGGAAGATTTAAAGACACTTGAGGCTGCTGGTGTAGAAATCCTGACTTGTGGTACTTGCCTGAATTTTTATGGCATCACAGACAAACTTGCGGTTGGTGAAGTGACAAATATGTATGTGATTGCAGAGAAAATGACAAAGGCAGGTTTGATTATAAAACCATGATTTATCTGGACAATGCAGCAACGTCATTTCATAAACCGCCACAGGTGGCGCGGGCGGTGGCAGAGGCGTTTTCATATGTTGGCAATGCCGGACGCGGCGGTCATGGGGCAACTTTAGATACTGCGCGGATGATTTTTAATACGCGCATGCTTCTGGCAGAGCTGCTTCATGCCGAATCACCGGAATGTATTGCATTTACTGCAAATGCCACGGAGAGTTTAAATATAGCGATACATAGCCTGATTCATTCGGGTGAGCATGTGATAACAACAGTGTGTGAGCATAATTCTGTTTTACGGCCATTATACCGGAAAATGGATGAGGAAAACGTTTCAGTGACTTTTGTACCGTTGGATAAGCATTATGCAGCGGGTGAAGGTCTGCTGGACTATGATATTTTAGAGCAAAGCTGCAGGAAAAATACCAAAGCCCTTGTGGTCACACATGCGTCAAATCTGACAGGTAATCTGACCGATTTGGCGCGCATTTCTCATTTTGCCAAAGCACATGGATTGTTGCTCATTGTGGACGGTGCGCAGACCGCGGGATGTGTGCCTGTGGATGTTTGGAAAATGGGTATTGATGTGTTTTGTTTTTCCGGGCATAAAGGGCTGCTGGGGCCACAGGGCACTGGTGGAATTTACATTCGCGAAGGTCTGGATATTTCACCGTTAAAGGTTGGCGGCAGCGGTGTACACAGCTTTGACAGAAAGCAGCCACCCCAAATGCCGGATGTACTTGAAGCCGGTACACAAAATGCACACGGCATCGCCGGACTTGGTGCAGCACTTGAATACATTGTGCAGGAAGGTGTTGAAAATATCAGAGTTAAGCAGATGATGTTATGCAGACAATTTGTCGATGAAGTATCTGATATTGAAGGCATTACTTTATATGGTAATCCGGATTTGAACCAAAGAATTGCGACAGTTACTTTAAATATGGGTAATCTGGACTCTGCTTATGTGGCGGACTGGTTGTGGGAAAACGCAGAAATCGCTGTCAGAGCAGGTGCCCACTGCGCTCCACTGATGCATGAGAGCCTCGGCACGAAAAAGCAGGGCGCAGTCCGCTTCAGTTTCTCCAACATGAACACCCCGGAAGAAATCCATCAGGCAGCGGAGGCGTTGAAAAGATTGGCAGAAAGGCAGACAAGATGACAGCACAGACACTAATTATCACATTTGAAACGACAACGCAGGCAATGCGGATGGAGAAGTATTGCATACAACATCATATAGAAGGGCGGCTGATACCTCTTCCGACACAGATTTCGGCAGGTTGTGGGCTGGCATGGAAGACAAGGCCCGATGCGCTTGATATGATTATGCAGCAGATGAAAGATGGAGGGTTATCCTGGCAGCAGATGGCAGTTATAGAATTGTAGAATTGTATGAATGCAGTCAAAATTTATAGAAAAATAACTTGAAAAAAATCCCAAAATATATTAGTATATCCTTAATCGGTCAATACACAAAGGCGTGTATTGGCCGATTTTTGCTTTACGGGCCAATATAACTCATTTGCAAAGCCAATATATGTGCCAAACGTTATAACTTACGGATTATTCCTTGAAAGAAAGCAGGGTCTGTGGTAACATGACACTATTGGAAATGTAAAATCAGGGCATATGCCGGGTGATTGAGAGGTTGGGTCAAATGAACGATTTACAGATTAAATATTTTTTATCCGTTGCGCGGAATTTGAGTTTTACAAAAACAGCAGAAGAGTTATCTGTATCTCAGCCGGCAGTCAGCCGTCATGTATCTGCGATGGAAAAAGAACTGGGAGTAGCGTTATTTGACAGAACAAACAAATCTATTTTCCTGACAGAAGCCGGTAAATTATATTATGAATTTTTTTCAGATTTACAAGTGCGTTATCGTCTGATTCGGGAACGTGCGCAGGATTTAAACAGACAAAGAAGCGGTCGGATACGGCTTGGATGTCTGGAGGGCTGGGATATCTCCGGTTTCTTCCCTGCGATACTTGAAAAGTTTAAGCAGGATTATCCAAATGTAGAGATTCTGCTGGAATGTTTCGGTACCCGGGGTCTAGTGCAGGCACTGAAAAACGACAGCATTGATGCGGCGATGTCGATTGATGTGACGCTGGCCGATATCGAATACACACATGTGGAAGAATTGACGTCCATACCGAGAATTATTTTATTTTCCAGCAAACACAAACTGGCGAAAAAAGTCGATTTATGTCCGAAGGATTTTGAAAATGAACTTTTCTTTGCATTATCATCCGAGGAGGCAACTTATGCGGCAAATCTTGTGCGGGAATATATGCGTCCGTTTGGATTTGAACCACGCATTCAGGTTGTCAGAAATATCGAGTCAATGAATGCCTGTGTACACAACGGCATGGGTGTAGCGGTTACAGACTGGTGGTCTACTGCAAAGGGTATGAGTGATTTTGGGTTTATCCCGATTGGCAGCCGACACCCGATTGTAATGGTATGGAAAGAGAAAAATGATAATCCGGCACTTAGTGTCCTGGCAAATGAATTTAAGTTTATACTGGCAGACCAGCTGGATATGTAAAGTAAATGCAATATATGAAAAATTGTCGTACAGACATCACTTAAACTTATATAGAAAAACGCGCGTGGTTTTGGAGATGTGTGCGGCAGACAGGAGTGACAGAGATGGGCTTAGCAAAAGACTCAAAAGTTAAGATGACAAGCAAGTTTACATCGGGACAACTCAATTTGATTACGGACGTGCCCGGTGTCAAAGTCGGACAGGTGACTCTTGAGGATGACAAAAAAGGTATCCACACAGGAGTGACAGCAGTACTTCCGCATGGAGGAAATCTTTTTAAAGATAAAGTAATGGCTGCTGTGTCTGTCATTAACGGCTTTGGAAAATCCGTGGGGCTTGTTCAGATTGAAGAATTAGGAACAATTGAATCTCCAATTATGATGACGAATACATTGAGTGTAGGTACTGTGCTGGACACAACGGTCAAATACATGCTTGGACAAAATGAAGAAATTGGCGTAACGACAGGTACGGTCAATTGTGTTGTGACAGAGTGTAATGACGGCGAACTCAATGATATACGGGGTCAGCATGTAAAAGCAGAGCATGTGACGGCGGCGTTAAATCAAGCGTCGGAGATATTTGAAGAAGGCGCTGTGGGTGCAGGCACAGGCATGATCTGTATGGGTTTAAAGGGCGGTATAGGTTCTGCATCACGCGTGATTGAATTGGATGAACAGTCATATACGATTGGTGCATTGACACTGACAAACTTTGGATTTGCCGGAAATTTACGGATTGATGGCAGACATATAGATACATGTACACCTGCGAATAACACATCTGCAGGCGATGTCGAGAAAGGTTCTGTGATTATTTTAATTGGTACAGATATACCTTTAAATGAGCGTCAGTTAAAGCGCATGGCAAAACGTGCAACGATTGCACTTGCACGGACAGGTTCATTTTGCGGCAACGGCAGCGGAGATATATCAATTGCGTTTTCAACGGCAAATCGTGTACCGCATCAGTCAAAAAATGCCATTTTACAGACAAAGATGCTGCATGATGATCGCATGGATATCGTGTTTGAAGCAACAGCAGAAGCAGTGGAGGAAGCGATTTTAAGCTCACTGGCACATGCGAAAACAGTATGTGGCGTGCGCGGTAAAGTTGTGCATGCGTTGAATGAGTATATATAAAGATTTGGCATAGTCGGGATATCGTTTCATGGATAACATATATTTTGATCCTGCTATCAAAGATATGATACCGTATAAAGACAGGGGCGTGAAAATCAGATGAAAATATTTATTTCTGCGGATATTGAAGGCGTGACGGGTGTGACAGACTGGCGTGAAACGCGTTATGGTGGTCAGGGCTATGAGCAGGCCTGCGAGCAGATGTCCCTTGAGGTTGCGGCGGCCTGCAGGGCAGCGATTGCTGCAGGTTATGAGGTTGTTGTTAAAGACGGACATGAAGATGCATTAAACATTGATGCGCGTCTGCTTCCGGCAGGCACACAGCTTTTACGTGGATGGATGTGTACGCCGTTAGCGATGATGGCAGGGTTAGATGATACATACAGCGGTGTAATTTATATTGGTTATCACTCTGGTGCATACACAAATACGAGTCCATTAAGGCACACTGTCGAAGACCAGTGGTTTCAATGGGTGAAGATTAATGGGGTATATGCCTCGGAATTTATGATTAATGCGCAGCTTGCGGATTATTTTAGAGTGCCATCAATATTTATTTCGGGCGATAAGGGCATCTGTGAAACCGCAAAATCTCTGTATCCTCATATAGAAACGGTATCCACAAAAACTGGTATCGGCGGTGGTACATGGAATATGCATCCGCAGGATGTGGTCAGAGCGATTGAAGAAGGTGTGGCAAAAGCACTGACAAAGCCTCAGCAGGCACGACCGTTAGTACCTGCATATGAATTGCTGATTAATTATAAAGAGCATACAAGAGCGCAGAATGCCTCCTGGTATCCAGGCGCAAGACTGATTGATCCGTATACGGTGGCATATAGTGCCAAAGATCCGTTTGAGATGGCGATTGCCCGTTCTTTTATTGAGTAATGTATTTGCCCGTTCAAAGTCAGACCATTTATCATGCAGGTATAAATATTTGTTTGGTTTTGGTGTAAAATGCAATAATTTGTCTAAAGTCTATTTATGTCATTAAGAAACACAGATATAGTAAATAATTTGTTTTAAAGCAGAGGTGAGTTTTGACTCTGTAATGCAGCATTACGAAAAATATACAGTGACTTGGTAATAAAGTGACAGCAGACAGGAGATGTATAAATATGAAAGCAGAAATTGGTATTATTGGCGGTATGGGACCGATGGCATCAGAATTATTTTATAAAATGGTGACAGACCATACAAAGGCAGAAAAAGATCAGGATCATATTAATATGATAATATTAAGTGATACGTCTATACCTGACCGTACAGAAGCCATATTAAATAATGATTATGAAGATGTGCGCAATCAGATGCTTGAAGATGCACTGTTTTTACAAAACAGTGGATGCAAGGCAATTGCGGTAACTTGCAATACGGCACATTTTTTTATAGATATGATACAACACGAGCTTCAGATACCTGTATTACATATGATTCATCTGACAGTTGCGCATTTGGAGAAGATATGTGCAAAGGGTGAACGTATTGGTATTATGGCAACAGACGGTACAATCCGGACCAGATTGTATCAATCGGTGCTTGAAGAAAAAGGTTTTGAATGTTATACACCAGAGGATGCAATCCAGAAAGAAGTTATGCATCAGATATATGATCGAATCAAATGTGGTAAGAATTATGATGAGCAGAGCTGGGAACGTATTTCAGCTGCCTATCGTGATGCGGGCTGCAGTCGGGTTGTGATGGCATGTACAGAATTGTCTGTTCTGAAAACGGAAGCACAGTTAAATGACTGGTATATAGACCCGATGGTGGAGATGGCACATGCAACCATTGATGTATCAGGACGAACCTGGATAGATTAATTAGATTAAAAAAATTAATTAAAACAGTTGACAAATAAGTTAGTTAATGCTAATCTATATGTAGTTAGATTGTGCTAACTAAAACGGACAATGAAAAGAGGATGATGATATGGGTACAATTATTGTAACAGCCGTATTAGTTGTCGTTGTTGGACTTATTGTCGGCTATATGGTGAAATCCAAAAAAGCAGGTAAATCGATTCAGTGCGGTGGAGATTGCAAAAACTGTGGTGGACATTGCCATTAATCATGCGAGATACATAAGAAAGTTACCTTATATGTGAATACAAAAAATAAGCGGTTCGGTCATTTGGTCGAACCGCTTATTTTTTATGTAACCGGGAAATTACTCCGTAATGTTCCGGTTACATAAAAACGCTTCTATAATCCGTATTCTTTAGCAAGAGCTTCAAATGCACCTTTTGAGCGCTCAATCATATCCGGCTGTACACAGTAAGCCAGACGCACATAACCCGGGCAGCCAAAAGTTGTACCATTGACGAGCATAAGGTGATGTTTTTTGGCAACTTCAACGAAGTGCAGCTCATCCGGTTCAGGGCTCTTCATAAACAGATAGAAAGTTCCTTCAGGATAAACACATTCAAAACCACAGTCCGTTACGATTTTATAAAGCATCTTACGGTTGCGGTCATAGAAATCAATGTCTGTTTTTTCATACAGGCAGCGAGCCACAGCCTTCTGAAGCAGAGAAGGTGCATTGATGAAACCGCAGATACGGTTGGCAATTGTCAGACCGGCGACAACTGTATCAAAATCCGCCATTTCATCAGGGATAACGATATAGCCGATACGTTCGCCAGGAATCGACAGGGATTTACTAAAGGAGTAAGTTACGAATGTATTTGCGTAGTATTTTGTCAAAAATGGTGTTTCTTTGCCATCGAAAACAAGTTCTCTATAAGGTTCATCAGAAATAATATAAATCTCATGACCATATTCTTTTTGTTTTGCTTCAAGAATTGCAGCGATTTTTTTAATTGTGTCTTCTGAATAAACAACACCTGTTGGATTGACAGGATTGTTGATGATAATTGCTTTTGTCTTCGGGCTGATTTTGTGTTCCAAATCTTCAAAATCCGGCTGAAAATTTGAGTAATCCGGTTCAACAAGTACCAGTTTGCCGCGCCAGTTGCCGATGTAGTTGCGGTATTCTGTAAAATAAGGTTTGAATACGATCATTTCATCGCCGATATCAATGAGTGTTTTTAAAATAACATTAATTGCGCCGGCAGCACCGACAGTCATAATAATATTTTTGCCGGCAAGGGATACACCAAAGCGGTTATTTAAACTTTCTGCAACCTGCTGACGGACTTCAGGATAACCTGCATTGTCCATGTAGCCATGTAAAGATAATGAATCTTCTGTATTAATGACGTCTTTTAAGGCCTGGGTAAAGCTGTCGGGAACAGGTGTGACAGGATTGCCCAAGCTGAAATCATATACGTTTTCTGCGCCGACTCTGGCGGCAAGTTTTTTGCCTTCTGTGAACATAGCACGAATGGCTGAGCTATTATTAATATCATTAAGAATCTGCTGTGAAACCATAGAAAAACCTTCCTTTATATAGAGTGTAATAATGTCTGTGACAAATATTGAAGTACTGAATGTTTAAGTACTGGTTGACTTACTCTTTACTTTAATACTTTTCTGCACTAAAGTAAAGAAAAAATGAGGAAAATTTGAAATAAGGAGAATAGAGATAGCTGACGGGTATAGAGAATAGGGATATTTTGTGAGCATATATTGACACAGAAAAAAAAGTATGTTAATATTCATGTATACTATTTGATATAGTAATCAAAACTACTAAACATAATACTTTATATTGTTTGACACATATACCTTCTTTTGCTATACTAACTATATATGTAAAAAGAGGCCGGGAATAGATGTTTCGGCGGTAGAATTTATGAAGAGGACGAATAAGGCAAATGGATAGAGAGAGAATAGTAATTACAGGTATGGGTGCAGTGACACCTGTTGGTATAGGTGTGAAGACATTTTGGGAAAACCTGATTAAAGGTGAGTGTGGTATTGGAACAATCACCAATTTTGATACATCTGACACGATTGTAAAGATTGGTGCACAAGTCAAAGGTTTTGAACCGACAAACTATATGCCAAAGAAGCTTGTGCGTGAGATGGACGTATTTATGCAGTATGCTTATGCATCAGCGGAAGAAGCACTCACAGACAGCGGGATCGAGATTGAACCCGCAAGAACAGGTATCGTGATGGCAACAGCCATGGGTGGTTCTGCAGCAACAGCCGAAGCACAGATGCAGATGGCAGAGTCTACACGTAAGAGTGTCAGCCCAAGATTTGTACCAAAGATTCTTGGTAACGTCAGTGCAGCCCAGATTTCAATTGCGCATCATATCCAGGGACCAAGCCTCACAGTCAGTACAGCATGTTCATCAGGCGGAGATGCGATTCTGACAGGGGCGATGATGATTCGTTCAGGTATGTGTGATGCAGTGCTTGTTGTTGGCGGCGAAGCCAGCCTGTGTCCTCTGGTATTTCAGAGCCTGGCGGCAGCTCACGCATTATCAAGACACAACGATGAACCTGAGAAAGCCTGCAGACCATTTGATAAAGACAGAGATGGCTTTATTATGGGTGAAGGCGGTGGTGCATTACTGCTTGAAACAGAAGCTCATGCCAAAGCAAGACAGGCAAAGATTTATTGTGAGTTGGCAGGTTATGCGAACAACACAGATGCTTATCATGTGACAGCACCGAACCCGGAAGGCACAGGTGCAGCAGAATGTATGCGTCTTGCACTTGCAAGTGCAGGTATTACACCGGATAAGATTGATTATATTAACATGCATGGTACATCAACACCTGCAGGCGATATTGCAGAAACAAAAGCAATTCGTATGGTATTTGAGGACGCTGCAGATGCCCTTTGCTGTAGCTCAACAAAGGGTGCGACAGGCCATATGATGGGCGCCGGTGGTATTGTTGAAGTGATTACATGTGTTCAGGCTTTGAACGAGGGTATTTTGCCTCCGACAATCAATCTTGAACATCAGGATGAAGCCTGTGACCTGGATTACATTCCAAATACTGCCCGCAAGAAACAGATTGAATATGCGATGTCTAACGCTTTTGGTTTTGGTGGTCAGAATTCCAGTATTATTGTGAAAAAGTATCAGTAGTAAATCGGAAAACTAAAAAAATAGTAACCGAAAAATTCCCAATTATAAATTCTCATAATATGATGATGTTAGGGTCAAAAAGTATTTTGCCCCTAACTTGATGCCACGAATTACTCCGTAGCTAACGCTACTCCCGTAATTCTGAAACATTCAGAATCCGCTGATTTACTGCGTAAATCGC
>CAKRHR010000058.1 GCA_934339005.1 uncultured Catenibacillus sp. | reverse complement strand
TAAGCCATTTTCGCAAGGTTTTATAAACATTTGCGAGGACTTATAAGGAGATTTCCGTCTATCAAATCAATAAAAAATTTATTTATAAAGTTGTTAAAGAAGGGGCGAGGGCACGTGAGTACGAAGATGCATTGCAGTGGTTGGTCGATGCAAGATTAGTGCATAAAATTTATCGAAGTGCAGCTCCAGGATTACCGATTGCGGCTTATGATGATCTTTCTGCATTTAAAATTTATCTTGTAGATGTAGGGCTACTCCGGCGGTTGGCACAGTTGGCACCTACAGCTTTTGGTGAGGGTAATCGATTGTTTACTGAGTTCAAAGGAGCATTGACCGAGAACTTTGTATTGCAGACTTTAATTCCACAGTTGGATGTTGTACCACGTTATTGGTCGCAGAGTAATCCCCCTTATGAGGTGGACTTTTTGATTCAACGAGAAAACGATATTTTTCCTGTTGAGGTTAAATCAGAGGCGAATATATCCAGTAAAAGCCTAAAAAAATTTAAGGAACTTTTCCCGGATAAGGTCAAATTACGCATTCGATTTTCTCTTGATAATTTGAAATTGGACGATGATGTGTTAAATATTCCATTATTTATGGCAGACCAGACAAATCGCTTGATTGGAATAGCATTGGAACAAAAAAAGACTTGTTTATAGATTTAAGTATAGAAAATAGATTAAGAAGACATAAAGAAGCAGGCACATTTTGTGTCTGCTTCTTTAATCTTACTCCGTGTATATCAAATATCTTTCCAAATCAATATCAAGTTGGTCTGAATGAAGATGAACGGTGTCGCGGTATTGGCCACCGTTTGCAAGAATAGTTCTTCGGCTGGCTTCGTTGTCGGTCATACAACTGATGTTGATATCTTTAATGCCAAGTGTGCGGCAATAGTCAACAGCGAATTTAAGGATTCGGGTAGCGTAGCCTTTGCGGCGTTCACTTGGTCGGACAGAATAACCGATATGACCGGAATACAGACGCTTAAACTCATCCATTTCGTGGCGAATCTGGATTGAACCAAGAATTTTTGAATCTGATTTGCGCACGCAGAACAAAAGGGTTACGAGGTCATTTTGCTCTGGTGTCTCATGGATTGGGTTTGCGCGGTCAATGACATAATCAATATATTCCTGCATGTCAGGCATACGTTTTAAAGATAAAGTGCCATCAAAAGTGCTGTCTATTTCAAGTAATTCCTGACGATAATCAGCGATGGCATCGGCGATATCCATTGTTGGCTCGATGAAGTAGATGTCAGGGATAACATTATCCATCGCTATAGTATTTTTGTTAGAAATAGATGATGCAATTTGCTTGTTAGTGGTTTTATTCTCTGACGTAGATGATGAAGTCTGTGGGGCAGAGGATGAACTTTCATTTGTTGCAAGCAATGTCCGAACAGCCTCCGTATCAGCAATATATTCCACAGTGAATTTCTCACAGACAATCTTTGAGTCATTGGTCAGAGGATATCCGATTTCTTTTAAATCCGGGCCAAAAGCCTCGGTGTGGATTCTACGCCATGCATCCAGTGTGCGGTCATCTTCACCTTCTGAATAGACATGAAAATGAGAAACTTCTCCAAACGGTCTTGTGTAGACGTCATAATCGCGGATAACGCAAACAGCCTCGTCATTGTCCAGTAAAATGACACTGTAATCACCAACTTTCGGTAGTTCATCCAAAGCGTCCTCATAAATATAATCATCCAGAGCACTGGCAGTGCCAAACTTAATGCCTTTAAGGACAAGGGCAGCAAGTTCATCACCTGCCGGACCGCCGCCACAAAACGCCCATGCCCCGTAAGGTGTATCTTCGGCAATCCCTTTGCTTACACAAAATTCATGCCATAATTCTTTTGCAGTCATCTCTTTAATTCTCCTTTACGCCTCCCGCACAGCATCCTTCATGCTCTTAACATATTCTCCAACAGGGCCGGCGGCATCTTTGCCGTATTTTGCAAGAAGTTTGATAATAGCGGAACCTACGATGGCACCGTCGGATTTTGATGCCATATCCTTTGCCTGGGCAGGGGTGGAAATACCAAAGCCAACCGCGCAAGGCACATCTGTATTTTTCTTAACGAGTTCCACCATAGCACCGATATCTGTAGTGATTTCTGTACGTGTACCTGTGACACCAAGACTTGAAACAACATAAATAAAGCCACTGGCTTCTTTGGCAATCATGGCGATACGATTTTCAGAAGTTGGTGCAATCAAAGAAATCATATCAAGACCGTATTGTTTGCACAGTCCGTCAAATTCTTCTTTTTCTTCAAAAGGTACATCCGGTAAAATCAGACCATCAATGCTGATTTCCTGACAAATACTGATGAATTTCTCAGCGCCGTAAGAATAAACTACATTGGCATATGTCATAAATACCATTGGAATTGTGATATCTTTGCGCAGTTCTTTCACTAAATCAAAAATTTTATCCGTTGTCACGCCGCCTGAAAGTGCACGTACATTGGCCTCCTGAATCACAGGACCTTCGGCTGTCGGGTCTGAAAATGGAATACCAAGCTCGATTAAATCAGCACCGGCATCGACCATGGCGTGAATGACTTTATTTGTGGTTTCTAAGTCAGGGTCACCACATGTAATAAATGGAATAAATGCTTTTCCGTTTTTAAATGCATTTGCAATCTTACTCATAAATATCCTCTCCTCTGTAACGTGCGATAGCAGCACAGTCTTTATCTCCGCGGCCTGAAATAGTAATTACAATAATCTGGTCTTTAGACATCGTTGGCGCAAGCTTCATGGCATAAGCAACAGCATGGGCGCTTTCAATAGCAGGAATGATACCTTCCTGACGGCTTAAATATTCAAATGCATTTACAGCTTCATCATCTGTAATTGCGACATATTCAGCGCGTCCTGTGTCATGTAACCATGCGTGTTCAGGTCCGATACCCGGATAGTCAAGACCTGCGGAAATAGAGTAAACAGGGGCAATCTGGCCGTATTTATCCTGACAGAAATAAGATTTCATACCGTGGAAAATACCGAGGCGGCCTGTGTTGATTGTTGCGGCTGTTTCATATGTGTCAATGCCGCGGCCTGCAGCTTCGCAGCCGATTAATCGGACATCTTTGTCATCGATAAAGTTATAAAATGTACCAATCGCATTGCTTCCACCGCCAACGCATGCAATCACAGCGTCAGGAAGTCTGCCTTCTTTTTCAAGAATCTGAGATTTGATTTCTTTGGAAATGACCGCCTGAAAGTCACGAACAATGGTTGGGAATGGGTGAGGTCCCATGACAGAACCAAGACAATAATGTGTATCGTCAATACGGTTTGTCCATTCGCGCATAGCTTCAGAAACGGCATCCTTTAAGGTTGCTGTACCGGTTGTGACAGGTACGACTTTGGCACCGAGCAGACGCATACGGTAAACATTTAATGCCTGACGTTCTGTGTCTTCTTTACCCATAAATACGACACATTCCATGCCAAGTAAAGCGGCAGCAGTCGCTGTGGCAACACCGTGCTGACCGGCGCCGGTTTCGGCAATCAGACGGGTTTTGCCCATTTTCTTAGCGAGCAATGCTTGACCGAGGACGTTGTTAATTTTGTGGGCACCTGTGTGGTTCAAATCTTCACGTTTTAAATAGATTTTAGCGCCGCCAAGATTTTCTGTCATGTTTTTGGCATAATAAAGCAGGCTTGGGCGGTTGGCGTAGTTGTTAAATAAATCTTCAAGTTCACGGTTAAATTCCGGGTCGTTTTTATAATGTTCATATGCTGCTTCAAGTTCAATAACTGCGTTCATCAGTGTTTCCGGAATATATTGACCACCGTGAACTCCGAAGCGTCCTTTTGGGTTTGTCATAATGCATTCTCCTGTTCGTTTGTATTGTGGGGTTAAAAGTTTTTCGCCGCCTGTACAAATGCTTTCATTTTCTCTAAATCTTTCACTTTGTCGGTTTCGACACCGGAACTGACATCCAGTGCGTAAGGATGAATTTGTAAGGCATCTCTAATATTTTGAAGATTTAAGCCGCCTGCCAAAAAAAATGGTCTGGAGATGTTTTGAAGGAATGACCAGTCAAAACATTGACCGCTGCCGGGAATATGATTATCCAGTAAAATAAAATCCGCGCTGGAACGGCAGGCTTTTTCAATATCCTCTGTACAAGTAACTTTAAATGCTTTAATAATCGGGGCATTGGTCAGCGCTCTTAACTGACGGATATAATCTTCATCTTCATGATGATGTAACTGTGCTATCTGAATCACACCCCGGTTGAGTAAATCTGCAACAAATGTTACGGGATGGTCCCAGAAGACACCGACAGGAATGATAGCCTTATCTAACTTCTGACTTAAAACTTCTGCCTGTGTGGCAGTGACATATCTTGAACTGAAATCTGCAAACACAAAACCTGCAAAATCCGGCTGTGCCTGATTTACATAATCGATGTCACGCATTGTATGCAAGCCACAGATTTTAACCTTTGTCATGTGAGCATCCCTCCTGTCAATTTTTATTTAGCAACATTGACACCTTTAAGTCCGTCAAGCATTGCCTTTTTATCCGGGGCACGCATGAGCGTTTCGCCAATCAACACTGCGTTGACGTTAGCATCCCGAAGTACCTGAATATCATCTGCGGTTTTAATGCCGCTTTCTGCAACAAATAAAATGTTTTCAGGAACGAGCTTGCGAAGTCGTTCGCTGTTGTGGACATCCACTGTGAAATCCTTTAAGTTTCGGTTATTAACACCGATGATCCTTGCACCTGCGCGAACTGCCATGGCGATTTCTTCTTCATCGTGTGCTTCCACAAGTGCGGAAAGACCGAGAGTATCGCAGATGCCGATCCATTTTCGAATCGTGTCCTCGTCAAGAATTGCACAAATCAGTAAAACGGCGGAAGCGCCAAGTACTTTGGCTTCATAAATCATATAGTCATCCACTGTAAAATCCTTACGGATACATGGAATTGAAACTGTATGTGTGATTTCCTTTAAATAATGATTGCTTCCGAGAAACCATTTTGGCTCTGTCAAAACAGAAATACAGGAAGCGCCGGCCTGTTCATAGGATTTGGCAATATCTACATATGGAAAATCCGGTGCAATCAATCCCTTTGAGGGCGAAGCTTTTTTGCATTCGCAAATAAAACTGATATCATCTTCGGCAAGTGCTTTTTCAAATGGAAATCCTGTATCACAGTTCATTGATAATGCCATGGATTTGATGTCATCATATGAAACAAGTTGTTTGGATTGCTGAACACGTATTTTGGCGTAATCTGCAATGGTATTTAATATTGTATCCATGAAATTCCTCCTGGAAATTGTTATAATAACATTTATTTATTAGAAGCTTCTTTGTATGCTTCCAGTGTTGCCAGTGCTTTGCCGGAATCGATAAGCTCTGCAGCAAGTTTGATGCCGTCTGCGATTGAACCAGCTTTGCCGGCGATATAGAGGCCTGCACCGGCGTTCATTAAAACAGTGTCACGTTTTGGACCTTTGGCACCATTTAAAATATCCAGTGCAATCTGTGCATTTTCTTCAGGTGTGCCGCCCTTTAAATCTTCGCGGGTGCATCTGTTTAAACCAAAATCTTCAGGTGCAATCACATAAGTTTTTGGTGTGCCGTCCACAAAATCGCAAACTGTTGTTGGTGCGCTCATGGAGATTTCATCCAGTTTATCCTGACCGAAAACGACAAGACCTTTCTTAACACCAAGACTTTGAAGCACTTTAGCCAGTGGTTCAACGAGCACTTCATCGTAAACACCAAGTAACTGCATATTTGGTTTGCCAGGGTTTGTCAGAGGTCCAAGAATATTAAATACAGTACGGATACCAAGCTCTTTACGAATCGCACCGACATATTTCATAGAAGTGTGATATTTCTGTGCGAAGAAGAAGCAGATGCCGACGGTATTTAAAAGTTCAACACATTTTTCTGGATCCTGCTGAATGTTCACGCCAAGGGCTTCCAGGCAATCGGCTGCACCGCATTTGGAAGAAGCTGCGCGGTTACCATGTTTGGCAACTTTAACACCTGCAGCGGAAAGTATCAGTGATGAAACAGTAGAAATATTAAAACTCTGTGCATTATCGCCGCCTGTACCGACGATTTCAAGTACATCCAAATCATGCTCTACAGGAAGTGCATGGTCGCGCATCGCTTTGGCGCATCCACAAATTTCGTCGATAGTTTCAGCACGCGTACTTTTGGTGGAAAGGGCTGCGAGAAATGCGGCATTTTGAACCTGTGAAGTTGCACCGCTCATAATTTCGTCCATCACCTGATAGGCTTCATCATATGTTAAATCCTGTTTATCTACAATTTTTTTTATCGCTTCTGCAATCATTTTGAGAACCTCCTGTGCTGTAAAAAATTCTGCAAAATCACCATACCATCCGGTGTAAGTACGGATTCCGGATGAAATTGCACGCCGTAAACATCATAATCCTTATGTTTCACCGCCATGATTTCGCCATCCTCTGTTTCAGCGGTGATTGTCAGGCAATCTGGCATGGTTTCTTTGACAGCGGCGAGAGAGTGATATCTGGCCACCGGAATATCCTGTGGTAAATTTTTAAATATCGGGCAGGTCAGATCAAGTTTTGCGATGGACTGTTTGCCGTGCATTAATTGTTTGGCGTAGGAAACAGTTGCACCAAAGGCTTCGCAAATAGACTGATGACCGAGGCAGACACCAAGGATGGGATATTCTTTATATAATTCTTTGACAACATCGATGCAGATTCCTGCGTCAGCCGGACGGCCGGGACCCGGAGAAAGAATAATGGCTGATGGGTTTAATGCACGAATGTCAGCGATACTTAACTCATCATTTCGGACAACTTTGATATCCGGATTAATTGAACCAATCAACTGATACAGGTTATATGAAAAACTATCGTAATTATCAATCAGTAAAATCATTTATTCCACCTCCTGTGCATCTTTAAGCGCTTTGACAACTGCGGCTGCTTTATTGATACATTCCTGATATTCATTTTCAGGAACAGAATCAGCAACTATACCGGCACCGCTTCGAACGAAGACTTTGCCATTTTTCTTATAAGCTAAACGGATAGCGATACATGTGTCGAGATTGCCTGTAAAATCAATGTAGCCAATCGCACCGCCGTAAATGCCTCGTTTATTTTGCTCAAGGTCATTGATGAGCTGACATGCACGAATTTTTGGAGCGCCGGATAATGTACCTGCCGGAAGAATGGAAGCCACCGCATCCAGTGCATCCTTGCCATCTGCAAGTTCGCCGCGCACAGTTGAACCGATGTGCATAACGTGTGAATAACGTTCGATACAGTGATATTTTTCAACCTTGACGGAACCGAAATTACTGATTTTACCGATATCATTTCGTCCAAGGTCTACGAGCATATTGTGTTCGGCAAGCTCTTTAGGGTCATCCAACAATTCCTTTTCAAGCTGTAGATCCTCGGCTTCTGTCTTGCCGCGAGGTCTGGTGCCTGCCAGTGGAAACGTATGTAAAATACCATTTTCCAGCTTAACAAGTGTTTCCGGTGAAGCACCGGCAACCTCCATATCTGAGCTTGAAAAATAGAACATATATGGTGAAGGATTTAATGTTCTTAAAATTCTGTAAGTGCCAAGCAGACTTCCTGTAAAATCAGCTTCAAGTCGGTTGGAGAGGACAATCTGGAAAATGTCACCCTCATGAATATGATATTTCGCCTTGTCAATCATAGTGCAGAAATGCTCTTTATCAAAAAATGGTTTGAATTCAGAATAAAGCTTGCCCGGTTCATCCGGTTTTGCGTTGCCGTGGAGAATCAGTTGTTTCATATTTTCAAGTTCATATTCTGCACGGTGATATTCGCTTTCAAGATTATCTGTCAGAGAAATATTAACAATCAGGATGATTTTCTGACGGAAGTTATCGAACGCGATGACTTTGTCAAATAACATCAGGTCAACATCTTTAAAATTTTCTGTATCCGGAGCATCTAAGTTTAAGGATGGCTCTGAATATTTCAGATAATCATATGAAAAATAACCGACCAGACCGCCTGTAAAGGATGGCAGATCATCAAATTTCGGACTCTTGTGTTCGCTTAAAATCTGACGGATGTATGTGTCCGGGTTTGTGTTTTCAAATGTTAAAGAACCGATTTTGACAGTGCCGTTGTGGCATGTGATTTCAAGTTTCGGGTCAAAGCCAAGAAATGTATAACGTCCCCATTTCTCATGACCTTCAACAGATTCCAGAATGTAAACGTGACTGGAAACATTTTTTAAAATGCGAAGCACCTCGATCGGTGTTTTAACATCAGATAAAATTTCTGTGCTGACAGGTGCAATATTATATTTATTTTCGGCTGCAAGTTTGGTAATTGTATTAAAGTCTGGTTTCATGAAATGCGCCTCCTGTGTATGTAAACTGCTTTTTGTATCTCAATTGTTTTGCTGTGATGCAGATCTAAAAAATCTGCAATGAGTGCTTAGACCTCAAAAACCTGATATAACAAAAAAGTCCCTGACAGAAAAACTTTCTGTCAAGGACGAATAAACAATAATCCGCGGTACCACCTTGATTTACGGAAAAAATCCGTACACTTTATAGGATACAAACATATCCCCTGCCTCTAACGTGTGCAATACGTCACAGAATACTCGGTGCAAATAAGTGATGCACTTTTGACTGTGCCCTCCGCGGTCCATTTGATAGTTTGTTTTTGACCTGATTCTCAGCATCGCAGGTTCTCTGTACAAGCATCGCTACCGTTATCTCCGCATCATCGGTTTGATTTGTACATACATTAGCACAGTGATGTATCATTGTCAAGAAGAAATTTGAAAAAATTTTGTGTCGAAAAAATAAATTTTCTGTCAAAATGCTTTTTGGATGATATATTGATTTGCAATCTTTTAGAACTCTGCTATAATTGAACTATCGGAATGACACAGGAATGAACTTTGACATTTCAGGCAGAAGGAACGGTATGTTGCTATTACGCAATATTAAGATATGAAAACAGATATGACGGTATGCAGTTGATATGACAGCATACCGTTATGTCAATATACGGAAAATGCATAAATGTATATATATGCTGTGATTTTGAAGGAATTATGCATATATACAACGACAGAAATATTTAAGTAAGACAGAAATAAGTTACACAGGAAGGAAAAGACGTATGTTAGAAAAAATTCAAAAAAGAAACGGTGATATCGTTCCTTTTGATTCAGTAAAAATTATGAATGCCATCAGTTCGGCAAACAAGACTGTGGAAGCAGAGCCTATGACGCCGACGGACCTGGTTTTTTTGACAGAAAAAGTCTGTCAGAAGCTGCCGGAAAATACCATCGTGACTGTAGAACAGGTGCAGGATACTGTAGAAGAAGTCATGATACAGTACGGTTATACAAAAACTGCAAAAGCGTATATTTTGTATCGTGCCGAACACACCAAAATCCGTAATACCGAAGCTGATTTGATGCAGATTTACAAACGCCTGACTTATTCCTATGCAAAAGATGAAGATATCAAACGTGAAAATGCCAACATTGATGCAGATACAGCCATGGGAACGATGCTCAAATATGGATCGGAAGGCTCAAAATATTTTATTGACAACTATGTTCTGCCAAAGGATATTGCGGCGGCGCACATCAACGGTGATATTCACATTCACGATATGGATTTCTACATGTTGACAGAAACCTGTTGTCAGATTGATTTGGTCAAATTATTTCATGGTGGATTTTCGACAGGGCACGGTCATCTGAATGAGCCACAGTCCATTCGCAGTTATTCTGCGCTGGCATGCATTGCAATTCAGGCAAATCAAAATGAAATGCATGGCGGCCAGAGTGTGCCAAACTTTGATTATGCTATGGCAGAAGGTGTAGCTAAGACTTATGCCAAAGAATATTACGAAGCCTTTGGCGCATTTTTAAAAATCAGAAATAGCATGAACAAAGAGCAGGCGGCGCATGTGATTGATTTGATGAAGAAATCGATAGAACAGCGTCCGTCCATGGCACATCCGGAAAAATACCGTGCAGAATTGACAGGATATACATTTGCGGATGTATCTAAAGAAATGTTGGAGGCGGCTGATACTTATGCCTGCCAGACGGCATTAGATCAGACAGATAAAGAAACATATCAGGCAATGGAGGCATTGATTCACAATTTAAATACAATGAATTCCAGAGCAGGCGCACAGGTACCGTTCAGTTCAATTAATTATGGTACAGACACATCACCGGAGGGACGCATGGCAGTGAAAAATCTGCTGTTATGTACACAGGCAGGACTTGGCGGCGGTGAAACACCGATTTTCCCTGTGCAGATTTTTAAAGTCAAAGACGGCATCAATTATAAACAGGGTGACCCGAACTATGATTTGTTCAGACTGGCGATCAAGACATCGGCCAAGCGTCTGTTCCCGAATTTCAGTTTTATTGATGCACCATATAACCTTCAATATTATAAAGAAGGTGATTATAATACAGAAATTGCATACATGGGCTGCCGTACCCGTGTCATGGGAAATGTTTACGACCCATCTCGGGAAGTGACGTGTGGCAGAGGCAATTTAAGTTTTACCTCCATTAACCTGCCAAGACTTGGCATTGAAGCGAAAGGCAATATTGAACGCTTTTATAAAATGCTGGATGAAAAAATTGACCTTGTGATTCGCCAGCTTCTGCATCGTTTTAAAATTCAGTGTACAAAGAGGGTGCGCAATTATCCATTTCTCATGGGACAGGGCATCTGGCTGGATTCAGATGAACTGGATTTGGAGGACAGTGTTGCAGAGGTTTTAAAACATGGTACATTAAGTATTGGATTTATCGGACTTGCAGAAACATTAAAAGCGCTGACTGGCAAACATCATGGCGAGAGCGAGGCATCTCAGAAGCTTGGTCTTGAAATTATCGGTCATATGCGTGCACGCATGGATGAAGAATCGAAGCGCCGTGGACTTAATTTTACATTGCTTGCCACACCGGCAGAAGGTTTAAGTGGTCGTTTTGTCAAAATCGACCAGAAGATTTATGGTAAAATCGAGGGTGTAACAGACAGGGAATATTACACCAATTCTTTCCACGTGCCTGTGTATTATCCAATCAAGGCGTATAAAAAAATCGAAATCGAGGCACCATATCATGCATTGACGAATGCGGGTCACATCAGTTATGTGGAACTGGATGGTGATACATGCAAGAATCTGGAGGCCTTCGAGCGTATCATTAAATATATGAAAGAAAAAGGCATTGGTTACGGTTCGATTAATCACCCTGTAGACCGTGACCCTGTATGTGGTTACACAGGTGTCATAGATGATGTGTGTCCAAGATGCGGCCGCCGTGAGGGTGAGGGTGTCAGCGTGGAAAAATTAAGAGAACTGCGCAAAATTTACCCGAATGTGCCGAAATGCTAGGGCAGAGTCTAATATTACTAAATAAAATAGCGTTAGCTGCGGAGAAATTCCTGGCATCAAGTCAGGGGCAAAATACCTTTTGGACCTAACATCATTAAATTAGAGGAAAATACCTTAGAAACTAAGATTGAGATAGACTAAGATTGAAATATGCAGCCAAAACTATGCAAAAAACAAGAAAGGGGAAATAGTTATGTCAACTTTAGAAAAAAGAGCAGAAGAAACAAAAGTTGTAGGTGAAAATGTAGGTTTTGAACGTATCCGAAGGATTACGGGGTATCTTGTAGGTACGACAGAACGTTTTAACGATGCCAAACGTGCGGAAGAAAAAGACAGAGTTAAACATGGTATTTAAGTTATTAAAAAGATTAATTAAGTAAGGCTGTAAAACAGTCAGACAAAGAAAGTAAGAAAAATGCAAACTAAAATTTCAGATACACGATTAAAAGTAAGTGGTATCATCGATGAATCCATCGTAGACGGTCCGGGATTGCGGTTGACTGTTTTTACACAGGGCTGTCCGCACCATTGTCCGGGTTGTCATAACCCTCAGACACATGATTTTGAAGGCGGATATTGGATGGACGTTGAGGAGATATATAAAGAATGTCTGGAAAATCCACTGCTGTCTGGTGTGACCTTTTCGGGCGGTGAACCATTTTGCCAGCCAGCCCCGCTGTATGCCTTAGGTTGTAAAATCAAATCTGCAGGACTTGGACTAAATCTGATGGTTTACAGCGGTTACACATATGCACAGCTTCAGGCAATGGCAAAGGAAAATCAGGACGTTGCCAATCTTCTGTCAATTACAGACATCCTTGTGGACGGACCATATATCGAAGCACTCAGAAATCTTGAATTAAAATACAGAGGCAGCAGCAATCAAAACATCATTATTTTAAATTCAGCACTTGACAATCTTGTAGATTTAGATTAAAATAAAATCAAGAATTATTACTGATTTGTTTCAAGAAGAAGTAACGATTTTACAAAGCAAAAGATAGACAAAGGAGTTGTGATACATGGTTAAATACAGCAGGCAAAGAGAACTGATTTATACTTACCTGATGTCGACGAAAGCACATCCGACCGCTGAAACTGTATATACAGCCGTCCGCGAGCAGTGCCCGAATATCAGTCTTGGAACAGTGTACCGCAATCTGACATTTCTTGAGCAGCAGGGTAAGATTATCAAGCTTTCCATGGGAGAGGATTCAGAACGCTTCGATGCCGATACTTCCAGACATTATCACTTCCGTTGCCGGTGCTGTGGCAGTGTCAGCGATTTGAAGATGATGTCGCTAAAGCACATTGAAGTTATCGCAGGAGAGAACTTTGGTGGTGTGATAGAAGACCATATGGCTTATTTTACAGGCATATGCGGTGAATGCAAAGCAAAACTTGCAAAGGAAGTTACGGAAGCGAAAGAAAAAGCAGATTCTGAGAACGATTCCGAAAAAAGTAAAAAATAAAATAAAAAAACTGTTGACAAAACAAAGAAAGTCGTGTATGATAAATATATCAGTAATGATTACTGATTTTGAGAAAACTTAAAACAAGAAATAAGTAAATATCTCAAAAGCAAGCATTAACACAAGTTTATTTTTAAACAAATTTTTATAACAATCAAACAATTATTTTTGGAGAAGAAAAGGAGATAATAATTATGAAAAAATGGGTATGTACAGTATGTGGTTATGTTCATGAAGGCGATGCAGCACCAGCAGAATGTCCAATCTGCCACGCACCAGCAGAAAAGTTCAAAGAGCAGTCCGGTGAAAAAGTATGGGCAGCAGAACATGTTGTAGGCGTAGCACAGGGCGTTCCTGAAGATATCCTTGCTGATCTTCGTGCAAACTTTGAAGGTGAATGTTCAGAAGTTGGTATGTATCTTGCAATGGCAAGAGTTGCTCACAGAGAAGGCTATCCAGAAATCGGTCTTTACTGGGAAAAAGCTGCTTACGAAGAAGCAGAACATGCTGCTAAATTTGCTGAATTACTCGGCGAAGTTGTAACAGACAGCACAAAGAAAAATCTTGAGATGAGAGTAGACGCAGAACACGGCGCTACAGAAGGTAAATTCGACCTTGCTAAACGTGCAAAAGCATTAAACCTCGACGCAATCCATGACACAGTACATGAAATGGCAAGAGATGAAGCTAGACACGGAAAAGCATTCGCTGGTCTGCTTAAGAGATACTTCGGCTAATCTGAAGGCTATATAAAATAAGGATTTTTACAAAGAGAGGATAGAGAAATCTTTCCTCTCTTTTTTGCTGCTTTTCTATATAGTGTGCAAATTCATGTGCAAACTCTTCTCTCTTCTACACCACCAAATAGCTTAAATGTGCAAATTCAAAAAAGTGCAAACTGATCTATTCTTTTTTTATTTAAATACTTCCATCAACTTTTGACAACTTTCAAGTAAGAATCCTCATCTTTTCATTAAGTTCTTTCATCTTGAAATTTCCTTGCGCTGCTGCTCTTCTCACTTTCAAAAATCAGTTTTAATTCCCACTGAAAATCTATCCAAAAGTCTCGTGAACTATTCTGTGTATATTATAGCACTTCATCCATTTATAGTACAAGTATTATTTTGTCACATGATATACTAAGTACATAAAGAGCAAGGGAAACAAAGAAAAAACAAAACACAAAGGAGATTAAAACAATGGCAAAAATGGTAATTAAAATGATCAGCGAAACAGAAGCACAGGTAACAAAGGCATTTGCAAAAAACGCAGTAATTTTCGGAACAGAAGAATATAAACTTTGGAGAGAATACCGCAAAGATTTTCCAGATGCAAAAATGGTAACAAAGACTATTAAAAAGAACCCAGAGAAGAAAACTTACAGAAATCTTACTTACAAAAATATGGAACTTTTCATCAGCGTTCAGCCTAAGAAAGAAGATGAAAACGGCAATGCAATTGATTACAGAAAAGAGTTTGAGCGTCAGAAACTCATGTCAAAAGTTCAGTCAAATCCTTATAAAGCTGTTCTTGCTTGGTTTCTTGCAACATTTGAAAATTATAGCACTTACAAAACATTCTTCAAGGAACTGGAAGAGAAAGAAAAAACAGAAAAAGAAGAATTTGTAGCATAAATCAATAATTCCAAAAGAAAACAGAAAGAAGAGGTAAATATCATGGCAAACGAAAAAAATACAGCAGTTAAAGGATACAAAATCAATTTCGCAAATAACACAATTACAGTAAACTACACATTCAAAAAGGCATCAGAAGAATATGGAACTGCTGAATATGAAATTCTTAAGAATATTCTTGCAGACTTCCCTACAATGACTATTATTGTTAAGTCTGGCAGAGAAAAAAAGACTGCATCTAAATTCAAAAATCTCACATATGAAAAAATGCGTACCTACATTAGTGTTTTAGATAATGCAGATGAAATGAATGCAGTAATGGATACTATTGAAGCACAGTCAAAATCCCAGAAAAGCCCTTATAACTTTGTATATAACTGGTTTATTGCACAGTTTCCTAATTATAACAAAATTCCTACATTAAAAAACGGAAAACTGATCTACGAAGATAAAAGAGCCAAAAAGCCAGAAGCCAAAATTATTCCACTTTCAACAGATGTAGCATAAGACAAGAATGATAAAAAGGAGAGTTAAAAATGAACAGAGATTTACGTTTTGAGGAGTTAGAAGAATACGCAAACGAATATGATTGCAGCATTGCAGAAGCTGCTAGAGATATAGTCTTTGATTTTTTTGTGGCAGCAGGATTTTGGGAAGATGTTCTTGAAAAAGAACTTGCGTCTAAATCAGATGAGGAAATAATTAATATTTTTTTAGATTTATAAATAAAGGAGAGTTGAACATGAACAACACAAAAAGAAATGAGAAAATCAACGAATTGGAATCTATTGAAACTGTTTTAGGAATTACAAAAGCAGAATATGCTGCGGAAAAGTTACTTGAACAGTACGAAAAAACAGGTTTGCAGACAGAAACTCTTTTCGATAGATTATCTTCCATGAGTGATGAAGAAATCATTGAAATGTACTTAGATTTCTGAAGTATTACAACGAGCAAAAGAAAAGTCAGTATAAAATTGGTAAAGGAGAATCTTGATTATGCCAGATACAGTACCACATCAGAAAATAATTCATATACATAAAGAATCTGTAGATATAAATTTTCTCACTATTAGTAAAGAGAACTGGTACAATGCGAACAAAGACCTTGGACCTTATGGTCTGGCTTTATACCTCTATCTTGCAGGAAATAGAGATGGTTATAACTTAGCTTTATCGCAGGAAGCTGCAAAAGAAGCAGGGATAAAGAAAACATCTTTCCACAAATATGTAAATATCCTCATTGAAAAAGGATATTTAGTCCAGAAGTCAGGAAATATATATGATTTCTATGAAAAGCCACATAAAAAGATAAATAAAGAAAACGCGGTTCCGCCTAGCGAACAGTATAGTTCACAAAACGAACAAGACAGTTTGGCGCACGAATTTGAGGATTGGCTAAACGAACAAAATAGTTCGCAGAGTAACAAAGAAATAAATAATATATACTCTCAAAAAAATAATAAAAAATATAATAAAGAGTTTCACTTTTGAGGGTCTTTGGACAAATCACATTAATCATATAGTTGGATTTTTGAATAATAGTAGAAAGATAGGGACGGGGAGCCTTAGCGGTCTTTTTTATCGTATCGCTGCGCTCACGATAAAAAAGTCCCTTAATAATATAAAACGAAAGGAAGATTTTTAATTATGACAAATGTTGAAAGAGTAGAACGTGACATTGCAAGAGAAAAGAT
>CAKRHR010000057.1 GCA_934339005.1 uncultured Catenibacillus sp. | reverse complement strand
ATCAAAAGCATACTCGTTGAAGTAGGAATGAAACATAGAAGTTTATAACTTTTTATAAGTTTTCAGTAACGGATATAGATTATGCTTGAAGTTGGACTTTGTGGACAGGAAGAACTGGTGGTTGAAAAAAAGGATACAGCAAGTGTTTATGGCAGCGGTACATTGGATGTGTTTGCAACACCGGCGATGGTGGCTCTGATGGAAAAGACATGCCAGAACAGTGTGGCACCTGAACTTGAAGAAGGTAACGGCACTGTAGGAACACAGATTTGTGTAAAGCATTTATCTGCAACACCGATGGGCATGAAAGTCACATGCAAGAGTGTTTTAAAAGAAATTGACAGACGTCGTCTTGTATTTGACGTGACAGCCTACGATGAACGCGGCAAAATCGGCGAGGGCACACATGAACGTTTTATTATCAATGAAGCTCAGTTTCAGGCAAAAACAGATGCCAAATAAATGCATGGCAGGTTTAGTTTCTGCAAATTAACGTAGTAATTTATAAAAAATGATGATATAATATGGTTTAGGCGTCAAAAGTCTAAACTGCACGATCGCAATTTGGACTTTTGATATTTACATCGTAATATAAAAACAGACAGGCAGATATGGAGGAAGAACGATGAAAGATACATATATTTCAGAGAGTATTAAATATATTGGCGTGGATGACAAGACAATCGATTTATTTGAAAGTCAGTATATTGTACCTAATGGCGTGTCCTATAACTCTTATGTGATTATGGACGAGAAGATTGCAATTATGGATACGGTTGACCGCAGAGGTACAGAAGGCTGGCTTGAGAACCTTGAAGCAGCATTAGGCGGCAAGACACCGGATTATCTTGTTGTATTGCATATGGAGCCTGATCATTCAGCAAATGTTAAAAATCTGGCTGAAAAATATCCAACGATGAAGATTGTCGGCAATGCAAAGACATTCACAATTATGGGACAGTTCTTTGATGGTATAGATTTTTCAGATCGTTCAGTCGTTGTCAAAGAAGGCGATACATTGGATCTTGGCGCACATAAGCTGACATTTGTGATGGCACCGATGGTACATTGGCCGGAGGTTATGGTGGCTTATGAGAGCACAGAAAAGATTTTATTCTCAGCCGATGGCTTTGGCAAATTCGGTGCATTAGATGTGGAAGAAGACTGGGCTTGTGAAGCCAGAAGATATTATTTTAATATTGTTGGCAAATATGGTGTCCAGGTACAGAACTTATTAAAAAAAGCCGCTGCATTAGATATTCAGACGATTTGTCCGTTGCATGGACCAATCCTTAAAGAAAATCTTGGTTATTATCTGAATCTGTATGATATCTGGAGCAGCTACGGTGTGGAAGCTGAAGGTGTATTTATTGCATATGCATCTATTCATGGCAATACAGCCGCAGCAGCACAGAAGATGGCAGAAATTTTAAAAGCCAAAGGTGCACCAAAAGTTGCAATCGCTGACCTTTCAAGATCAGATGTTGCAGAATGTGTAGAAGATGCTTTCAAATACGGTAAAGTGATTCTGGCAGCATCCTCTTATGATGCCGGTGTATTCCCTCCAATGGAAGATTTCCTGCATCACCTTAAAGCTAAAAATTATCAGAAACGCCGCATCGGTCTGATTGAGAATGGTACATGGGCACCATGCTCAGGTAAAGTGATGAGAGGTATTCTTGAAACAATGAAATCAATTGACATCTGTGATACAGTTGTAACCATCAAATCTTCTATGAAGGCTGACAATGTGGCAGCCATGGAACAGCTTGCAGACGAAATTCTTGCATAAAAACTTACATAAGGGGTACAAACGAAATGAGCAAAATTATTTTAACCGGTGACAGACCAACAGGCAAACTGCATGTAGGCCACTATGCAGGTTCACTTAAACGTCGTGTTGAACTTCAGAATTCCGGTGAATTTGATGAAATTTATATTATGATTGCGGATGCACAGGCATTGACAGATAACGCAGAAAATCCTGGCAAAGTCCGTGATAACATTATTGAAGTGGCACTGGATTATCTTTCCTGCGGTCTTGACCCTGCAAAATCAACATTATTTATCCAGTCACAGGTGCCTGAACTGACAGAACTTTCATTTTACTATATGAACCTTGTGACAGTCGCAAGACTTCAGAGAAATCCGACAGTTAAATCTGAAATCCAGATGCGTAAATTTGAAAACAGTATTCCTGTGGGTTTCTTCACATACCCAATCAGCCAGGCTTCAGATATTACAGCTTTTAAGGCAACAACTGTACCTGTTGGGGAAGACCAGGAGCCAATGATTGAACAAACAAGGGAAATCGTGCGTAAATTTAATTCAGTTTATGGTGATACTCTGGTAGAGCCTGAGATTTTACTGCCGGATAACAAAGCATGCCTGCGCCTGCCGGGTATCGATGGCAAAGCAAAGATGAGTAAATCTCTTGGCAACTGTATATATTTGTCAGACACAGCTGAGGATGTGCGCAAAAAAGTAATGTCTATGTATACAGACCCGAATCATATTCAGGTCAGTGACCCGGGACAGGTGGAAGGTAACTGTGTGTTTACTTATCTGGATGCTTTCTGTAAAGAAGAACATTTTGAGAGATATTTGCCGGATTATAAGAATTTGGATGAACTTAAAGATCATTATAAACGCGGCGGTCTTGGTGATGTGAAAGTTAAGAAATTCCTCAACAATGTTCTTCAGGAAGAACTTGCACCAATCAGAGCAAGACGTACAGAACTTGAAAAAGATATTCCTGCAATTTTTGATATCCTTAAGGCAGGTTCCGAAAAAGCACAGGCCAAAGCTGCACAGACACTGCACGAAGTTAAGGATGCGATGCGTATCAATTACTTTGATGATGCAGAACTGATTCAGAAGCAGGCTGAAAAATATTCAAAATAAAATTGTGTTCCGCTTTGTGCACCGAAGGCAGGCTGTCTGACAGACAAACAAAGAAGACTTGACCTTTGGTGTATCGGGGCGGAAATTTTTATAACAATTATAGCTGCAATCAGAGTAACAGTTTATGTGATTGGAAAAATTAGTGCCAGAATACCTTTTGACCCTAACATCTTTAAATGTTTGCAGCAAAGTTTTTACAGATGAAACAGTCAGGGTAAGATGATAATTTTAAGAAAATATTAGGAGAATACAAAACGTGTTTGGATATGTGACAGTGTATAAACCTGAATTAAAAATTAAAGATTATACAAAATACAGAGCCTACTATTGCGGTCTGTGTCGTGTGTTGATGGAGGATTACGGCATCACAGGTCAGCTCACACTGTCATATGACATGACATTTCTTGTGATATTACTGACATCGCTGTATGAGAGTGATACGAATTTTATGCTCAAGCGCTGTAAAGCGCATCCGGTTAAGAAAAATCCGATGCTGACAAATGCGATGACAAGTTATGCGGCAAAGATGAATATTGTCATGTCTTATTATCATCTTGTGGATGACTGGAATGACGATAAAAGTCCTTTGGGATTGACGGGCAGTGCATTACTTAAGAAAAAAGCAGAAAAAATCGAAGCCGCATATCCAAGACAGGCCAAAGTAATTAAAGAAGAATTAAACCAGATTACACAGTATGAAAAGGAAAATTGTGATAACATTGATCTGGTGGCAGGCTGTTTTGGCCGATTGATGGCTGAACTTGTGGTTGTACAGGAAGATATGTGGGAAGAAGATTTGCGCCGAATCGGGTTTTATCTTGGCAAGTTTATTTATATCATCGATGCATGGGAAGACCTTGATAAAGACTTGAAAAAGGGCAGCTACAATCCATTGAAATCATTGCATGAGGCACTTGATGCCAAAGTCTATGAGGATACATGCAGGCAGATGCTGACGATGATGATGGCTGAGGTCAGCGATGCCTTTGAACGCCTGCCGTGCCTGATAGATGCAGATATCCTGCGCAATATTATCTATGCGGGTGTCTGGACAAAATACAATAAGATTTTATCTGAACGTTATGAATCTGAGTCCAATGCCGACAAGATTGATAAAATGATTCAGGATGCGGCAAATCAGATGAAATAGTAATTAAAAAGATAGGAGAACTAAGATGGTGAACAATCCGTATTCGGTACTTGGTGTTCCGGAAAATGCCTCCGATGAAGAAGTGAAGCGTGCTTACCGTGAATTATCAAGGAAATATCATCCGGATTCATATGTGGATAATCCGCTGAAGGATTTGGCGGAGGATAAATTTAAAGAAGTGCAGGAAGCCTACGATATGATTATGAAGCAGCGCTCAAACGGCGGCTATCAGTCGTATGGTTCAAACAGTGGTTCTGGCTATGGCAGTGCAGACCCGAAATATCAGAAAGTTTATGATTACATTAATTTCAGACAGTACAGCAATGCCATGAGCGAACTGAACAGGATTCCACTGCCGGACAGAGATGGTCGCTGGTATTATCTGAGTGCGATTACAAATGCCGGTATGGGCAACAATATTCAGGCACAGAATGATATTAACAGAGCGATGTCCATTGAACCGTCCAACCCTGAATATCGTAATTTTGCCACACAGCTCCAGATGAATACAAGACGTTACCAGAACAGCCCTTACACAAGGGGATCGGGAAACGGTGATGGTTGTGGTACAGGTAATTTCTGTTGTGATTTATGGATTGCAGATTCATGTTGTGAATGTATGGGAGGCGATTTGTGTTCATGCATTTAAAAGCTAAAAAACTGGCTTTTTCAGGCATTGCGCTGGCTTTATGCATCATATTTATGGTGCTTGGCAGCGTGATTGAGTCAAATACACTGGCGCTTTTGGCACTGGCTTCATTTCCTGTGGGCATTATCACCTGCGAATTTGGCGTCAGGTATGGTGTGGCCTATCTGGCGGCGGCAATTATTCTGGGTTTTTTAATTGCGCCGAATAAATTTTACTGTCTGACATTTGCAGCGATGGGACTGTATATTTTGCTGGATGAAGTGCTTTGGATGATACTCAACCGCGTAAAGATGAAGCAGCAAAAGATAAATTTCCAGACATCAGATTTACATCAAAAAGCAGACAAATGGAGTGTGCTTATGTGGATTGCAAAATGGCTGATATTTAATGCAATGTATGTACCGATTATTTTGATATTTCCGGCGTTTTTATTTACCGGAAAACTTGCACAATATCATACGGCCAAAGGCATCGTACTTGTGCTGCTGCTCGGACAGATTGTCTGGCTGATTTATGACCGTGTTTATGATTATTTCCAACGTGTCATCTGGAATAAATATCGAAAAATATTAAAATGATAAAAAAAGTCAGATGTTTGGTGCACGGACACGGACGTAAAACTGACAGGTTTAATCTTGATGGCATATAAAAAAATAAACAGACATGTTTGGACAAATTTGTGAAAATGTATCTTTATTTTTTTATGATAATCGTATATAATAAGTATACTATTTGAAAAATGGAAGGTGAGTCCTGTGAATTTTAAAAAATTTGTAAAAGTATTTGTAAAAGTGACATTGGTTTTGACAGCAGCAGCGGGCGTTGTTTATGCTGTGAAGAAGATCATTGATAAAAAGAATGAAGAAGATTTATTCGATGATTTCGACGATTTTGATGATGACTTTGAGATGGATGACGATTTCGCAGACGATGATGAGGATGAAGACGAACGCGAGTATGTCAGCTTAAACATCACACCTGACCATAAGGCTGAAGATGAGGCAGATGCCAAAGCAGAGGATGCTGAAAAAACAGAAGAAGCAGACAGTGAAGCCAAAGCACCGGCCGGAGAAGCGCCTGAAACTACAGAAGCATAAGATATTTTGTGGCGTATGTGCTACGGATACAGAATATAGAAGATACTTTAAAGAAAAGAGCATTTTTTGAGATAATTTTCATTTTAATGAGGTTTGTTTGAATGATTTTTCTCAGAGAGTGCTCTTTTCATGTGATTTTATTTTGCATTAGGGCGGTTAGACTTGTAATTACGGTTATAGTTAACACGACCTGCTGTTGTGGGAACAGGGAGGCTTTAAATGAAATTTTTTCTTATTGCAGGCATCATGTGCCTTGCGTATTATATCGTGACGCTTATTGCAGGCGGATTTTCAAAGTTTCCACTGATCTGGCTGGGGTTTGGTTGTGCCTGTATCGGAGGCTATTTTGGAAGAGGTTACCTGCATGATTTTGGGCTGCATATGCCAGTGCCGCTACGGATAGTATTTTGGTGTATTGTGACTTTTACGGTATTGGGTGTGCTCATTGTGGAAATCATGATTATTCGTACCGGCAGAAAACCGCCGATGCCGTATGCGGATTATATTATTATTCTTGGTGCGCAGGTGAAGGGCATACGTCCGTCCAAAGCCCTGCTTCGAAGAATTATGACAGCCTGTGATTATATGAAGACAAATCCTGATACAAAGGCGATTTTATCCGGTGGCAAAGGACCGGATGAAGGCATTTCAGAAGCTGAATGTATGCGCCATGTGCTTGTACAAAGTGGTATTGATGAACAGCGTCTGATACTGGAGGACAAGTCCGTGAATACACTGGAAAACCTCAAATATTCTCTGGAAGATGTGGGCTATGAACATCGGATTGTGATTGCTACCTGTGACTTTCACCAGCTTCGGGCACAGGCGGTGGCAAGAAAGCTTGGGGTGCGGGAGGTATCCGGTATTGGCTGTGGCTCAGGACATATGTTAAAGGTAAATGACTATTTTCGTGAATTTTTTGCATTACTTAAATATTACATTTCTGGTCTAATATAACAAAAACTATTGTCAAATGTCACGGAATGATATAAAATGAAGTTGTCAATTTTTTTGAGCATAGTAGTTGACATTATAGAAAAAAATGGTATACTTTGATAGTCAAAGTATTTTGTCGATTACTAAAAAAATACTATATATTATAAAGGAGAGTTTTATTATGTTTGAAAAAATTAAAGAGATTATTTGCGAACAGTTAAGCGTTGATGAGGAAGAAGTTACATTAGATGCATCAATCAAAGATGATTTGGGTGCAGATTCTCTTGACTTATTTGAATTGGTTACAGTTCTCGAAGAAGAATACAATATCGAAATCCCTACAGATGATTTAGCTCAGATTAACACTGTTGGCGATGTTATCGAATACTTAAAAGACCAGGGTGTTGAAGAATAATCAGTATTAGATAAATGCCGGAGGTTAGTTATGAAAACGAAGATTACAGAATTACTGAATATTGAATATCCTGTCATTCAGGGCGGTATGGCATGGGTTGCAGATTACCATCTGGCCGCAGCAGTATCTAATGCAGGCGGACTTGGACTGATTGGTGCAGGGGCTGCGCCGGCTTCCTTTGTCAAAGAGCAGATTGAAAAGTGCAGGGCGTTGACGGACAAGCCTTTCGGTGTCAATCTGATGTTGATGAATCCTGCAGCAGATGAGATTGCAGAAGTGATTGCAACATCAGGTGTTAAGGTCGTAACGACTGGTGCAGGCAGTCCTGAGAAGTACATGAAGATGTGGAAAGAAGCCGGAGTAAAGGTAATTCCGGTGGTTGCATCTGTTGCATTGGCTAAGATTATGGAAAAGAGCGGTGCAGATGCGGTTGTGGCTGAAGGATGTGAATCCGGTGGTCACATTGGAGAATTGACAACGATGGCACTTGTACCCCAGGTTGTTGATACGGTTTCTATTCCCGTGATTGCTGCCGGCGGTATCGGAGATGGCCGAGGTGTGGCTGCAGCACTGATGCTTGGCGCACAAGGTGTACAGGTTGGTACAAGATTTCTTGTGGCAGAGGAAACAAATATCCATGAAGCATACAAAGAACGTGTGCTTAAAGCAAAAGATATTGATGCACAGGTGACAGGCCGTTCAGGTGGTCACCCAATTCGTTCACTGAAGAATCAGATGACACGAAAATACCTTCAGATGGAAGCGGATGGCGCAACATTTGAAGAACTTGAATCATTGACAGTTGGTTCGCTTAGAAAAGCTGTTGTGGAAGGCGATGTTAAGAACGGTACAGTGATGGCCGGTCAGATTGCCGGAATGATTAAGAAAAAACAGACTTGTAAAGAGATTATCGTTGAACTTGTGGATGAAGCTGTACAGATTATGAATGAACGTTGTATGACATTCGCAAAATAACGATATACTTAAATATCAGGATGTTTATACGGATAAGGCCGCAAAGGCGATGATGTAAGCAGGAGTTTTCCGCACGCGTTGTGGAAGATTCTTGCTTTCATGGTAGATAGGAGAAATTAATTTTATGGCAAAAATTGCATTTGTATTTCCTGGACAGGGAGCACAGGTCTTCGGTATGGGAAAAGATTTTTATGAAAATAACGCGCTGAGCCGACAGATTTTTGACAGAGCCTCAGAGATTTTAAATATAGATATGACAAAGCTTTGCTTTGAAGAAAATGACGAATTAAACATTACAGAATATACACAGCCGGGTTTGCTCACAACAGAACTTGCGATGCTTGCGGCTGTAACAGATATGGGTATCAAGCCGGACGTTTGTGCGGGATTAAGTCTTGGCGAATATGCTGCACTTGCAGCAAGCGGACGTCTTGATACAGAAGATGCGATTGCGCTTGTAAGAAAACGTGGTATTTATATGCAGGAGGCTGTTCCGACAGGCGGCGCGATGGCAGCAGTGCTTGGGCTTGATGCAGCGGTTGTTGAAGATATTTGCAGCAAAGAAGAAGGAATTGTTGAACTGGCAAATTATAACTGCCCTGGACAGATTGTTATTTCCGGTGAAGAAGGTCCGGTGGCATCTGCTTCTGAGAAATTAAAAGCAGCAGGCGCAAAGCGTGTGGCAGCATTAAAGGTGAGTGGCCCATTCCATTCTTCAATGCTTGAAGGTGCAGGCGAGAAGCTTGCAGGTGCACTTGAAAGTGTGACATTAAAAGATTCAGAAATTCCTTATGTTGCAAATACAACTGCCGAATATATTTATGACAATGCACCGGTGAAGGATTTACTGATTCGTCAGGTATCCTCCTCTGTGAAGTGGGAACAGAGCGTACGACTGATGCTTTCAGAAGGTGTAGATACATGGATTGAGATTGGTCCTGGAAAGACACTGGCCGGATTTATGAAGCGTATCGATAAGACTGTGAAGGTCATCAATATTGCCAAATACGAAGACCTTGAAAAATTGAAAGGATTGAACGAAACATGTTAAAGGATAAAGTAGCATTAGTAACTGGTGCCAGCCGTGGCATCGGCAAAGAGATTGCACTGACACTGGCCGGACGCGGCGCGACAGTTATTGTCAACTACAATGGCTCTAAAGACGCTGCAGAAGCTGTTGTTGCACAGATTAGGGAAAATGGCGGACAGGCTGAAGCATGGCAGTGTAATGTCGGTGATTTTAATGCCTCCAAAGAGATGATTACTGCAGTGATTAAGAAATACGGACATCTGGATATTCTTGTCAACAATGCAGGTATTACAAAAGATAATTTGATGATGCGCATGAGCGAAGCAGATTTTGATGCTGTTATCGAGAGCAACCTAAAGGGAACATTTAACTGTATCAAACACGTATCCAGACAGATGCTCAAACAGAAATCAGGACGTATCATCAACCTTGCATCTGTTGTCGGACGCAGCGGTAATGCCGGACAGATGAACTATGCAGCTTCCAAAGCAGGTATTATCGGTATGACGATGTCTGCGGCCAAAGAGCTTGCAAGCCGTGGAATCACAGTAAATGCAGTTGCACCTGGTTTTATCCGTACAGAGATGACAGACGCGATGACTGAGGATGCAAAAAATGCAGTGACACAGCTCATTCCGATGGGCGTGCCGGGCGAAACAAAAGATGTTGCAGAATTAGTAGCTTTTCTTGCTTCTGATGCTGCCAGATATATTACAGGCCAGACAATCAGTGTTGATGGCGGCATGTACATGGGTTAATGTTTGATTATCCCGAACTGTGAAAAGGAGAGAAAAGCATGAAAAGAGTAGTAATTACAGGTATGGGCGCCATTACACCAATTGGTTTAAATGTTGAGGATTTCTGGAGCTCTGTGAAGTCCCAGACAATTGGTATCGGACCGATTACTTATTTTGATACAACAGATTATAAAGCAAAACTTGCAGCAGAGGTTAAAGGTTTTGTGGCAAAAGAACGTCTGGATGCAAAGAAAGCAAGACGTATGGAACCGTTTACACAGTATGCGGTTGCAGCAGCACAGGAAGCCATCGAGGATGCAAAGCTTGATATGGAAAAAGAAGACCCGTACAGAGTTGGTGTGTCTGTAGGCTCAGGTTGCGGAAGCCTCCCGCTGATGGAAAAACAGATTGGTGTTTTGAATGAAAAAGGCCCTTCACGCGTGGCTCCATTATTCATCCCAATGTTTATTTCAAATATGGCTGCAGGTAATATTTCAATTTATTTTGGGCTTAAGGGCAAATCCATCGATATCGTGACAGCCTGCGCAACAGGTACACATTCTATCGGTGAAGCATACAGAACGATTCAGTGCGGTGATGCAGATGTGATGGTTGCCGGCGGTACAGAAGCATGTATCTGTCCGATTGGTGTGGCAGGTTTTACAGCCCTGACAGCTCTGACAACTGCGGATGACCCTAAACGTGCTTCTATTCCTTTTGATAAAGACAGAAGTGGCTTTGTTATGGGTGAAGGTGCAGCAATTGTTGTTCTTGAAAGTCTTGAACATGCACAGGCCCGTGGCGCAAAGATTTATGCAGAAGTCAGTGGCTATGGTGCAACAAGTGATGCTTACCATGTAACTTCTCCTGCAGAAGATGGAATGGGTGCTGCAACAGCGATGATGAATGCTATGAAAGAAGCCGGTGTGAAAGCAGAAGAAGTGGATTACATCAATGCACATGGTACAAGTACACATCATAATGACCTGTTTGAAACACGCGCAATTAAAGCTGCATTTGGTGAAGCTGCATATCAGGTACCAATCAGCTCAACAAAATCCATGATTGGACATCTGCTTGGCGCAGCCGGTGCGATTGAGTTAATCACTTGTGTGAAGTCTATTCAGGACGGATATATTCATCCAAATGTTGGTTTGCAGACACCGGATGAAGAATGTGATCTGAGTTATGTTCAGGGTGAAGGCCTGCATCAGGAAGTCAAAGTGGCTATGAGCAACTCACTTGGCTTTGGCGGACACAATGCAACTTTACTTGTAAAAAAATATGAGGCATAAGTCTTATGACGGGAGAAAATAAAATGGATATTGAACAGATTATGCGTTTAATTGATAAAGTATCTGAATCATCAGTGACAGAGGTTGCCGTTGAAGAAGGTTCTCTGAAAATTAAAATCAAAAAGAACGAAGCTGTTGTTCAGACAGTATACAGTGAAGGCAGCGCACCTGCACAGGTTGTAAGCGTTCCGACAGTACAGCCGACACAGACTGCACCTGTACAGGAGGTTAAATCAGCCACAGTTGATGAAAAAGTAATTGATGCACCGATTGTCGGTGTGTTTTATGCAGCTTCAAATCCTGATGCAGATCCATATATTCAGGTGGGTGACACTGTGAAAAAGGGTCAGATTGTCGGTATTATCGAAGCGATGAAGCTGATGAATGAAATTGAGAGTGATGTTGAGGGCGTTGTAACTGAAGTCCTCGTTGAAAATGGTACACCGGTTGAATACGGACAGCCATTATTCAGAGTGAAATAAGAGGTAAACAAAGATATGAGAACACTTGGAATTAAAGAGATTATGGCTACAATTCCGCATCGTCAGCCATTTCTGCTTGTAGATAAAGCAGAGATTATTGAAGAAGGCAAAAAAGCCGTTGGTTATAAGGCGGTTACATATAATGAGCCGTTTTTTGCAGGTCATTTTCCAACTGAACCAGTAATGCCGGGCGTATTAATCATCGAAGCGATGGCACAGGTGGGTGCGATTATCGTTTTGAGTGAAGAAGGCATGCAGGGCAAAGTGGCTTTCTTTGGTGGTATCAAAAAGGCACGTTTCAGACAGAAAGTTGTGCCTGGTACAATGATGCGCATGGAAGTTGAAATGATTACACGTAAAGGTCCTGTCGGTATCGGTGCTGCAAAGGCTTATGATAACGAAACAAACAAAGTCATCGCAGAAGCGGAACTGACATTTGCGATTGGTTGATGAGGTGATTAGATGATTCATAAAATATTAATTGCCAATCGTGGAGAGATAGCAGTTCGTATTATTCGTGCCTGCCGTGAACTTGGCATTGCGACAGTTGCTGTATATTCAGAAGCGGATGTGGATGCACTGCACACACAGCTTGCGGATGAAGCTGTATGTATCGGACCGGCAGCGTCCAAAGACAGTTACCTGAACATGGCAAATATTATCAGTGCAACCATTATTACGGGTGCAGATGCGATTCATCCCGGATTTGGCTTCTTATCTGAGAATACCAAATTCGTTGAGATGTGCGAGGAATGCAACATTACATTTATCGGCCCATCTTCAAAGTTGATTTATGCAATGGGTAATAAATCTCAGGCGCGTTCTACGATGGTGGCTGCAGGTGTTCCTGTTGTGCCCGGCACAAAAGACCCTGTATATGATGCCAAAGAGGGACTTGAGATTGCAAAAGGCATTGGCTTTCCTGTGATGATTAAGGCTTCTTCCGGCGGTGGCGGCAAAGGTATGCGCGTGTCTTTTGGTGAAGATGATTTCATTGAGAATTTTACAGTGGCTCAGTTAGAGTCTGTGAATGCCTTTGCAGATGATACGATGTACATTGAAAAATGTATCATCAGTCCACGTCATATTGAATTTCAGATTCTTGCAGATAAATTTGGCAATGTTGTTCATCTTGGTGAGCGTGACTGCTCTATTCAGCGCCGTCACCAGAAGGTGCTCGAAGAATCCCCATCCTGTGCGATCGATGAGGATTTGAGAAGACGTATGGGTGAAACGGCTGTACGTGCTGCAAAAGCAGTGAAGTATGAGAATGCAGGTACGATTGAGTTTTTGTTGGATGCAGATAAGAATTTCTATTTTATGGAAATGAATACACGTATTCAGGTAGAGCATCCGGTGACAGAGATGGTGACAGATACAGATTTAATTAAAGAACAGATTCGTATTGCTGCAGGCATGCCGCTTTCCATGACACAGGAGGATATCCATGTGTCCGGTCATGCGATTGAATGTCGTATCAATGCGGAAAATCCGGAGAAGAATTTCAGACCGTGTCCGGGTGTGATTGAAGATGTACACATCCCAGGTGGGAATGGTATCCGTGTGGATACAGCAATTTATCCGGGCTATGAGATTCCGCCATACTATGATTCAATGATTGCCAAGTTAATCGTGCGCGGCAAGAACCGTGAAGAAGCGATTGACAAGATGCGCAGTGCCCTTGGTGAATTTATTATCCAGGGTGTCGATACAAATCTTGATTTTGAATATGAGATTATCAATAATCCAAAATTCCGTGAAGGTGATATTAGCACAAGCTTCATAGAAGAAATGGAAAAATAATAACTATAATGATTGAATGGATATCGGGTGAATAGAATGCTTAACGGAATGTTTAAAAAGACAACAAGTTATATGGCCATGGCCGGAGATCTGCTCAGAAGAAAAGAAAATTCTGAGGAGGTCACGGATTCTGCTGAGGCTGTTATCTCTGATGAGAAAGAATCAGCAGAAAAGCCTTCGGTGCCTGAAGGAATGTTTATCAAGTGTCCGAAGTGCCGAAGCGTGGTTTATACAAAAGATATTGAAGAAAATCTGCATATTTGTCCTAAATGCGGACACTATCACAGAATTGGTGCCTATGAGCGTATTTCAATGGTGGTAGATGAAGATACTTTTGAAGAATGGGACAGCGTGATGGAACACCCGAATCCATTGGATTATCCGGGTTATTCAGAAAAACTTGAGCTTCTCCGTGACGAATATCAGATGGATGAAGCTGTTATATGCGGCAAAGGTCAGATTCTTGGTCAGGAAACAGTTATTGCTGTGATGGATGCCAGATTTATGATGGCGAGCATGGGCGGTGTTGTCGGCGAGAAGATTACACGCGCCATTGAAAAAGCAACAGCGTTATCTCTGCCGGTGATTATTTTTACATGTTCTGGCGGTGCGCGTATGCAGGAGGGCATGGTATCACTGATGCAGATGGCAAAGACAAGTGCTGCACTTGGGCTGCATGCCAAAGCAGGACTGCCTTATTTTACAGTGGTGACTGACCCGACAACAGGCGGTGTATCAGCAAGCTTTGCTACACTGGGTGATGTGATTTTAGCTGAACCGGATGCGTTGATTGGTTTTGCAGGACAGCGTGTTATTGAGCAGACGATTGGCCAGAAGCTGCCAAAGGGCTTTCAGAGAGCAGAATTTGCATTGGAGCATGGCCAGATTGATATGATTGTTGAGCGTAAGGATTTAAAGCAGACACTTGCAGATTTGATTATTATGCATCGACCATATGAAGCAGTATCAAATCATACAAAAGAAACGGACGGTGAAGCATAATGGCATTATCAGCATGGGACAGAGTGCGTATTTCCAGGGATATGGCGCGTCCAACAAGTTTATTTTATATTGAACAGTTATTTGATAATTTTATAGAATTTCATGGTGACAGAGGCTTTGCAGATGACCGTGCGATTGTCGGTGGTATAGCACTTTTTGATGGCAGACCGGTGACTGTAATTGGTGAGCAGAAGGGCCGCAGTACAAAAGAAAATGTTGCCAGAAATTTTGGTATGCCAAAGCCTGAGGGTTATCGTAAGGCTTTGCGCCTGATGCATCAGGCAGAAAAGTTTGGCAGACCGATTATCTGTTTTGTTGATACAGCCGGTGCCTTTTGTGGTATGGAAGCTGAAGAACGTGGACAGGGCGAAGCAATTGCCAGAAACTTAATGGAGATGGCAGGTCTTAAAGTGCCGGTATTATCCATTCTGATTGGTGAAGGTGGCAGTGGTGGTGCTTTGGCACTTGCAGTAGCCAATGAAGTATGGATGCTCGAAAACTCAACTTATTCTATTCTTTCACCGGAAGGTTTTGCATCAATTTTATGGAAAGACAGTAAACGTGCCAGCGAAGCGGCTGAGGTCATGAAGATGACTGCCAGAGAACTTCGTGAGATGGGTATTGTCGATAAGGTTGTCAGAGAACGTGAGTTTTTGACAGAGGACAGCAGTGAAGAAGTTGTCAATAAATTAAAACTGGGTATTCGTAGATTTCTTGCAGAAAACGACGGTAAGTCCGGTCAGCAGCTTGCAGATGAAAGATATGCAAGATTCAGAAAATATTAGAATAAGAGAATATTGGAATATAAAGTTTGACAAACCGAAATATTATTGATAAAATAGCTTTAGTTTGATAAAGAGGTGAAGACGATGGAACAGTTAAAGGTACTTTCTATTTTAGTTGATAACAGAGCAGGTGTGCTCAGCCGCGTGTCAGGGCTTTTCTCAAGACGAGGTTATAATATCGACAGTTTGACTGTTGGTGTGACTGCGGACCCGCGTTATTCACGTATGACAGTAGCAGTAAGAGGCGATGACCAGATTATTGACCAGATTCGCAAGCAGGTATCCAAGCTTGTGGATGTGATTGATATTAAAGTATTAAGCGATACAGAATCTGTATCCAGAGAATTGATTCTTGTGAAGGTGCGTGCTACAGAGCAGCAGCGTCAGGATGTCATTTCCATTACAAATATTTTCCGTGCAAATATCATTGATGTGTCCAGTGATTCTCTGATTGTTGAATTGACAGGCGGCGAATCCAAGCTTAATGCATTTATTGGTCTTTTGAAAAATTATGAGATTCTTGAACTTGCCCGTACAGGTATTACAGGCCTGTCCAGAGGTTCAGAGGATGTACGCTTTCTTGACTGATTTATTTTTAAAGCAAAGTATTTGTGAAAAAGACAAGATACAATTCTGTGAAATTTAAGTAGACAAAACTGTCAATTTAATCTCTAAAATCATGGATTAAGGCTTAATTGAGATTTATTTTGCAGGAAATTTATTAAATTTTGTCAAAAGTAGGTCTTGACAAATGGACTGAAAAGACTAGAATAATTACTTAAGTAATACCCTATATGAACATCACACTATGGTTTCATTGATTTCATTCTATGGTTTCATATGGATATTAATACATATCTCAATACAAATTTAGGAGGAAATTAACAATGGCTAGAATTTTTTACCAGGAAGATTGTAACCTTTCATTACTTGAAGGCAAAACAATCGCAGTTATCGGCTACGGCAGCCAGGGACATGCACATGCATTAAATGCAAAGGAGTCAGGCTGTGACGTGATTATTGGTCTTTATGAAGGCAGCAAATCCTGGGCAAAAGCAGAAGCACAGGGTTTTAAAGTATATAC
>CAKRHR010000056.1 GCA_934339005.1 uncultured Catenibacillus sp. | reverse complement strand
TGGTCATTAGGGTTCATAACAGAACCACGAACTGTAGGTCTGATACCCATGTGACGTTTACGACCAGCTTTACCAATGTTAATCAGTTCATGTTCACCGTTGCCAACAACACCGATTGTTGCTCTGCCGTTGATAGGAACTAATCTCATTTCGCCGGATGGTAATCTAAGTGTAGCATATTTGCCTTCTTTAGCCATTAACTGTGCTGCGTTACCTGCTGAACGAACAAGCTGTCCGCCTTTGCCAGGATATAATTCAATATTGTGAATCATTGTACCAACTGGGATTTCTGAAAGTGGAAGGCAGTTACCTACTCTAACTTCAGCTTCTGAACCGTTCATGATTGTCTGTCCAACTTTTAATCCTTCTGGTGCAAGGATGTATGCTTTCAAACCGTCTGCATAGCAGATTAATGCGATGTTTGCAGTTCTGTTTGGATCGTATTCGATAGCTTTTACTGTAGCTGGAATACCATCTTTATTTCTCTTGAAGTCGATAATTCTATATTTTTTCTTAGCACCGCCGCCGTGGTGTCTAACTGTGATTTTACCCTGTGCATTACGACCAGCATGTTTCTTTAATGAAACAACAAGTGATTTCTCAGGTGCTGATTTTGTAATCTCTGAAAAATCAGAGCTAGTCATATGTCTTCTGGAAGGTGTATATGGGTTAAATGTTTTGATACCCATTATATTCACTCCTTTCAATCTCCGATTTATTGTCACGCTTTGTCTGCGTATATTTCAGTTACGTTTGAGTTGTATCAGATATCTTATCTGACACCCAGCTATTAAAGACCTTCGTAAATTTCGATTTCTTTACTGTCTTCTGTTAATTTAACAATAGCTTTTTTCTTCTTAGCTGTTTTGCCGTATGTCATACCGCGTCTTTTTGTTTTGCCGTCAAGGTTCATTGTGTTGACTTTCTCAACTTTTGCACCTTCGAACATTTTTTCAACAGCTTCTTTGATCTGATTCTTTGTAGCTTCTGGATGAACATAGAAAACGTATTTCTTTTCAGCCATAGCATTCATACTCTTCTCTGTAACTACAGGTCTGAGGATTACATCATAATATTTAATATCAGCCATTATGCGTACACCTCCTGGATTGCATTCACTGCATCTTTAGTAACAACGAGTGTGTCATATTTCAAGATGTCGTATACGTTAATAGTGTTTGTCAAAGCTGTCTTAACACTTGGGATGTTGCGTGCTGATAAAATAACGTTGTCATTCTTTTCAGCCATAACTACCAATGCTTTGGAAACTTTAAGGTTATCCATAACTGCTTTGAAGTTCTTTGTTTTGATTTCATCAAAGTTAAGTGCATCAAGAACAACGATCTTGTTCTCAGCTACTCTTGAAGTTAAAGCAGACTTAAGTGCAAGTCTTCTTTCCTTTTTGTTTAATTTGATTTCATATTTTCTTGGCTTTGGAGCAAATACAACGCCACCGCCTGTCCACTGAGGAGCTCTTGTTGAACCCTGTCTTGCGTGACCTGTACCTTTCTGTCTCCAAGGTTTCTTTCCACCGCCAGATACTTCTGAACGAGTTTTGGCACTCTGTGTACCCTGACGTTTTGCAGCGAGGTGAGCAACAACAGCCATGTGTACAAGATGTTCATTTACTTCAACACCAAATACGCTGTCATTTAATTCGATTTCGCCAACCTGGCTACCTTCAATATTATAAACAGATACTTTTGCCATCTGTATGTCCTCCTTCCTTAAAGCAATTAAGCTTTAGTTGATGCCTTAATCATTACTAAAGATTTCTTTGGTCCTGGAACAGCACCTTTAACTAAAAGAAGATTCTGTTCTGCATCTACTCTGACAACTTCAAGATTCTGAACTGTAACTCTTACTGCGCCCATATGTCCTGGCATGTGTTTGCCTTTGAATACGCGGCCTGGAGTTGTAGCTGATCCGTTAGAACCTGCATGTCTGTGATACTTGGAACCATGAGCCATAGGTCCTCTTGACTGGCCATGTCTCTTAATTGCGCCCTGGAATCCTTTACCTTTTGATTTTGCAGTTGCGTCAATCTTATCGCCAGCAGCAAATACATCTGCTTTGATTTCCTGACCTACTGTGTAGCTTTCTGCATCATCAAGTCTAAATTCTCTGACATATCTCTTTGCGTCAACGCCTGCTTTCGCAAAATGTCCTTTCTGTGGTTTGTTCACCAGTTTTTCTCTGATGTCGCCAAAACCAACCTGAACAGCGCTGTAACCATCGTTCTGGGCTGTCTTAACCTGTGTTACAACACAAGGACCAGCCTGAAGAACTGTAACTGGAGTTAAAACTCCATCTTCGTTAAAAATCTGGGTCATACCGACCTTTGTTGCTAAAATCGCTTTCTTCATTAAGAATGCACCTCCTGTTTTAATCTACAGCGGAACGCTTATGCGTTCATCCTAGACGGTCTACTTTAGATTCGGTGTATCAAATCTATCTATATATAAACCTTTAAGGATATTCTGTCTTAGTTAAACAATTATTTCTGTTTCATCTTGATATCGATGTAGACACCTGCAGGCATTTCAAGTCTTGATAATGCTTCTACAGTTTTCTGTGTCGGTGTAATGATATCAATCAATCTTTTGTGTGTTCTCTGTTCGAACTGTTCTCTGGAATCTTTGTACTTGTGTACAGCTCTAAGAATTGTAACAACTTCTTTCTTAGTTGGAAGTGGAACTGGTCCGCTCACCTTAGATCCTGTCTTTTTTACAGTATCGATAATCTTACTAGCACCCTGATCGATTAATTTGTGGTCATACGCTTTGAGCGTAATTCTCATTACTTGACTTGCCATAAAAAAAGCCGCCTCCTTTTCGCACTTTTTACTTCAGTACGACAAGCGGTGACTGTACACTATGCCGTGTGTATCATCGTGATACTCACAGACTAACTCTGTTAATAAACTACAGATTTAAACTTTGTACAGTGACTTGTCGCCAGTTTTAAAACTTGACATTCGCTCCACGGAACACCCGCAATATCTTTGCGGCAACCTCTCGCTTCATTGCTATCAATGTCACAACCTTGATTAGTATACAACATTAACAGCAATAATGCAAGGTTTTTATGAATATTTTTGAAAATTATTTTTCACAAAATTCACGAAGTTTGTATTTTGTTTTTGTGCATATTGACATGATGCTTTTGAGTCTTATTTCATTTAGACTTTCCAAATGGTTCCAGGGTTCTCTCAAGGATACCGTTCATCTTGGCAATGGCTGTACCATAGTTTGTCACCGGTATGCCCGCTTCCTCGCACTGTAAAAGTCTGGACTTCATCTCCCGCTCGTTAAGCATGCATCCACCACAGTGAATGACAAGTGCGTAATCTGATAAATCTTCAGGAAAGTCCGTACCTGATGTAAAATGAAATTCAAGATTCTTCTTTGTATATTGGCCAATCCATTTAGGCAGTTTATCTGTGCCAATGTCACCACACTGGCGATGATGCGTACAACCTTCCGAAATCAGAATATGGTCGTTTTCCTGTAATTTATCAAGCATTGCCGCCCCATTTACAAGTGTATCCAGATTTCCTTTATATCTTGCAAATAAAATAGAAAATGATGTCAGAAGCATATCCTTCGGCACAATCTGATTTACTTTTTCAAAAACCTGTGAATCTGTAATGACCAGTTTAGGCAGATGTCCAAGCTGTTTTAATGTATCTTCCAACTCAGTTTCTTTAACAACCACATTAATGCCATTGGCATCCAGAATATCTCTGATGGTCTGCTGCTGTGGCAAAATCAGTCTGCCCTTCGGTGCAGCGGCATCGATTGGTGTCACAAGTACGACAACATCTCCAGGCGCAATCAAATCGCCAACGATGCGTTTATCGTTTGTCTGTGATTTTCCAACTTTGCCAATCAGTTCTTTTAATTCATAAATATGTTTTCCTGTCAGTGCACTAACATCAATGATGTGCTCCAGACGCTCACTGTCTGTATGATTTTCAATATTTTTCCAGCCTTCATCATCTGCCTTGGCATTTTCCGGCGCTGATATTTTTAAATCGCACTTATTCATCGCTATAATATAAGGAATATTTCGTTTCTGAAATAATGCCAGAAGCTCTCTATCCGCATCAGTAAGTCCTTTCCAGCCATCTACGACAAGAACTGCCACATCTGTCTGGCGAAGGATTTTTCGTGTCTGTTTCACGCGCAGTTCACCCAGCTCACCCTCATCGTCAATTCCCGGTGTGTCAATGATAACTACCGGCCCAATAGGTAATAATTCCATGGCTTTTTTAACCGGGTCCGTTGTTGTGCCCATAACTGCCGAAACAACAGAAACATTTTGTCCCGTCACTGCATTCACAACGCTGGATTTACCTGCATTACGCAATCCGAAAAAGCCTATATGCAATCTTTCTGAAGAAGCCTGTTGATTCAAACCCATGATGATTATCTCCCTTTATATTGTTTTGCTGACCATTTTCATCTGATGTATACACTGTTTCTTCTATATAAATAGATATACCTCGTGGTCTGTTAATAGTTGCTTTGATTTATTGTTTCCTATTATACACCATTTTTTCTCAGATGCAAGTTTGTGGTACAAATGAGAAATATCTTTTGACCCAATGTGTACAGGTATGCTATACTTAAAAAGAATGTTAGAGATAATAAAATAATGAACGAAACGAGGATATATATATGTGGACTGCAAATCATTGGAACGATTATGAAGTCATTGATACATCCAGCGGCGAAAAACTTGAGCGCTGGGGCAATTATATTTTAGTCAGACCGGACCCACAAGTTATCTGGCAGACACCAAAGAAGCTTCCGGGCTGGAAAAAGATGAACGGTCACTATCACCGCAGCAACAAAGGCGGCGGTCAGTGGGAATTTTTCAATCTGCCTGAACAGTGGTCAATCAACTACGACTATCTTGGTTTAACTTTCCATTTGAAACCATTTTCATTTAAACACACAGGCCTTTTCCCTGAACAGGCTGCAAACTGGGACTGGTTTTCTAATTTAATCAGAAATGCCGGCCGACCAATCAAAGTATTAAATCTTTTTGCTTATACCGGTGGTGCTACATGTGCCGCAGCCAAAGCCGGTGCGCATGTAACCCACGTTGATGCATCCAAAGGCATGGTGGCCTGGGCTAAAGAAAATGCAAAATCCTCCGGTGTTGAGGAAACATCTACGCGCTGGATTGTGGATGACTGTGCCAAATTTGTTGAGCGTGAAATCCGCAGAGGCAATCATTATGATGCAATTATCATGGATCCTCCATCTTACGGCCGCGGTCCAAAGGGTGAAATCTGGAAAATCGAGGAATCTATTTACCCATTTATCCAGTTATGCACACAGGTATTAAGTGACAAACCATTATTCTTCCTTGTCAACTCCTATACAACAGGTCTTCAGCCTGCAGTATTGACTTATATGCTCTCTACTGCATTAAAGCCTAAGTTTGGCGGCAAGGTTGTATCTGATGAAGTTGGCTTACCTGTATCATCTAATGGTCTTGTTCTGCCTTGCGGTGCAAGCGGACGCTGGGAGGCGTAATCTCCCAACAATAAGCGTGTTTTAATACATGATTTTCTTAAAAAGGCGCCGGATTGTTATTTCTATCACATCCGACGCCTTTGTTATATTTTTGCTATCTCGCAAAATAGCTTCTTGTTTTTATATTTCTTACTTAGAACATCTGAATAAGAGTTCATCCCATCTGCGGTCAACTTCCTTCTGGAATTCTTCCAACAGATATTCATTTTCAGGTTTGAATAAGTGTTTGAATCTGCCCTGAGGTCTTAAGAAATCTTCGATTGGCAGTTTTTTCTTTGGTTCGTAGTTCAGAATCCATTTGCCCTCAACTACTTCAAATAATGGCCAGTAGCATGTTTCCACACCGAGTTTGCAAATCTGCATAATATCCGGTGTGTTGTAGCGCCAGCCACGAGGACATGGTGCCATAATATTTAAAAATGCCGCCCCCGGTGTATAAATCGCTTTTTCTGATTTGATATGCAAATCTTTGAAATTCTGTACAAATGTTGTCTGTGCCACATATGGTACATCGTGTGCAGCGATAATTGCGGCCAGATCCTTACGGTTCTGTGGTTTACCATTACTCTTTGTACCAACAGGTGTTGTTGTTGTATCTGCATACATTGGTGTTGCAGAAGAACGCTGGATACCTGTGTTCATGTAAGCACCGTTATCGTAGCAGACATATACCATGTCATGATTACGCTCCATGGCACCGGATAATGACTGGAAACCGATATCATATGTACCCCCATCACCACCAAATGTGATAAATTTATAATTCGTATCTGCATCCAGTTTACCTTTACGCTTTAACGCTTTGTATGCGCCTTCAACACCGGATAATGTCGCACCGGCATTTTCAAAAGCATTGTGGATATAACTATCCTCCCAGGATGTATACGGATATGTAAATGTTGAAACCTCAAGGCAGCCTGTAGCATTACCAATAACAGCCTTATCCCCTTCATGAAGTCCACGAAGGACATTTCTTACAGCAATTGTACCACCGCAGCCGGCGCACATTCTGTGACCAGGTGCCAGTCTTTCAGGTTTGTTCATTGTCTGTTTAAAATTATAACTCATATTTCAATGTCCTCCTTACTCACGCAGACCCATATAACGATATGTTTCCCCGGCATCATCTTTGTCAATGATAGTCTGGAGTTCTGCATATACATGTTCCATATCTTCAACGCGCACATCACGACCGCCAAGACCATATACAATATTGATTGCAAGTGCTCTTGAACGTGCTCTGAAAAGTGCAGCCATAACTTCTGCCCCAAGAGGACCACCGTGTGCTGAAAAACTTTCTGCTCTGTCCATCACTGCAACAGCTTTGACATTTTTAAGTGTTTCGGCAAGGGCTTCGGCAGGAAACGGACGGAACAGACGAATCTTAATCAGGCCGACTTTTTCGCCTTTGGCTCTTAAACGATCAATGGCATCCTTTGTGGTACCTGCGGCTGAACCAATCATTACAACTGCGCGTTCAGCATCTTCCATGCAGTAAGTTTCAAACAAACCATATGAACGGCCGGTACATGCTTCAAACTCTTTGGCAACATCAAGGACAACCTTTTCAACATGCAGCATCGCTTCTGCCTGATTATGTCTTGCTTCCATATAATAATCTGTTACAGAATAAGGTCCGACTGCAAATGAACATTCAGGATTTAACAGATAATTTTCCGGTGTATATTCACCGACAAACTTTCTGACATCTTCTGTTTCCATTAATTCGATATTTTCAACGGCATGGCTTGTGATAAAACCATCCTGGCAGACCATAATCGGCAGACGTACCTCAGGATGTTCTGAAATACGATAAGCCTGAACTGTATTGTCATAGGCTTCCTGGTTATTTTCTGCATAAATCTGAATCCATCCGCAATCCCTGGCGCCCATACTATCGGAATGGTCACAGTTGATATTAATCGGGCCGGACAGGGCTCTGTTGACAAGGCAGAGCATCAGTGGCAGACGGTTAGAAGCTGCCACATGCAGTTCCTCCCACATGTATGCCATACCACAGGAAGAAGTTGCTGTCAGTGCACGGGCACCTGCGGCTGACGCACCGATGGCAGCACTCATGGAACTATGTTCACTCTCTACAGGAATAAACTCTGTATCTACTTCACCATTTGCAACAAATGATGCAAAATACTGTGGAATCTCAGTGGAAGGTGTAATCGGAAATGCCGGAAATACATCCGGATTAATCTGTTTTAAAGCAATGGCAACTGCTTCATTACCTGATAATCTATCTCTTTTTCCCATGTTAGTTTACTCCTTCCATCGTAATTGCATTAAATGGACAGACTTTGGCGCAAATACCGCAGCCCTTGCAGTGATCATAATCAAATGCACCACGCTTCATGTCTGTCACAGGAATACAACTGTCCGGACAGACCGGTGTGCATAAAAGACACTGTTTGCATTTATCTTCAATATAGACAGGTTTGATGGAGGACCATTCGCCTGTGTTAAATTCCTTTGAAGTACCTGAACCGGCAATTGTCAGACCTTCTGTCAGTTCGTACCATTTTGCTTTTAAACCTAATTTACTGATATCTGAAGCCATCTTAACAAACCTCCTTAAACGCCAGCTCTAATGCTTTCATATTACCTGAAATCATCTCCGGCTTCTTTGCAAATTTATGTTCAAAAGATGCCTTCATCTCACGCATAAATACATCCTCATCCATAATGCCTGCAATTTTCACAATGGAAGCAAGCATCGGCATGTTCGGGAAATATTTGCCAAGAGCACTCATTGAAATCTTCTTGGCATCAATAATATAAACATCGCCTTTATAGCCTTTTAAGTGCGGCATAATTTCTTCTTTGGTGCGTTCTGTATTCACGATAATCGCGCCATCCTCGCGAAGTCCTGCTGTAACATCCACAGCTTCAAGCAAGGTTTCATCAACAACGACCACATATTCCGGGTCATAAATATTGGAATGTACACGAATCGGTGTATCACTGATTCTGTTGTACGCTGTAATCGGCGCACCCATACGCTCAGGACCGTATTCCGGAAAGCCCTGGACATATTTACCCGTCTGAAACGCAACGTCTGCAAGCATCAAAGCTGCTGTCTTAGCGCCCTGACCACCGCGTCCGTGCCATCTGATTTCAATATGATTACTCATTCATATCTTCCCTCTTTCATCTGATGATTCATCCAACAAATAAATAATTCTATTTTTTGCGGTACTTGTTTTTTATTGTACTTTAATCTGGTGCAGATGTAAAGTGTTTTTTATTATCTTTTTCTGGCTTTTCATAATGTCATCTGATATAATAAAATTTATTACAACTATATAAAGGAGAATTTTTTCATGGAAACAAAAGTATTGGCAGTTGCTGCCGGACATGAAATTACAGAAGATGAAGTTAACCAGTTCATCAACAACATGCCTCAGGAACAGAGAGCATATATGAGCAATCCACAGGCACGCGCTCAACTGCTTGAACAGATTATTCATTTACATTTATTTGCAGCTTACGGCAAGGAAGAATTAAACATCCCTGCAACAGATGCTTATAAAAAAGTGCTTGAAAATGTACAGACAGAAATCATCAGCAACATGGCTGTCACAGAAACAATTAAAAACAGCACAGTGACTGATGAAGAAGTCGAATCATATTACGAAGAAAATAAAGACCGTTTCGTATCTGCACCTACTGCATCTGCAAAACACATTCTTGTAGATACAGAGGACAAATGTAACGAAGTGCTTGCCGAGATCAATGCAGGTACAAAAACATTTGAAGATGCAGCTAAAGAATACTCCACATGCCCATCTAAAGAACGCGGCGGTGACCTTGGTACATTTGGCAAAGGCCAGATGGTACCGGAATTTGACGCAGCAGTTTTTGGTGCTGAAGTTGGCAAAGTCCTTGGTCCTGTAAAAACACAGTTCGGTTATCATCTGATTCGTGTAGAAGAACTGCATCAGGCTGAAACACAGCCATTTGAATCTGTTAAAGATCAGATTCGTCAGTCACTTATTCAGGCAGCTCAGAAGAAAACTTATTCTGAAAAGGTTGCTGAACTTGAAGGCAAATATGGTGTAACCCGCAACTAAAGACTAAAAATGCCACGACGCAAATCCTTAAAGATTTGCGTCGCGGCATTTTTTACATCTAGTGAATTTCCACCTGACATGCCTGCATCGCCTTTAATGCATTTTCGTGGCTTTCCGGAGTCACACCTGCACAGCAGGAGGCATCTACAGAGATTTTAACCTCCGGCATCGTTGCTTTTAATAGTAATGCATTTGAAATGACACAGATATCGGTGCACAGACCCACAAGCTCAAGTTCATCAATCTTTGCCACTTTATTGATACCATTTAAGCAGCCTGCCAGTGACATCGAACCAAAAGTTGGTTTGTCAAATACAAGACTGCCGGATTTTTCGGCAAGTTCTTTGATACCATCCACAAGCTGCCAACCCTCTGTATCATAAATACAATGTGGCACAGGCAGATTTTTGCCTTCCTGAGTATCTAAATATTCCTCAGTATGTGTATCTCTTGTATACATCACCTGTCCGGTAAAATTCTTAATTTTATCAATGACTTTTGGCACAATCGCCTGTGCCTCAAGTGTACCTAATGCACCGTCTACAAAGTCATTTTGCATATCAATGACGATTAACATCTTACTCATCGTTACGCCTCCTGTCTGCAGATTGCTTCTGCCTTTGCACCTGTGACTTTAATTAATTCTTCAGGGTTAATTCTCAAAGATGAACCAATGCGTCCGCCACTGATAACAATCGTATCATGGTCAAGAGCACTTATATCAAATACTGTATCATAGGCCTTTTTCATACCGAGGGGACTACAGCCGCCACGTACATAACCGGTCACCTTTGTAATGTCTTTGACATGAATCATCTCCACAGATTTCTCACCGACAGATTTGGCTGCGGCTTTTAAATCCAGTTCTTTGGCAATCGGAATCACAAAGACATAGTATTGATTACTCTTGCCCTGTGTCACAAGAGTTTTGTAGGACTGCTCATAAGGCACACCGCATTTGTCAGCCACCGCAATACCATCTGTAAATTCATCACATTCATATTGAATCACATCATATGCTAATTTGTGCTTATCAAGGAAACGCATCGCATTTGTCTTAATTTCCTTTGACTTCATCATTATCCTTCTTTCTTCTGCTGACTCTCTCTTTTAATTCAGACAAAGTTGCACCAAACTTCTTTGATGTTGCACCTGGGTTGTTGCGCAGCTTCGCACGCATAAAGAATTTTGAAATACTGTGCTCTTTTTGTACCTGTCCTTTTTGAAGCTCGAGTTTTTCCATAAGCTCTTTCCATGAAGCTTCCAAAGCTTCTTTGGACTGTGACAGACGAGCTGCAGCCTCCTCTTTCTTTTCCAGCGATTTTTCTGCAATTGCCTGCTTTCTCTCCTGAGTCTTTTCTGCAAATTCTTCTCTCTTTTCCTGTACTTTTTCTGCAAATTCCTGAGATTTTTCTGCCAGGCTGTCTTTCTTTTCCTGTGCCATCTCGGCAAGCTGAGCCTTGACCTCCTCAGCTTTGACTTTAAGCTGTTCAACCTTTTCAAGCACTTTGCGCAAATCCCATGCAGCCTTGAAGGATGCAATCGTATCTGCAATGAACAATACTGAAACCACACCTAATATAATACCCATCAGCACATGATTCATATTCAGCACAAGCTTCTCTATCGGATTGTGAATGACTTCTGTTAAAAGCACAGACATAAAGCCCCAGGCAATCGATGAACTTAAACAGATATAACCTTTAAAATTTATCTTCTGATTGCTGTAATCCCAATATTTAACTTTAAACATAGATTCCATCACTGCACCGGTAATTAACTCCAGGATTGTTGAGGACAACAATCCGAAAATATATACAAGCACATAATTACCGCGCACCGGAATCGTCACAACTAAAATTGCCAGTGCACCGGAGCCATAAATCGGAAGCATCGGTAATGTCAGAAAACCTCGATTAACCCAATGTCTTTGCTTTAAGGAAACATAACTGGACTCAAAGCACCAGCCAATAAAGCAGTAGATGTAAAAAAACATCAGCCATTGGAAAAATGTGTAGCTGCCCATTTTCTTCCTCCCTTTACAAATGAAGCCCTATACCGCTGTGCATCGTAGCTTCGCAGATAGGGCTCTATTTGTTTGTTTTATTGATCTGACCAATCATTAACTGAAAATACAGTTAATCATCAATCATTGATTTTTCATTTGTAAATACATCATATTCGACTTGATGCCGATACGATATATCCTCATTTTAGATTCCGTCGAATCAAGCTTTACCTACAGAACCGAAAAGTTCCATCTTTTCTTTAACTGTCTGTTTGATAGCTTCTGCACCTGGTGCAAGTAATTTACGAGGGTCAAAACCTTTACCTTCAAGGTCTTTACCAGCTTCGATATATTTACGTGTTGCTTCAGCAAATGCGATCTGGCATTCTGTGTTTACGTTAATCTTAGCAACGCCAAGGCTGATAGCTTTCTTAATCATATCTGCAGGAATACCTGTACCACCGTGAAGTACGAGAGGCATATCACCTGTTAATGCCTGAATAGCATCCAGAGTTTCAAAGCTTAATCCCTGCCAGTTTGCTGGATATTTACCATGAATGTTACCGATACCTGCTGCAAGCATTGTTACACCAAGGTCTGCGATAGCTTTGCATTCCTGAGGATCTGCGCATTCGCCCATACCAACAACGCCGTCTTCCTCGCCGCCGATAGAACCAACTTCTGCTTCAAGGGACATACCTTTTTCTGCACAGATTTTTACGAGTTCTTTTGTCTTTGCAACGTTTTCTTCGATTGGGTAATGTGAACCATCGAACATGATTGATGAGAAACCAGCTTCGATACATTTGAAGCAGCCTTCGTATGAACCATGGTCAAGGTGAAGTGCTACAGGAACTGTAATTCCAAGTTCTTCCATCATACCATTAACCATACCTACAACAGTTTTGTAACCTGTCATGTATTTGCCTGCACCTTCAGACACACCTAAGATAACAGGGGAATTTAATTCCTGAGCTGTTAAAAGAATAGATTTTGTCCATTCAAGGTTGTTGATATTAAACTGTCCAACTGCATAATGACCTGCTTTTGCTTTTGTCAACATGTCTTTTGCTGATACTAACATATTTTCTTCCTCCATTTTTTGACTTTCACTTCATATACTTGTAAAGTACGCTAGGATGCCGTCACAAAATATTCCTGCATTCCTGTCGTGTATCATTATAACGCATTTATCGAAAAAATCAAACCTTAATTGTTAAAAATTTCTCAAATCTTGCGTAAATTGATATAATCCATAATCAACTGAGCTGCTTTATCTGTGCCAAGGCAGCTTGTGTCAATGCATAAATTGTAGCTTGAACATGCGCCCCAGCTCTTGCCTGCGTAATAGCCATAATAGCTTTCACGCTTCTTATCTACCGAATTAATCTGCTTTAATGCTTCTTTCTCAGAAAGATGATACAGACGCATAATACGCTCTACCCGCTTTTCAAGAGGTGCGCACACATAAACACTGATGCAGTTTGGCTCATCACGGAGAATATATTCGCCACATCTGCCGATTAAAACAAATGATTCTTCCTTTGCAAGGTCGCTGATGACGTCTGCCTGAAGATTAAACAGGCGGTCATTTGACAACGTGTTATCCAACGGATTCATCGTATTATTTAAAGAAAATGTATTCATCGCCAGTGCATACAGGAAACTGTCTGTCGGTTTCTCATCCGCTTTGTCAAAATAATCTTTTCGGATACCACTCTTTTTAGCTGCAAGTTCTGTAATCTCTTTGTCATACAATTTAATCCCAAGTGCATCTGCAACTTTCTGTCCTACTTCTTTACCACCACTACCATACTGTCTGTTAATAGCCACTATCAGATTTCCTGCCATAACTTATACCTCCACTCCATTGCCGATATCGGCCATTCATAATTTGACGATGTCAGATTCACACAGCCAAAACACTATTCTTTCCTAGACAATAAGATGTCTTGTTTTGTGTTCTGATATCGTAGGTCTATTATAGCACACTTCGCCTGTGTGGGGGTATTTTTTTATCACTTATCGTTAATTTTTTGATATTTTTTATTAAACTTTGTGCCTGAAGGGTTATTTTCAGAAAACTGTCTGACTTTTCAATTGCTCTGACAGCTTAGAAATGTATCTGACACTTTAGCCAGCTGACAACCATTTTAAAAATATGCCTGTTATTTCAAATAGACAGGCACCTTAGAAATATATTTAATCTCTAAGGTGCCATCTTTGAAATTATAACTGTATTCACAGTTTTAGTTGTGCATGGGATTTCGATTGGATATCCATGGAAATCGCACAGTCAGATATGTGCTGGTCATTAATTTCAAGAGCATAGTCAATCTTTGCCGCAATGCTGTGTTCCTGTTCGTCTAACTCGATATTTAACGTATGCACGCCAATCACAAGATTACCAACCGGTGTATTGTAGCAGCTTACATTTTTCTTGTAAGGTTCAAAAACCATATGCGTATCCTGTCCACCATGTTTAATCACATCGATACGGTTCTTTGAAATCTTAATTGTATTTTTGACTTCCTCCATACCTTCTGCAGCAGGCTCTGTATATACGATGTAATGCTTATCATTTTTCATAAAATAATCCGCAGCCGTAATCAGCTCCACCGGTTCATCACTGTCTACATCTGCGTGAAGCCCGGAAATTTTTAATAATACATCTTTTGTCACAAAAATACCACCTTTTTATTTGCGTTCAAAAGCAAGTGCAATCAGTCGGTCAATCTGTTCGCTGACAGACACGCCTTTATCCTTCCAGAGCATCGGAAACATACTGATAGATGTAAAGCCCGGAAGTGTATTGATTTCGTTAAATACAACTTCGTTTGTATCTTTTTCAAGGAAGAAATCCACACGGGAAAGGCCATAGCCATCCACTGCTTTAAAGATTTCAATAGCAGCTTTGCGCACTTCCTCCATCTTGCCTTCAGGAAATACCGGATGAAGATCTGTCTTTGAGTCAGGGTTATTGTATTTGGCATCATAAGTATAGAAAGTTTCTGCAGCCACAACTTCACCGACATTGGAAGCTTCCGGTACATAACCGCCAAGTACTGCGCACTCGATCTCACGTCCGACAATTGTTTCTTCAACAACGATACGCAGATCATGCTGAATTGCAAGATTTAAGGCATTCTCCAACTCTTTTGCATCGTTAGCTTTGCTGACACCGCAGGAAGAACCTGCCTTAGAAGGCTTTACAAATACAGGATAGTTAAGCTTTGCTTCAACTTTGGCAACACATGCTTTCATATCAGCCATATCCATGTGATTAATTACTACGTAATCTGCCTGACGCACTTTCAAATGGTCTACAATCATCTTTGTATAAGCTTTATCCATAGATACTGCAGAAGCAAGCACACCACAGCCAACATATGGAATCTTTGCCATCTCAAATAAGCCCTGGATGGTACCGTCTTCGCCATACATACCGTGCAGCACAGGGAAAATCACATCCACTGGCACTTTGCGCATACCGTCTTCATCAAATAAAATCATGCATTTTTCCTGGGCATCCGGTGAAATAATAGCTTCTGTCTTGCTCTTACGCCATTCGCCTGAAACAATCTCATCCACTGAGCCAACATACAGCCAGTGACCTTCTTTTGTAATACCTATCAAGACCGGAATGTATTTTTCTGTATCTAAGTTTTTAATAATTGTCTGGACAGAAGTACAGGATACTTCATGCTCAGATGAACGGCCGCCAAAAATGACCGCTACGGTTAATTTTTCTGCTTTCATTATTTTATTTCCTCATTTTAATCAAGTTAATTTCCCGGATAAATACGCCCACTTTATTTTCTCAGACATACCCTCCTGTTTTTTGGTTCAATTCTTTATTTTAGCGTATATATTGGGTTTTGTAAAGATGGGAGAATTATAAAAAACAAATACACCGTATCCATGTCTTTGTGACATGTGGGGTACGGTGCATTTATTTTTGTATTTATTATTTTTACTTGATTTTTGTATTGTTTTCTATTCGTTTTGTGTATTTGTTATCATATTTATTTGTTCGTATTTTGGTATCTGCTTTGTGTTTTGATATTTGTTTTATACTTACGTTGTTACTCGCTTTCTATTCGTTTGCTTTGTCTTTGCCCATTTTCACAGTTTTTACTGTTCCATCTGCCGCCCTAAAAATGCGGCTGCGGCGGCTGCGAGTTTGCGTTCTACTTCGCCAAGCTGGATGTGTGTATCCTTGGTTGTCATCACAACTGCACCGATGGCATCGCCCTCAGCGATAATAGGTGCGATGACCTGACTGCTGAAGGTGGTTTCTTCATCCGGGGTCAATGCTACAAACTGCTTATCACCGGTATTAAAGCAGCCTGAGGTGCGTTGGTGTATCATTTTTTCAAGGCCTTTACTTAAAGCTTTGCTCTGAAGTTCTTTGCGTCCCTGCCCGGACACAGCGATGTGCTGTTCTCTGTCCGTAATGCTGACGATGCAGCCGCTTGTCTGTGATAGTGCCTCCGCGTACTGTTTCGCAAAGCCACTAAGTTCACCAATCGGCGAATATTTTCTTAAAACGATGCCGCCCTCATGATCCGTAAAGATTTCTAACGGGTCTCCTTCTCTGATGTGCAGTGTCCGCCGTATTTCTTTTGGCACAACAACACGCCCTAAATCATCTATTCTTCGTACAATGCCTGTCGCTTTCATTGAATGTTTCCTCCTGACTATATGGATAGTATGTGGTAAGTCAGGAGGATTTATACATTTTTCTGTTCTAAATCTACATCAGCATAAAAATATCTACATTGCATTTTGTAACTCCGTTAGCCTTGTTCATCGTGTAATTCATATAGCACAACACGGATGTGGTGTTGCTTCTTTACAAAAATTAATAATATTTCCTTCACCTATTGGGCCACCATCAAAAAGCATCATACTCGAATTTACTTATGCTGATATAATAGAACCCTCTTCCTCATAATATCTATCAGCTATATATTCTGCCGATTCTGCCCATAATCCATTTTCTGTTTCCTGCAATGTCTTATACGTTTCGGACTTAT
>CAKRHR010000055.1 GCA_934339005.1 uncultured Catenibacillus sp. | reverse complement strand
TCTGGGAGTTTTATTCGGATCCGATGCAGTAAGTGCATTACTTAATGTTATTCCTGATGTGGTTATGAATGGACTTTCTGTTTGTGGCGGATTACTTCCTGCAGTCGGTATGGCAATGCTTATGAAAATGCTTTGGGATAAGAAAATCTGTATGTTCTTTTTCCTTGGATTTGTACTTGTAGCATACTTGAATCTTCCGTTGATTGCTTTGGCAGCGTTAGGTGTTATTATTGCGGTTTCAATAGCCATGAATGATTACAAATTCAATCAACTTGCGTCACAGAGAGTTTTTACACAGGTAAATGAAGAATATGAACTGGATGAAGAAGAGGAGGAATTTTTCTCATGAGTAATATAACAAAATCAATTCCTGCAGATGAAAGAAAAATGTTAAAAAAGGCTTTCTGGCGTTCGTTTACATTGTACGCAGCAGTGAGCCCGGCAAAACAGGGAGCTTCCGGTTTCTGTTATTCCCTGATGCCATTTATCAATAAATTTTACAAAAATGATGAAGAAGGAAAAAAAGCAGCTTTAACAAGAAGTATGTCTTACTTCAATACAACAATCACATGTTCTACATTTATTATGGGACTTGTAGCATCTATGGAAAAGAAAAATAGTGAGCAAAAAGATTTTGATGCAAATTCTATCAATGCTGTGAAATCAAGTCTGATGGGACCTCTGGCAGGTATCGGTGATTCTATTTTCTGGGGAGTGCTTCGAGTGATTGCAGCGGGTATTGCAGTTGGTCTTGGCTCTACAGGAAATATTTTAGCTCCATTGGTATTTCTTATATTGTTTAATGTTCCTTCTGTTTTGATAAAATACTATGGTACATTTTTTGGTTACAAACTTGGCTCAGAATATATTCAGAAAATGTATGCAAGTGGTCTTATGAATATTCTGACAAAAGCTGCAAGTATTGTAGGTTTGATCATGGTTGGTGGAATGACAGCAAGCATGGTATCATTTGAATCCACATTTGAACTGAGTATGAAGGGTGAATCTATTCTGAATCTTCAGAGTATGCTGGATCAGATTTTTGTGGGAATTGTACCGCTTGGTCTGACAATGCTGTGTTATTATCTGTTGAAGAAGAAAAATATCAGTATCACTGTGTTGATTATCGGAGTGATTGTTTTAAGTATTTTGTTGTCTGTACTGGGTATTGCATAAGAGAGAGACGTAATAAGATCAAGAGGAGACATAGATTGAAAATGAAGAATTGGTGGAAAGACGCTGTTGTTTATCAAATATATCCGAGAAGCTTTAAAGATTCAAATGGAGATGGATTTGGAGATTTGAAGGGGATTATAGAGAAACTGGATTACTTAAAAGAATTAGGTATTGATGTGATCTGGTTGAGTCCGGTGTTCGATTCTCCACAGGATGATAATGGATATGATATTCGTGATTACAGAAGTATTTATGCTGGATTTGGTTCAAATGAGGATATGGAAGAACTGATAAATAGCGCACACGAAAGAAATATCAAGGTAGTATTGGATCTGGTAGTAAATCATACTTCTGATGAACATGCCTGGTTTGTGGAAAGCCGTAAGTCTAAAGACAATGAATATAGTGATTACTATATCTGGAAGAATCCAAAGAAAGATGGAAGCGAGCCGAATAACTGGGGTTCCAGTTTTTGCGGAAGTGCATGGGAATACTGTGAGGAAAGAGGACAATATTACTTACATTTCTATAGTAAAAAACAACCAGACCTGAATTGGGAAAATCCAAAAGTACGCCAGGAAGTTTATGATTTAATGAAATTTTGGATGGAAAAGGGTGCAGATGGATGGCGCATGGATGTAATCGCATCAATTTCCAAGGATCAGAATTATCCGGATTATCCTGAAGAAGACGGAAGAAAATATTATACCGGAAAATATCATAGTAATGGGCCAAGACTCCATGAATTTATTCATGAGATGAATCGGGAAGTTTTGTCGAAATATGATTGTATGACTGTCGGAGAAGCACCAGGTTCAACACCAGAGGTAGCAAGATTATTTACAGATCCGGCAAGAGAAGAATTGAATATGATATTTACTTTTGAACATATGAATATTGACCGAATCCCGGGGTCTGTAAATCGTAAATGGGCATTAAAGCCGTTTGATCTTCGTGAATTAAAAAGAGTAATGTCTGAATGGCAGAACAAATTATATGGAAAAGGATGGAATGCGCTGTATTTTGAAAATCATGATCAGCCACGTGTGATTTCCAGATGGGGAAATGATACGGAATATCGTGAGAAGTGTGCAAAAGCATACGCAACTGTTTTGCATGGAATGCAGGGGACACCTTATATTTATCAGGGAGAAGAGATTGGCATGACGAATGTTCATTTTGAACTGGATGAATATGAGGATATCGAGGTTCGAAATGCTTACAAAGAATTGGTACTTAATGGTAAGACAATTTCAGAAGAAGATTTCAAAAAAGCAGTATGGAATAAGAGCAGGGATAATGCCAGAACACCAATGCAGTGGGATGATAGTGACAATGCCGGATTTACCACAGGGAAACCATGGTTTAGAGTCTCTGACAGATATAAAGAAATTAATGTCAAACAGGCATTGGAGGATAAAAATTCTATTTTTTACTATTATAAAAAGTTGATTGAACTTCGTCATGAAGAAAGTATCCTGACTGAAGGAAATTACGAGCTTCTTTTGCCGGACGATGAAAAGATTTTTGCATATTTGAGAAATACGGAAAATGAAAGTTGGCTTGTAGCTGCGAACATGTCAGAAGATACAGTATTAACCGATAAGTTAAAAACTGTTGCCAAAGAAAAACAGGATGTTATAATTGGAAATTATGAGCGGATAAATCTGGACAAAGCATTAAGACCATATGAAGCATTTATGATGCGTATTAAATAAGACAAAGGAGTTTCCTATGGAAAAATATCTGATTGCCCTGGATATGGATGGAACGCTGCTGAACAGTTATGGAAAAGTTACAAAAAGAACAGTTGATGTTCTAAACAGACTGATTCAGAAGGGTCATTATATTGTTCCGGCAAGTGGACGGGCATTTACACTTCTTCCAGAAGAGATTTTGAAATTGGAAGGTATACATTTTGCCGTTTTGGAAAATGGTGCTGTCGTATGGGACTGGAAAAATCAATGTGCGGTAAAACAGGAACTGATTTCTAAAGGCATGGTTAAAGCAATACTTGAGGACATAGAAAACAAGACACCTGAAGGATATTATGCAGAGATAATCGTAAATGGTAAAGTCTATACAGATATAAAAATCCAGAAGAAGTTGGAACACTCGGGTATAGCAGGAAATTTTGCAGACTATATGAGAAAAAACCATATCTTTATCGAAAGATTATCTTCGAGAAATGAATTATTGGATAATGCTGAAAAACTAAATATATATTTTAAAGATGTGAAGATTAGCGAAATAGTACGGGCAAAATGGCAGAAAGAATCACAGCTTAATGTTACAACTTCAGTTGGCGGCAACGTAGAATTTACTGCTGCGGGAATCAATAAAGGACATGGTATCAAAATACTGCAACAGCGCCTGGAAATTCCGAAAAAACAATGTATTGCAATTGGAGATGATGAAAATGATCTGGAGATGTTTGAACAGGTCCATATAGCAGTTGCAATGGGAAATGCTAAAGATTGCATAAAGCGTGCAGCAAATGTAGTGACATTAAATTGCGATAAAGATGGTGTGGCTGCATTTTTAGAACAATATTGTTAGAAAAGAAGGATTAATCAGTTTTTAGATAATTGATTAATCCTTCTTTTGGCTTTTAATCCATCGACAAATATTCTTTTCTCAAATATTTTCAGGTGATACAATCATCAGTTAACAACAGGATATGATAAAATTACTTGTAAGAAAAAAATATAAATGATAAACTTTGAGTAATAAGAATATTTAGAAGAATATTATTATGACATAGGAAAAAGGGGAAAAATAATGCGTACATGGGAGGAAATTCGGGAAGATTTTCCGATTTTGAAAGAAAAAGTATATGGGAAAGATCTGATTTATCTGGACAATGCAGCTACGACACAATTACCACAGCAGGTTTTAGATTGTTTCATGGAACATTATACAAAATATAATGCAAATGTCCACAGGGGAATTCATTATCTGAGTGAGCAATCCACGATGCATATGGAGACGGTGAGAGACAAGTTAAAAGCTTTTTTACATGCAAAAAATCAGGGCGAAGTCATATTTACGTCCGGAGCAACAGATTCCACCAATCTGGTGGCTGAAAGTTACCTGCGTCATGTGCTTCGACCGGGGGATGTGGTGCTTTCTACAGAATTGGAACATCATGCTAATTTTGTTGTATGGCAGCAGATTTGTCAGGAGTGTAAAGCTGAGTTTCAGATGATCCCAACGGTGAATGGTGAATTGGATATGGATACGGCACGACAGATGATGTCAGATAAGGTAAAACTTCTGGCTGTAACTGCGGTATCAAATGTGACAGGTGCAGTGGTTGATATCGATACATTGATTGCATGGGCGAAAGCATATGATATTCCGGTGTATATCGATGCAGCACAGGCAGTACGTCACAGAATTTTTGACCTGGAAAAATTGCAATGTGATTTTCTGGGATTTTCTGCACATAAAATGATGGGACCAACAGGCGTGGGGTGTCTGTTTGTCCGTAAAACATTACTGGATCAGATGTATCCGTATCGCTATGGCGGCGGCATGATTGATATTGTGACAGAAGCGCAGACAACCTTTGCAAAACTCCCGGAACGCCTGGAAGCGGGAACACCTAATTACAGCGGAATTATTGCATGGGGTGCAGCTATAGATTATCTGACAGATATTGGAATAGAGAGAATTGCGTTGTACGAAGAGATGCTTCTTCAGAAAATAGAACAGACGTTAGAAGATATTTCACAGGTTGAGATATTAGGATATCCAAAGCAGCGTGCGGGCTGTATTTCTTTTCAGATTAACGGAGTACATCCATATGATTTTGCAAGTATGATCGATAAATATGGTGTGGCAGTGCGAACAGGAAGTATGTGCGCTCAGCCTATCGTAAAGAAACTGGGGTTAGATACGGTGATTCGCATTTCTCCGGCCTTTTATAATACAGTTGATGAAATCGAAAAATTTGGAGAATATACAGAAAAAGTGATTGCGTTTTTTGAAAGGATAAAGCGATGACGACAGAGCAGATTAGAACTTTTTTGGAGGTTGCAGACTGTTTGAATTTTACAAAAGCAGCAGAGCGATTGTATTTGTCTCAGCCCACTATCAGCAGGCAAATTCAGGCACTTGAGGAAGAATGTAACACACCTCTTCTTATCCGGACGAGAAAAGAAGTACGTTTGACACCGGCAGGAGCAATTATGGTCAGTCATCTGAAAAATGCACTTGCAGATGTTCAGATGGGACTTGAAGAAATACAGGCTATCAGCAATGGTCTGACCGGAAAGTTACATATTGGTGTGATGGAAGAATTTGACACCTATCACGTAGTACAGACATATTTGATCGAATTCAGCAAGCAATACAGTGAATTGACAGTGAATGTCAGTTATTGCTCTTTTGGCGAATTGAGAAGAGGTTTAAACGATGGCAGCTTTGATATTATTTTTACGATGGGATTTGAAGAAAAAAACCTTCCGTCCACATTGTCTCGAAAGTTATGTCAGCTATCTGCCGGAATTATAGTGTGTGCAAACAGTGAGATTGCCAAAAAGAAAGATTTAGAGATTCCTGATCTGAAAAATGAGACTTTTATAGCACCGGATGCCAATGATTCTCCATTCAGGTTAGAAGATACAAACGATGTGCTGAGCCATTATGGCTTCCAATGTAAAAAAATGAAGTATGTGAAAAACCATGAATCAGTTTTGTTGAGTGTAGCGGCGGGTAATGGTGTATCAATTGTATGTGGAGATATACCACAGGTAAAAAATCGTATGTTGTTCCGTTTCCTTGAATTGCCGGAAGATGAGAATGTGCTTCATATGATTTATGCCTGGAAAAAGGAAAACTACAATCCGGCATTGGCGCTATTTTTGACTGGTTTGTCAGAAATGGATGAAAAATAATATGAGCAGAAATATTTTTGTGTCTAATAATAAAAAATAATATTGTACAAATGTACCATAAAACCTATGGAAATAGTATGGAATATTATGCATGTTGTGCATTAAATGATGACGTATTTTCATTTCACTCTGGATGAGAATCTATGTTATCGTAAATGTATGATAAGTAAAATCAATACAGAGTTGATTTACAAGTAGGAGGTACAGTGTTTATGTATGATGTTAAAAAGAGTATCGATGTTGAATTGAATGTTCAGCTTGTGTACATGGCACTCATTCATGAGTATGCATATGAGGGTCCATGTCGTTTTGGTCCGCCAGAGGCATTGACACAGGAATTTGATTTGATGAATCAGGCTGAGATTTTTAAAATGTGGACACAGGGATATGGTGGGGCTCTTGGACAGATTCCGGGAATTCATTTACTTGAGCCTTTATATATTAAAATGTCTGATGAATTTTTCATTACCGCAGAGGAAGAACAGAAATTAGTTGACCGTGTTGGAAAAGCTGATATTTTCATTTTCACCGGAATGCGTGGGGAAGGCATTATGAAAGAATTTGCAATGCGCTATAACGTACCGGTAGCTGGCGAAGGAATGTTTGCATCTACTATTGAGCATGCAGTACTTAATGCCAGAGGATATGAAAGCTATGCGATTCTGAATCTTCCGGATGCAATACGTCTTTTGAATGCACTTCGCGCAAGAAAAGCATTACAGCGTACAAAAGTTCTGGCGGTAACCAGAAACAATTCTCAGTATTCCATGGGTGGTCAGGATGCATTTATCAGCAATGATATGGTGACAAAAAAACTGGGTGCCCGTTTTAATTACTTCAGTTTTCATGAATTCCTGGATATGATGCATGTGAATGAGCATGGTAAAAATCATACATTGCCTGGACGTCATGTATATAATCTGACAGATGAAGATATGGAGAAAGTAAAAGCATGGTCAAAAGAACTTGCAGATGGTTCTGTGGAAAATGATGTGCAGCAGCATTACATTGAAAATTCAGTGAAAGCTACTGTATTGATCCAGAAATTGTGTGAGCATTTTGGATGTAATGCATTTACGGCTGTCTGTCCGGATGGATGTGCAACAAGACGAATGAATGAAGAACAGTTTACATTCTGCTTTAGCCATTCTCTGTTAAATGAGATGGGTATCCCATCCGGCTGTGAATATGACCTGCTTGGTACATTATCTATTGCAGCATTGGCAAATCTGACAGGAAAAGCACCTTATATGGGAAATACTCAGCCATGTATCTGGAGAGGCAAACATGTAGAGGGTGAATTTACCGGAATTGGTTATATCGAAGATATGGATCGTACACAGAATATTTATTATAGCGGACATGCAACGCCAAACCGTCTGATCCATGGATTTGATTCTGAAAAAACAGCATATTCTCTGCGTCCATTTACACACAGTGGTTGGGGTGCAACTATGAGAATTGATTTTTCACAGTATAGAGGAGAAACAATTACGTTGATGCGTTTTGATCCGTTATGTGAAAAAATTATGGTTGCCAAAGGAACAGTGCTTGGCGGTTTTGGTTATACAACGACAGGCTGTAGCGAAGGTGTTTATTTTGAAGTGGCTGATAAATATGAGTATTTCCATAAGCAGGCTAAATTCGGTCTTCATATGCCACTTGTATTCGGAGATCATATTGAAGATGTTAAAATGCTCGGTGAAGTGCTTGGAATGGAAGTAGTGACTGCATAATGCGAAAAACCATCAAAGAAAAGATTCTGCAGCAGAAAAGAGATAGTCAGTTTTTTGTAAAAATGATTTGTGAGAGGGGAAAAAATCTCTCGAAGGATGCATTTGAAACTATGTTTATGCAGTATATGTGTGCTAAATTTTTGTTGGAGCCAGAAGAAATAACAACAGATAATTTCTATGAAATCTGCCAGATTTCTGCAGAAAAAGCGGCAAAACGTCCACATGGAGAACTGGATGCGGCAGAGGCTGCGTCAAAATGTGGCGGTGCAACTACTGCAATGAACAAAAAGATACTATTTTTGCTGGCGGTCAATCGCGAATATGGTATCAATGTAACAGCAGAAGACAGTGTGAAGATTGATACGTTTACACAGTTGTGTGACTGCATTTATCGTAAACTGAAGGAGAAGCAGGTATGAGTGAACAAAAGCGGGAAAGTATGGAACAGATAGAAAGCGATATTCTTGCCGATCTTTTGGAACTGGATGATCAGATGAGCCAGTATACATTTCTGGTAGAATGTGGTCTGGAATTACCGGAATATCCGACAGTTTATAAAACAGACAGGTATTTGATTCATGAGTGTCAGGTGAATACATGGATGCATTTGGAATGGACAGATGATTGCTTAAACTGGCAGGGAATCAGCGATTCACTTGTGATTTGCGGAGCACTATCACTTTTGATGGAAATTTATAATGGAAGAACAAAGAGAGAAATTCAAAACTTCCGCTGTAGGATGTTGGAACAGTCATGTTTTCGTGTACATTTTGCACAGGAACAGTTAAAAGGACTGGAATATATGATCGCAAGATTACAGATTTAGAATAGTGTTTTAGTCAGCCAGAAGGCGGAGGAATGGAGGATATTATGGGTAGTAATAAGAAAAGTATTAGTTTTGGGGCCAGAGGATGGTTGTTAATTATTGTATTGTTTTTCGGATTTATGATGTTTCAGGTATTTACGAATTATCCGTTAAACATTCTTGCTGATTTTTATGGTGGTTCTGAAAAAGTAGCGATGTTGCTGACAATCGGAACCGGCATCGGAATTATTTTACAGATTATTATTTCCGGATTTATTGGAAAAATTAAAAGTATTAAAAAGTTGACAGCAGTGATTGGATTGATTGCGGTTGCGGCAGCTTTTGGTGTAGCAGGAATTCCATTTACACAGCAGGCGCTTTGGTCAGTTGTGTATTTGATTGAAAACGTTGTAGTTACAATGTATGCACTGTTTTTCCTGAGCATTATTGCAGGTCAGTGGTTCCCGACCAGAAAAGGAACAGTTATGGGAATCGCAACTATTGCTTATCCGGTAACTAACGGCGTGATCGGATTCTTTGCGGCTACTGTAATGGGACCTCTGGCAACAGGTGGAATGCCGGCAATATGGAAAGGATTTTTACCATTTTTGGTATTAACAACTTTGGGATATATTTTATTCCTGATTTTTGTAACTGATTATCCGGAACAGTGTGGCGCTTACCGTGATAATAATAAAAATATTACACCGGAAGTTGCAAAACAGATGTTGGAGGAAGAAATCAGAAATAAGCAGACAACTGTCTGGACAACAGGTCATATTTTCAAAAACCGTGATTTTTGGTTTGCAGCAGTCAGTTGTGGTCTTCTCCTGATGGGTGCGGTTGGAACGATGACACAGTCCAATGCGATTATTACAGCATTTCCAGAGTTGAATTATACAATTATTATGATGATGGTTGCAATATTTGGAGCAATCGGAAGCTGGCTTTTAGGTATACTTGATACTAAATTTGGAACAAAAAAATCCATGATCATTGCGATGATTCTTATGGTTTTATCAGGCGTATGCGGTGCATTGGCTACTGTAACAGGTACAGGCGCACTGGTTGTAATTGCGATGATTTTTGTAGCTATGTTTATGGGTGCTTCTTCAAATTATACAGTTTCTGTTGCAGCACAGTATTGGAGAAGAGAAGATTTTTCAGGCGTTTTTGCCTGTGTAAATCCGATTTCTAATATCTTTAATGCAATAGCACCGATGATCGTTGCTATATTGATTGCAAGTGCAATGGGTGTGCGTGCCGTATTTATCTTCCTGTTGATTGCAGGTATCATCGGTCTGGTTCTGATGATTGCATTCAATAGCAGCCATGTAAAAAATGTGGATGATGCATATCGTAAAGCAGCCGGAAAACCATTGGATGATGCATTGGTTGGCAGAAAATAACAAAGACATTCAGTAAAAAATTTTAGAGCATTATTAAAAAGGGCAGCACCGTGAGGTGCTGTTCTTTTTAATAATATAAAAGATTTTGCTTTTAAGTTTATATACATGCAGAAAAATGATGTAATGTGAAAATAAAAGTGAGGACAAAAATGTATTTTGGCACACATCCAATCAATCGTTGGGTTTATAATAAAAATGCCCAAACAGACGCTGAGTTTTCAATACATTAATAAATGCATCAGGATCTGCCTCTTTAACTGCTTTTCGAACCTTTTTGCCTTCTGCACTGGAAACAACAGAGTAAACAACCTGGCGTACAGTATGTTCATAAGGACCCTCTCCGTCCAGAATGGTAGCACCATGATGGGTTGCCTTGGAAATAGTCTGATAGACAAGTTCCCCATGATTAGTGACGATAAAAAATGTTTCCTGCTGATATTTTTTATACAGCGCATGAAGCACCTGTGTCGATGCAAACTGGAAAATAATAGAATAAAGTGCTTTATCCCATCCGAACATAAATCCAGCTGCAACCAGAATGATTGCATTCAGACCAAGAATAATATTAAAGGCATCCATTCCTTTTTTCTCTGAAAGATAGATAGAAATAAAATCGGTGCCACCTGTGGTAGAATCCATGACCAGACACAGACTAATGGCAAAACCGTTGATGATGCCGCCAAAAATACTGATCAACAATACATCGGAAGTAATGGAAATACCTGGGATGATATCGGTAAGCACACTGGTCAACACAATACTCAGGCAGGAATATAGTGTGAATTTTTTTCCGATAAAACGAAAACCAATGTAAATTGGAATCGCATTCAGAATGATGTTGATCACAGTATAAGGAAGAGTCAATCCAAGATACATCTGTGCTCCGCGTTGAATGAGCAGGGAGAGTCCGGTAGCACCGCCTGGATAAAGACCGCCGGCTCGGACAAAGGACTTGATATTTAATGCCATCAACACAGAGGAGAAGCATATGACAAGTAATCGTTTCAAATCTTTTTTCATTTCAAATTTCAAAATAAATGCCTCCTTAATATAGTTTTTTCATGTAATACATAAGCAAACATTCTGTTCCCATAAAAAATTTCTGATCACTCTACTATCATCTGATATAATCATAACATAAAATAATTTCTGTATCTACATCTTCATCCTGAAATATTTTAGTCATTTCTTCAAGTGCAGCCATCGTTGTGCCATCTACACAATATTTTATTACATCATTATTTTAATAGTATTTTACAGTAAAACCATGAAAGAAAAAACTGAAATGCACATATTTTAAAGAAATTTGTACATACTGACAACAAAAATTTTTAAAATGGGGAAAGGCAAAGTGTATGAATCAGATAGATGTATTATATGATGTGGCAATTATTGGCGGTGGGCCGGCGGGATATACAGCAGCACTGTACGCAGCCAGAGCCGGGTTTAGGACAATATTATTTGAAAAAATATCTGCTGGCGGACAGATGGTATTGTCTCACCAGATTGATAATTATCCGGGATTTGAAAATGGTATTGATGGATTTACACTGGCGCAGAATATGAAAAAACAGGCAGAAAAATTTAATGTCAAAACGGCATATGAAGCAGTTGTGGCAATAGAAACTGATGGACGATGTAAACTGATTAAGACAAGGCATCAGGATATTTCATGCAGGGTAATTGTAATTGCCACAGGTGCCAGTCCGAAAAAAATGGGACTCGCGCATGAAGCAGCACTTACAGGCCGGGGCGTTTCGTATTGTGCTGCCTGTGACGGTATGTTTTATAAAGATAAAAATGTTGTGGTTGTCGGCGGCGGTAATGCTGCGGTGGCAGATGCACTTCTGTTAAGTCATATTGCAAAAAAGGTGACGATCATCCATCGCAGAGATACCTTTCGGGCTGAAAAAGTAAACTACGAAGCTCTGACGCACACAGAGAATATTGAAATTTTAAGGCACAGTGTTGTGGAGGTGTTTTTGTATGATGAAGATACCATTACTGGTGTCCGGGTAAAAGAACTCTATGAAGGAAAAATATCAGAAATTGCCTGTGAGGGCGTATTTATCAGTATTGGACGAAAACCGGATACAGAATTTCTGGACAATCGGATTACACTTGATGAAAACGGATTTATTGTGGCGGATGAAACAACGAAAACCAATATTCCGGGTATTTATGCAGCCGGAGATGTCCGGACAAAACCCCTGCGTCAGATTGTAACCGCAGTTGCAGACGGCGCCATGGCTATTTGCATGGCAGAAAAATATTTAAATACTTAGATATAAAAATCTGTTTGACATTTTAAAAAACAGGAAATATAATAATTACGAACGAGTAGCAAGTGAGCGTAAATCCAGTTTCTTGCTACTCGTTTTTATTTTATAGTGCAAAAAAGTGTGTAGCCTGTCAGCGTAAATCCAACTTATATGACAGACTGCATTTTTTTGCGCAGAAAAGGGAGGAATTAGAGTAAAATGGCAGAGCGTAACAAGATGAAGGATATGCCGGTGAAAAAGCTGATGATCCAGATGGGGATTCCAATGATTTTATCTATGGCATTGCAGGCGGTCTACAATATCGTAGACAGTGGATATCGAAGTGCTTGAGATGGGAACAAGCTATCTGAGGATATGTTGTGTGATTTCTTTTGGTATTATTTTCTTTTCTTTGTTTGAAAAATTATTACAGGCGACAGGTCGATCACTTTATTCTACCATCGGACAGGTGGTATCCGCGGTGCTATTGTTTATTTTTCATTTAAAGCTGAATAAAGAATTTGAACATGGGCTGAAATATATGAAGCCGGATGCGGGCATTATCAAAGAAATTTATGCTATCGGACTTCCGGCAATCATTGCACAGGCTTTGATGTCCATTATGGTATATGTAATGAATCTGATTTTGAAATTCAATCCGTCAGCACAGACTGCGTATGGCTTGTTCTACAAGGTGCAGCAGTTTGTTCTGTTTCTTGCCTTTGGTCTGCGAGATGCCATTACGCCGATTATAGCATTTGCCTATGGTATGGGAAGCAAAAAGAGAATACAGGATGGAATCAAGTATGGGCTGCTTTATACGATTGTTTTAATGATTCTTGGAATGTTAATCACAGAAATTTTTCCGGAAACTTTTGCAACCCTGTTTAACGCCGGAGGGTCAAGAGTATATTTTATCAGTGCAATGAGAGTGATTTCTATCAGCTTTTTGTTTGCCGGAATAAATATTGCTTATCAGGGCATTTATCAGGCACTGGATGGTGGTGTGGCATCATTGATTATTTCTCTTTTAAGACAGCTTGTAATCATTTTGCCTTTAGCGGGAATATTTTCGATATTTGTCAGAAATGGACAGGCAGGGGTTTCATTAATCTGGTTGGCATTTCCGGTGACAGAAGTCATTGCGTGTCTGGTGGGATTTATATTTTTAAAGAAAATCAGAAAAAATGTGGTCAATGTTTTGGCAACTTATATGTGCAGCTGACTTTATTGGAAATAACATAAAAAATCTATCGAATTCAGGAGAATGATTCTCATACATTTAACTTTATATGCGTACAGAAAAATGTTATAATATAAAAAAGCAGTTTGCAATGCAGTAAACCAGGCGGATTCTAAATGATAACATCAAAAAGGAGATGCGTATGAGAAAATATTGTCTTTGGATTGTGATCAGTTTTGCTCTGATCTTTGGATTAAGTGGATGTCAGTATTTGAATACAAAAGATAACAGATATACAGACAATGAAGATTTACCGGTCATCAGAGTTGGTGGTACAATTTATGAACCATATTTTTATAGAGATATTGATGGTAATTATGATGGTATTGACGTTGAACTTGCCAGAGAGGCATTTTTGCGTATGGGATATCAGCCGGAGTTTGTCGCGGTTGATATCAGTGATCTTGGCAAAGCACTTGAGGATGGTACGATAGACTGTATATGGAGCTGCTATACGATGGAAACGAGAGAGGATGATTATCTTTGGGCAGGACCATATTTATATACGAGAAGAGTTGTTGCGGTTAAATCAGACAGTGAGATTCAGTCATTGGAAGAACTGGAAGGTAAGACGATTGCTGTCCAGGCAAACTCAACGGTGGAAAAGATATTTTTACATAATATGAGTCCGGATATTCCAAAAAATTATGAATTGCAGACTTATCGGACTATTGCGGAGGCTTTTACAGCACTAAGAAAGAATTATGTGGATGCTGTAGGCGGTCATGAGGCAACCTTATTGAAGTATACATCAGAGTATCCCGGAGAATATCGGTATTTGAATTTAAGTATTTACAGGTCAAAACTTGGTGTTGCTTTCAGAAAAGATGCGGATCAAGCTGTTGCAGACACACTGACACAAACGCTGCAGGAAATGTCTGAAGATGGGACGATTCAACAGGTGTTGGAAGATTATCATCTTGATGTGTCAACGAATTTATACGGAGGGACTGAGTAGTGCAAAAATATCGGACAAAACATTGGAAAAATATTCGAAGGATAATATATAGTGTGCTTTGTGCGATGCTGATATTTGGCAGTATTTTGATATATGCAGTGTATCAGGTTACGACGACATTGTCCTTGAAAAGTATCAATCAGGAAGCAGATTTAGTCATGTCATTTTTGCAGTCAAGTTGCCAGAAATATGATGACTTTCAGTTAGGCGCTTCGGTCAGTGAATTGCAGACGATGATGCTTCAGATTAATAATTTGAAATCATACCTGGATTACACACAGCTTGAGGACGCAGGTCAGCTTGAAAAATTTATTAATGAACAGTATTTGTCAGGATTTTTTATATTGGACGATGAATTAAATGTATCCTATAGTATAGACAGGAATAATGCTGATGCAAGTGTACTTTTAAGAAAAATCATGTCGGAAGCAAATATTCAAAATGTACTGAACTACCCTCAAAAGACTTTTGCAGAGCAGGTAAAGATTGAAGGTCAGACTTATGATTATGTAATTGCAGCGAGGAGCGACCGACCCGGTGTGATTATTTGCTATGATAATGTGACAGTATCGGCTGAAGATAAGAATGAGTTCTCATTAAATTCACTATTGTCAGGAGATTCCTTCCGAAAAAACGCAATTATTGTGGTTACAGATGGTGAAAATGTTCTTTGCTCTAATACGGATATCGTTAATGGTCTGTCTGTAAAAGATTGTCCGTTCACAAGTATAGGTACACATGATGGCGTTAGATGTAATGGTGCACTGGATATAGTGCAGCTTAAAAGTCAGAACGGTATATGGTATGGAAAACATGAGTTGTACAGACAATATTATTTGTATGTATTTTATTCAACGGACAATGTGTTTGCAAGCAGAACGCTAATTCTGATTATTGTGGCAGTAGCCTATGTTCTGGCATGTTTGTTAGGCATATTGATATTACAGTATTTAAAAAAGCGTAAGCTTTTGCGCAAAGAAAAAGAATACCATCTGATTAATGTCATTGCGAGTATTTATACAGCTAATTTTTCCATATACCCTGAAAAGAATATATGGAAGCCGATTGTGATGTCGGAGCGTATGGAAAAGGTTGTTGGACATATTCCTGAGGCAGATAAGATGCTTGCAACTTTTAATGCTACACGTGTAGCCGAAAGCTGTCGAGAAGCTTTTGATGTATTTGTCCGGCTGAATGATTTAAAGGAGCGCCTTGATGGTAAAAGATTTATTGGTTACACATTTGAGGATGTAGAACATATGTGGTATCAGATTTTGCTGATTCCGCAGCAAAGAGATGATACATATGAGATGGTTGATTACAGAGTGATGCTTGTCATACGTAATGTTACAGAACAGAAAAAAGCGGAGATGGATTATCAGGAGAAACTGCGCATCTCTGCACTTGAAGCTAAACGGGCAAATGATGCAAAGACGGATTTTCTTAGGCGTATGAGTCATGACATACGCACACCAATTAATGGTATCAGGGGTATGGTGACTGTTGGTAAATCCTGTATCGGAGATGAAGTTAAAGTCGAGGACTGTCTGAATAAAATCGAGCGTAATTCAGATTTGCTGATGGATTTTGTAACTAATGTGCTGGATATGAGTAAGCTTGAAAGCGGCGATGTTGTACTGGATGAGAAGGCTTTTGATATTGAACAGCTGCTTAAAGATATGGATATGATTCTTCGGGCACATGCCGAGGAGAAGGATGTGGTTTTAAATATTAAGCCTGTACAGGTTGAACATACACATCTGATTGGCAGTCCGTTACATATTCGACAGGTTATTCGAAATATTACAGCGAATGCAATTAAGTTTAACCGTCAGAATGGCTCTGTAACAGTAAGTTGTCGGGAATTATCTTATGATGTAGATGCAAAAGTTGCTGTGTTTGAATTCATTTGCGCAGATACCGGTGTAGGTATGAGTGAGGATTTTCAAAAGAAAGTATTTGAATTATTTTCTCAGGAAAACGCAGACACCAGTGCCAGAACAACATATACAGGTACTGGCCTTGGTCTTGCAATTGCAAAGAAGCTTGTGGAGTATATGCATGGTGATATTACTTTCACAAGTACGCAAGGGGTAGGAACAGAATTTAAAGTGACACTGCGTATCAAAATTGATGAAAATTATTATCAGAAACAGATGACGGTCAGTGAATCTAAGTCAATTCAGGGTCTGCATATGCTTTTGGTGGAGGATAATGAGCTGAATATGGAAATTGCAGAATATTTGCTGACAGAGGAGGGTGCCGTTGTGACAAAAGCCTGGAATGGCAGAGAGGCATTAAATATATTTACAAATTCTGAAATTGGCAGTTTTGCTGTCATTTTGATGGATATTATGATGCCTGAGATGGATGGCCTTGAAGCCACCAGACGTATCCGGGCGTTAGACCGTGCAGATGCAAAGACAGTACCGATTATTGCGATGTCTGCGAACGCTTTTGATGATGATATTGCAAAAAGCCGCGATGCAGGTATGAATACTCATCTGGCAAAACCATTGGACTTTGATAAATTGGTTGAAGCAATTGTACAATTGAAGATGTAAAAATGATAGAGGACTGATGTACCGGTAAACTTTCCGGACAC
>CAKRHR010000054.1 GCA_934339005.1 uncultured Catenibacillus sp. | reverse complement strand
CTCCAGAAAGCCCCAAGCTATAAGGACCAGACATATGCACTGTATAATCTGACACAGGAACAGCTTTCACATACACTGATGCCGGTAGGTGCCTATACAAAAGATGAGATTCGTGCCATGGCTGCAGAGATTGGTCTGCCGGTTGCAAACAAACCGGACAGTCAGGATATCTGTTTTGTACCGGATGGTAATTATAAAAAATTTCTTGAAGAATATACAGGAAAGATGATGCCTGCCGGTAATTTTGTTGATAAAGATGGCAATATTCTCGGACAGCATAAAGGGATTACCTCTTATACAATAGGACAGCGCAAGGGCTTAAATCTTGCAATGGGTTATCCGGTATTTGTCACAGATATACGCCCGGAAACAAATGAAGTTGTCATTGGTACAAATGAAGATGTTTTTGGAAGTATGCTTGTGGCTGATGATGTTAACTGGATGGCAATCGAACGTCCGACAGAACCGTTGCATCTGACTGCAAAAGTACGTTATGCTCATCAGGGAGCACCATGTGTAGTAACTTCTGAGGTGCGTGAAGATGGTACAGAAATTGTTAAAGTGGTTTTTGATGAGCCGGTTCGTGCCATGACACCTGGACAGGCTGTTGTATTTTATGATGGCGATATTGTTGTCGGTGGTGGACGGATTTTATAAATATAATATAAAATAATCAGGCGTCTGAAGATTAAAAACAGTCTTCAGACGCTTTTTAAGTTGAGATACTGTTCGGGATTATTATATATCTGTATACTTAATAACCCTTATATACTGATTTTATTAATAGTTAAGAATAATGCTTATCACAATAGTTGTATGCAAGAATGGCAAGACATTCTTTCTTCCTGCACGATGAATTGAAATGACATTGTTGATGAAAATGCAAGAAGTGCTTGACAAAAATTCAAAAACACTTTATTATATTAAACATATAAAGTTTCTTTGCTTTACCATAAAGAAGTAAATGGCGTAATATATGTAAGTTGAAAATGAATGCAAAGAAATCTAATGGAAAACATCGAGAGTTGTCGGATAAATGTTCATTTATTAAAGAATTAAGACCTTGATGTGAGAAAGGGGAGATTGATTTTATGAAATCAAAAAGAATGTTAAGCCTTATGCTTGCCTGCACAATGACATTTGGTCTTGCAGCTTGTGGTGGCAACGGTAATAGTGGCACAACAAACTCAGACAGTACAGGCGCAGCAAATGAATCTACAACCGCAAATACTGATGAAACTGCATCAGGTGAAGGAACGGTTGATGACAGTGCTGATTATGACACCGTATCTTCACAGGTGTATGATCTGGCACTTGGTGATTTTTATGATATTTATGAACAGACAGAGAATATTGAAAATATTTCTGAAAAGTTTGCAATGCAGGCAGTATCCGAAGCAAAACTTATGGAGTCAGCCGTAATTTTGCCGGCAACTTCAGGTAAAGGTATGTATGCAATGTCAAGAGTGGCACCTTATACATTTGATTATACACTTTGGGGTACTGATTACTCAAGATATCATCAGGCACTTGTTGCAACAGATTTGATCAAAGCTGAAGATCGTGCAGAGATGAAAGCTAAATGGTCTGAATTAAAAGGCACAGGTGAATATGAGCAGTGGGCTAAAGATTATCTTAAAGAAAAAGGTTACACTTTAAAAGACAGTCTGACTCTTGGTTATACATCAGACCCGACAACATGGGATGAATTTGCTACATATCTTGCATCTGATAGTGATGCAATTGTTAATACATATGATGGGCTTGTAGAATATGATACAGAAGGCACAATTCAGCCGGCACTTGCTGAAAGCTGGGAAGTATCAGAAGATGGTCTGACATATACATTCCACTTAAGAAAAGGTGTAGAGTGGGTAGATTCTCAGGGACGTGCGATTGCTGAAGTGAAGGCAGATGACTTTGTAGCCGGTATGCAGCATCTGTTAGATTGTCAGGCTGGACAGGAATATTTGCTTGAAGGTGTTATCGTAAATGCCAGCCAGTATATTAATGGTGAAGTGACAGATATCGCAGATGTCGGTGTTAAAGCTGTAGATGATTACACAGTTGAATATACATTGGAACAGCCTGTGACATATTTCATGACTATGCTTGGTTATAGTGATTTTGCTCCACTTTGCAGAAGTTACTATACATCACAGGGCGGTAAATTTGGTGCAGAATTTGATGCAAGTGCTTCAGATTATACATTTGGTAAAGATCCTAACTCCATTGCTTATTGTGGTCCGTACATTGTATCAAATGCAACAGCAAGCAACACAATTGTATTTAAGGAAAATGAATCTTACTGGAACAAAGATAATATCAATGTGAAGACAATCACATGGTTGTTTAACGATGGCTCAGATGCGACAAAAGCATACAATGACTTAAAAGCAGGTACACTTGATTCTGTAAATCTGACAACGGCATCTATTGAACTTGCGAAGAAATCCGGCGAGTTAGATGAATATGGTTTTATTACAGACACAGATGCAACAACGTATACATTCTTCTACAATATGAACCGAGCAGCATTTGCAAACTTCAATGATGATACAAAAGTGGTTTCATCTCAGACAGACGAAGACAAAGAAAGAACAAAACAGGCGATGAGAAATGTTCATTTCAGACGCGCACTTTCTTTTGCAGTTGACAGAGCAACTTACAATGCACAGGCAGTTGGTGAAGATCTTAAATATGCTTCACTGAGAAATACATATACACCTGCAAATTTTGTACAGCTTGAAGAAGATACAACTATATCTATTAACGGTACAGATACAACATTTGCGGCAGGTACATATTACGGTGAAATCGTTCAGGCTCAGATAGATGCTGATAACTTCCCTGTGAAAGTATGGGATAAAGAGGCAAATGATGGTATTGGTTCAGGTGATGGCTTTGATGGATGGTATAACCCGGACAATGCAGTTGAGGAACTTAACACAGCCATTGAAGAACTTTCTGCATTAGGTATTACAATTGATGAAGATAATCCAATCCAGATTGATATTCCTTATCCATCTATTGCTGAAACATATACAAACAAAGTCAATGCTTACAAACAGTCACTTGAAAAAGTCCTTGGAGGCAAAGTTCAGGTGAACCTGATTGATGGTGTTGATTATAATGGATGGTATTACGCAGGTTATTATGCAACATATGGTTATGAAAATAACTACGATGTTTATGATTTGTCAGGATGGTCTCCGGACTTTGGTGATCCTTGTACATTCCTTGATACATTCCTTCCGGATTATGCAGGTTATCAGACAAAGAGTCTTGGTATTTACTAAGATTATAGAGAAATGAATTTTCATTGCGTATTTTGTGATTTATAAATCAAAGAAGCCCGACATATTTACTTGTCGGGCTTCTTTGTATGCTTTAGTAATTATAGTATATTAAATGATATAATTACATTCAAATAGAATTTAGAATAATTTATCAAATCTTTCTATCGCTTCTTTTGTATTTTCACGATTACCAAACGCTGTCAGACGGAAGAAGTTCTTACCGTTTTCACCAAAACCGGCACCAGGTGTGCCAACAACCTGGATTTCATTTAACAGGTAATCAAACATCTCCCAGGAGTCCATGCCATTTGGGCATTCAAACCAGATATAAGGTGAGTTGATGCCGCCATAATAACGGATTCCCTTTTTGTCAAATAAAGCTGCAATCATCTTTGCGTTTTCTTTGTAATAAGTGATGTTTGCCTGACATTCTGCCATACCTTCAGGAGAAAATGCAGCAGCAGCACCTTTTTGGACGATGTATGAAGTTCCGTTGAATTTTGTTGTCTGACGGCGGTTCCACATGGCATTTAAAGACATTTCCTTGCCTGTAGAAGTCATGAAAACAAGTTCTTTAGGTACGATGGTATAACCACAACGTGTACCTGTAAAACCTGCAGTTTTTGAAAGAGAACCAAATTCAATGGCACAGCGGTCAGCACCTTCAATTTCAAAAATCGTTCTTGGTACGTCAGGATCTTCGATAAACGCTTCATAAGCACTGTCATAAAGAATCACTGCTTCATTAGCCAATGCATAATCTACCCAGATTTTGAGCTGCTCACGGTTATATGCAGCACCGGTTGGGTTGTTTGGGGAACAGATATAAATTAAGTCCGCATGTACAGATGAATCTGGCATTGGCAGAAAGTTATTCTCAGCATTACCTGAAATATATGTAACATTACGTCCACACATGATGTTTGTATCAACATAAACCGGATAAACAGGGTCTGGAATCAAGATGACGTTGTCATTGCCAAAAATGTCTGTGATATTACCTGTATCACTCTTTGCACCATCAGAAATAAAAATAGCTGATGCATCAAGTTCAACACCGCTGTTGCGTTTATAGTAATCTACAATCGCTTCTCTTAAAAATGCATAGCCTTGTTCAGGACCGTAGCCTTTGAAGGTTTCAGATGAAGCCATCGCGTCAACACCTTCGTGAAGACCTTTGATAACATGTTCGCCAAGTGGCAGTGTCACATCGCCTATGCCAAGACGGATGACCTTTTTGTCAGGATGTGCTTCCGTATAAGCTGCAACTCTGTGTGCAATTTCCGCAAACAGATAGCTTTCTTTTAAGTTCTGATAATTTTCGTTCAATTTAGGCATGAGCCTTGCCCTTCTTTCTTTATATTATAGTTGTATTGAGATGTGTTTATTTTATCAGAATCACAGAGTGATGTCAATTACAGCCGGGGATTCAGACAAATCAAGCGTAAAAAGCAGTAGATACACCGGTGATTTATGAACTGCATATCAGGGACTTTTCACATGACAGTGCTCTATTATTATCACCGCGAGAACGACTGTAATTTTATGATTCAAAGTGTGTGCTATTGGGCAAAGGAATATCATATTGACGGTTTCCGATTTGATCTGATGGGCCTGCATGATACAAAAACGATGAATAATATCCGTACCGCATTAAGAAATATATGCCTGAGAATGCGCATATCTGCGTGACACCGATGCTACGCAGACTGCCAAAAACACAGGAACCGGTCAGAGGACAATTACCTGAAGTAGTCAATATCCACTCTTTACACAGACTAATGGTGAATCTAAAATAATATCTGTAAGTTGGAGTGATGCGTTGTATTTTTCAAAGGATGCCTGTGACGGAAGAAATGCAGATGGTGTATCTGCACTTAATGTAGATAAAGTCTGGCAGATGAAAGCAGATGAAATTGCCAGACAAAAGGCACTTGAAGAAAATAGCGGCAGGACACTTCCGACTGCGAAAATGCTGGCAAGACAGTCACAGGCTTATGTGGTACAGCGTGATTCGACAAATGAAAAATCAGTGATAGCAGGCTATCCATTCTTTGGCGATCGGGGCAGAGATACGCTGCAACCAGTATGGGCATTCCCGTTAGGCGCATTTTATAAGGCATGGCTACGATTTGCCGAGAATCAAAAAGAGGTTGTTTTGCGCAAGCCTGGAGTGTTGGCGAAATATTAAGTACTTATGCATGTGTGGAGGAATATTTGCAATGAATTTTGGAAAATTAAAAAATTATTCAGTTGACGGACATAATGTAGTTTTTGAATATGAACAGCAGACTACAAAAATTCAGGTGATTTCACCGGAAGTGATGCGTGTATTTGCTGGTTTTGAGGATGATGGCAGTTATTCAAATGCCATTGAAAATCGTGATTTTGTACTATGTGATTTTAAAGTAGATATGATTCGTGATCATGTATGCATTGAAACCTCAAAAATGATTTGTTGTGTTCATGATAATTTTCTTGTGGATTTTTATGACACAAATCATCATCCAATCTGTATGGATTACACAGGCGAGCGTGTGATGATTGAACGTGTCAGTAAAGAAATTATTGAAATGTTAGAGAATGAAGGCCATGATTGGTTTGAAATTGAAGAAAATCGCAAAGTGCAGGTTGTTAAAAAGCTTAATGGCGATGAATGTTTCTATGGCCTTGGTGATAAGACAGGATTTTTAGATAAACGTGGTTACGATTATATGATGTGGAATACAGATAATCCGGAACCGCATGTGGACAGTTTTAAAGCGTTGTATAAATCTATTCCGTTCTTTATGACATTAAGTGGCGGTTATACTTACGGTATTTTCTTTGATACTCCGTATAAATCCTGGTTTGATATGGGTAAGGAATCTAAAGATTACTTCTGGTTTGGTGCAGATGAAGGCAATCTTGATTATTATTTCATGCTTGGTAAGGATATGGCGGAGGTGATTAAACTCTATACAAATCTGACAGGCACATGCCCGCTGCCTCAGAAATGGACACTTGGCTATCAACAGTCCAGATGGGGTTATGTGAATTGGGGTGAGGTGAAAGATGTCGCACAGAAGATGCGAGCCAATGACATCCCTTGCGATGTGATTCATCTGGACATCGATTATATGCAGGATTATAAAGTATTTACATGGAATCAGAACAGATATGAACATGATCCTAAAAACTGTGTGAAGCAGCTTAAAGATATGGGTATTAAAGTCGTAACGATCATTGACCCGGGTGTTAAAGTTGAAAAGGGTTATGAGATTTACGAAAAAGGTATGGCAAATGATTATTTTGCCAAGAATGCAAATGGTGATGTTTATGTGAATGCTGTATGGCCGGGCGATGCGGTGTTTCCTGATTTTGGTAAAACAAAGGTGCGCTCTTGGTGGGCAAACAATCAGAAATTCTTAATTAATATGGGTGTGCGTGGTGTATGGAATGATATGAACGAACCAGCCAGCTTTAACGGACCATTGCCGGACGATGTTGTATTTTCTGAAAATGATAAACCGGTGCTTCATAAAAAGGCACACAATGTCTATGGACATCAGATGGCAAAAGCAACTTATGAAGGTCTGAAGGCTTATGACGGTCGTCGTCCATTTGTAATTACAAGAGCCTGCTATGCCGGTTCTCAGAAATATTCAACTGTTTGGACAGGTGATAACCAGAGTTTATGGGCACATTTACAGATGGTTATTCCGCAGCTTTGTAACCTCGGTCTTTCAGGTATTGCCTTTGCTGGTACAGATATCGGCGGCTTTGGTGCAGATACGACACCTGAACTTTTAGCAAGATGGATTCAGGTCGGCTGTTTCTCGCCACTGTGCAGAAATCATTCAAGCGCAGGTTCAAGACATCAGGAACCATGGGTATTTGGTAATGAAATTATGTCTATTTACAGAAAATATGTGAAGTTGCGTTATCATTTCATTCCTTATATTTATGACCTGTTCCATGAACAGGAAGCCAACGGTATGCCAATCATGCGTCCGCTTGTCCTGATGTATCCTGAAGATAAAGAAGTCAGAGATATGAACGATGAATTTATGGTAGGTCCAAACCTCTTAGTGGCACCTGTTGTGACACAGGGTACGACAAAACGTCTTGTGTATCTGCCTGAGGGTGAATGGTATGATTACTGGACAAAAGAACGCTTTGCAGGCGGTCAGTGGATTATTAAAGAAGCACCACTTGATGTATGCCCGATTTATGTGAAAGCAGGTGCAGTGATTCCTGTGATGGAGGACTGTGATTACATTCCTGAAAAAACTGCTGATACTTTGCAGCTTGAAGTTTACGATGGTATTGGCAAATGGACAACTTATCTGGACAATGGTACAGATTTTGATTACAGAGAGGGCAAATGCAACCAGTACGACATCACTCAGACTGCAAATGGTGATATAGAAGTGCAGTTTGCAGGCGGCAGTTATGAACATCCATACAAACGTGTGATTGTCCGCAGAATGGATGGTTCTGAAAAAACAATTGAATTATAAAAAGATATGAGTGCCAAAAGAATTAAAGTACTCATTTGTGCAAGCACAATCACAATTTAGACTTTTGACATTTACATCATAAAATTAAATGTATAAAAAAGCCACTTTTGTCAATGCTATAAATATTTAGCAGACAAAGGTGGCTTTTTGATGCGAAAAATAAAATATAAATTATGTTGTATAAGAAATATTACGGCATATGTGGCAGGTGTTGGAATATTATGTATGCTGTTTGGTGGTATCTGGTATAATGCATCGAACATTAATTATTTTATAGATAATATTTCTGATATTGATGTTGAAGAAAATAATACATTTTATAGCGGTCAGATGATAGCTTTGAATATGAATACTGGTGAAGTGGTGAACAAAAAAAACAGTAATGTTAAAATCTATCCGGCATCCTTGACTAAAATTATGACAGCGTTTGTGAGTATAGAAATGTTTGAAAATCAATTGCACTATAAAAATGATGTAAATAATATAGAAAATTTATTACAATCTACAAAAATAGAAATTTCATCTGATATGATAACAGGGCTGCAAAAGGAAAATGCTTCAATGGCAGGATTTGAAGCCGGGGAAATTGTAACTGCCAGAGATATGCTATACGGAATGATGTTGTCCTCCGGTGCGGACGGTGCGGTGGGACTTGCCTGTGAATTATGCGGTTCGGAAGCTGCGTTTGTACAGCAGATGAATTTAAAAGCAAAGTCCATTGGTATGTTGGATACACATTTTACAAATGTGACAGGTCTTCACGATGATAATCATTATTCGACGTTAAAAGATTTAAGTATATTATTGCAGGCTGCATTAAAAAATGAAATGTTTCGGAAAGTTTTTACAACAGGAATGTATGAAACTGAGCCAACGAATAAACATCCAGAGGGGCTTGTGTTTGAAAGTACACTTTTTCGGAAAATGTCTGTCAATGCGATGGAGGATGTGTTTTTGTTGGGCGGGAAAACCGGATTTACAGACGAGGCCGGACTGTGCCTTGCCACCCTTGCCAGCTGTAATCAGCAGGAATATATACTGATTACAGCCGGTGCCAAAGCCAGAAATGCTGCGCAGGCCTTTCACATTATTGATGCCCTTCATTTTTATACGGAATTAACGAGGGATAATTAACAGTAAGGGTTTTTACTAAATACTATAATAAAACGAATATGATAGATTGCACTGTAAAATTCGTACAAAACTTTATGTCATAGAATCTATATTATAATTATAGTATCTGTAACATAAGCTCAACGCCACCAACGACAATAAGAATCATATTTGAAATTGTACACAGATGCTTTGAAATCGTCAGTTGCACCAGACGGTGACTCAGATGGTAGCTCACCCACATGGATAAAAATGAAAACAAACCGGAGAGCAGGCTTAAAGCTGTCGGATGAATGGCTAAAATCCCGGAACACAGTGCCGGTGGAATACAGTTTGCTGAGAGAAAAATGCCAAGTGTCAGGGCACGTCTGATGGATAATTCGTTGGTAGGATTCGTTGTGATAACTGGATTTTTAACACTGTTTTTGCCATTGCCGGTGGCTTTATGCGCAATATTATTTAAAATATCCGTTGAGATATCTGGTGAAATATCAGGAATTGCTGCTTCATTTTGCGCACACAGCATATTATAAACACCAAATACGATGAGAAACAGGGCTGCGAGAATACCGCTGGTGGTGATGATTTTTTCATTAAAGAGCCAGGTCGTCATGGAGGCTAAAAAAGTAGCGGCGGTGGTCATACAGGCAATCGTTAAATTTGCGTAAAATGGCATTTTTCTGTGTTGAAGCCCAAGCTGAAGTCCAATAAAAAAATTGTCGAGATTTATGGCAATGGCAATTGCTATGACAAAAATAAATGACATAAAATCACCTCAATACAGCATATGATGTAAGTGCATGAAATGTGTTGGCATAAGTAAAGTTTGAAACCGTTGAACATGTTTTTTGATATCGGTGCGGAGGTGTTGTGCGGGTGGTGAAACGGCGGAATGTGCCTCAATATTTGAAAGTTACACTCAGCAAACTTAAATTGTTTAATCTTAAATTTGATAGGGCTTCAAAATTAAAAAAACGTGTTATAAGTATCATGATTTTATTCTTACAAATTGCAGGCAGTGCATTATTTTTGAACAACAAAAGTGTGTATGCCGTAAATGGTATATATACTGCAAGTGATGTATATGTCGCAAATGGTGTGTATACTGCAAATACCTATGTCTCAAATACAGAGGAATCTCTCCCTATCGACATTCCTGACCCACAAAATCTATACGCCAAATCCGCCGTCCTCATTGACGGTGACAGTGGCCGTGTATTATATGCGAAAGATGCTGACAATGCAATGCCGATGGCAAGCACAACCAAAATTATGACTTGTATTCTGGCACTTGAGCATGGTAAGCCGGAGGATATTGTGACCGTGTCTGAATATGCGGCGTCCATGCCCGAGGTATCCCTTGGCATGCAGACAGGAGAGCAGTTTTATCTGGAAGATTTATTATATTCACTGATGCTTGAATCACACAACGATACAGCAGTGGCGATTGCAGAGCATATCGCAGGCAGTGTGGAAGCCTTTACAGATTTGATGAATCAGAAAGCTTCAGCCATTGGCTGTGTACAGACATATTTTGTTACTCCAAACGGCCTTGATGCCACTGCGACAGGAGATGATGGTCAGGAAAAAAGTCATGTAACGACAGCAACGGAATTAGCACTGATATTAAGATACTGTATGGTGACTTCAAAAGAACATGAGGCATTTGAACAGATAACAACAACAGCAGACTGGTCATTTCAAAATATTGGAAATACACATGTTTATCACGTATCAAATCATAATGCTTACCTGACTATGCATGACGGCGCATCCTCGGGTAAGACCGGATTTACATCAAAAGCCGGCTATTGCTATGTTGGGTCTGTGCGTTCGGAGGGCAGACTGTTTATCGTGGCGCTGCTTGCCTGCGGCTGGCCCGGCAATAAAAGCTATAAGTGGCATGATATGAACGTTCTTATTAACTATGGAACTAAATATTTTCATTATAGAAATATTTTTGAGAAAATGCAGTTTGATGATATCTGTGTCAGAAATGGTGTGTATCAGACAAATCACAGTAGCAGTGGGCACTATGATATTGCTGATGTTCAGGCACAAAAACTCGCCTATGTTTCCGTAGGTGAGGATTTTGCCCGCAAAACAGACACCCTGAATCTTTTGCTTCGGGATGATGAAACGCCGGAAATCACCGCCACTGTAGCGGAGTATTTAGAAGCGCCGGTAACCAAGGGACAGCTTGTCGGTATGGTCACTTACAAAATCAACGAAAGAACTGTCGAACAATATCCTGTTATTGCCAAATTTGACGTTGCCAGAATCAGTTTTGACTGGTCTTTTCGGGCAGCTTTAACAAAACTATTGCCATAAAAATGTGAATAATGTCTATTGAAAATATGACATCTTATATAATCCTGCTTTTGATTAGAATTAAAAGCAGGATTTTTATTTTTGCATGAATAAAATTGATACAAATTTAACAAAATGTAAAAAATAGACAAAATTACCTTGAAAAAATTGTTTATAAGCGATATATTTATATTGGCAAAAGTTTTGTGATTTTAACTGCCGGGCGACAGACAAATTTCTATATTTTAAGCGTTTGTAACCAGGCGGGATGCCAATATTATATTACTAAGATGGAGGGTATAAAATGAGCGATAATAAGCCAATGTCAGCAAGAGAGCGTATTGAAAACCTCCTTGATGACAACAGTTTTGTTGAAATCGGTGCAGGTATCAGTGCCAGAAATACAGATTTCAACATGACATCCAAAGAAACACCATCAGACGGTGTCATTACAGGATATGGTGTCGTAAACGACAGTATTGTATATGTTTACAGCCAGGATATCAATGTGTTAAATGGTTCTGTAGGTGAGATGCATGCCAAAAAAATATCAAAGATTTATGACCTTGCGTTAAAAACAGGCGCACCGGTTGTCGGCATGATCGACTGCTCAGGTCTTCGCCTTCAGGAAGCTACAGATGCACTTAACGCATTTGGTGAGATTTACCTGAAACAGGTTCAGGCTTCAGGCATTATTCCTCAGATTACAGCAGTGTTTGGTACATGCGGCGGTGGTGCAGCATTGATTCCTGCCATGGCAGACTTTACACTGATGTCTGAAAAGACAGCAAAAGTATTTGTAAACAGCCCAAATGCACTTGAGAACAACGACATTTCAAAATGTGATACATCTGCAGCAGCTTATCAGGCAAAAGCAGGTCTTTGTGATATCGTTGCAAATGATGATGCTGAAGTGATTACTAATATCAGAGAATTACTTTCATTTTTACCGGACAACAACACAGTAGACAATGACAGTGATTGTACAGATGACCTTAACAGAGAAAATGGTGCACTTGCTTCTATGAAGAATGCCGCAGCCGTTCTTACAGACATTGCAGATGATCATCGTTTCCTTGAACTTAAAGCTGAAAGCGGCAAAGAGATGGTGATCGGTTTCCTTAAACTTGATGGTATGACTGTTGGCGCCGTAGCAAATACGCGTGCAGTCACAAACAAAGACGGTGAGGAAGAAGATGTTGATAACGTACTTTCAACAGCAGGCGCAAGAAAAGCAGCAGATTTTGTGAAGTTCTGTGATGCATTTGAAATTCCTGTACTTACACTTGTCGATGTCAAAGGTTTTAAAGCTTCCAGACATGAAGAAAATACAATCGCAAGAGCATGTGCAGCACTTACAGCAGCATTTGCAGGCGCAAACGTTGCCAAGGTTACAGTTGTGACAGGCGAAGCTTATGGTAGTGCTTATCTTGCAATGAACAGTAAACATATTGGTGCGGATATGGTATTTGCATACCCTGATGCAAAGATCGGTATGATGAATGCTCAGTCTGCAGTTAAGATTATGTATGCAGATGAAATTGCAGCATCAGGTAATGGTGCAGCAGTAGTTGCTGAAAAAGCAGCAGAATACGATGCATTACAGACAAGCCCATATGCAGCAGCAAGACATGGTTATGTTGATGATATTATCGAGCCTGCAGCAACACGTAAACGTGTGATTGCAGCATTTGAGATGCTCGCAGATAAAGATGAATATCGTGGATTATCAAAGAAACATGGTACAATTTAGAAAGAGGTGGGCAGTCATATGAAAAAAATAATTACATTAATATGTGCCCTGGCTTGTATTCTTTCATTGACCGCATGTCAGAATAGTAATAATGATACGACAGAGTTATCTGTAGATGAAGCAACGATTCAACAGTATACAGAAACTGTACTGAATCAGTTTATGTCACAGACAGAAGAATCTGCAGAAAAGATTATTAACTCCAAAAACAGTGCAGTCAGCGAAGATAACGAGATGGCACTTGCAATCAAGAGAGGTCTTTCCAACTGGCTGGAAGCCAAAGATGACCTTGGTGCGCTTGTGTCAACAGATGGCTGTGAAGTGACAGCAGATTCAGATTCTGTAACATGTGTCCTTCACCTGACATTTGAACAGAGAAAAGCAGATTTTACAGTCACATATAATGATACAGTGACAAAGTACGAAAGCATTAAGATCGATCCTGAATATTCGCTGGGTCACAAGATGAAAAATGCCGGATTAAATACTCTGATGGGTATGGGTACAGTATTTATCGTATTGATTTTCATTGCTTTTATCATCAGTCTTTTCAAATATATCAGTAAATTTGAAAACTATATGGCAAATCGTAAGAATAAGAAAGAAGCTGACGCAGCAGGTGAGACAGTAAATCCCGCAAATGCACCTGTTGTTTATGACAGTGCAGATCTTGCTCCTGGTGAAGATCCACTTGAACTGATCGCAGTCATTACAGCAGCAATTGCAGCTTCTGAAAATACAACGGTAGACAACCTTGTTGTACGCTCAATTAAAAAGAGAAAAAATAACAGATAATCTAGGAGGAATTCATTCATGAAAAATTATGTGATTACAGTAAATGGAACAAGTTATGATGTCACTGTTGAAGAAGTTGGCGGCGCAGCACCAGTTGCAGCAGCTCCTGTGGCAGCACCAGTTAAAGCAGCACCAGTAAAACCAGCAGCTCCTGCAGCAACAGGCTCAGTCAGCGTTACAGCACCAATGCCAGGCAAAATTTTAAACGTTAAACTTCAGGCTGGCGCAGCAGTTAAAAAAGGTGATGTGATTCTGATTCTTGAAGCTATGAAGATGGAAAATGAAATCGTAGCACCTGAAGATGGTACAATTGCAAGCATTAATGTAGCTACAGGTGATTCTGTAGAAGCAGGCGCAGTTCTTGCAACACTTAACTAAGAGAGTTTGCAGGAACCTGTGAATTCCCAAATGAAAATACGGGAGGTTAAAAAATGAGTTATATAGTTTCGACATTAGGAAACCTGGTACATCAGACAGCATTTTTTAATTTGACCTGGGGCAACTTTATTATGATTCTTGTTGCATGCTTCTTCCTTTATCTTGCGATTAAGAAAGGGTATGAACCGTTGCTTCTGGTACCGATTGCATTCGGTATGCTTCTTGTAAACCTCTATCCTGATATTATGAAAACACTGGAACAGGCTGCAGAGGATGGCTCTACATCAGCTGGTCTGCTTCATTATTTCTTCCTTGGAGATGAATGGGGCTTATGGCCATCACTTATTTTCCTTGGTGTTGGTGCGATGACAGACTTTGGTCCGCTGATTGCAAACCCTAAGAGTTTCCTTCTCGGTGCAGCAGCACAGTTTGGTATTTTCTTTGCTTACATCGGTGCAATCCTTCTTGGTTTCTCCGATCAGGCAGCAGCTGCTGTATCTATCATCGGTGGTGCCGATGGTCCTACATCTATTTACCTTGCAGGTAAACTTGGACAGACTGATCTTATGGGACCAATTGCCGTAGCGGCATATTCCTATATGTCACTTGTGCCGATTATCCAGCCACCAATTATGAAGCTGTTTACAACAAAGAAAGAACGTGCGATCAAGATGGAACAGCTTCGTCCTGTATCTAAACTTGAAAAGATTTTATTCCCTATCATTGTAACAATTGTTGTTGTTCTTATTCTTCCTTCAACAGCACCGCTTGTAGGTATGCTGATGCTTGGTAACCTGTTCAGAGAATCTGGTGTAAACAAACAGCTTGCGGATACAGCATCTAATGCATTGATGTACATTATCGTTATCATGCTCGGTACATCTGTAGGCGCGACAACAAGTGCGGAAGCATTCCTGAACTGGACAACAATTAAAATCGTTATCCTTGGTCTTGTAGCCTTTGTCGTTGGTACAGCATCAGGCGTATTGTTTGGTAAACTGATGTGTAAACTGACCCATGGCAAGGTAAATCCATTGATTGGTTCTGCAGGTGTATCTGCAGTGCCTATGGCAGCCAGAGTATCACAGAAGGTTGGTGCGGAAGAGGATCCTACGAACTTCCTTCTGATGCATGCGATGGGTCCAAACGTTGCCGGTGTTATCGGTACAGCAGTTGCTGCCGGTGTATTCATGGCAATCTTTGGTGTTTAATTTTCTATGTAAGTCATGGACAGCAGTTGTGAATATATCCTCATGGTTGCATGTCCGTTTGGTTACGACATTTATGATATGAATAATTGGATCGAAATGAATATTAAGAATAAATAGTAATATGCAGATAAATATTTGTTTTGATGAACGATTACAGGAGGAAAGATTATGTCAGAACAGATTAAAAAGCCGGTAGGCATTACTGAAACTGTCCTGCGTGATGCACATCAGTCTTTGATTGCAACACGTATGACAACAGAGCAGATGCTTCCGATTATTGATAAGATGGATAAAGTCGGTTATCATTCAGTAGAATGCTGGGGCGGTGCTACATTTGATGCGTGCCTGCGTTTCCTGAAAGAAGACCCATGGGACAGACTTCGTAAATTAAGAGATGGTTTTAAGAATACAAAACTTCAGATGTTATTCAGAGGTCAGAATATTCTTGGTTATTCTCATTATGCAGATGATGTTGTAGAATACTTCGTACAGAAATCTATCGCAAATGGTATTGATATTCTTCGTATCTTTGATGCCTTAAATGATATGAGAAACCTTGAAACAGCAGTAAAAGCCTGCATCAAAGAAGGCGGACATGCACAGGTAGCTCTTTCATACACACTTGGCGATGCTTACACAATGGATTACTGGACAGATATTGCAAAACGTATCGAGGATATGGGTGCACATTCAATCTGTATCAAAGATATGGCAGGTCTGTTAGTTCCATATAAAGCAACAGAACTTGTAGAAACATTGAAATCAGCAACAAGCCTTCCAATTCAGCTTCATACACATTATACAAGTGGTGTGGCTTCCATGACATACATGAAAGCAGTTGAAGCAGGCTGCGATGTGATTGATACAGCAATTTCTCCATTGTCAATGGGTACAAGCCAGCCAGCTACAGAAGTTATGGTTGAAACTTTCAAAGGTACACCATATGATACAGGTCTGAATCAGGAACTGTTATCTGAAATTGCAAACTACTTCCAGCCAATGCGTGAGGAATGGTTAAAGACAGGCCAGTTAAATCCAAAGGTTATGGGTGTCAATATCAAGACATTACTTTACCAGGTACCTGGTGGTATGCTTTCAAACCTTGTATCACAGCTTAAAGATGCACATGCAGAAGACAAATACAATGAAGTGCTTGAAGAAGTGCCAAGAGTAAGAAAAGACTTTGGTGAACCACCACTTGTAACACCTTCATCACAGATTGTTGGTACACAGGCTGTATTAAACGTACTGATGGGCGAACGCTACAAGATGATCACAAAAGAAAGTAAAGCTTTACTTCATGGTGAATATGGCCAGACAGTTAAACCATTTAACCCTGAAGTACAGAAAAAAGCATGCGGTGATGAACAGCCAATCACATGCCGTCCTGCAGATTTGATCAAACCTCAGCTTGCTAAGATTGAAGCAGAGATGAGCCAGTACAAACAGCAGGATGAAGATGTATTGTCTTATGCACTGTTCCCACAGGTGGCTAAAGAATTCTTTGAATACCGTGAAGCACAGCAGACAAAGATTGATCCTGCAAAAGCAGACAAAGAAAACAAAGCTTATCCGGTTTAATGTATAGTGTTTGATATACAATATGGATAATTGATGGATATCAAATGAAAGATATTTAATCACAAAATGATATTGATTTATTAGATTTATTATTAAGAAGCTGCCGGTTTGATATGCTCCCTTCTAGGTAGACAAGTGAAATAATAAAAACTTGTCACTTAGGAGGGAGCATATTTTATGTCT
>CAKRHR010000053.1 GCA_934339005.1 uncultured Catenibacillus sp. | reverse complement strand
CAGAATATATTGTAGCAATTGTATGATATATTACGCCTGGCTCTCTTTAGCTTTTTTTGAATCAATATCCAGCTCAACCTGTATATTTTATTGTTTTTTCAAATATTGTGATGATACAAATCCTGTCATCGTTTTATAAACCACCAAATACCATAAAACATTTCGGATTTTTGTATAATAACCGTAGCATTGTACTGCATCCCCCGCCGGGATAACGCATTGAATTTTTTTATTTGTACCTGCACCTGTGCGCAGGTTTAAATCATCTGTTGTCCGATAGGTACCTGCTAATGCGTTTGTTCTTGCTTTCGCATACTCAATATTTGCAGACACTGCTGCTGATTGTGATGTATCTTTTTTATTATCTGCTTTTCCATTGATTATGCTGTCTGCTTTAGAAGCATAATCCGGCAGACAAAATCCACGAATGTATCTTCCATTGACCGGAATAGTTCTATAAGCAACTGCATGTCCTTTGTTTCCTTCAATCACTTTGATTTGATGATTTGAAACATTGACTACAATACCTACATGGTCTGGTACACCCTGGCAATCTCCCACACCCGAATCCTGCCAGTCATACATAATAATGTCACCTGACGATGGACAATATGTATCTCTTTCCTGCCAGCGTCCAGCATTTTTATATCTTTGAATCATTGCTGCACATCCACATTCAGTAAACATGATATCCGTATAGCCACAAATAATTGCAACCACCGAAACAAACGCCGCACACCATGCATCGGTATAAGTCATTTTATAATTTCTCGCCAATGGATAATGCTTATTGTAAATATCTATGATTTTTCTGTAAGAGCCATCTGCTTCATTGCAACCTAAATATTTGATTGCAATACTTACAACTTTTTGCCTGACTTCTGATTCTGTCATCTCACCACCTTCTTTCGTTAAACTATTTTGGGCTTGATTTTAATATAGACCAAACACCTCTGAAATTTTTAATTTTTCCCACTGATTTTTACTGTGATTTCTTCAAGTTCGACACCCCATTCACGAAGTTGAGGTATTAATGTATTTGTTGTATCTACATACCAATCAAATTGAGATTCTTCTATACTCTTAGCCATATAACCTAATTTACTTTTTCTGCCAAAATACACATATATAAATGAAAATGGATGAAGATACATACAATATGTACTCGGAGTTACCTTTAATGGTTTTATTTTCTTCTTATACAATTCCAAACAGCTTTTATACATTTTTTCTTGTCTTGTATATTCATATGCTACTACACGCTTTGTTTGTAATTCACTCCATGTATACATTTTTTTAATCCACAAAACAGAAATTTGACAGCCTTCTTTAGTAAAAGTAAATGTTCGCATGAAACTGATAAATACACTTATAATAGTTACTATAAGTAATAAAATTACTGAAATTGTTAAAATTGCTAATATAACTAAATCCCTATTTTTTGTCACGTTCCATTCCTTGCATATGTCTATTACAATTAAAATAAGTACTATTAAGAATAAAAATAATCCTCCTTCAGCAATCCAAAAACTAATCTTACTTGTTTTTTCTAATTTAATTACAATTTTCTCCATATTCTATTCACCCATTCTCCATCTTATATACATTCAGCAACGACACAGCATTATTTCAGCTGTGTCGTTCAATCAAAGAATCATATTACACAAAATTTATATATTTCCGAACATTGACAACCCAGTTTTTTTGTTGTTGCCTACGCAGTTTCTTTTTCTCTGAAATATTTATTTTTGGTGGATTATTTTTTTTACTATTTGCTGCACTTTGTTGTTTCTTATTATCCACAGCTATTTTAGCTGACGTTGTTATTGCTGCTGTTGGCAAAGCGTCACATAATCCAAATATTGTCTGAGTAAACATTCCAGCAGCTTTACCCATAACCTTCACATCTGTATAAGAAGATGTGATTGCTGCAATACCAAAAGCTGCTGTTGCCCCTGATATTGCTGCATTGAATATACTTTCTTTTAAAGATGCCCCCTCCTTGTATCCCATCCAAGTATTTACTGCAATTCCAACTATAGTTACTATCGTTGAAATTTTTTTAAATGCTCCAAAAAATCCAATTGCACCATCTACCAATGCATTTTTCCACGTATATTCCTGTCCAGTAACTTTTGCTGCCAAATATGAAGTACCTATATTCACTGCTGCACAAACAAGATTCATAAACATCGCAAAATATCCCATAGAATCTTTCTGATTAACCGGGTTATTGCCACAGTACACATACAAGTTATAGCTTGCAAAATCACCGGTTGCACCAATGAACGCTACATCATCCGCGCTAATCCATCGTCCAATCACCGGGTCGTAGTATCTGCTGCCGACATAATACAGGCCTGTTTCATCATCGGCGATGTAGCCTCGGTATCTGAGTGGGTTTCTGTAGCCCAGTTCTGTGTTACCTTCTATCTTAAGCAATCTGCCCCAGCTATCATATGTATAGTTTACAACAATGTTTCCATTGCCGTCAATCAGTCCGGTGACATCTCTTTGTCCATTGCGCACAAAATAATATTCAACACCGTTATAAACCATGGATACAGCTTCACCTGCACTGTCATAGACAAACTGTGTTGTATATAACACACTGCCATCCATGTTTTCACAGCGCTCACCTGTGAGTTTATCTCCGGCGATTGTATATTTATGGTTTTTGCTGCCTGCAAAATCCAGTTTACTCAGACGCATACCGGATTCATCATATGTAAACATCAGTGTATTGCCGCCATCACCACTGTTCATAGACGCAAGACGTTTGCCCTGTGTCCATTCCATGGACCACGCACCATATGTGAGCGGATTACCAATGGCATCATATGTGATTGCCTTGCCATCCACAGATACCAGTTTGTCACGCCATACATCGTCATACGCGTAAACGGAAGTTGCTTCCGGTGATCCAGGTAAATTTTGTGCGGTTGTCAGCGCATAGGTGCATTTCTTCTGAATATTGCCTGCGGCATCGTAAAGATAAGTCACTGTCTTGCCAAGCTGGTGATTATTCTCACGAACCAGTCGGTTCAGTTCATCATAAGCATAGGTTGTTGTGCCCTGACTGTCTGTGATACTTGTGATATTGCCATTGCCATCATAAGTATAAGCAATCTTCTGACTGCCGATATCTACAGAAGCGACCTGTGATGACTGGCTGCCATTTGCGCCTGCCATATAGTGATATTTAGTCACAAACGGTGTAACTGTATTCCATGTTTTTGTATCAAATCTGCCAAGGGCATCATAGGCGGTTGTCAAAGTTTTAGATTTCGCCTGTGTCTGTGTTTCACGGTCATCAGCATCATATACGTACTGTGTCTTTAGTGTAGTGCCACTGTTTTTCACAGTCATTGATGCCAGATTATTATTTGCATCATAAATATATGTGAAGCTGTTGCCAAGACTGTCCTGACACATCACAAGACGGTCTGTCATATCATAGAAATAACGGTAACTGATTCGGTTCATCAGGTCTTTCATCACAGCAAGGTTGCCCTGATGGTCATAACTGTATTCATAAATACGCACTACGCTGTTTGAACCTGATGCCATATCTGTCGCAATCACACGGTCAAATACATCATAGGTATAAGATAATGTCACACCGTTGCCATAAGTTTTGCTCTTGACATTACCATTATTCGCCTCGTAGACATATGTCTGGATGGTCTGGTCTTCTACAGAAGTCGATGTCAGATTACCAAAACTGTCATATGCCATATTGTAAATAAAATCATTCTGTGCGATAACGGATAATCTGTCATTTACATATCCAAAACCTACGTGCGGTGTCAGTACCTGGCCATTCACAGTCACATTCTTCATCATACTTGTAAGCTGATTCATGGCATTATATTCATATGTCAATGTATGACCGGCGGCATCTGTTTCAGAGGCGAGGATATCCTTCTGGTTGTATGCATATGTCATAAAATAGCCGAGGGCATCTGTCACCTTTGCAATCTGATTGCCATTTGCCGTATATTCTGCGGTTGTCTTAATATATTCATTTTCATTTGCAGGATTGACTGTGCGCCCTTCGGTCGGATTACCATAAGTATCATAGCTGAAGGTACACTTGCAGTTTGCTGCACTGACTGAAGATGTCACATTATGGCGGCTGTCATATGTATACTTAAAGTTGCGGCCTTTGGCATCCACCAGTTTTGTCATGTTATTATTGCTGTCATATTCATAGGATTCAGCCTGCTTTGCTGCATCCTGGCTGCTTAAGACATTACCCTTTTCATCATATGTGAAGCTCTGTCCAAACTGCTCTTTAAAGAAAGACAGGCCATCAAAATAGGCTGCGTTGGCATTATAACCATAAATCAGGCTGACCTGGATTGCGCTGTATGCCTTTTTAGCAACAACGACATCACTTAAATACTGCCAGTCGGACACCGCCGCACCGAAGTTGCTGTTGAATGTATCCTGCGTACCATCTGTATTTACAAAAATGACTTCTGTACCAAAGGTACGGTTATCTTTGATTGGTACACAGTCCGCCGCACCCCATGCATTGACCACATATACATCCCCTGCTGTACCAGAAACCTTCAATGTCTGTGTCAGCTTCTTCGCTTTGTCACCTTCGCCGGTGATACGCAGTACTTTTGAGTCCATCGGTCCATGCTTTACAGGCACTGACGGACCTGAAGGTAATGATGTAAATGTCTTAATATAATCTGACAGCACGCAACCACTGTAACGTGTGCCATTATACAGATAACTCACAAAATACCATACCTGACCTGCTGCAGATGTGATATTCTCAAGAATATCTACTTCCATACCTCTTGCCACAAGACCAAGCGCACCATAACCGGTACCTGCACCACTTCGGACATTCAGACTGTCAGTATTCACCATACCTCGATTCACATACACTGCCGGTTTATCTTTATTGACCCATGCAGAAGATACATAACCTGAACGCACTGCCTTATCTACTGAAAATGCAATCGCATACCAGATTGTACCTGCGCTGTCACTGGCACTGCCAAGAATATGTACACGTTTTCCTGCTGTGACACTTGCCACAATACCATAACCGGTACCCGGACCACTACGTACATTTAAAGCATCTGCTGTCACAAGACCACTTGCAATGACCGCTTTAGGATTATGGTCGGATGCTGACAAGTCAATGATACCATCAAACATATCCATTGTCTGTGATTTTGAAAAGCCGGTTAGTCCGTCTGAAAAATCATTATTTTCAATCATGTTGTAACGGCTGCAGACCTCACCATCTTCCAACTGCATACAATCAAAGTAGGCTGTACCTGTCGTGTCTGTCATTCCCACAGCTACTGCTACAGATGCACTGGCTGAACTTATTGGTACTGTAAACGGTGCCTCCATCAGATACCAGCCATCACCCATTGGTACGCAGGTTCTGAAATATGTCAGACTACGTGCGCCTGCTGAATCTGCCATTTCCACGCCGACAAAGCATTTACCGGCATCAATCATTGACTGTGCTGCCTTGACATATGCAGAAAACACATATGCTTTTCCTTTTTCTACTGTCACATTCTGATAGAAATCACCTCTACCGGAAGTCACTGTCGATGTAAGCTGCAATGATGTCGCACCAACTCTTGCATTCGCCGCATTCTGATTTAATGTAGCTGTGATACCTGACGCACTGACATAATGTCCCCAGTTGTCTAATGATGTGACATTTGGATTCTTTAATTTTTGAATACCTGTATACTGTAATTTAGATACATTGCTCAGTCGGTTTTTATTCTTTCCGGATGTCAGATATTTATAACTCTGAGCATAACCATCGTCATTTTTAATGCAGACTGTATGTCCGCTGTCATTAAACATATACAGTTCCTTGCGGCCCTTATCATCTGTAAACTGGTTGATGTTATCCCCATAAGCCACCTGATAGGACTGGCCCTGACGATTACCATCTGTTTCACTGACTGCTACAACACGATATGGTGCCTGTGCTGTGTAATCAAATGATACCTGATAACCGTCAATATTGGTAGCTGCAATCAACAGACGTCTGGCATCATATACATAATCAAACTTCCTGCCATCCACATCCGTCACAAGTGAAAGCATACCGCCACCATAAGCCAGTGTGACTGTGCCATCCGGTCCTGTAATTGATGTCAGCACACCTGATGTGTATGTCAGCGTCAACGTTCTTCCAACGCCATCTGTAATTTTTGAAATCTTTCCACCATTCCATGATACTGTCAGTGTATTACTGTTTGCATCAACGATTTTTCTCAGGTAACTGTCAGAACCAAAAATCAATTTCTGGTCATTCTTATCTGTAATGGTATACATATCTTCTGTACCAGTGCCAATGATTAATGTCAACTGAATACCTGTTTCATCAATCCACTTCTGGTTTTCATCTTTGTAGAAATAATGTGCTGTGCCATCCTCATCCACATATTCATAATAAGCTGTACTGCCAATGGTTACAGGCTTCACAGTCTGGTGATAATTCAATCTGAAGCCATAACCATAGCCGATATCTGTGTCTTTATCATTTGAATTATACACATGGGTTAAAACTGCCGGCATACGATTGCCATATGTCTGCGCCATATCTTTTGTCAAAATCAGATTACCGTTATAATCATTGACATAAGCTGTACCTGCTCTGCCGATATTCTGGTTATGATATGTCCAAAAATCCTCAAGACCATTGTAATTGACGTAGGTGATCAGAATCTGTGGGCGATAACTTGCATATGCATTGTCACAACTGGATGCCAGAAACTCATTGTAATGGCCTTCTTCTGTACTGTCTTTGATCATCACACCGTAATTCTTACCATTTGTATACCAGTCTTTGACAATACCTGTAATATCAAAGTCTACAACTTTTCCTGTAGTGTCACCAAAAATTGCAAAATCAGCAATTTTTTCATCATAGGATGGACGGTTATTCCATGTCACTGTCTGGTCACTCCATGCACTTGTGACACGATGTACGTTGACCTGTTTGGATACATTGTTCTGGGAATAACATGTCAGAAGTAATCTGGCTGATACGACCATGTCCGCTGATTTTAATTCCGGCAGCTTAAACTGCATAAAACTTCGCATAATACCGGCTTTGGATGTCTGTCCTGTTTCCAGAAGATGTGTCTGGAAGAAATTGCTGCCGGCATAACCGGATGCAATATATGTATCATGGATATCTGCCACTGCTGTGGATGTCGTCATCGATGGGTCAATATACACCGGCCATACTCTGTCCGTATCTTCAAGCCACTGCTCATCTGCTGTCAATGTCAGCATAAAACCATCTTCCGTCAGTTCAAAATCTGTATGCACCTCATCACTGACACCACTGCCGCTGTCATACATCATCGGACGTAAGATATTAAATACATCATGATCCTGTGCGTCCTTTAAAATCACTTCGCCATCCTTATATTCGGGTACAAGTCCATTTAATCTGTAAATAAATCTGAACGGTCTGTTTGCTGACTTTTCGCTTAAGATTAAATTTTCTTTGACCTTCTGTCCCTCAAGGCTGTATGTCAGGTTGACACCTGAAAAGATGTCCGGATAAATAATACCTGTATGATTCTCCATCAGTACACCCTCTGTCATCTGACAATCTTTGAGTGTCCAGTCTGCATGATATGCTTCCATATCCACCTGAGCGATGACATCTTTTGCTGCAGCAGCAAATCGTGCTTCAAATGCATTTGCCCCATTCACATACCATGCTGTTTCCTGTGCTGACCTGGCAGCTGTGTATGCTGTAACTTCTTCCATACTTAATGTGTTGTCAATGTCTTCCCAACGGCCATTCTTTCTGTAATGTACAGCTTCTTTATAAATAGCTGCTGTCATGGATTTATCCGGGTTTTTAAATACTTTAATATTTGACTGTCTTTTATTCTTTAAATCTCTCATGCTTCATTCCTCATTTCTTTTATCTTTTGTACTTTTCTGTTGTGATTTATCTTTACCATCTGTGCTTGTATCATCAGATGTTTCTTTGGAAGCTTTTGGTTCATCAGGTGTTTCTGTTAATATCTTTTCTGTCATTGCCAGTCCCTGAATAAGTATCTCCGGTACATGGCAGCCACATGCAACCAGATTCTCAAGAATACTCCGAATCTCATTCACTAACAGGCAGGCAAGTGTAAACCAGCCGACCATCATCATGAATGAAAGATTAATATGCAAAATATCTTCACCTAATCTCACAAATACCTCTCCGGTTAAAAATGCCACTGCAATCATGACCCAATATCCGGTTTTCTTTAATATACCCCGAAGTCCTACCGCTGAAGATTCCTGCTTAAATAAATATGCTTTATACCAGCCTGTCAGGTAATCGAGGATATTACATATAAGGTATGCAAGAAAGATATACCAGTAAGCCCCAAAAAGTGTCGTCATCAGCGCCACAAGCATCTGTGGCGCCGCTCTCACTTTTTTCATAAACTTTTCACCTTCTTTTTTACATTTGTGCTTTACATATGCAAACATTTGTTCTATAATAGTTTTATCGAACAGTTGTTCGTTTTTTACAAAACATTTTCGTTTGTATATGGTTTCATTGATACGTAAGTTCGAACTTGTAATGTCATTATATATGGAGTTTCGTATTTTGTCAATATCAAATTTACGTTATTTCGTATTTTTTTCAAAACTATTTTTAATGTTTGAATTTACAAAATAAATCATCTGAATTTACATTCACGTTTTTACGCAGATGATATTGTGTGTCAACATACCTAAAACACCCATTGTGCAAGCACAATCGTAAGTTAATACTTACATCATATATTCATGCAGGGAGGTTACCTATGAGAGATATTTATATTGTAGAAAAGATTTTAGATTTATATAAGCGCTGCCATATTCACAGCTTTCCGGTAGACTGTACTGATATTTTGAAGCAGCTTAACTGCCGTGTTTATTCATACAGTTATTTAAAAGAACATCATCCGGCACTTTATTCTTATTGCAGACGTTATTCTGATGATGGCCTGAAATATAAAGATATTGTTGTTTACAATGACAATCATGCCAAAAGCCGAATACGTTTCACTCTTGCCCACGAAATCGGACATATCATTCTCGGACACACAGCCCTAAGCCCCCGCTGTGAGCAACAGGCGAATGCATTTGCAGCAAATTTACTGGCACCTCTGCCTCTGATTTATTATTATCATTGTCAGAGTGCTTCAGACATCAGCCAAAAGTTCGGATTGTCTGCACCTGCTGCTGATATTGCCTGGTCTGATTATCTTAAATGGCAGCATTTAGCGCACTTTGATGCAGATACTCAGTTGATTTGTTACATTGCAGACCATGATAACTGCATTGATAAGAAACCTGATAAGAAAAATCATGTTAAGCTGATTTTGGATTCTGACACTAATATATAGTAAGTTTATACACACTCATGTTCAAATACTCAGCACAGACATGAATAAGATTTAAATCTTTTGACCCTGACATCCTCATAATACGATATTTCGAATACGGAATTGCGAATTTTTTTACTTATTTTTCAGATATCTGTGTACAAGTATGCCTTTTTTGTATATAATGATTTCAAGATAGCAGAGTTTTAATGCTGCTAATTTTCATAAAAGAATATTTATTTCCGGTAGTTTTAATGATGTAACTCTGCATTAAAAACTCTGCAAATATACAGAAAGGTTGTCTTGTACATTATGGAAAAAGCAAAAATTCTCGAACGATTGATTAAAGACAGCGGCTACAATCTCAAATCTTTCGCTCAGAAGTGTAATTTACCTTATACAACATTATATAGTATTATTAAAAATGGCGTTGGCCGCGCCAGCGTAGATAATGTGATGATCATTTGCCAGAATCTTGGTCTGAGTATTGAAGATTTGAATCAGATGGCCGGCGGCACATCCGCCTGTCCACCAAACCAGCCGGGTTATAAGGATCTTCATCAGATGATTGCCCGTAATAAAGAACATTTATCCATTCAGGAAAAGATGGAATTAATCAAATTGCTTTCTGAACTTGAATAAAGAATGTTTGTAACCATATACAATATATGCACTTATATTTCAGGAGGTTTGTATCATGTTCCGTTTATGGGGAAAAGTATTTAAAGATAATCGTTTGATTAAAGATACAGTGATTTGTGATGATAGTCTGGATAAAAATCGTACTAAAAAGATTTTTGATGCAGTCAGTGAAATCTGTCTACAATTTGATTTGTCCGAGCCGATATGGTTTGATGCGACAATTAATGATTTTAAACGCCACGATAAAACACGTTTCACGCAGGAAAATTTTATCGACAGTATTGATTTTGACTATTTGGAAATTCATGTCATTGAGGAATAATTCTATATAGAAGAACAGTTCTGTGTAAAAAATAATTTTACGCAAAAGAATAGTTTCATGTAGAAAAATAATTTTACGTAAAAGAATAGTTTTATGTAGAAAAATAATTTTATGTAGAAGAATAATTCCATATATAAAATACGAATCCGAGGGGTGTATGCATGCAGTTACAGATTAATGACCGACAAAAAGAAATTAAAAATCATGGTTCAAGGAATTTTCCTGTGCGCATCAGTACAGAAAATCTGCTGCAATATGACCGCGGCTCTTTTTTCTGGCACTGGCATCCCGAAATTGAACTGACGCTTGTCATTGACGGACAAATTGATTATCAGGTGGGACAGACCGTCCACACCCTCTGTGCAGGACAGGCATTGTTCTGCAACAGCAATCAACTACATACCGGACACATGCATGACTCCAAAGACTGTATTTATATGTCTGTCACATTCGACCCGAAAATTATCTACGGTTATGAGGACAGTCTGATTCATCAAAAATATGTGCGTCCACTTCTGCATCTTGGCAGCCTGACCTCCATGTCCTTCTCCGAAAACACAGCATGGCAGAAAGCTGTTTTAAGTGATATGACCGAATTGTGGCATATTCATCTTGCAGACGAAAACGAGTATACAAAATATAATAAGCTTCTCCAATTCCGCCAAAGTTTACAAAACCAAAACAATCAGGACTTACAAATGCATCCCACTAAGAATTTTCAAATGAAAAGCCATCAAACTTTTCTAATACAAAATACTAAAAATTCTCAGGCGGACAGCAATAAAAATATAAAAGTTCCGCCATACCAGCAGTACAACTTAGATACATTTCCAGCCGAAATGCGCATCCAACAGCTACTCAGTCATATCTGGATGGTAATTTTTGAAAATCTTCCTGAAAATACACTCAAACCTGCACCCGGTACAGATACTGTGTCTTCTGATGATTATACACATCAACAGGAGCGCCTGCGGCAGATTTTATCTTACATTCATGAGCACTATCAGGAAAAAATTACATTGGATGATGTATCTGCGCACATCAATCTGTGCAAGAGCGAGTGCTGCCGCTTTTTTAAAAAGCATATGAATGAATCTATCTTTGATTATATTCTTCATTACCGTATTGAACAAAGCCTGTTGTTGCTTCAGCAAACGAATGCTACAATCACACAGATTTCTGAACAGGTTGGATTTTCAAATCCATCTTATTTTACGAAAATCTTTCGCCAGATTATCGGTACATCACCAAGAAGCTACCAGCAACGTATACAGAAATAAGACGAATATCTGCAAAAAAGCTTAATGATAAGTTTTATTCACGCAGACATTCGTCTTATTTTTATCTTTTGTTTATCTGTTTTTAATCAGATATTTTGTATCATGCCCTGGCAATCCCGGACACTTAATATTCATCTCTCTTTATTCCAATACTGGTTTGAGTGCAGCGGCAAGTGCTTCTTTCTGAGCTTCTGCTTCTTCAAGGTCTTTGCCAAGTGTTGTGAAGTATGTCTTAATCTTTGGTTCTGTTCCAGATGGACGTACAACAACTGTTGCACCGCCTTCCAGTGTATAAATTAAAACATTTGCTGCAGGCAGACCTGTTTCTTCAGGTTTCTTGTAGTCTACAGTCTTAACAACTTTTAATCCTGCAAATTCTGTTGGTGGGTTATCACGCAGTTTCTGCATGATAGCAGCCATCTTATCCATACCTGTAAGACCAGGGAATTCATAGCTGTCTACCTTATTCAGATAGCGTCCATACTGTGCGTAGATTTCTTCAAGACGCTGTTTGATAGAACTGCCAATACTTCTGTAGTAAGCAGCCATCTCACAAATCAGCATTGAACCGATAATCGCATCTTTATCACGTACATATGGACCTGCGAGATAACCGTAACTTTCTTCAAAACCGAAGATAAATCTGTCAACTTCACCATCTGCTTCAAGGTTTGCAATCTGGTCACCAATCCATTTAAAGCCAGTCAATACGCTTCTCATCTCTACACCATAGTTTTTGGCAACTGCATCTGCAAGTGGTGTAGATACGATAGACTTCACTGCAACTGGTTTTTCAGGCATCGTACCTTTTTCGATACGTCCTGCACTGATATAGTCGAGTAACAATACACCAACTTCATTACCGCTGACAAGTTCATAAGAACCATCCGGGCATTTCATAGCGATACCAACACGGTCAGCATCAGGGTCAGTTGCAAGCATCAAATCTGCGCCTGTTTCTTCGGCAAGTTTAAGACCTTTTTCGAGTGCAGCATAAATCTCAGGATTTGGATAACTACAAGTTGTGAAATAACCATTTGGATATTCCTGTTCAGGTACAATCGTCACATCTGTGATACCGATATCTTTAAGCACCTGTGTTACAGGCACAAGGCCAGAACCGTTCAGTGGGCTATACACGAGTTTCAAACCAGCAGTCTTGCACAGACCTGGACGAACCTGACGGGATTCAATCGCATCATAAAGTGCTCTCTTGCAATCATCGCCAACAAAGCGAATCAGACCCTGTTCAACACCCTCTGCAAAGGATATGTATTTGGCACCATCCAAAACATCTGTTTTCTGAATCTCATCATAAACGATAGCTGCTGCATCATCTGTCATCTGACAGCCATCCGGACCATAAGCTTTGTAACCGTTATATTTTGCAGGGTTATGGGACGCTGTCACCATAATACCAGCGTTACATTCATAGTAACGTGTTGCAAATGATAATGCAGGTACAGGCATCAATGCATCATAAATTCTGACTTTGATACCATTTGCTGCAAGCACACCTGCTGCTGTCTTTGCAAATACATCACTCTTTAAACGGCTGTCATAGCTAATCGCAACTGTCTGGTTGCCACCCTGAGTTTTAACCCAGTTTGCAAGGCCCTGTGTTGCCTGACGTACAACATAAATATTCATACGGTTTGTACCTGCACCAAGCACACCACGTAAACCGGCTGTACCGAACTTCAATGCTACCGCAAACCTGTCTTTAATCTCTTCATCATTACCTTCAATCTTTGCAAGTTCCGGCTTCAAATCCGCATCTTCAAGGTCTGCTGCAAGCCAGCGTTTGTAATCATCCTGATACATCTTAACCACACTCCATCATAAAAATTATATTAATCGTTGTACCCATTAGGATTCTGGCTCTGCCAGTTCCATGAATGTGCACACATCTCATCAATACCATACTGAGCTGTCCAGCCAAGTTCCTTCGCAGCTTTTGCAGGTGCACAGTAGCATCTTGCAATATCGCCTGCACGTCTTGGTTTAATCTCATATTTAATGGCATGTCCGCATGCTTTTTCAAAAGCATGAACCACATCAAGCACACTGTAACCATTACCTGTACCGATGTTGTAAACACTGACACCTTCTTTATCAGCAAGTTTCTGAATAGCCTTCACATGAGCAACGGCAAGGTCAACAACATGGATATAATCACGCACACCTGTACCGTCCGGTGTATCATAATCATCACCAAACACACCGAGGCAATCTCTCTTGCCAATTGCCACCTGTGCAACATATGGCACAAGGTTATTCGGAATACCCTTAGGATCTTCTCCAATCTTTCCTGATGGATGCGCACCAATTGGGTTAAAGTAACGCAGTAAAATCACATTCCATTCAGGGTCAGCTTTCTGAATGTCTGTCAGAATCTGTTCAAGCATCCACTTTGTCCATCCATATGGATTCGTGCAAATGCCTTTCGGGCATTCTTCTGTAATCGGAATCATCGCAGGATCACCATAAACTGTTGCTGATGAACTGAAGATAATATTCTTCACACCATGATTTCTCATGGAATCGCACAATGTCAATGTACCTGCAATATTATTCTGATAGTATTCCAGAGGTTTCGCTACAGATTCACCAACGGCTTTTAAACCTGCAAAATGAATGACTGCATCAATCTGTTCCTTATCAAAAAGAGCATCCATAGCTGCCTTATCACAGATATCATCTTTGTAAAATGTCACTTTTTTGCCTGTAATCTCCTCTACACGCGCAAGTGCTTTCTCATTGGAGTTATAAAGGTTATCTACGACAACAACTTCGTATCCTGCATTCAAAAGCTCTACACATGTATGACTGCCGATATATCCGGCGCCGCCTGTAACTAAAATTCTCATTTTTATTTCCTCCTTAAAGACTGAACTCAACCATAAACCAAGAGTTTAATCTCCTGTTTATCTTACCATATAAGCAACTAAAAGTCATCAGTTTTTTGTAAATTATTCCCAAAATTCTTCGACAATTATTTCCAAATTCCGGCACCATCACCGATTTCTACAACATAAAAATCAGCCGCATATCCGATGCGCTTTTTATAAGCTTCGCCAACATTTTTTATAAAATCATCAATAGCTTCATCTTTGACAATGCTGACTGTACAGCCGCCAAAACCTGCTCCTGTCATACGTGAGCCGATCACACCATCGCATTTCCATGCTTCTTCCACAAGTGTATCTAACTCAATACCTGTTACTTCGTAATCATCGCGCAATGACACATGGGATGCATTCATTAATTTTCCAAACGCCTCAATATCATTGTGATTTAATGCTTCAACAGCTTTAATCGTTCTCTGGTTTTCATACACTGCATGCTTTGCACGACGCACACACACAGGACGTTTAATGGCAGTTTTAACAGCTTCAAATTCTTCCTCTGTCAATTCACCAAGACTCTGAATATCCTTAACCTTCTGAATATCTGCCAGCGCTTCCTCACACTCGCTGCGTCGCTCATTGTATTTTGAATCGCCAAGGCCACGTTTTTTATTGCTGCAGGCAATCACGATACGCGCGCCTTCAAGCTGGATTGGTGCATAAGTATAAGACAGGTCTGCCGTATCCAGAAAAATCGCCTGATTCTTTTTGCCCATGGCGATAGCAAACTGGTCCATGATGCCGCAATTGACACCATTAAACTGATTTTCTGAAAACTGACCGATTTTTGCAAGGTCAATCATGGTCAAATCATCATAACCAAACATATCCCGAAGCATCACACCTGTTACAAGTTCAACTGACGCAGAAGATGACAAACCGGAACCATTTGGAATATTGCCATACAATAAAATGTCAAATCCTGTCGAAACTTTATAGCCTTTTTGTTCAAATGCCCACATCACACCCTTTGGATAGTTTGTCCAATCTGCTTTTTCATCAGGTACAAGACTGTCCAGATCTGACTCAATAATGCCAAGCGCTTTGAAATTTTCAGAATAAAATCTTAATTTTCTATCTGCTCTCTGACGCACCACCATATAGGTACCGATTGTCAGTGCACATGGAAACACATGTCCGCCATTATAATCCGTATGTTCGCCTATCAGGTTTACACGTCCCGGTGCAAAATAGTATTTAATAGTTTCATCACCGCCAAATAAATCAATAAACGTTTTTGTTAATGCAGCTTTCATCCTTCTCCTCCTCATTCTTTTCCTGCACATTTACCAAAATGTACAGCATTTCCTGTTTTTCGCTGAATACAAAATATAATTTACTTTTGATACATATATTATAAAAACATTGTACCATACTATAAGAATAATGCGTTTTATTTTTTATTTCTATCAAAATAATTGGGTATTTCTATAATTATCGTGCGTTTTTTATAATCAGGATTCAAATATGTTTTTTGCAACCCTCAGACTGTTTTTCCATGCAATCTTTTCAATATCAGCATATGTAAATCCTGATTTTTTCAGTGCATCAAATAACTCAGGCATCTTTGATGCATCCGCCAATTCGCTGCCACCGTCAAATCCATCAAAATCACTGCCAAGACCTACAGCTTCAATACCTGCACAATTCACCATATGTTGAATATGCGCCACAATAGACGCAATATCTGATTTTGCGTTATCATTTAAAAAATTCCCATAAAAATTCACACCGGCAACCCCACCAATGTTTCCAATCGTTTTAAGCATATCGTCTGTCAGATTCCTTGGATGATTTCTCAAACTTCTTGCACAGGAATGTGATGCTACAAACGGCTTGCCTATTGCTTTACAGATATCAGCAACATCTTTAAAACCGCCATCTGACAAATGAGATACGTCTACAAGCATGCCCATGGATAACATCTTTTCAACTATTTCTTTGCCAAATGGTTTTAGCCCCAATGCCATGCGATCAGGATTTGTTGAATTTGGAAAACCAAGACAATTTTCAAAATTCCAGGTCAATGTCACAAGTCTGCAGCCTTTATCATAAATAGTATCCAGGCGGCTGGCATCATTATTTAAAATGCCGCCCTCTTCAACTGTCAATATCGCATAAATATCATCTGACTGCTGCACGCCCAAAATTTCTGATGTCTGCGCCGCTTTTGCAGCAACCTCCATCGCCTCACAGTCTTTAACTGTCAGACATGTTTTCATACCAGCTTTTTCATTTTCTTTCTGATAAAAATCCAGCAAATTTAATACATATTCATAGGATGCATCCGCACGGTCAGACCACAGACGTTTATAGACTTTACTGTCCGGATTTGCCTTGCCCTCTGCTTCAATTTCTTTGACATTTTCAGGATTACCATGTTCTGTCAACGCCACAAAACACGCCAGATACTGGCATAACGCCTGTCCTTTTGTCAATTTTTCTATATCGATACAAATCTTATTTTTATCCAGATGTCCACATTCAGGCCACTGATATAAAACCGATAATGTATCACAATGCATATCAATATATTTCATTTTATTTTTCTGCCACTCAAAATGTGTTCAAATATACTCAAACACATCGAGAAATTAAAGTCCTTGCGGATACTTCTTACTGCTT
>CAKRHR010000052.1 GCA_934339005.1 uncultured Catenibacillus sp. | reverse complement strand
CGGGAAGCAATTCTTCCTTGCTTCCAGTATAAAATTCAATGCTATGGATATTTTTCATGTCTGTTCACCTGCACATCTGGAGTTTGTATCTGCTTTATTCACTTCCAGAAGATGTTCTCCAATTGTATCCTGCAGAAGCATCACCTGATTCCATTATAATTTCCGCTAATGTCAACAGCAACTTATCGACTTGGATTGGCTTTGCTATATGACCATTCATTCCAACTGCAATAGCATCCCGCTTATCTTCTTCAAATGCATTTGCTGTCATTGCAATGATCGGTATGCATGCTTTATCCTTATCCGGCAGATGCCTGATTGCCTGTGTTGCTTTATAACCGTCCATTTTTGGCATCTGGATATCCATGAGTATCATATCATATGTACCCGCTGGCATTTCCATTATTCTGCTCACACACTGAATGCCATCCTCCACTCGTTCTATTTTAAGACCGGCACGTTCAAGGATTGCTTCTGCAATCTCCGCATTCAAATCATTGTCCTCTGCCAGAAGGATCTTCCTGCCTTCAAGAATTTCTCTACCTGTTTCCAGATTTTTTTCATGATTTTTTACATAATAGCTTTCATCCGCTATCCTGTGCTTTAGTGTGACTGTAAAAATGCTTCCCTTACCAAGCTCACTCTCCACATCTATTGTTCCACCAAGCAATTCAACATATTTCTTTACTATCGACATTCCCAGTCCGGTCCCTGTGATTTTGCTCTTTGTAGTATTCCGTTCACGTGTGAATGCATCAAAAATCTTTGTCAGATACTCCTGACTCATACCGATTCCTGTATCACTCACCTTGGTTCTCACCATCATGTACCCAGGTTCATCACATGGTATTTCATCTACATCTACCAAGACAGAACCGCCGGAAGGAGTATATTTCATAGCATTACTTAGGATATTGACAAATATTTCCTCTACTTTGGTAACATCTGTCAAAACATGCTCATGCTCTACATTCATCTTGTGATTAAATGCAATATTCTTTTTCTTTGCTTCATCCTCAAATATTTCAAACAAATTCTGCCGAATATCTTCAATCCGGGCATAGTTCTCATCAATCTCCATCCTTCCGCTCTCAATCCGGGCCATATCAAGTACATTGTTTATGATTGACAAAAGAACCCTTCCTGACTGCTGCAGTTTTTCCAAATGTTCTGATGTTTCAGAAAACTGTTTTTCTTTTAATTCATCCTCCATAAGCTGTGCATAACCCAGAATTGCATTCATAGGAGTACGGATGTCGTGTGACATATTGTGAAGGAAATTGGTCTTTGCAAGGCTGGCATTCTCTGCTTCTTTCAGAGCAATCTCCAGCTTATCATTGAGCTTTTGTGTGTTATTTGCTGCAAGCTTTGCGGCAGTTTCCGCTTTTCTTGCCTTTTTTAAAAGTACGAGGATAATCCCAATTATACTAAGTGACAAAAAACCTGTAGTAACAAAAACAACAGGCAGATTATCTTTTACAAAATCAGAAAATGTCACTTTATCTGCAGTACTGTCGTAAATTGCAAGTGCACTTGTAAGCATATCCGACGGCATTGCTTTTAAAGTTTTATTGAGTATCGATAAAAGTATCCCCTCTCCACTTTTTACTGCAAAACAAGCCTCCATTGTTTTTGTAAGTGGAACACTCTTGAAATTTTGACTGTTATCGTATACCATCGCCTGACTTGCTCCCATGAGGAAACAGTCTGCTTTTTCATTAATGACCATATCTGCAGCATCCTCAAGCGAATCATACTCTACAAGCTTCCATTGGGAATAACTGAATGCCATATGTTGTTTTAAGGCATCTTTTTCCTTTGGCACCGCTACAGTATATACTTTATTCTCGTCAAAATTTTTCTCATCAGTTACCGCCATCAGACTATAAGTCCAGGCTGTGTTTGTAAGTGCATATCCTTTTTCTTCTGCAAACTCAGGATTTCTGCTGACACAAAAAATCATGTCGATTTTACGGTTCTGTAGATCCTGTAGCATTTCATCAAAATCATCATATGCATGTATATTAAATTTCAATATCTGATTTCCCAGACAATCTTTTGCATAAGATATATATTCTGCAAGTGTACCGGTAAGTTTTCCGGTCTCTTCATCCATGGAAAAGATTGCCGGATCATTGCCCAAAAAACCTACCCGGATGCCACCATGTTCTTCCAGCCAGGACTTTTCTTCGCCTGTAAGAATCTGACTATAATCAAGGGTAAAATATTTCTTATACAAATCTGCCTTAAAAAACGGACTATCTTGATCTAACTGACGCATGGCATAGTCCAGTTCCGTCTTGATATCGCTGCGCTCTTTATTTATTACAAAATATATATTTGATTTACCAATATTGGCAACGGATGATATTCCCTGTTCAGACCAGATGGATTCCTCCAAAGAAACAAAACTATCTATTTCATGATTTGCCAGTTTCTTTTCGACATCATCATTATTATTCACATTTACATGCTCTGTATGTATGCCATTCTTGTTTTCCCATTCTGTCAGCATGATTTCAGGTTCTGTACCCATAAGCACCCCTACGCGTTTCCCTTCCAGAAACTTGAAATCAGGCGCTTCAATCTCCATATTCGATAAATCAGCATAAAGGATATATTTTTCCTCACCCATCGGTTCATCCGAAAAAAGCATCTCCTCTGTCCGTTCATCGGTGTAAGAAATATCACCCATGATATCAATCTCACCATTTTCAAGCTTATCAAAACAGTCGGACCAGTCACATTTCACATATTCAAATTTCCATCCGGTATAGCCTGCCAGAGCCTGCATGAGTTCGTAGCCATATCCTCGTCTGACACCGTTTTTATCGACATAATCGAAGGTATCCTCAAATGAACCAACACGGACAATTTTTTGTTGCGTTGATTCATCTTGTTCCACCGTCTGTAGCGGGTTTTCATTATCATTCGTTTCAACAGCCAGGCCGTGTATTGACAACATCATCCACATTCCAAAAAACACAAATATAGCTGCATATAATATGACTGACTTTTTTCTACTTTTGTACATTATTCTTTTCACCAAAGCTTTCCAGATTATTCTGCAATGCATTAATCAATTCCTCAATAACTATTGGTTTGGATAAGAATCCATCTCTACGATCTTCTCTGTACGGTGCTGTTCAAGCTGAACCCGTAATGCCAGACTGACCTCCATTTTCTCTGTTCATAAACCTGGATTCCCTCCAGATAATTTTTCTCCGGATCTTCATGTTCCTCTGGATGCACTCTTCCCGCCACAGCCTGACAGAAGTGACATAACCGTCACAATAACTAAAAGTACTGACAAAACTCTGTTCCATTTTTTCTTTTTCACTGTAAATCTCCCTTTTGAAATTCTTTTCCTTTAATCCAATAATTCATGAATTATCTTTACTAATTTTTTCGTATCAATAGGCTTTGCAATATGTTCATCCATTCCTGCTTCTTTAGCCCTTATTCTGTCCTCCGTGAACGCATTTGCTGTCATTGCAATGATTGGTATTGCCTGTGCATCCTCCCTGTCCAGGGAACGGATCCTCTTTGTTGCTTCATAACCATTTATGACTGGCATCATAATGTCCATAAGAATGACATCAAATTCACCACGTTCACTTTTTTTGAACAGCTCAACAGCTTCCTGCCCATTCCATGCTTTTGTCACGTCAGCACCTTCATTCTGAAGCATAAATTCTGCGATTTCCATGTTCAGCTCATTATCTTCTGCCAGAAGAATATGCAGTCCATTCATAGATTTTTCTGATACATCTTTCTGTTCTTCACGTTTATCCGCATCCATATCTATTTTGAATGGAACCCGGATTACAAATGTTGTTCCTGCACCTTTTTCACTTTCAAAAGTAATGGTTCCACCCATTTTCTCGACAAGATTCTTTGAAATTGCCATTCCCAGTCCTGTTCCGGCAAATTTTGTGCGGCTTCCGGTATCTTCCTGTGCAAATGGTTCAAAAATTTGCTTCTGGAATGCTTCTGTCATCCCGATTCCGGTATCCCGGCAGACAAATTCCATTGTCGTCATTTCTGGCTGTTCAGATAAAATTTCCCTGCATCTGATATAGATGCAACCATTTTCCTTATTATATTTCACCGCATTCGACAGGATATTCATCATCACCCGTTTCACATGTCCCGGACTTCCGATAAGATTCCGGTGTATAATTTCTTTTTTCTCCCACACGATCCGGATATTCTGTTCTATGGCAATCTGTTCGATCACAACAAACACTTCCTCAGAAATACTGCTTAGATTAAAAGGCCTTTTTTCCAGAACCACTTCATCCGACTCCAGCTTACTCATATCCAGCACTTCATTTACCAGTTCCAATAGCAGATTGGAGGCTTCTTTGATCTTTATCCTGCATTCTGTCTGTTTCTGCATATCGTCTGCATAATGGTCTGCCACATCGAGCATACCGCAGATTCCATTAATCGGTGTCCTGATATCATGGCTCATACGCTGAAGAAACTCAGTTTTTGCCTCATTGGCGGCTTCTGCTTTTTTTGCAGCTATAAGAAGTTCTGATTTATATTTTTCATCTTTTTCCAGTTCCTGTTTCTGGTGTGCCTGCTTAGTTCTATAGCCCAAGAACAAGAATATACTGAATATCAGGAGATAAAGAAAAATGACAACTGCTACACTTAATGGAAGATTATGAAACACTTCCGTATCCGGAAGATATGCATAAATATAATAATCCCGCTGCTTCAGCATGATTCCGTAGCATCCTGTTCCTTCATTCTTCAAATGAAAAATGTGCTGACTGTCTGTATGCTTTTTCATTGCCTGGACAACCTCGTTATCAGCAGTATCCTGCCCCAACAGGCTCGTATTGTTGCTGGCAATGACTGTTCCTTTGTCTGCAACAATAATTGTGCCATCTTTCTGGGTGCTATACCCGCTTAAGAGGTTTTGTATCGTCAGAGTGTAATTTCTGACAAATTCAGGAGGTGTATAATAGTAGATTGCTACGATACCCGGTGCATCTTTTCTGGCACAGGCTGCAATATCAATGCGTGAGCCGTCTTCCTTATTAATCCGTTCCGAATAACTTCTTTCTTCATATCCGGTAAAATCCATGATGATATCTTTTTGCAGATACTCTGTAATCTCCTCGGCCAGGGACTCATCCGTACTGTATTCACAGTCTGTCTTTCCATCTGTATCCAGTACAATGATACCATCCACCCAGAGAGTCTGCAGATTTTCTTTAAGAAAATCACTACTTAGCTGTCCGCTATTTTCTATTTCCATGTCGATATTCGTGCTCATCTGTCTGGCACTTTCAATCGCACGAAGGAGACTTTTAGATTCCGAAGATTCATTGTAATGGGTATAGGTTGAACACTGCACTTTCACATAATTTACAATCTCCACCATTCTTTTTTCCGCATCCGCTTTCTCGATATAAAATAAACAAAGCAGTGAAACTACAGCCAGACAGACTCCAAGCAAAACGCCAACTATTATAATCTGTTTTTCTTTTACTTTTCTTTTAATATCCAAGATCATCCACCTCCAGATACTTTTCCGGATCATCCAGATATTTTCCAACAATTTTCAGAGTCGTGCCATCCTGACGCATTTCCTCCAGCGTCTGTTCCATCTGCTCACAGATTCCTCTGTCATCATTTTTTGCAAAAGCAACACCTATTCCGGTGATCATCAGAGGTTCTTCCAGGATACGGAAGCTTGCATCATAATCTTTCATATACTGGACGATAGATTCCTCATGTGCAGCTACTGCATCCACATATCCTTTTCCCAGAAATGTATAGATCAGTTCCCTGTGTCCAAGACTGATCAGATTTTCCAGTTTTGGGATTCTCTCATCTGTCCGGTTCAGGAAGATACCTTCCGGTTTGGTCGTAGACTGGACTGCAAGATTCTTTCCCTCCAGGTCACTCAGTTTATAGATATCACTGCTCTCATTTACAGCAACCACCTGACGGCTTGCTATGTATGGTCCTGCCCAACGGTAATCATCAAGACGTCCCTCCATGGAAAAGCAGCCCATGATACAGTCAATCTCCCCACTCTCTACCAGTTCTTTTTTATCCTCCCAGTCAATCTGGACAACGTCCACCTGATAGCCCATTCTTCTGAAAGCTTCTGTAGCCAGTTCTACATCTATACCTGTCGGCACACCATCCTCATTCAGATAATTATATGGTGGATAATTGTCACTTCCAAGCGTAATGACCGGCTTTTCTGTTTCTTTTTTACTGTCATCTGTGTTCTTACATCCTGCTAAGATGCCCGCTATAATTCCAACAAACAGAATGCCTGCAATCACTCTTTTCCCTTTCATTTTCATTTTATCTCCTGTTGATAATTGAATTTCTCAAAAAAACACTGTCCCTCAGACAGTGCATATCATATCATTTCATGCAACTGGCTGCCATTTTACAGGCCCTATAGCTTTGCGTCTCAGACTTTCATCTGATTTGCCAATCATCCTATTAAAGCTTTTAAACTTATGCAAAAAACTGATTTTATTTTACTTTCGCATTTCACTCTGTGCAAATAAAACTTCACCGTATTAAATTCAAAAATCAAAAAAGAGAACAGTAAATATATATTTATATATTCGAACTGTTCTCCTGCTTCCGAAATCCACGCACCATTACTCGTAAAACAAAACTTAAAGATACTTTCATTCCTGCAAAAGTCATTTTCCGCTTATATTGTTTTAATAATATCACAGACAACTATATTTGTCACTTAAAAATTTGATATTTGAAGTTTTTGCCTCCAGATTTGCTATTTTTCAACATATTTTTTCCCGCTTGTTTTAGCGGCTTCAATAATGTTTTTCATGCGCTGATTGCACGCACCGACCGGCACGCCGGTATTGATAATTGTATCACATTTTTGGATGCTTTCGATGGTTCTGTCATACGCACGGTCACTGATTTCTTCAAATGGTTTTTCCGAAATCACTTCGGCTGCAAGCAGCCTTGCCAGTTGGTAATCGATATCATTTGTATATAGTACGCCTGCAATGAACGGAGTATGTTCTTTTTGAAGCTGACGGTAAACAGGTATGCCGCTGCCGCCTGCAGACAGGACAAGAACACGCGGATCACCCTCAGGTTTTGGCAGTTCGATGCTACCAAAGCACGGGTCAAAATAGCCATTGTTAATCTCATATAACTCCCGGATAATGTCTTGCGTAAACACATCCTCCGGTTTGCCACAATGAAAAATTTTATCACCCTTGACGCAGATAATTTTATCTGAAATCTTCTGCGCCAGATCAATTTCATGCAGGGACATAATGACAGTAATTTGTTTTTCCCTTGCCATTTTTTCCAAAATTGAAAGCAGTTCTAATTTATAACGCACATCCAGAAATGAGGTTGGCTCATCTAAAATAATGATGTCCGGCTCCTGGCAAATCGCTCTTGCTAAAAGTACACGCTGACGCTGTCCATCACTTATGGCATTAAAATCTCTGTTGCCAAGTTCCTGCGCATGAACTGCCTGCATCGCCTCATCAACAATCTGCTCATCCTTCTGGCTCAGTATGCCAAGGCGTCCGGTGTATGGGTATCGTCCTGTTGCCACAATATCGTGGCAAGTCATCAATTCGGTTTTGATACGCTCTGTCAGTACCACCGCCATTTTCGATGCCAGTGTCTTATATGGAAGTTTCAAAAGAGAAGTATCCTCCACATATACATTACCGCCAATAAGCTGAAGCTGTCTTGTGATACTTTTTAAAATGGTGGATTTCCCAGAACCATTCGGGCCAATGAGCGTGACAATTTCACCGCGGTTAATATCAATATTAATATCGTGAATCAGAGGTGCTCCGTGATAACCTACGGCCATATCCTTCATTTGAAAATAAAAATCTGACATATGTTTACCTTCCCTTCTCACGTTTGACCATCATGTAAATGACAATCGGCGCACCTAAAATCGAGGTCACTGTACTGATATTTAACTCCACCGGTGCCAGTGCCATACGGGCAATCAAATCACAAATCATGCAAAATACTGCACCCATGAAAAATGTTCCGGGTATAATCACGATTGGCTTTGACGTACCAAAGGCTTTTCTTGCAAGAAATGGTACTGCAATACCAACAAATGAAATTGGTCCTGCAAAGGCAGTAACGCAGGCAGACAATATACTGGATAAAAGAATGAGAATCACACGAAATGCCTTAATATTAACACCCATGCTCTGTGCATATGCTTCGCCCAACTGATAGGCACTAATCGGTTTTGAGAGGAAAAATGTACACAATACCGCAATACCAACGACAATTGCTGCTACCTGAATATTACTCCAGCTCATACCAGAAAAGCTTCCCTGTGACCAGCCATGCAGGTTGACAATATCCGAGTCATCTGCAAATGTAACGACAAAATCCGTAATCGCCGAGCAAATGTAACCAATCATAATACCGCCAACCAAAAGCGCCGCCATATGATGGACTTTTCTGGACATCATCAAAATAAATCCTGTGGATAATAATGAGCCTGTAAAGGCGGCAATAATCATCGTATATGATGAAAAATGTCCGATATATTTCAAAAAAACAATCATTATCAGCGCTACGACCATCTTCGCACCGGATGAAATACCGAGTACAAATGGGCCTGCAATCGGATTTGAGAAAAATGTCTGAAGGAGAAATCCTGACAATGATAACGCACCACCAAGCATTGCTGCCATTAAAATTCGAGGCAGACGGATTTTCCAGATAATGCTGTATTCAACCGCTTCACCATCGTGCATAAATAAAATTCTGAGAATTTTTCCAACAGAAATATGAACGTTGCCTGTGTTGATATTTAATACGGTCACAACGCAAAATACAATCAGCAGTATGACAAATACCATCGTGTATCTGGAACGCCGTTTGAAATTTTCATTGTGAAAACTTATATTTTCCATATATTTCTCCGTTCTGTATAAATGATGTTAGGATTGCCTATAAATGATTGGATACATACAACATCCGCTGCATGTATCCAATACTTTCATATTTATTTAATTATACAATACTTACTGCATTTTCTCAAGAAATGTCATTTGATCTGCATCACCACCTGTTAACATCAGGTGCATATCCATAATCAGTTCTCCGACAGTATCTGTCGCCTGATACAGGTTTTTGCCTGTATACCAGACGTTACCTTCTTTGACTGCTTTAAAATCTGCAAATAATTCGCTCTTTGCTTCCAAGTCACTGATGCTGCTTACCTGTCCATCGATTGTACCATTGTAAATCAGATAATCGGTATCAACGGCTGTGGCATAAAATTCCTCCATTGTCAGCTTCACTGACGGAGCGTTGCTGTCCGGATTTTTTAAATCTTTAAATACATATCTGCCACCTGCGATTTCAATCATTGATGGAATATAATCATCGGATTTTCGCACAACGATTGAACCATCGGTGTTGACATAGAAATAGGCAACTGTTTTTTCTGTGTTTTCAAAACCTTTTAATTTTTCAATCACCTGTGCCTGCTCATCAAAAAATGCTTTTGCTGCATCTTCTTTATTTAACATCGCACCATACAGTTTAATCCATTCGGTTCTTCCAAGGGGATGTGTTTCGTAGCTGGAATAGTCGACAAATACCGGAATACCAAGGTCTTCAATCATTTCCTGCACCTTTGGTGTATGTAAAATCATTGTGGATTCAATGGCAAGGTTGCAGTCACCGTTAATTAATGTTTCATAATCCGGTTCACTGTATTTGCCTGCGTATGCCATATCTCCGGCCTCCATAGCAGCCTTCGCATCCTCAATGTACCATCCGGAAGCATTTACACCGGAAAATTTGACATTGGATAATGCGTCCATGGCATCAAATAATGACATGATTGCTGTAGCTGCCATGTAAATATGATCTGTTGGCTGCTGTAATACAACAATGCCCTTATCCAGTCCATCCGGCACATCTTTGCCATCCGGTACAACAAGATAAGATTTATCTTCATGCACATCCAGCAATTTGTAACCATCTTCATAATAATAAACATCAAATTCTGTGGCATATGTCAGGTTCATGGCATATTTATAAGTTAAGCCCGCAATTTCCGGTCCCTGCTTTTCTGTATCTACATCTGATGCACTGCCATTGGCTGTATCTCCACTTGAAGTATTACCATCTGCCGCATCACTGTTCGCCGTGTTGTCACTTGCTGTATCATCGTTTGTGGCATTGCCATTTGCGGCAGCATCGCCTGATACATTTGCGCCATCCTGTGTACTCGCTGTCTGCTGTGTCTGACTGTTTTCATTTCCGGTTGTACCGGAGGCTGCGTTGCCGCAACCCCCGATGAAAAGAATCGCAGACATCAGCAATGCTGATATTCTACCAACGCTCTTTTTCATTTAGTTTCTCCTGTTTTGTTGTCCATTTCTCGATTTTATGATATTAATTTTTACCACTTATTGATATATACGAATTGCACCATTGCTACTCAATTCTTGAACATTTCAATACACTTATTTTTCTGCTGCTTTAACTGCTGCATCAAATTTTTTATTCATCTGGTCTTCACAACCGTAAAGCACACCGTAAACTTTAATCCATTCCATTTTTGCAAGGTCTGTCTTTTCCTGAGATGAACGGTCTACAATCACAGGGATGCCAAGCATTGCAAATTTTTCTGTCACCTTTTCAAAGAGTTCTTCCTGTTCTTCTGCAGTTAAATCGCCTTCCGGATTTGCACTTTCAGAAACAGCTTCATTATCGCTGTCTTCTGCTGCTTCACTATCTTTTTTATTTTCTTCCGTATCCATCGGAAGGAACTTGGCTGGAAGCAGTGCAAGATTTGTTTCCTGTTTAACAAGCGCTTTTAAATCCGGTTGTTCAAATAAACCGCCAAATGCCACTTCTGCATCTTCACCATCTTTTGCTTCCATCTTATCTGCGATTTCTGAAATGCTACAGTCATCCTTTTCCATACCGACTGCTGCAACATTCTCTAACAAATCAAGGTCTTTCATTGTTTCAAGAATGTCCTTTGAAGCTGCATAAGTCTTATTTGCAGGCAGCTTAACAATAATCATATCCTGTTCAAGGCCTACCGGGATTTCTACACCTTCCGGCACAAGCAGATAATTCACAATGTTACCCTTGTATAATTCTGCTGCCAGTTCTTCTTTGCCGGCACCATTATTATCTGTTGAATCCATTTCTTCATCTGCAGATGTATTTGCATTGTCTGATGTTGTTTTTTGTTCATCACTGGCTTTTTCTGATTTATCATCGGATGTTTTATTATTTTTGTCATCTCTTGCTGTATCTTTTGTCATATCAATTTCAAGTAAGACAATGCCCTGATCATAATGGTAAATCTTAAAATATTCCGCATATTCAAGCTTTGTTTCCGATTCATATTCAAGTCCCATGATTTCAGGTGCTTTTTCTGCCAATGCCGTATTGTCAACAGTCTGTCCGCCATCTGCATCCGAACCGTTCACAGCACCATTTGCCGATGCAAGGTAAACGAAAATACTATACTCAATCTCATGCGCAACAGACATCTTATCTGTCATACCTAAAATCGTATTATTTTTGTTTAATGAAACCGGAATCGTCACTGTCGCTGTGCTACCGCTCTTTGTCGTGTAGTAAGTGTTTCCGTTGGCTTTAACATACTGATAATGATTACTGCTAAATACCAGTGTTGCATATGCCTGTCCATTTTTGATTGTAATTTTGTTGCATGAAATCTTTACTTTGCCTGTACCACCGGACCATGTAAATCTGTCTGGTGTGTATACGCCGTCCTTTAAGCCTGTTGAGCTGTCGACACGGCTTGTTGAACCACTTGTATCAGATTCGTATTTGGATTCATTATCTGTTTTGCCATCATTACCTGATGGTGTTTCTGTTCCCTGATTCAGGTCATCCTGCTTGTTGTCGTCTTTCTTTGAATCATCTGTGCCCGGTGTCGGTGTTGGATCTGGTGTGTCTGAACCATCTTCAACATCACCAATTTTTTTCATTGTTTCTGACTTAAAGGTCAGCTCTCTGTCATACCATTTTTCATTTTTTATTGAGTATGCTGCAACTGCAATGCCTTTATCCAAAGCTTCAACAGGAATTTCATATGTATATTTGCCGTCTGCATTAACTTTAAATGGTACCCATGAAGAACTGTCTGCCGCTGCTGCCTGTGCTGCTGTGCCCGCATATAAATAACCGTAACCTGTACCACTGAGTGTCAGCACTGCTGTCATCTTTCCGTTTTTAATTGTCATCTGACAATCCACAATTCTGAACATTGATGAACTGGAATCTACGTCAATGCTGTATATACCATTTGCAGCAGCCTCTGTGCCCGGTGTTGGATCCTGGTTATCTGAACCATTGTTTACATCACCGATTTTCTTCATTGTTTCTGACTTGAAAATCAGTTCTCTATCATACCATTTTTTATTTTTGATTGAATATGCTGCAACTGCAATACCTTTATCTAAAGCTTCGACCGGAAGTTCATATGTATATTCCCCATTTGCATTTTCTTTATATGCTATCCATGTAGACTGGTCTGCTGATGCAGCCTGCTCACCCGTACCTGCATATAGATATCCGTAACCTGTTCCGCTCAATGTCACTATTGCTGTCATTTTGCCAGCTTTAACCGTTAATTCACAATTTACAACCTTAAACATGGATGAACTGGACTCAACATCAATACTATAAACAGCATCTTCAGGAATACCGGTATCCGGTGTCTGACCGGAATCAGGATTTTCACTTACTTTTGGTGCTGGAATATACATCCATAATGACGTTTTTGTAGACCATTCTCCATCTTTTTTCCTAAGAACAATTGGAACAACCTGTCCCGCCTTTGCTGTATCAACTTCAAAGACAAAAGACCATCCACCATTTCCTAATTCTGTTCCCTCTATAACCGGAGTTTTATTCTCATCATCCTTTGTACCAAAATAAATTCCACTATAAGTCACACTCCCTGTTTCAAAAGTCACTTTTAGTTTACCATCAACTTTACTTACTTCGGACTTACTGACAACACACATTTTATAATCACTGCCATCACCTTTCACAATACGAACTGCATCGCCCGTGACGACTGGCGCTTGTGTGTTTGTTTCTTTACTTTCTTCTTGTGCAGATGTTTTGTTTGTTTCATCCGGTGTTTTAACTGCAGCCGCATCCTGCCCGGATATTCCGGTTACGGTCTGGACTTCTCCATTTTTCTCCTGCGCCTGTGTTACTGCATCTGCATTGTTAGTTGCTGCATCGGCACTGTTAGTTACTGTATCTGTACTGTTAGTTGCTGCATTGGCACTATTAGTTGCTGTATCTGTACTGTTAGTTGCTGCACCTGCACTATTAGTTACTGTATCGGTACTGTTAGTTGCTGCACCTGCACTATTAGTTACTGTATCGGCACTGTTAGTTGCTGCATCTGCACTATTAGTTGTTGCACCTGCACTGTTAGTTGCTGCATCTGCACTATTAGTTACTGTGTCGACACTGTTAGTTGTTGCACCTGCACTGTTAGTTGTTGCACCTGCACTGTTAGTTGCTGCATCTACACTGTAAGTTACTGTATCGGCACTGTTAGTTACTGCTTCGGCACTGTAAGTTACTGTATCTGCTTCTGCTGCATATGCATTCACATATGATAACGGCGATACAGTCATTGCACCTGCCAGCAAAAGCGCAAGCCATTTACTATTTTTCTTCATCATATTCCTCCCGTTTTTTGCTCACTTTCTGTTGATATGTTCAGGACATATCTGTTTTTTGTTTCTGGATCCAATGTCAACACCTATGTGATAATGTCAGGCAACTATTTTGACCTGAATTTAATACAATAAATGATTCCATGACAATGCTACTTCTTCATATTTAATAATAGTTTTCAGAATCAAATACCCCTGTATAAACACAAATGGTATTCAAAGCTTTTGTACCGGGTGTCAAAAGTACATTTTGCCACTCATTAATGCATACGGAAAACGGATAGAAACAATCCAAAGAAAATAAAAGAAATTCACGAAAATAAGGTCTTTTCTCCCATTATAACCAATAAATATATCTGGTGATACAGATATCTCTCATTATAAAAGGCTAAAAGACTTCATAGTAACTGTTCACACATTGCTCAAACAAACACAGTAATACTTCACTTTCAGTACAATCAGTGACTCGTGATTTGGAACATCCCAATTCCCCGTACCAGCGACCGGCAGGTTTCCTGACTCATAAATCTTATACCGCAACACCTTCCCAGTTTCCCAGTGGCTGTGTTTTTCACACCGATTGCGCGTATTGCCTCCGTTTTTCGAGGCACATTTACTTACAGTGACGAGTTCGTACAGGTCTTACACCTGTTTCCCTTTTACCTGCTTCTATATTAAAGCAGCACCGAACGCTATTATTCTATTATTACTGTTTACTATAGCATTATCGGATTTTAAAGTCAATTCCACTGTATTATTTTATAATGCTTTTTAAAAGCTTTCCCGGATTATTTAATACTTATCAACTCAAAAAGCTGAAAGTAACATTCTCCGCTACTTTCAGCTTTTGTGTTTTTAATATTTAATTTTTAATTCATAAAATATACGCGGCTTTTGTTTATCCAACGCTTAGTGGTGGAACAGACGGATACCTGTAAAGCACATTGCCATGTTGTATTTATTACATGTTTCAATAACGTTGTCATCACGGATTGAACCGCCTGGCTGTGCCACATATTTAACACCACTCTTATGTGCGCGCTCGATGTTGTCACCAAATGGGAAGAATGCATCTGAACCAAGGGCAACATCCTGCATCTGGTCAAGCCATGCACGTTTTTCTTCTCTTGTAAATACTTCAGGTTTTACTTTAAAGATTTTTTCCCATGCGCCATCTGCAAGGACATCCATGTAATCTTCACCAATGTAAAGGTCGATAGCATTATCTCTGTCTGCACGACCGATTTTATCTACAAACTGAAGGCCAAGTACCTTTGGTGACTGACGTAAAAACCAGTTATCAGCTTTTGTGCCTGCAAGGCGTGTACAATGGATTCTGGACTGCTGACCTGCACCGATACCGATAGCCTGTCCGCCTTTAGCGTAGCATACAGAGTTTGACTGTGTGTATTTTAATGTAATGAGAGAAATCATGAGGTCGATTTTTGCAAGTTCAGGAATTTCTTTATTTTCTGTAACTACATTGCCAAGCAATTCTGTGTCGATTTTAAGTTCATTTCTGCCCTGCTCAAATGTAATGCCAAAAACCTGTTTATGTTCGATTGGATCCGGTTTATAATTTTCATCAATCTGGATAATGTTATAATTACCTTTTTTCTTGCCTTTAAGAATTTCAAGAGCTTCAGGTTCATAACCCGGTGCAATGACACCATCTGAAACTTCTCTTTTGATGATTTTAGCTGTTGCCACATCACAGACATCAGATAATGAAATAAAATCACCAAATGAAGACATTCTGTCTGCACCTCTGGCTCTGGCATAAGCACATGCTAATGGAGAAAGCTCGCCAAGGTCATCAACCCAGTAAATTTTAGCTTCAACATCTGTCAGTGGCAGACCAACGGCTGCACCTGCTGGCGAAACGTGTTTAAAAGATGTTGCTGCTGGAAGTCCTGTTGCCTGTTTAAGTTCGCGCACAAGCTGCCAGCCATTAAAGGCATCAAGGAAGTTAATATAACCAGGTTTGCCATTTAATACAGTCACAGGAAGGTCACTGTCATCATGCATAAAAATTCTTGAAGGTTTCTGATTTGGATTACATCCGTATTTTAACTGAATTTCTTTCATCTTTGTATTCTCCTCACATAATAGGTTGTTCAGATTTTTATTCTGCTTCTACCGTCTTATCTGTTCTTAATTATTTATTTTTATTCACAATACGTGTTTCATATTTGCCTGTAGCAATATCAATGTAACGTACAAATAAAGACACTTTGTTATCTTCATTCAAGCTTGTCCAGAGTAACTGTGTGTAAGCATCAATGTCATCTGCCACATCTACAAGTTTTGGTTCGCCTTCAAAGCTTGGCAATGGGTTGCCATCCTGCATATAAGTGTGAATGAAATGACCTTCACCGCTGACAGGATTTGTATAAGCAAATGTATAACGGTTGCATGCATCAGGATTGCCGTTGTTGCTCTTTAAGATAGACATTGCATAGTTATATTTGCCATTTTCAATATGCATAATACCGGAAATACGTGGTGTATAGTTTGGTGCATCCGGCTCAAATTCGCGTGTGCGGAGTGCCTGTTCAAATGTCTGCTGTTTATCCATTAAATCGTAAATAGTATCTGTCTGGTCACCGTTTGTTACGATAGTTTTGTTGCCAAGAACACGTACAGGTGCATAAATAATCAGGCTAGGATCTTCAAGTTTGGATGGGTCAAATGCTTCTGTACGGATGCCTTCACCATCTTCTACAAATACACGATTACGGCTATTGCTGCTGCGTCCCATAATAAAATAAGCTGTTACGGCTTTTGTGCCATCTGGTGTCTTACCAATAATAATACCTCTGCCTGGATAGGCATTTCCTTTTAACTGCTGTTCGATTGATAACATCTGCATGAAATCTCCTCCTCGCATAATATTCACGTTTTAATAGTTTTCAAAGTATCAAAAAACCGCCTGAACAGACCATGTTCTACGGTCTGCCCAGGCGGTCGACAATTCTTTATAAACGCTGTGCTCCCCTGCAGTCTAACCTGCTTATCCGCCAGTTGCACAACCATCACTTACAAAGTACAGGATTTTCTATTATTTGTCAATCACTATTTTCTTATAAGTATTTATTAGTTTGTATCCGCTTTTGCTTTCACCCAAAGATCCGCAAAAAGTGCCTTTGTTTCAGGTTCCTGGTAGCGGAATACTTCGTTGTTTGGATTATCAAGATGTGGGGTGTACGCATCAACACCTGCATACTCAGTTTCAACCATTTCATCATAAACTGCCTGAATTGGTGATGTATAACCAACTTCCAGTGTATTTGCAAGGGCTACATCATAACTTGACATGAAGTTGATGAAATCATGTGCAAGATCAGTATTTTCACAGTCTTTTGTAATAACCATTGCATCATACCAGATATTTGTACCCTGCTCAGGCTGGAAATAATCAAGGTTTTCATTTTCTGACATAATGTAGCAGGCATCGCCGGAATAAACAACTGCCATCGCTTTATTGCCTGAAATCATGTTATCAATGACATCATCTCCGGCATAAATTGGTTTCATTGTTTTCTGCTGCTCTACAAGCCAGTTATAAGCCTCATTGATCTCATTTTCGTCTGTTGTATTCATGGAGTAACCACAAGCTTTTAAAGCCACCATGAAAGAGTCACGCTCAGAATCGTACATATACAGGTTGCCTGCATATTTTTCATTGCGAAGCAGGTTCCAGCCATCCGCAAGATCTGCTTCATCAACAACCGTTGTATCATATAAAATACCAACACTTCCCCAGAAATATGGTACAGAATACACATTGCCCGGGTCGTATACCTGGTCTTTCACAGAATCCATGATACCATCGCCGTTTGTAATCTTACTCCAGTCGATTTCGGCAAGTTTATCCTCTTTAATCAGACGCTCAATCATATAATCTGAAGGAATCAACACATCGTACTGTTCGCCGCTGGATAACTTTGTATACATCATTTCGTTGGATTCAAATGTTTCATAAACCACTTTGCAGTTGTATTCATCCTCAAACTGTCTGATAACATTTAAATCAATGTATTCGCCTGCATTGTAAACTTTTAATGTCTGTTTGCTGCCGCCGTTGCCACCGTTACTTCCGCAGCCTGTCAGTGCAGCGGATACAGCCATCAGAGCTGCCATACCAAAAACTAACCCTTTTTTCATAATTTAATCTTCCTTTCAATCCACTTCTTTTCTCTTTCTGTTCTTTGCAATTACAGGAATAATATTTGTCAGGAACAATGCCAGGGCAATTACTGTAATTACGATTGTTGACAACGCATTGATTGTCGGATTCATTCGTTTTGTCATGTTATACACAACGATGGAAATATTTTTCACACCGTTTCCGGTAACAAAATACGAAATAACAAAATCATCAAATGACATTGTAAATGCCAGCAGCGCACCGGCGAAAATACCCTGTTTAATCATCGGAAGGATAACTTTGACAAGCGCCTGAAACGGTGTTGCGCCAAGGTCCATCGCCGCGTTTGGCAGGCTTTCGTCCAGCCCCTTCACCTTCGGATACACACTTGTGATGACATATGGCGTACAGAACATAATGTGCGCCAGAAGCATGGTTATGTAGCCTTTTGGTGCATTAATTGATGAAAACAGCAGCATCAGACCAATCGCTGTCACAATATCCGGATTTAAAATAGGGAAGTTGTTGACATTTAAAATGTACTCCCTCATAAACTTCTTTGTCTTGCCGAGTCCAAGTGCTGTCATCGTACCAAGAATGACAGAAATCAATGTGGCAAGCACCGCAATGGATACAGATACAAGCACTGCATCACGGATTTCATAATTTCCCATTAATTCCTCGTACCATTTCAGGGAGAAGCCTGAAAACTTTGACAATGAACGGGATGAGTTAAAGGAAAATATAATCATCACCAAAATCGGCAGATAGAAAAATGCCAGACAAAGACCGACATATATTTTTGAAAAAATACCGTTTTTTCTCATCTTAGTCATCCTCCCCCTGCTGTCTGTCAATCTTTTTCATTGCACTCATAAACAGTAAAATGATAATGGCAAGAATCATGGAAATGGCACTTCCGAAGTTCCAGTCACCAACACTGATAAACTGGTTTTCAATCAGGTTACCAATCAGGACATACTGTCCGCCACCCAGAAGTTTTGGAATAACGAAGGTTGAAATCGCCATCAAAAATACCAT
>CAKRHR010000051.1 GCA_934339005.1 uncultured Catenibacillus sp. | reverse complement strand
GTTACTGCTCTCGTTGTCTGGAACGTAGCAATTTCTTATAGAAAGAAAGTTGTGGAAGCAAAGATTGGTACAGCTGAAGAAAAAGCCAGAGAGATTATTGATGAGGCTATGAAAACAGCTGAAACAAAGAAGCGTGAAGGATTACTTGAAGTCAAAGAAGAAGCTTTGAAGAACAAGAATGAGCTTGAACGTGAAAGCAAAGAGCGCAGAAATGAACTCCAGAAGTACGAAAAGAGAGTCCTTTCAAAAGAAGAAGCATTAGACAGAAAGTCCGATGCACTTGAAAAGAAGGAAAGTCAGCTTGCTTCAAAAGAAGACAAACTGAACAAACTCAGACTTGAGGTCGAATCTCTTAACGAACAAAGAGTACAGGAACTCGAAAGAATCTCTGGATTAACCTCCGAACAAGCAAAAGAATATCTTTTAAAAACTGTTGAAGATGAGGTAAAACTCGAAACTGCCAAAATGGTCAAAGACCTTGAAAACAGGGCAAAAGAAGAAGCTGGCAAAAAAGCAAAAGAATATGTGGTTACAGCCATTCAGAAGTGCGCAGCAGACCATGTTGCAGAAACAACGATTTCAGTTGTTCCACTTCCAAATGATGAGATGAAAGGACGTATTATCGGTCGTGAAGGACGTAATATCCGTACACTGGAAACATTAACAGGTATTGATCTTATCATCGATGATACACCTGAATCTGTGATTTTATCAGGCTTTGATCCTATTCGTCGTGAAGTTGCCAGAATAGCTTTGGAAAAATTAATTGTTGATGGACGTATTCATCCAGCAAGAATTGAAGAAATGGTTGAAAAGGCGCAGAAAGAAGTTGAAACAATTATCCGTGAAGAGGGTGAAGCAGCAACACTTGAGGTTGGCGTTCACGGTATTCATCCGGAACTTGTCAGACTGCTTGGTAAGATGAAATATCGTACAAGTTATGGACAGAATGCATTGAAGCATTCAATCGAGGTTGCACAGCTTTCAGGCTTATTGGCAGCAGAGATTGGTGTGGATGTACGTTTGGCAAAACGTGCAGGTCTGCTTCATGATATTGGTAAGTCTGTAGACCATGAGATGGAAGGCTCACATATCCAGATTGGTGTGGATTTATGTCGTAAGTACAAAGAATCCGCGATTGTGATTAATGCAGTCGAAGCACATCACGGTGATGTAGAACCAGAATCACTGATTGCCTGTATTGTACAGGCTGCAGATACTATTTCAGCAGCACGTCCAGGTGCTCGTAGAGAAACACTGGAAACATACACAAACAGATTAAAACAATTAGAAGATATCGCAAATCAATTCAAAGGTGTTGATAAATCTTTTGCTATTCAGGCGGGTAGAGAAATCCGTATTATGGTTGTACCTGAACAGGTTACAGATGCGGATATGATATTAATGGCTCGTGATATTTCAAAACAGATTGAAGCTGAACTGGAATATCCTGGACAGATTAAAGTTAATGTCATCAGAGAATCTCGAGTAACAGATTATGCAAAATAACATAATCTGTAAGCGAAATTGGCAATAGTTAATTAGAAAAACCGGAGAAAGGCTTAATTGTTAGATTTTATTTTAATCTATATGTTACGGCCTTTCTCCTTTTTTGTTTCCATGGATTTTCTTGAAAGAATGAAGAAAACATGGTAAGATATCAGTCGTGAGCGTTTAAAATATTTAATTTATAGTATATACAAGTGCTGTCATAGGCAGAAGTATCGACTCTGACAGCAAATAAACAAAAGAGAAGATGGGGAAATAAATAATGGCATATACACCAATGATGAAACAATATATGGAAATCAAATCTCAGTATCAGGATTGTATTTTGTTCTACAGACTTGGTGATTTTTATGAGATGTTTTTTGATGATGCCCTGACAGCGTCAAAGGAACTGGAGATTACATTAACCGGAAAAGACTGTGGCCAGGAGGAACGTGCACCGATGTGTGGTGTACCTTATCATGCAGTTGAAGGTTATTTGAATAAACTGATATCCAAAGGATATCGTGTAGCTATTTGTGAGCAGGTGGAGGATCCGAAGCTTACAAAAGGGATTGTAAAGCGTGAAGTTATCCGTATCGTGACACCTGGAACAACGACGAATATGCAGGCGCTTGATGAAACAAAGAATAACTACCTGATGTGTATTGTCTATGACAATGGCAAATTTGGTATTTCAACAGTTGATGTAACAACTGGGGATTATTATCTGACAGAGGTTGATGACAGCAAGCAGGTCAGAGATGAGATTCAGAGATATTCACCTGCAGAGTTGATTTATAATGAATATTTTCTGATAAGTGGTACACAGATTGAAGATTTGTGTGACCGTCTGCATATTACAGCATCAGTGCTTGAAGACTGGTATACAGATGAACAGCAGTGTATGACGAAGTTAAAAGACCATTTTGGGGTATCCGTACTTGAAGGGCTTGGAATTAAGGATTATCCGGTTGGTATCGTGGCGGCAGGTGCATTACTGCAGTTCCTTTATGAAACACAGAAAAATTCACTGGATCAGTTGACAAGATTAACACCTTATGTGTCAGGCAAATTTATGGTTATTGACAGCTCAACCAGACGTAATTTGGAGTTGTTGGAAACACTGCGTGAAAAACAAAAAAAAGGTTCATCGCTCTGGGTGCTGGATAAGACAAAAACAGCGATGGGTGCCCGTCTGTTAAGAACATATATCGAACAGCCATTTATTGAAAAACGCCAGATTGAAGAAAGACTGGATGCCGTTGAAGAGCTGGGCGAGCATATGATTGACAGAGAAGAAATCAGGGAATACTTAAATCCAATTTATGACCTTGAACGTTTAATCAGTAAGATCAGCTATAAGTCTGCTAATCCGAGAGATTTGATTGCATTTAAGAGTTCGTTGTCAATGATTCCACCAATTCGGTATATTCTTAAATCCTTTGGATCTGAAGCATTAAAGTCAACTTATGCGCAGATGGATGAACTTCAGGATATTTATAAACTGATTGATGAAGCAATTAATGATGATCCACCGATTGCATTAAAAGATGGAGGTATTATCAAAGATGGCTTTAATGAAGCAATTGACAAATATCGTCGTGCAAAGACAGAAGGCAAACAGTGGCTTTCTGAACTTGAGATTAAAGAAAAAGAAAAAACAGGTATTAAAAACCTTAAGATAAAATATAACAAGGTATTTGGTTATTACCTCGAAGTTACAAACTCTTACAAAGAACTTGTACCGGAGGAATGGACAAGAAAGCAGACGCTTGCCAATGCAGAACGTTATATTACGCCTGAACTTAAAGAATTAGAGGATATGATTCTTGGGGCAGAGGAAAAATTATTCTCCTTAGAATATGATTTATTTTCTTCAATCAGGGATCAGATTGCTGCAGAAGTTATGCGTATTCAGCAGACAGCAAAAGCACTGGCAGCCGTTGATGTGCTGGCATCATTATCTCATGTGGCTTCAGCAAACAATTATGTGCGCCCACAGATGAATACAGAGGGCATTATTGATATTAAAGGCGGACGTCATCCGGTTGTTGAAAAAGTATCCTCGAATGATATGTTTATTGCCAATGATACTTATCTGGATAATGACAGTAATCGTATGGCAATTATTACCGGGCCGAACATGGCAGGTAAATCTACATATATGCGTCAGACAGCTTTAATTGTACTGATGGCGCAGATTGGTAGCTTTGTACCAGCAGACAGTGCCAATATTGGTATTGTGGACCGTATTTTTACCAGAGTTGGTGCTTCGGATGATCTTGCAAGTGGTCAGAGTACATTTATGGTTGAGATGACGGAGGTCGCCAATATTTTACGCAATGCCACAAAGAACAGTCTGCTTATTCTTGATGAGATTGGCCGTGGTACAAGTACATTTGATGGCTTAAGTATTGCCTGGGCGGTTGTTGAGTATATCAGCAATCCACAATTGCTTGGCGCGAAAACACTTTTTGCAACACATTACCATGAACTGACAGAGCTTGAAGGCAAGCTTGACAGTGTCAATAATTACTGTATCGCGGTTGCCGAAAAAGGCGATGACGTTATTTTCTTAAGAAAGATTGTTAAAGGTGGTGCAGATAAGAGTTATGGTATTCAGGTGGCGAAGCTGGCAGGTGTGCCTGACCTTGTGATTCAGAGATCCAAAGAGCTTGTTGAACTGTTAAGTAACGCAGATATTTCATACAGGGCAAAGAATATCGAAACTGTGGATTTGAAAGAAAAACTGGATAACGCGGCATCCACAGATACCAGAGATAATAAAGAACTGCAGGTATTAAGAATGCTGGCACAGAAACTGGATGAAGCTGATGTGACAGCAATGACACCGATGGATGCGATGAATTTACTGTATCAGTTACAGACTGAGTTAAGAAAGAATAGGTGAGAATTTGGCACAGATAAATATACTTGACGCAAACACGATTAACCAGATTGCGGCAGGTGAGGTTGTAGAACGTCCAGCCTCTGTCGTAAAGGAACTTGTTGAAAATGCGATTGATGCGAAGGCAACGGCAATTACAATTGAAATAAAAGATGGCGGTACGAGCCTGATTCGAATTACAGATAACGGTACAGGGATTGATAAAGCGGATATTCCTGTGGCCTTTTTGAGACATTCTACAAGTAAGATTAAGTCCGTTGAAGATTTGCTTATTGTGTCATCCTTAGGTTTCCGTGGTGAGGCTTTATCGAGTATTGCATCTGTGTCACAGATTGAACTGATTACAAAAACACAGGATGCATTAATGGGCGTACGCTATCTGATCGACGGCGGCAAGGAAAAAATGAGCCAGGATATCGGTTGCCCTTCAGGAACGACATTTATTATCAGGCATTTGTTTTATAATACACCTGCCAGAAGAAAATTCTTAAAGTCTGCGATGACAGAGGCAGGTTATATCAACGACCTTGTGCAGAGGCTGGCATTATCCCATCCGGAGATATCTTTCAAATTTATTAGCAATAATCAGACAAAACTGCATACCATGGGGAATATGCATTTGAAGGATATTATTTATACGGTTTTTGGCAGAGATATTGCGGCTAACCTGCTGCCGGTGCAGGAAAAGACAGATAAAGTGTCCGTTTCCGGATTTATTGGCAAACCAATCATCAGCCGAGGCAACAGGGCTTATGAAAATTATTTTATCAATGGACGTTATATTAAAAGTGGCGTGATTACAAAAGCAATTGAAGAAGCTTACAAGACTTTTATTATGGTGCATAAGTTTCCGATGACGGCACTGCATTTTGAAATAGACCATTCACTGATTGATGTCAATGTGCATCCTACGAAGATGGAAATCCGTTTTAATAATAACGAGGAAATGTATCACATTGTTTATCATGCCGTCAGAGATGCTTTAGAGGGTAAAAGTTTGATTCCTGAAGTGGATTTTTCAAGCGAGCGTGAGGAACGTCAGATGCGTAAGGAAAAAGAACTTGAAGAAAAACAACAGGCAAAAACCCAGTCTGCACCGCCGGAACCTTTTGAAGTTCAAAGACGCTTAAAAGAACAGCAGGCGTATCAGGCAAAGCAGCAAAGCCTTCATACAGTGCAAAGCCCTCAGATAACACAAAGTGGTTCTGCAACAAATACAGACACATTAAATGTATCGGAGAAACATGAAAGGGCAGTTGATTACGAAGGTGCAGGCGCCCAGAAAAAAGCATATGTCCAGAAAAATACATATATACAGGAATCAACACCTGTTTATAAAACTGCCGTAAAGCAGGACAGTCTTTCTGAAAAACGAGTATCAGATAAGAACGTCGGTAAGCAGGCGATGGAACAACAATCGTCAGACATGAATGTTATTAACCAGACGGTGACAAAAGAACCAAAGGGTGAACAGTTAAAGTCAGAGAAGTCAAAGCCTGAACAGATGGTATTATTTAATGATGAACTGCTGTCAAAGTCTGCAAGAATCAGACATAAACTTGTAGGACAGGTGTTTGAAACATACTGGATTGTGGAATATGATAACAAGCTGTTTATTATTGACCAGCATGCGGCACATGAAAAAGTGTTATATGAAAAACTGGTTAAAGCCTACAGGGAAAAACAAAATTCTGCCCAGTATTTAAATCCACCGCTGATATTATCGCTTTCATTGAGGGAAGAACAGATTTTAAAGACGTACAAAGAAGAATTTTTAAAGATGGGCTTTGAAGTTGAACCTTTTGGCGGCAATGAATATGCACTGCGGTCTGTTCCAATGGATTTATATGGCTTTGGTGAGAAAGAATTGCTGATGACAATGATTGACTGTTTAAGTGCGGACTCAAATACAGACAAAGAGGAAATCATCATTGATAAGATGGCTACGGCCGCATGTAAGGCGGCGGTAAAGGGAAATCAGATACTTTCATTTAAAGAGGCAGATGCATTGATTGACCAGCTTTTAGAAGCGCAGAATCCATATACATGCCCTCATGGCAGGCCAACGATTATTTCAATGACACAATATGATTTAGAAAAAAAATTCAAGCGTATTCAGTCATGATAGAAGCATGCCAAAAGTCTTATACAAGATGAATGATAAAAATTTATATCAGATTATATAAACTTATATGAACGATTGATTGGATATAAAGTCAATTTAAATGTATTATTAATTGAATGTATAAAAATAAAATTGAGTTTTTAGAAGTATTTTAAAACAAAACATAATAAAAATATTTAGAACGGAGGACGGTGACTTGAATTTGGAGAAAAAACCGCTCATCATTTTAACCGGACCTACGGCAGCAGGAAAGACAGCACTATCTATTGCACTGGCAAAGGCATGTAATGGCGAAATTATTTCAGCGGATTCCATGCAGGTGTATCGACATATGGACATTGGAACCGCTAAGATTAAGCCTGAGGAGATGCAGGGGGTTCCGCATTATCTGATTGATGAATATGAACCTGAGGATGCGTTTAATGTCGTTGAGTTTCAAAAACGTGCCAAAGCATGCATAGATGATATTACAGCCGGAAATAAAGTCCCTGTTATCGTAGGTGGAACAGGATTTTATATACAGTCTGTACTCTACGATATTCAGTTTGAGGATGCGGAAGAAGATTTATCCTATCGTCATGAACTCGAAGCACTGGCAGAGGCAGAAGGTCCGCAAAAACTGCATCAGATGCTTGAACAGGTGGATGCAGAGGCAGCCAGACAGATACATTATAATAATGTTAAAAAAGTAATTCGTGCGCTGGAATACCATGCACAGACCGGTGGAAAGATTTCCGAGCACAATGAAGAACAGCGTCAGAATACATCTCCATATAATTTTGCTTATTTTGTACTGACGATGGACAGACAAAAATTATATACACGTATTGAAAAAAGAATCGACCAGATGCTTGAAGAAGGTCTTGTGGATGAAGTCCGTGGGCTGATGGCTAAAGGTTATACAAAAGATATGGTATCTATGCAGGGACTTGGATACAAAGAAATCATTGATTATCTGCAGGGCAACATGACGCTTGAAGGTGCAGTTGATATTTTAAAACGTGACACAAGACATTTTGCAAAAAGACAACTGACATGGTTCAGACGCGAAAAAGAAGTGATTTGGGTAGATAAAGATACTTATGACAATGAACAGCAGATTCTTGAATACATGATGCGGATTTTGCAAGAGAAAAACATATTGTAATGTTTTAGATAAATACAGAATAATACAAAGTGAAAGCGAGTTAAGATAAATGAGTATTGGATTAAAAGAATTTTATAAAGAAAATGGTATTTCTGAGGAAGTATTTGACTATTGTCAGAAAATATCCGAAGAATTAAAAGAGCGTTTCAATCAGTTAGATGAGGTGGCTGAATACAATCAGTTAAAAGTCATCGGTGCGATGCAGAAAAATCAGGTCAGTGATTATCATTTCAACTCTGGTACAGGTTATGGCTATAATGATGATGGCCGTGATAAGCTTGAAAAGGTATATGCAGATGTATTCCATACAGAGGATGCTCTTGTCAGACCACATATTACATGCGGTACACATGCACTGAGTACGGCGCTTTCTGGCAATTTAAGACCGGGTGATGAACTGCTTGCGCCTGCGGGAAAACCATATGATACTCTTGAGGAGGTTATTGGTATCCGTCCGTCACGAGGTTCTCTGGCAGAATATGGTGTGACATACCGACAGGTGGATTTGTTGCCGGATGGTACATTTGACTATGATAATATCAGAAAAGCCATTAATGAAAAGACAAAGCTTGCAACAATTCAGCGTTCAAAGGGCTATCAGACAAGACCGACATTTTCTGTAAAACAGATTGGTGAACTGATTGCATTTATTAAGTCCATTAACCCGAATATTATCTGTATGGTAGATAACTGTTACGGTGAATTTGTTGAAACAATTGAGCCTACAGATGTTGGCGCAGATTTATGCGTAGGTTCATTGATTAAAAATCCGGGCGGCGGACTGGCACCGATTGGTGGTTATATTGTCGGTAAAAAAGAATATGTAGAAAATGCGGCCTTCAGACTGACAACACCGGGTCTTGGCAAAGAAGTTGGTGCAAGTCTTGGTGTCAACAGAAGCTTCTTCCAGGGGTTATTCTTAGCACCACAGGTTGTCAATGGCGCAGTGAAGGGTGCGATTTTTGCAGCGAATATTTATGAAAATCTCGGTTTTGAAGTCGTGCCAAATAAGACCGAATCAAGACATGATATTATTCAGGCGGTTGTGCTTAAAAGTCCTGAAGCTATGATTGCTTTCTGTAAAGGTATTCAGGCGGCTGCGCCGGTTGACAGTCATGTGACCCCTGAACCATGGGCAATGCCTGGTTATGACAGTGATGTTATTATGGCAGCAGGTGCTTTTATTCAGGGTTCATCCATTGAACTGAGCGCAGATGGTCCTGTAAAGCCACCATATTCTGTATATTTCCAGGGTGGTATTACATGGTATCATGCAAAATTAGGCATTATGATGTCTTTGCAGAAATTATATGAAAAGAATCTGGTAACACTGCCATTAAATTAGATACTTTAACTAAATCTTTTCGACACGAATTTTATCAAGTAATATGAGTGTCAATAAGTCTAAAATGCTCATTTGTACAGGTACAATCGCAATTTAGATTTTTGACACTTACATCATCAAATGATATAAAAAACCGGAAGTTAATTTCATGATATGAATATTCAAGGCAAAATTTATCAGATAATGTCGAAACTTGTCAAATATTCGCGGACTATTTATGTGTACATTGCAATCAGAATGTGCTACTATAATGGTCAGCGAATATTTTCTTTTTTATCGATGAATAAACAAAATGACATTCACGTCTATAAAGCTCTTTTTGCAGGTGAGGTACATTGTCAAAAGGAGATATCAAACTATGGAACAATCATTTACACCTATTAAGAATATGCCGGAATCGGAACGACCTTATGAGAAATGCCAGAAATATGGTGTAAAGTCACTCTCGGATGCAGAACTGCTTGCTGTAATTATTAAATCAGGTACTAAAAATAAAAGAAGCATTGATTTGGCGATGCAGGTACTGGGTGTTGATGGCGAAGATGGACTTGCAGGCATGTGCAGGCTGACATTTGAAGATTTAACAAAAATCAAAGGGGTTGGTACAGTTAAGGCACTGCAGATACTGTGCACGATAGAATTGTCCAGGCGTATTGCAAAGGCATCACTGGGTGAAAGGTACATCTTTGACAGTGCAGAAGCGATTGCTGCTTATTACATGGAGGATTTAAGACATTTGAAGCAGGAACATCTGATATTGCTGATGCTTGATACGAAAAATCAGCTTATCGCAGACAGTATGATAACTAAAGGAACGGTCAATGCTACGATGATAAGTCCGAGAGAAATTTTTATTGAGGCGATAAAGCATGAAGCTGTCAATATTATTCTGGTGCACAATCATCCAAGCGGACATCCGGAGCCAAGTCAGGCAGATATTGAGATAACGAAAAATATCGCATCCGTTGGAAAGCTGCTTGGCATTCATCTGCTGGACCATATTATTATCGGGAATCGCTGTTATGAAACTTTATCAAATTATATCACATAGGTTGGAGGGACAGACGGCATGGGTGAGGTTATTGTTATTACATCAGGTAAAGGCGGTGTCGGCAAGACGACATCCACGGCTAATATAGGTGTTGGACTGGCATATATGGGATATCGGGTGCTTTTGGTGGATACAGATCTTGGACTTCGGAATCTTGATGTTGTGATGGGACTTGAAAATAAGATTAAGTACAATCTGGTTGATATTATTGAAGGACGCTGCAGAGCAAAGCAGGCGATGATTAAAGATGTGCATTATCCGAATCTGGCGCTGATTGCAGCATCACAGGTCAAGGACAAGTCTTCAGTGAATCCTTTTCAGATGAAAAAACTGATTGAAGAACTACGAAAGGATTTTGATTATGTGCTCTTAGATTGCCCTGCAGGCATTGAGAGCGGATTTAAGAATGCTGTGGCAGCAGCCGACAGAGCTTTTGTGGTGACGACACCTGAGGTGTCTGCAATTCGTGATGCTGACCGTGTGCAGCGTTTGCTTGAACATATGGGTGTTGAAGATATTGCACTGATTTTAAATCGTATACGTTATGATATGATTCGAAAGGGTGAGATGCTTGCGGTAGAGGATGTCATTGATATACTTGGACTGACGCTGCTTGGTAATGTCCCGGATGATAATTCTGTGATTATAGCAACAAATCACGGTGAACCGGTGATTCATTTAAACAGTATATCCGGTACTGCTTACAGACACATATGCCGGCGCATCACAGGCGAGAATGTACCATTGCTTGAAGATATACCGCCGAGGTATCGTCGGAGTTATCGTTTCTTGAAAATTGGCTGAAGACCGCAGATGTGCATGTGGTATAGGAGGATTTTTATGGCAGTAAAACTGGATACAAAGTCTAAATCAAAAAGTGTTGTAAAACATCGGATTATCAATGTGCTGGATGCAGACAGGGTTATGTGTGCCCAGAATATGTTAGAGCACATTCAGGAGGATTTAAAGCATACACTTTCAAAATACGCACAAACAGACAGTGAACATATACAATGTCAGATTCGGCTTCAGAAAAATATAAAAGGCGAAAGTTGCCCTGTGGTGATTGCAATTGTCCCGCTAAAAAGAGATATCCTATAGAAAATATTATTTTTTTTCATTAAACATCAATAAATTTATTGCATTATGTCGAATAATTTTGTATATTATTAATATAGCCTTATTAGCAGAAAATATTTTATCATTCAACATAGAAATGAGAAAAATAGAATAGGAGGATATTGATGTGAATATAGGATTAATTGCACATGATAATAAGAAAAAATTAATGCAGAATTTTTGCATTGCTTACAGAGGCATTTTAAGTAAAAATGAATTATATGCGACAGGTACAACGGGCAGATTAATTGAGGAAGTCACAAATCTTAATATTCATAAGTTTCTTGCAGGTCATCTTGGCGGAGAACAGCAGATGGGTGCTCAGATTGAACAAAATGAGATGGATTTAGTGATTTTTTTGCGTGACCCGGTGGCACCAAAAACACATGAACCAAGTGTACACACGATTGTACGCTTATGTGACCAGCATAATATTCCGATTGCAACAAACCTTGCGACAGCAGAGCTTTTAATTAAAGCCTTAAATCGTGGCGACCTTGAATGGCGCGAGTTTTATAAGTAAGAATTAGAAAGAAGATAGACATGAGAAAACATAAGCTTATATTAGCGTTGTGTACATCTGTACTGATGATGAGTGGTTGTCAGTCATCCAATGCATTATTGCTGGAATACTCAGACATTAATATGATTAAGAGCGATGATGTACTGGATATTGTACCTGCAGCGACGGTGGATGCATTTGCTAAGAATATTGCAGTGATTTCAGGAGACGGCAGTCATGGTGATGTGACAGCTTCAGGAACAGATACCGCACCGTCAACGGATGCTTCTGAGGATGGCAGTGATGCTGCCACAGACGACAGCACAGCAGCCAGTACGGATGCCGCCACAGACAGCAGTGATAATGCTACAGATGCCAGTGTGATGCCAGATGGTAATGTTACAGATGCAGATGCAAGTGTGACAACAGATGGTAATATCACAGATACAGTGGCAGCAGATGCCGGAAGTTATGATGCGTCGGCATTATCCGATACACCGGCACTGCTTGTAAATAAGACGACAAACGAAGTACTTTACTATAACAAGGCATTTAACGAAGTTGCTCCGGCCAGTCTGACCAAACTAATGACAGCGCTTCTGGCTTTAAAGTATGGTACGATGACAGATACGATTACATTGACAGCAGAGATGAACTACAACATGGTGTCGGCAGCGCAGACCTGTGGTTTTTTAGCAGGTGACCAGGTGACATTAAAGGATTTATTTGATGGTATGCTTGTTTATTCGGGTAATGAAACTGCAAATGCCATCGGTATTTATCTTGCAGGTAATATGACAGATTTTGTGGCAATGATGAATGATGAGGCGGCAAAGCTTGGTGCGACAAATTCATATTTTGTGACAGCCAATGGTCTGGACGCCACAGGACATTATTCAAGTGCATACGATTTATACTTGATTTTTAATGAATGTATGAAGTATGACGATTTTGTAAATGCCATAGAAACTGCAAACCTGTCGATTTCATACCAGTCTTCGGACGGTACGACTAAGACGACAGACCTGACGACAACAAACTATTATCTGAAGGGTGAGGCGACAAGTCCGGATGGCCTGACTGTTTATGGCGGTAAGACAGGAACGACAGATGAAGCTGGTGCATGCCTGATTTGTTATGTGAAAGATACAGAAGGTCAGGAGTATATTGCGGTTTCACTGGGGAATTCAAGCAAGACAGAATTGTATTCACAAATGAATAAAATCTTAGCAAAAATTCTGAATTAGCCATTGAATTTTCACACTTTTTATAATATAATAGGGATATGTAATAAATGCTTTAGTAAATATATACTAAACACTAGGAGGAGAGTACTATGATACAGATTATTTCAGGTGTAAAGGGTAAAGGAAAAACTAAATTTCTGATTCAGAAAGTCAACGATGCAGTGAAGAATGCAAAAGGTACGATTGTATATCTTGACAAGAATAACAAACATATGTATGAATTAAGCAACAAGATTCGTCTGATTAATGTCAGTGATTTCCCGATTGATAATTATGACAGCTTTTTAGGTTTTGTATGCGGTCTGATTTCTCAGGATCACGACCTTGAAGCGATGTATCTTGACAGCTTTTTGAATATTTCATGTGTTTCGGATGAATATATTGGATATGTACTGACTCAGTTAGATAAGATTTCTAAATCTTTCAATGTTGATTTTGTATTAAGTATTTCAGTTGATGCTGAGAATCTTCCTGATGAGTTCAAAGACAATATCGTAATTTCACTCTAATATGTATTGGGTTTATATATCGGGTTGATACAAAGCGGAAAGTTTCTCCGAAGTTTAATAAAATTTAATAAGATTAAATAATTTACAATTTACAAAAGATAAGTCCTCATAACGTTTCTATGGGGACTTATCTTTTTGCCTAATTTTCTGAATCATTTGGATTCAGCTTGAAGAAAAGAATCAGAGAATAAATTGCGGCAAGACCAACGACAGCAAATATAATGCGGGCAATGATGGATGCCTTGCCGAATATAAATGTAATCAGATTAAAATTAAAAAAGCCTACAAGTCCCCAGTTGATGCCTCCGATGATAATCAGTATCAGAGCAACAATATCAAGCCAGTTCCGTTTCATGACAATACCTCCTGTTCGTCTATATCCTCCATTATGTCCGGAAATACAAAAATTATACATTTGGACGACAGAAAATCTGAAGATATTGTGAAAAAATGATTTTAGGGTTTCATTATTGGCTGAAAAAGTATATAATATGAGTTGGTTTACAAGAATAAACTTGGGAGAAATGAATTGTGAGTCATTCTTTTTATAATAAATATTCAGATTATCTGAAACAAAAATACGGCTGCAAAGTCTATAAACTGCCTGTAAATCTGCCAATTACATGTCCTAATCGTATTCATGGGGATGGTTGCAGCTTTTGTGCAGAGGTTGGTACAGGTTTTGAATCATTGGATAATGCACTGACAGTGAAGTACCAGCTTGAGGAGAATAAGCGCTATATCAGCAACCGTTATCATGCACAGAAGTTTATTGCATATTTTCAGAATTACACAAACACATATATGCCGATTGAGCAATTTAAGATGTATGTGATGCAGGTGTGTTCTGTGTCTGATATTGTTGAATTGTCGATTTCAACACGGCCGGATTGTATTCGTGAGGATTATCTGGAATTTCTGGCAGCATTTTCAGTACAGACTGGAATTGATGTGAATATTGAACTTGGGCTTCAGACAGTAAATTATCATACATTGAAGCAGATTCACAGAGGACATGGTCTTGCAGAATTTATAGATGCAGTATTAAGGATTAAGAAGTATCCGATGTCTGTATGCACACATATGATTTTAAATCTGCCGGGAGATACGATGGTGGATGTGATTGAGGGTGCAAAGCTTTTGTCGGTGCTGCCTGTTGATATTGTCAAATTGCATTCATTATATATTCCAAAGACTTCTGTGATGGCAAAGCAGTATTTAAACCATGAATTTGAATTATGTTCCAAAGAAGAATATCTTGACAGAGTAAAGACATTTTTGGAATATTTAAAACCGACGATGGTTGTTGAACGTCTGTTTTCAAGAATACCTGAGGAAGATGCCCTGTTTTCAAACTGGGAAACAAGCTGGTGGAAGCTTCAGGAGGAGCTGGAGACTTTAATGGGTGATATACATTATCAGGGACGATTATTTGATTATACGAATGGTGCAGCAATCGATATTTGATACGTTAAAGTTTAGTTGACAGATATTTTATGATAGTTACATCATCATTTTATATAAACAGTGAGCAGGAGGATGAAATGGCAAAAAAAAAGGACGAAAAGATTAAAAAATATCCTCGCCCCGGCGGCATAAATGTGGGTATTATTGTTTTCTTTATATTGATATTATATATAGCAATTTTGATTTTTTCATCAATTACAAAGGCAAAGGTCTCTGTGACAGAAGTTGAATCTGGCAAGATTATTGACAGCAGCGTTTTTACAGGCATTGCGATACGTGATGAAGAAGTCATTAATTCTGATTATAGCGGATTCTTAAATTATTATATTAATGACGGTGCCCGGGTGGCAAAAGATGAGAATGTTTGTATGGTTGATACACTTGGCACATATACATCAAATGCTTTGGCAGACGGGCAGATTGAATTTTCTGATAAAGATTATGATGATATGGAACAGTTGATTTCTGTGTACACGAATGCCTATACAAACAGTAAATTCTCAGATATATACACTTTCAAATATAATCTGCAGAATAAAATCACAGAAATCATCAGTAATCAGGTCATTTCCAGCGCGCAAAAGGATACACAGTCAAACGGTGTACAGACAATGGCGGCACCATACAGCGGTATTGTCAGTTATTCTTATGATGGCATGGAGAATCTGACATTAGATGACATTACAGATGATATGTTTAACTATGCGACTTATAAGAAAAATCAGTTAACCTCAAGCAATAAAATTGATAAAGGGATGCCTGCCTATAAGTTGACAAAGGACAGTCAGTGGTCGGTGGTGATTAAGGTTAATCAGGCACAGGCTGCGATTCTGGCAGATAAAGGTGTTATTCAGGTAAAATTCACAAAGGATGATATTACAACCTGGGCATATGTGAATGTCTTTTATCATGGTGACAGTGCTTATGCAGAACTTCAGATTTCAAGATATATGGTTCGTTATATTAATGACCGATATATTGAACTTGAGTTAATTACTGCTGAGGAGGAAGGTCTTAAGATTCCGACATCGGCTGTAGTTACAAAGGATTTTTACACAATTCCGGAAGAATACCTTGTAACAGAGGAAAATACAAATGAATCTGGTTTTTATAAGTATACTTATACAGCAGACAACGAACTGAAGATGGAATTTGTCAAGCCAACGATTTATAAAACAGAGAATGGACTGTGTTATGTGGATTTGTCCGAATTCAGCCTGGGTGATTACATCGGTGATGGTGTATCACATGATGGACAGTACCGAATCGGTGCGACAGATTCTGTCAGTGGTGTTTACAATATTAATCAAGGTTATACGATTTTCAGAATTATTAATATCCTGTACCAAAATGATGATTACTGTATCGTAGAGCGTAATACGGCTTATGGTATTGTTTTATATGACCGAATTGTGCTTAATGCAGATGCTGTAGATGAAGAACAAATTATTTATTAAGGAGTTTGAGATACAATGATTAAAGAAAATTTATCAGAAGTCAGAGCAAATATAAAAGCAGCTTGTGAAAGAAGCAACAGAAATCCGTCTGAAGTGACATTGATTGCTGTCAGCAAGACAAAACCTGTAGAGATGATTTATGAGGCAATTGCCTGTGGCGAAACAGAGTTTGGTGAGAATAAGGTTCAGGAGATGTGTGATAAAATCGATGTGATTAAAGAACCTGTGCACTGGCATCTGATTGGTCATCTTCAGACAAACAAGGTGAAATATATTGTAGATAAGGCTTATTTAATTCATTCCGTCGATTCATATCATCTGGCACAGAAAATTCAGGATGAAGCTGAAAAGAAAAATGTAGATGTAGATATTTTGGTGCAGGTCAATGTCGCAAACGAAGAAACAAAGTTTGGACTTGCGACTGAAGAAACTGTGGATATGGTCGAAAAAATTTCAAAATTATCAAGAGTTCATATCAAAGGATTGATGACAATTGCCCCATTTGTTGAAAATCCTGAAGAAAATCGTGAAATTTTTAGAAAAATAAAGCAATTGAGTGTTGACATAAAGCATAAAAACATTGATAATGTTGATATGAGCGTTTTGTCCATGGGCATGACGGGCGACTATGAAGTTGCTATTGAAGAAGGCGCCACACATGTACGTGTAGGTACCGGAATTTTTGGAGAGAGAAATTACAATCGATAAAAAATAATTGAATGGGAGAGAATTAAAAAATGGGTAAGATTTTTGATAAATTGATGAATACAATGCGTCTGAACGGCGATGATTACGATGAGGAATTTGATGATAACATCGACGATGATTTTGACGACAGCTTTGATGATGATTTTGACGGCGAATATAATGAGCCGGAAGAAATGCCTAAAAAGACATTTACATCTGCAGTAAAATCTGAACCGGTGGCATCAAAACCAAAGAACATCAAACCTTTAAAGACAACTTCATCAAGAAAGATTGTCCCAATTAATGGTACACAAAATATTCAGGAAGTCAGAGTTGTGCGCCCTGCAAATTATGATGCAGCAAGAGAAATCGTTGATGTTTTACTTGATGGACAGGCTTGTATCGTTAACCTTGAAGGTATCAGCTTTGATCTTGCAGCACAGATTACTGATTTTATTTTTGGTGGCTGCTATGCATTAAATGGCAATATCGAGAAAGTAAACAACTTTATTTTCGTAATTACACCATCAGGTCTTGAGATTACAGGTGATATCCAGAACCTTGTATCCAAGAAGACAACACCAGATACGATGGCAAGCGGATATCAGGCAAGATAATCTATGCAAAACAGAGATGACCAGCTTTTACTAGACCATCTGCTTGACCTTGCGGTGCAGAGCGAACGCTATGGCATGAGTACGTTTTCAGATTTTTTAAATTTGAATGAACAGACCGTTTTTTATGAGCAGAGGGATATGTTTAAAGGCTATTTATACTGTGTTTATGGTGGCTATGATGATGCTGAGCGACAGATGGTTCAGTTTTATCAGCCATATTGCAGTGATGAACCTTATCCGATTGTCTGTGTGTGTATTTCACCAGTATCTGAAAAGTTCAGTGAACATCTGACACACAGAGATTTTCTTGGTGCTGTTTTAAATCTTGGAATTGAACGTTGTAAAACTGGAGATATTTTAATTAAAGAACATACAGCTTATATGTTTTGTAAAGAATCTATTGCGGCGTTTATATGTGAACATCTGATAAATGTTAAGCATACAAAAATCAGGGCAAAAATTGCTGAGATTCCAGCCATTGCACTAAAACCGGAACTAAAGACAAAACAGGGAACAGTCACATCTGTTCGTATAGACAGTATTGTAGCACTGGCATTTAATCTTTCAAGAAGTCAGGCAGGTAAATACATTTCACAGAAACTTGTTTTTATCAATGGTCGGCAGGTGGATTCCAACAGCCGTGTGCCAAAGGATGGAGATTTAATTTCTGTTCGAGGCATTGGCAGATTCAAACTGGAATTGACAGCACAAAAGTCAAAAAAAGATAAATATGTCGTAAAGACACATATATACATTTAGGAGGGATTTACATGATTACACCTATAGAAATACAGTCTAAAAGTTTTAAAAGTGGTATGGGATATTCTAAAGCAGATGTAGATAGCTTTATTCAGACAGTGGCTGCTGATTTTGAATCTTTGTATAGAGAAAATCTTGAATTAAAAGATAAAATCAATATTTTAAACGATGGCATCAATCATTACAAGAGCATTGAAAAATCACTTCAGAAAGCACTTGTTCTTGCAGAGCAGACTGCAGAAGAAACAATTAACTCTGCAAAATCAAATGCGACAGTGATTGAGCAGGAAGCTATTTTAAAGGCACAGTCTATTGTTGCTGATGCAAAGATTGAGTTAGATCATGTGCATACAAAGACAATTGAACTGATTCAGCAGTACGAAAAATATCGTTCTCAGTATAAAGCACTGGCACAGGCTCAGGTAGAATTACTTGAAAGTGATTCTTTCAATATTGAAGCTGCTTCTTTTGAAGCTTTTGAAAATCTTCAGACAAGTGCTACAGAACACTATGACCAGATTAATGCATCTGCACTGTATCAGAATCAGACACCTGTAAAAATGACTTCAGAGGATGAAGAATATGCAGATGAAACATTAAATGAAGAAGATTTCCAGGTTAATGATATTGCAAGCATTTTTGACGATGCTGAAAATGAAGAAAACTAAGTATCTTTCTGATACTTAAGTTAAAAATTAAAAAGTATGAATGATGTGGGGATGTGGAAAACATCCCCAATTTATTATCTGTAACAGGA
>CAKRHR010000050.1 GCA_934339005.1 uncultured Catenibacillus sp. | reverse complement strand
CAGTCAAGACATATACCAATCACTTTTTTCGTTCTCTCGGCTTTCTTCGATGTGTTCAAGCTTCAATACTCCTTTCCTGTCGAATAAACTATATCATAATAAAGTGTAGCACACCCCCTCCTTGAAAATCAAGTATTTACTTGAAAATAATACAAACTTTACGAAAAAATCATTTCCTCTGCCTGCCGGTCAATGTCAGCAAGATAACTGTTCAGTTTGCCGCTGGTTAGCAGATTGATGTAACGCACCCTGTGGTGGTTTTTCAGATACCTACGATGCCGTTGTCCCCATATGCCGATATCTACTTCGCCTTCCTCTGGCAATTTCAGGCAAGGAAGATAATAGTCGCCCTGTAACTCATACCAAAGCCCGTTCTTCTCGTTGTAGATATACTTGTCCATTGTATGTTCCTCCAAATAAAGATTTTGCTTCAAAATTCGCTCCGCTGTCCGCTAAATACTGTGTTTTGAAGTTTTTTCCTCATCTGGGTTCACTTATGTTATAATATTAATAAAAAGTGTAGGGGGAATGTATTTATGTATTTAGATGGATGGGGAACATTATTTTTAATATGCGCACCATTTTGCGCAATTTATTTAATTATAAAAGCAATCATAGATCATTTCAAAAATAAAAAATAAATTGCTGATGTCACCGAAAAGGTGTATACCATAGAACTGTTCAGGAATTAGCTTCTGAGATTGAAAAGATTTTCTATTGACACAAACAAAAAAGGACAACAAGTGTTTTTATTCACTTGCTGTCCTCTTATTTTTGTTAGTTACGCGTTTGTTACGTGTTAGTTATCTACCTTTCTTTGCAGATATCCACGCTTCCTCAAACACGCTTAAATACTGGATTTTTTAGAATTTGCCAGCTCTGGCTGCTTCTTCTACGGAAACTGCTACTGCTACTGTAGCACCAACCATAGGGTTGTTACCCATACCGATAAGACCCATCATTTCTACGTGAGCTGGTACAGAAGAAGAACCTGCGAACTGTGCATCTGAGTGCATACGACCCATAGTATCTGTCATACCATAAGAAGCTGGGCCTGCTGCCATGTTATCTGGGTGAAGTGTACGGCCTGTACCACCACCTGAAGCAACTGAGAAGTATTTCTTGCCCTGTTCGATACATTCTTTCTTATATGTACCTGCTACTGGATGCTGGAAACGTGTTGGGTTTGTTGAGTTACCTGTGATAGATACACCAACGTTTTCAAGGTGCATGATTGCAACACCTTCCTGAACATCATCAGCACCGTAACATTTAACAGATGCACGAAGACCTGTTGAATATGGTTTTTCGTAAATAACGTTTACTTTGTTTTCTTTGTAATCAAATTTTGTTTCAACGAATGTGAAACCATTGATACGTGAAATAATCTGTGCAGCATCTTTTCCAAGTCCGTTCAAGATAACACGAAGTGGTTTCTGACGAACTTTGTTTGCTTTTTCGGCGATACCGATAGCACCTTCTGCTGCTGCAAAGGATTCATGACCTGCAAGGAAGCAGAAACATTCTGTTTCTTCTTCAAGAAGCATTTTACCAAGGTTACCATGACCAAGACCTACTTTACGGTGGTCAGCAACTGAACCTGGGATACAGAAAGCCTGAAGACCTTCACCGATTGCTGCTGCTGCATCTGCAGCTCTGCGAGCACCTTTTTTGATTGCGATAGCAGCACCTACTGTATAAGCCCAGCATGCGTTTTCGAAACAGATTGGCTGAATCTTCTTTACCTGGTCATATACATCAAGACCTGCGTCTTTTGTAATCTTTTCAGCTTCTTCGATAGAAGCAATTCCATAACTATTTAAAACCGCATTAATCTGGTCAATACGTCTTTCATATGATTCAAATAAAGCCATTGTTTATTACTCCTTTCTTGGGTCGATAATCTTAACAGCATCAGCTACACGGCCATACTGACCTTTTGCTTTTTCCCATGCTGTGTTAGGATCATCACCTTGTTTGATAAAGTCTGTCATCTTACCAAGACTTACGAACTGGTAACCGATAACTTCATTATCTGCATCAAGAGCAATACCTGTAACATAGCCTTCTGCCATTTCCAGGTAACGAACACCTTTTTCTTTTGTTGCGTACATAGTACCAACCTGAGAACGAAGGCCTTTACCAAGGTCTTCAAGACCAGCACCGATTGCAAGACCGTCATCAGAGAAAGCACTCTGTGTACGTCCGTAAACAATCTGAAGGAATAATTCTCTCATAGCTGTATTGATAGCATCACAGACAAGGTCAGTATTTAATGCTTCAAGAATAGTCTTGCCCTGAAGGATTTCTGCTGCCATAGCTGCTGAATGTGTCATACCTGAACATCCGATTGTTTCAACCAATGCTTCTTCAATAATACCGTTTTTAACGTTCAATGTCAGTTTGCAGGCACCCTGCTGTGGTGCACACCAGCCAACACCATGTGTAAAACCGGAGATGTCTTCAATCTTTTTGGAATGAACCCATTTTCCTTCTTCAGGAATTGGAGCAGGTTCATGTTTTGCACCCTTAGCTACAGGGCACATTAATTCAACTTCTTTTGAATAAATCATTTTATGACTCCTTTCAAATGTTTAAATATAGTGTGAATGATTGTTAAATAATAATCATACTGCATTTATTTTAATCTTTTTACAGTATCATGTCAATGACAATTTCGGCAATTGTGATTAAAAGAAATCCAAAAAGCCACCAATCCAGCATTTTTTCTTTACGAGCAGGCGCAAAATTTTTATTATTTTCGCCGCAAATTGTCGTCTGCGCCACATTGATATTCTGTGGTGAACACATCACCTGTGACATATTTTCATTCTGCGACAGATTGATCATCTGTGGCAGAATATTCTGTGCTGTGTCTGCATAAGTTTTCTTCTTAAAACATTCCTTTAAAGACCGGTGATTGATTTTAAAGGTCAGCCAGATTAATAAAAATACAATACCTGCAAACGCCAGACCAATACACAGGTAGACCATGGCAATGATACCAATCATTGGCATGCCACCCATCGCATAAAATGTGCCAAACATATCTCTGATAGAAATTTGTGAGGATTGTTCAAGCAAATCCCCCGGTGTCAGATACATCATCAACACATTTGAACCGTTTAAAAGAAAGTGCATAAACATCGTCACCCATATTGAATCTGATGCCTCTAACATTAGCACAAATACAACACCAAGAAATGCTGCATATGGCATCTGATTGAAGTTGCCATGCATCATACCAAATGCCGCTGCACTGATGACAAGCCCCATCACAGGCCGGAACTGGCTGTATGTATTATACATCACACCTCTGAATAAAATTTCTTCACCGAATGCCGGCATCACTGCCACTGCAAAAAAAACAAAGAAAATATTCATCACAGACATCATGCCTGTCATCGTATTTGCCACCGCATTGTCTACAAAAAACATTGAAAAAATGTTAAGCACAACAACGACAGGATAAGAAAATAAAATCACAAGCAATGCCATCACAAAATTGACCGGATTTGTCTTTTTCATACGGACAGCCTGCTTAAATGGAATCTTTTTGACTGCCATGTAAATGATAGACGGAATAATAATGATCACCTGCCCCGCCAGTAACGACACCGGTGCCGGAACAGCTACCCCAAACACTCCAATCAGCGCGGATAATCCTATGGACACTGTCAAAAATAGTGCCGCTGTGATAAAAAGCAACATATTTGCCTGAGCATATTTTTTCATATATACCTCATTCGCTTTCGTATACTATTTATTTTTATTCTTTGTATATCTTATCTTTTCTTTAAATCAAATTCAGTATTTATTCTGCATTTATTATGATTTTAACTATCTGGCTACTTTTGTCACAACTTCACCCTGTTTTTTATAGATTGAATTTTCAGGAATAAATCCTCTCACCATCGAAGTTGGATAAACATTGCTGTGACGGCCGATGACTGTGCCCGGATTCATGACTGTATTGCAGCCGATTTCAACATAATCCCCAAGCATTGCACCGAATTTCTTAAGTCCTGTATGGATGCGGTCTTCTTTTGTGACAACATCAACTAATGTTTTATCAGATTTAACATTTGATGTGATAGAGCCTGCGCCCATGTGGGATTTGTGTCCAAGGATGGAATCACCGACATAATTATAATGTGGCACCTGCACACCGTTAAACAAAACAACATTTTTTAATTCTGTGGAATTGCCGACCACTGCGCCTTCACCAACAATGGCATTACCGCGGATAAATGCACAGTGACGCACTTCTGCCCCATGACCGATGATGGCCGGTCCATGAATATAGGCAGATTCAAAGACTTTTGCATCTTTTGCAATCCATACATCTTCGCCGACTTTATCATATTCATCTTCAGAAAGTGTCTTTCCAAGTTCCAGAATAAATTGACCAATCTTTGAAAGCACTTCCCATGGATATGTCACATTCTTAAATAAATCTGCTGCAATTGTTTCATTTAAATCATAAAGCTTTGCAATCGTTAAACCTTCATAATTTGAAACTTCTGAATTTGCTGTATCCGTTTTATTTAAATTTTCTTCATTAACATATGTACTCATTGTGTTAATCTCCTTTTCTATTTTATTGATGTATTTGAATCATCGCAATGCTGCTCAATTTACAGGCACCATTACACACATCAACATATTTTAAATTTCTGTCACTTACATCATATCAATAACACCACTAAAAGTAAAGGCGATTTCCATAATCATAAAAATTTCATTTATTGATGTTGACAGGCCAGCAAATGACCAACTTTCAGATAAGCAGACATATTCTATCACATCGCCAGTTCTTTAATTTCCCGCCACATCAGCCACAGACAAATCAGATTCGGCAGTGCCATACACACATTCATAATATCTGAAAACAGCCACACAGTCTGAAGTTCATAGACCGCACCAACAAAACATGCGACACAAAATAATACTCTGTATATCATCCGCGCCTTTTTTGAAGGTGTCAGATACAACAGTGCATTCTCACCGTAATAAGCCCAGCCGATCAGTGTGGAAAATGCAAAAAAGAGCATGCCAAGTCCAATAACCCACAGACCGCCTTCACCGGGAATACATGAAAAAGCCTGCATCGTCAACTGCACACCATCAAGCATTCTGCCTGCGCCATCTGTCATACCAAGCACACCGGAAGCTGCTATTGCAAGCCCTGTCACACTGCACATAATGACTGTATCAAAAAATGCCCCCGCCATGTGCAGATATGCCTGGTCTGTTGATTTTAAACCTGTTGCCCCTGCCGCAGCAATCGGCGCTGAGCCAAGTCCCGCTTCATTTGAAAAAATACCTCTGGCAACGCCCCATCGCATGGCATCATAGGCAGACACAGTGACCGCCCCGCCTATGCCGCCACTGACTGCTTTTAAAGAAAATGCCATCTGAAACATTTCATAAATACCCTGTCCAATGCGTGCGTGATGTATGACAATCACTATCACCGCACATAAAAGATACCCGGCAGAGACTGTCGGCACAAGCACCGCAGATACACGTCCAACGCCGCCCTTCCCCATCAAGAATACAATCACTAAAGCAATCATCAAGCCAAGTCCTGTCCATACCGCCGGAATATGCCATAAAAAAGTAAGTGCCGCCCCAGCCGAATTACTCTGCGTCATATTCCCCACACCAAATGAAGCACCCATTGTCATCACCGCAAATACAACGGCCATCACAGCGCCCGTTCTGCCGCCAATACCCTCCTGCATGACATACATCGGGCCACCGATATAACGTCCATGATATTTTTTTCGATAAGCAATAGACAATATGCACTCAGAAAAGATTACAGGTAATCCAAGCATTGCTGACAGACACATCCATACCAGTGCTCCCGGGCCACCAAGCACCATGGCAGAAGCCACACCGACAATATTGCCTGTTCCCATGCAGGCACCAAGCGCCGTCATTGCCGACTGAAAGGAAGTCATCCCCTGATCTTTAGCAGATATTTCAGGGCGAAATAATAATTTTAAGGCATAAATAAGTTTTTTCCACGGCCTGCCCTTAAGAACAAATAAGAAGAAAATTCCTGTGCCTGCAAATAAAATTAATGTACCAGGTCCCCAGGCAATCTGATTAATACGTGTTAAATATTGAAGCATCAAAAAAACATCCTCACAGATTTTTTTATAATCTATGAGAATGCCTTTCGTTCTATCCCTATACTATGATGATGTAAGTGTCAAAAAATTGTTTTGCGTCCGATAAATCCGATGATTCAACACCGTCTGCTGATGAAAATGAAAATATGACATACATCATCAAAATGGCCGGAAGAAAGGATAAGGGTTTTAATAAATGACGCATCTTATCTCACCTCTTAACCTTAATCGCCTTGTGCGGACACATTTCCTGACAGCAGAAGCACCGGATACATTTTTTATAATCATATACCGGTGGCTCTTTACGTCCATTTTTAAACTGCAAAGCCTTGCCCTCCACCGGGCAGCTTTCCACGCAAATACCGCAGTGAATACACTCTTTTGCATCGATATAGGGCTTTTTCTGGAATAATTTAAAAATTTTTAACATACGGATCCAGTTAGCATACTGACGTTTAATCGTTCTGTCCACATTAAAATCTGCTTTGCCAAAACGCTTTACAGCTTCTTCAAAGGAGCTTTCACCCTCAGGCATGATAATCGTAATGTCTCCTTCATGGCATGTACCAAGCTTTTGCTGTGTACCAATAACGTTGGTTGGTACAAGCTCAGGTTTTAAATCAATCAGGTGACAAAATACTGTATCCAAAGCCACCGGATCTGTCGATGCCAGCAGCACGTTCATCTGCACCGGGTCACCGGAGGTCGGTCCATTGCCCTCCATGGCCACAATACCGTCCATAATATGGAGTTTCGGGCCAATAAAATGATTCAAATCAACAAGCATTCCTGCAAAGCTGTACGCATCCGGATATTGTGTATGTCCTTTGGCTTTATTTAATGCATATACTGTACCGTATAAGTTTTTAACAGCTCCGGTCACACGTTCCAGTGCGTGGGTTTTCATTTTACAAACATTAATTAAGGCGTCCGTTTCAATCACTTCGTCTGATAATACCATCTGTTTCGCACGGTGTCCGCCGATATCCACCTTTGTACCGCTGTCAAAATCACAAATTTTAACACCGTATTTTTTTAGATTTTCATCCATGCCTGTACCGTCCATAACCTTTGCTGCCGTGCCATAACCGCAGGAATCACCGGCATGAATATTTGTATAGCCGGCTTCGGACACAAGCCTTGCCACAGCCCCCATCACCGCCGGATGTGTCATCACTGCACGATCCACATCTGCTTTGCGCACAAGGTTTGGTTTTAAAAGCACTCTGGCATCCTTTGGCACCTGAAGCACTTTTTCCAGACCGCCCATCGCTTCAGTCATCCATCGAAGCTTCTCATATATCACATCTTCATCATAGGTTTTCACCTCTGCAAGATATACTTTACTCTGCATATTATTTCCTCCTGTCAAGGCTTTTTGCTACTGCGTTCTACCGATAATATTATCAACGGCATCTGTGGATAATACAGCAGCATAGTTTCGGATACCTCTGAAGCTGGATTTCTTATATAAATAGCCAAACACACCACCTGCCGCACTGTCCTCAAAAAGTTTGTGTTCACTGCCTGTAACCGACTGTGCCGCCATCACTGTCCAGTCAATACCGGAACTGCAACTGCGTACAACACCCGAAGATTTTTGAACACCGGCAATACCACCGGCATAACCATTTTCGACATAAATTTTAACTTTATAACGCAATATCGTATTAGCTGTCACACTTGTTTTTTCTGCAGGACAATTCTTAATCGTTCCCTCATTAATGCCTGCAAGACCACCCACACAACCGTAATCCACACGGATATAACATTGTCTGAGTGTTGTATTTTCAATTGTACCTTCTATGGCATTGACGCCTGCGATACCACCCACATTGGCTTTTTCGGCATTTTCTGTACGAATCGTATAATACCAGCTCGATTCAACTTTTTCAGCAGAAAATGAAACTTTATTCATACGCAAATCATTGACAAGGCAATTGCTGATTGTACCCTGATTTTTACCTGCGATACCACCAATCGCACCTTCAGGACTTCCCGGTGCCTGAATATAGCCTGCAAACATATAATCTGAAATCGTATTCTGATTGCTGCCTGCAATACCACCGGCATATACTTTGGCATCATTTTTAACTGAAATCAGTGCATTTAAAGAACTCTTATCACTGCTCTGAGTCAGACCCTGGATTGAACCCTTATTCTGGCCTGTCACACCGCCGATATAACTGCCATTTTGATTTGTACTGACAGTCATTCGTGCCACAGCCTCAGTTTTAGATGTATCTGCACTTGAAGCACACACAAGCACCGTACCTTCATTGACACCGGTCACACCACCGACATAACCGCCGTCGTTATTACCCTGCAGACTAATCTGATTTGTACCTAAACTGATGGCAGCAATTGTACCTTCATTCACACCTGCCACTCCGCCAACATACTGACTTCCTGAAACCTGAACTGTATCGCCAATCGCACACTGCTATATACGCCCCGCATTTTTGCCCGCAATGCCGCCAAGATATTTTGCCTGTGCACTTTTCACATTTTCATTATTTGTACAACGAAGCAGTGATGCGCCTGTACCGACATAACCTGCCACTCCGCCAAGATAACCTTGCGTCAGTTCAATCTCTGCTGAATTGATACATCCTGTTACAGATGACTGACCAATCACCGCACCAACAATGCCGCCTGCATAACCATAAGCCTGTACATGTGCTTTATTTTTTGTATTTTCGACCATCGAAGATGTCTTACTAAGTTCTGAGCCAATCTGATAACCGACAATACCACCCACATAGTACTGACCGGAAATTGTCTGTGTACTGTTGCTGCATTCGCTCACCGTACCCCTGTTATAACCGACAATACCGCCCACACAGTTACCTGGGGCATAAACATAAATATTTGTATTCTCTGTTTTTGCTGCAACATTTTGTGTCATACTGCAGGCTTTGACTGTACCATTATTAATTCCTGCAATACCACCCACACATGCGCCGCTGCTTTCAACTACCTCTGTTACTTCACAATTTTTAATGACACCTTCATTGACCGCAGCAATACCGCCGGTCTGTGACGTACCTGTCACAGTGCCGCTTTGTACTGAAGAATGAATAATACCACCCTTGAGATTGATACCTGCCATACCGCCAAGCATCTGCTCCTCATCCGCTGAAATCTTGCCGCCATCACAATCGCGAATCAGACCTCTGTTGACTTCTACCAGACCACCCTTATACATGCCCTGATGGGTCAATACAACCCGGTCATCATAATCGCAATGGTCCAGTGTCATCATTGCATTAAGACAGCCCGTAATACTGCCTGCATAGGCATAGGCTGTATCATTTGCCTCTGTAATGACTGAAGTTGCCGTGATACTTGCCATATCACAAATATTTTTTATTGTCACTGACATACGGTCATGATTATAGCCAACCACACCACCTACATACACGGTACCCTTCACTCTGCTTAATGTAACAAAACCATTTGTATCCCAGAGTGTTGATGTATTTGAACTTGTGATTGTCATGTGATACTGTCTTCCTGCCATCGTACCCATAAATTTAAATGTATTTACCGCCGCTGCTGCCATATCCTCCCAGGAGGCATTTTTTTCACGCTGGCTGGCAACTGCGCTGATAAGCTTTTCGGCCGGTGTTATATGCTGTGTATAATATAATCGTGTCAGCGGTACATTTAAGCCAATCATACCACCTGTAAATAAACCGCTGGACGTCACTTCACCATTTTCATTATTGACAACAAGATTTACAACCATATCCTCCTGTTCAAGCACTGAAAAATTGGCACCAATAATGCCGCCCACTGCAAACTCACCTGATACAAGTGACGGTGAAGCCTCTACGGTTTCCTGCTCTAAAAGCTGTCCTGCATAATTAAGACCTGCATAGCCGCCGACAAAATAACTGCCCCAAATATCACCATCAGATAATGCATAATTTTTAATAACAGCATCCTTTAAGTTGCAGCCGACAATGCCGCCCACATAATTGTGCCCTGACAGCACGCTTGTCACATAGGTTTTATCTGACGCTGTAATCGTTCCCGCATTCAGACCTGTAATACCGCCCACATAACTTGCTGTGGATGCATATTGGTCAAGCATCGCCTTAAAATGTGATGTATCCTGCGTATCTGTTGGCATTTTATTTTCACAGTCATTTAATATACCTGCATTTTTACCTGTAATACCGCCTGCATATTCACCGGAAGCACAGATATAACCTTCATTTTTCCAGTGATTCAGTGTCATTTCTTTTTTGCACAGTGAAACGATGCCACCCACGTAATCATGGCCCTGCACAAGCGCTTTATTGCCTGCGCCATCACCCTCCAGAGTCATCTTTTTGCCGTAAGCAGATGTCCAATAGCCTGCTATGCCGCCCACATAATCATGACCTGTCACATAGCCTTCCTCAGTGTTGCTCTTTGTGATGCTGCAGCCTGTCGCATAACCAACGATGCCACCTACATAATCTGTGTTTGCACTCAATACTACATAAGCACGCTTATCTGCCGTTTTCAAATAATCTGCCAGTAAATTAATATATGCCTCTGTCTGCAAAAGCTGCTCTGCTGTCTGCGGCGCACTTGTATCTGAATCAAATGCCACACCATAAGCATAACCTATAATACCGCCCACATATTTTTTCTGTCCGCCAACTGCACCTGTATGACTACACTCTTTAAATGTTACGGCTTCTTTCCGGTCATTCACTACTTTACCGGCAATACCTCCAACATACGATTTCCCTAATACAACGGCACCATTTGAAAGCTTTTCGGCGCTTTTAGTACTGTTCCACAGACCTGCGATACCACCAACATTATCTTCACCGAAAATAATACCACTTTCAACCTTAGTGTCTGTAATACTGCCATAATTGACACCACACACTGCACCCACAGCACGCACTGACACAACATTCTGAGCTTCATCAGTATTGGTCGGGTTATCTGATATACTCTGACAGTTTTCACCAGACAACACATCTGCCAAAGACTGCGCATTTGATACATCCACCACAACATTCGTCAGCGTCAATCCTGAAATGCTGCCCTCGTTGACTGCAAATAAACCTGCAGAATCCTGTGCACCGGTTTTTGTAATCCGAAGTCCATCAATATATGTATCACTGTTCGCACTCAGAGTACTGTTTTCACCAAGCATATCAATCACCGGAAAATCACCGTATATCTGTGCGCCCCATGTAACAGAGGCCGTCTGCTGATAAGTCACTGTTTTTTCGATATCTGCTTTTGCATCATCTGACTGCCCGGCAACTGTAATTTCATTTGACGCCATCGCTTCTATATAACGGATATTAAACAAATGTCTTGCATTCTGAATCGTATAACTATCATCCTGGGGTTTGCTACGGTCACCCATCAAAAGATTTTCTGTGTTTGATGTCAGCCATGCACTGCCATAATTGCCGCTAACCGCCTGCACTCTGGCATAAATATTTTCACTGCCTTCAAACACGCCTGCCTTAATCCACTGCATCGCTGAAGCTGTTGCAGAAAAATCATGCTCTGATATATCACTTGCACCACTGACTGCCTCTGTATCTATCGCATCCAATATCAGATGCATCGTCTTTGCATCATCGATATAGGTACGAAGTGTCAGTGACTTTGTACTTACAGTGGCATCTGCTTTTTCTGTGCTTTCTTCTGTATATTTATAAACCTGCACAGGAACATCTGTCATCTGGCCTGCAGATTCTAAATCCTGTCCATCAATTTTAAATGCTGCACGCAGTTTGTCCGTATTATCATATAATTCGATTTTATATATATTATTTGTGGCACTTGCCTGACTCTTTTTTGCAAGCGTCCATGTTAAATCCAGTGTTTCCCCATTGTCCAGACTGACCGCCACAAGACTTGGGGCATTCTTATCCTGCCGCCAGGTGTGCCAGAAGGACATGCCCGGCCACACAAATAAAAGCACCGCCACAAGTACAACAGCCGCGCAAACACCTATGCCAATATATTTAAATTTGCTATTTTTCTTAGAAAAACGCGCTTTATCTATTTTCAAAATATCACCACTCGCATACTTTCTTTTAGATGCTACTTTCTTTATGTTTACTATCTTTGACTATTTTACTATTTTCATTATTCTTTATCATAACATATCTAAAACCCGCCTACAAGAATCGTAAATGTGAATTTACATATTTGGTACTTTATATAATTTTAACTAAATTTACGTTGAAAAAACTAGGAAAATACGTTATATTATTAATAAACTGCATCTTATATTTTCGTGCAGAAATATTCATATTCAAAGGAGGAATTTCCATGATTTGTCCAAATTGCGGAAGTGAAAATAAAGATGATGTCAACCAGTGCTCCTTCTGTGGTCAAAGACTTGCACCAAAGAATGGTTCAGGCGCTGAGAATGCTTACGACTGGAATAACCAGACAAACATCAACCAGAATTTCAATGTTCAGCCGAATCAGAATCCATACCAGAATTCTTACCAGGATCCAAACCAGTATCAAAATCCATATCAGAACCAATCACCCTATGGACAGCCGCCATACCAGAATCAGCCAAAGGCTTCCAATGGTCTTGCGATTACATCCATGGTGCTTGCACTTGTCAGTATTATCTTAAGCTGCTTTATTCCATATCTTTCTGTGCCTATGGACATTGCGGCGATTATTTTAGGTATCTTCTCACTTGTTAAATGCAAAAATGCATCCAAAGGCATGGCAATCACAGGCATTGTTGTCGGTGCGATTATGTTGATTTTTGGTGTTTTAATCATTGTGATGGCCGTTTATCTTGTTTCATCCGGCGCTTACAGCGATATGTTCAGCGACCCTGCATTTCAGGAATATTTTAATAATCTGATGAACAGTGATTTACTGATTCAGTTAAGAAACTTTTTCTAATCTAAAAACAGAGGCAGACAACCGATATCTTTGGTTGCCCGCCTCTGTTTTTTATACTTTATACAGAAGGGAAAGTATTTTATAGATATAGATTTAATATCTACCATCTAACAATTTAAGCCCAGTTATCTTTTTCTTCTGCGTATACAGAAGGTAAGATAGCTGCAAGGTTTGTAAATTCTGCGAAGTTATGTCCAAGCAGATTAGACACGATGATTTCCGGGAATACCATACCGTCTGGAATCATCTTCTTTGCCTTACCGTCAATAATCTGGTAGCCAAGCCAGAAACGTGAACGCAGTTCGCATCCGCCTTCAATATCTCTTGCCATATGTGTCATAACAACAGGTGCTTTGCTGCCGTCAGGTCCGTCAATCCATACATTTGCACATACAAGGAATGAACAAGCATCTGTAAAAATCTTGCTTGTATCATAACCCATGCTTGCAGGATTCTTAAATCCAATCAATAATTTTGTAGGTTCTTCACCCATCACAAGAGATTCTGTAACCAAATGATCTACATCATAACATTTATCTGCAATTGACACATCCGGGTCAGTCATCTTGGCTCTTGCTTCGTCATTGATTTCAAGACCGTAATGGTCAAATGGATCCCAGATGGCATATCTTAATGGATCTACACCATGCCATGCAAACCACCACTGAAGCATTTCACCTTTGCTGTCCTTAAAGAATGTATTGTTGCTGACAACGGCTGTTCCGTTATCTAACATAAAATAGCCTTTTTCATCTGACAGATAACCCGGGTCAAATAATTTGTTTCGGTCTTCGATTTTTAATGCATCTTCAGGATTTCCTTTTGGATTTTTCAAAAATTCCTGTTTTTCTTCAGGAATCGGCGCCATGTCCTGAAGATAGTATTTGTAATAACTTCTTTCTTTTGATTTTTCTGCAACAGGCACTTTGTTTGCCATTGTAAACTCCTCCTCATATACATTACACTTTAGACTTGTTCTTTGTAATTATATTATAACGAATATCGTCCGGGCTGTAAAATGACACTTTCGTCCATATTTATGCCTGTTTGGAATAAATCGCTGTACGTCAGGCGATTTATGTAGTATAATCATAAATGACTACTGTAAATCATAATAAACAATGAATTATGTAGTAACTCATTGTTTTCAATGATTTTAATTACGGGCAAATCACGAACCGTAATATAGTGTAATATATTATATTTCATAATTAAATACACTTAGAAAGGGTACGCTTATGGACTTAACATTATCACAGATGAATCTCATGCAGATGATAATTTTTATAACAACTGCCAAGGAAAATAGCTTTTCAGAAACAGCTAATCAACTGCATATGACACAGTCGGCAGTATCTAAGAGTATTTCCAGACTTGAAAAAGAATTAAATTTAAAGCTTTTTGAGCGCACCACAAGACGTATAGAGCTCACACCTGCCGGTGAATATCTTTATACACACTGGCAGCCGTTAATCGAAGCAATTCAAAAAGACTATATCTATGCCCTTGAGCTTTCCGGATCACATCGGTCATCTATAAATATCGGCACGACAAGTACGACGAATCCGGAGCTTTATTTCTGGTCTGTCATTGACCGTTTCAAAGAGCACTATCCTAATATCGGACTGAATATCGAGAGTGACTCTATGGATATATTATTCCAGAAATTCAGCCAGAATAAATATGACGTTATTTTTCTGCCGCATTTTGAACACTATACGCTGGACAACGCTCATATTCCGTGGAAATGGGCTGCCAAAGACTGTGTTTATGCCTATATGTCCTCTGCACATCCGCTGGCTGTCAAGAAAAATGTCACACTGCAGGATCTTGCACAAACTGACCTGATGGTGCTTGATGAGGCACACAATCCAAATTATGTCCGGGATTTAAACGAGCTTTTTGCAAGCGAACGGCTCACACCACATATTACAAGGCACATGCCAAACGCTTATACGATCAAAACAAGTTTTCGCACTGCTTCTGAAATCATTATTGCAGATGCCTATTTTGATTTTCGTATCAGCGATACTGTCTGTCGCCGCCCGATACCCGGTCATTACAACGGCATTATCTGCGCCTGGTACCCAGGAAACGCAGTCAATGAAAGTGTGCAGCATTTTCTGGATGCTATATAAAATCCGGAAAAATGTTTCTTTCATAAATAGAGAACTTAAAAACGCCGGATTTCATTCATCACAAAATCCGGCGTTTTATCGTTATTTCATTTCAAATTTTAATATTCTTTTTGAGTATCACTGTCTGTCAAATCGTATTCCGAAAATTCTCATCCTACAGATAATTCATAGGATTAACATTTGAGCCATTGACAAGTACTTCAAAATGAAGATGTGGGCCTGTGGAAATACCTGTCGTTCCTACATAAGCAATGACCTGTCCTCTGGATACGGACTGTCCGACACTGACATTCAATGAAGAACAGTGCTGATATAATGTAGATAATCCGTTACCATGGCTGACAACAACATAGTTACCTCTGGCTGAGTTATAACCTGCTGTAACAACTGTACCACTCAATACAGAATAAATCGGTGTACCTGCACTTGCTGAAATATCCACACCTCTGTGGTATGTAGATGCACCTGCTGTAGGCGCTGTACGTGGTCCATAGTTTGATACTAATGTACCTGCACATGGGAACAGGAAGCTACCTGAGCTTACCGTTGTGCTAGTACTTGTAGAAGTTGAGCCACTTGAACTTGAACTACTTGATGAACTTGAGCTGCTTGAACTTGAAGAAGAACTTGAGCTGTTTCCTGCAGCGGCTGCTTCTGCAGCTTTCTTTGCTGCGGCCTCCTCAGCAGCCTTCTTTGCAGCTGCTTCTTCGGCTGCCTTTTTCTCAGCGGCTTCAATAGCTGCTAAAATTGCCTGCATATCAGATAATTCACCTTCTGCATCTGACATCTCACCGTAAACATCGTCAATATCTACACCAAGTTCTGCCAGATCCGCATTCTTCTGGTCAATAATAGTCTGTAAATCCTGCTGCTGAATCTCTAACTCTGCTTTGACCTGTTCCTGTTCAGTCTTCTGTTCTTCAAGTTGAGCTTTGTATTCGGCAATCTGCTGTAATGTCGCATTGTAATTTGCCAGAAGCTGGTTATCATAGTCTGAAATTTTTGAAATATATTCAGAAGAATTTAACACTGTTGAGATGTCTTCTGACTTTGTGATAATCTCAAGGAGTGTCGGGTCACCCTGTTCATACATCTGTTTGATACGAACCTTTAAGGCTGCATACTGCTCATCTGCAGTGTTCTGTGCTTCCTCAAGATTTGCCTGTGTCTGTTCCAGGTCTGCGTTAATCTCATCAAGTTTTGCGTTTGTTTCTGTAATATTTGTAACAACTGTTGTCATCTCTTCATCAAGCTGCTGAATATATGCTTCTGTATCAGCTTTGTTTGCCTGAAGTTCGGAAAGTCTTGCCTGAAGCTCTGACTGTTCCTGCTTGAGCTGTTCAATTCTGTTCTGTGCTTCCTCTTTGGATGTTGCAAATGCAGTCAGGTTCATGGAAAATACTAATCCAATGGCCAGTGCGGCTGCTGCGATTTTCTTAATTCTACGGTTCATAAAAAATATCCCCCTTTTCTTAATTACGCAGATTATAGTCTACCACAAAAAAGGGGGATTGTACATACTTTTTTAACAATTCATTAATATTTCACATTTTTTGTTAAAGAAATCATACATTATTTGCCGAAACCTGCCAAACGTTCTTTGACCTGCTCAAGCATCTGTGTGTATTTATCAAGTTTGGCTTTTTCCTCATCAATCTTCTTCTGAGGTGCCTTGCTGACGAAATTTGGATTGTTTAACATGCCTGTGGCACGGGCGATTTCTTTGCCAAGTTTTTCTTCTTCTTTCTGAAGACGTTCAACTTCCTTGTCGATGTCAACAAGTTCAGCAAATGGCATGTAAATAACAGCTTCATGAATCACTGCTGATACTGCATCTTCACCAATACCGGCTTTATCTGACTGAATGACAACATCACTTGCATAACCCAGTGTTGCAAAGAATACACGACTTGTTTCAAAGATACCCGCTACTTTTTCATTTTCAGTAACAACGATTACTTTTGCCTTCTTGCTTGGTGGAACGTTCATCTGTGCACGCACATTTCTGATACCGCGAACCGCATCTTTAATTGTTTCAACGGCAAGCTCATCTTCTGTGAAGTTCCATGCTTCTTTATATTCAGGCCACTGAGAAATCATAATAGATTCTTCTTCGTTCTGTACGTTGCTAAAGATTTCTTCTGTAATAAACGGCATATATGGATGAAGCAGCTTAAGTGCCTGAATCAGTACCTGTTTTAATGTCCAGAGTGCTGCTGCCTTTGTTGTATCTTCATCATTGTAAAGACGAGGCTTCACCATCTCGATATACCAATCACAGAATTCTTCCCAGATGAAATCATAGATTTTCTGAACGGCAATACCAAGTTCAAATTTATCCATGTTTTCTGTAGCATCTTTTGCCAGTGTATTGACTTTGGATAAAATCCATTTATCTGCCTGTGTCAGTTCATCTAATGTGACATTTTCAATGGAAATGCCTTTTTCTTCTGCCTGTTCAAAATTCATCAACATGAATCTGGATGCATTCCAGACTTTGTTTGCAAAGTTACGGCTTGCTTCAACTCTTTCCCAGTAGAAACGCATATCATTACCAGGTGCATTACCTGTAATCAATGTCAGTCTGAGGGCATCAGCACCGTATTTATCAATGACTTCAAGTGGGTCAATACCATTACCAAGGGATTTACTCATCTTACGTCCCTGTGAGTCACGTACAAGGCCATGGAAAATCACTGTGTTAAATGGTACTTCGCCCATCTGTTCGATGCCTGAGAAAATCATACGGATAACCCAGAAGAAGATAATATCATAACCTGTAACAAGCACGCTTGTTGGGTAGAAATAATCTAAATCTTCTGTCTTATCAGGCCAGCCAAGTGTGGAAAATGGCCATAATGCTGATGAGAACCATGTGTCCAGTGTATCTTCATCCTGTGTCAGATGCTTGCAGCCACATTTAGGGCAAACATCAGGTGCGCCGCCGCGCTTAACAACAACTTCACCACATTCATCACAGTAATATGCAGGAATACGATGTCCCCACCATAACTGTCTGGATACACACCAGTCACGAATATTTTCAAGCCAGTTCATGTATGTCTTTTCCATACGTTCAGGCACAAGTTTAATCTTTCCGGATTTGACAGCTTCAATGGCTGGTTTTGCCATTTCTTCCATCTTAACGAACCACTGCTGTTTAATCATTGGTTCAACAGTTGTCTTACAACGGTCATGTGTACCAACGGCATGTGTATGATCAACTACTTTTACAAGCAGACCAAGGTCTTCCAGATCTTTAACCATGGCTTTTCTTGCTTCGTAACGATCCATACCTGCGTATTTGCCGCCCCTCTGATTAATTGTCGCATCATCGTTCATGATGTTGATTTCAGGGAGATTGTGACGTTTACCAACTTCAAAGTCGTTAGGGTCGTGTGCAGGTGTGATTTTAACACAGCCTGTACCAAAATCTTTATCAACATAAGCATCTGCAATGACTGGAATTTCTCTGTCTGTTAAAGGCAGCTTTAACATTTTGCCTACGAGATGTTTGTATCTTTCATCATCCGGGTTTACAGCAACGGCTGTATCACCAAGTAATGTTTCCGGACGTGTTGTTGCGATTTCTACATAGCCATCTTCGCCAACGATTGGATATTTGATATGCCAGAAATGACCGGCCTGTTCTTCATGTTCAACCTCAGCATCAGAAATAGATGTCTGGCATACAGGACACCAGTTGACAATTCTTGAGCCTTTATAAATATATCCTTTTTCATAAAGATTTACAAATACTTCCTCAACGGCTTTAGAACAGCCTTCATCCATTGTGAAACGTTCTCTGTCCCAGTCAGCAGAGGAGCCAAGTTTTTTAAGCTGGTTGATGATTCTGTTGCCGTATTCTTCTTTCCATTTCCAGGCTTCTTTCAAGAAACCTTCACGACCGAGGTCTTCTTTATTGATGCCTTCTTTTTTCAGCTTATCAATAACCTTAACTTCTGTCGCAATAGCTGCATGGTCTGTACCAGGCTGCCATAATGCATTGTATCCCTGCATTCTCTTGTAACGGATCAAAATATCCTGCATGGTATTATCCAAAGCATGTCCCATGTGGA
>CAKRHR010000049.1 GCA_934339005.1 uncultured Catenibacillus sp. | reverse complement strand
ATGCTTCCGATTATATCAAATATACGAACAAATGTACATACCAAAATCCAAATATTTGTTCTGATTTAATGTCTTCTGCTTGGATTATTCATCTTATCGTATCGCAATTCATCTAAACTTCCTTATCCAGCTCTTTCTTAAATTGCTCAGCTGTCATGTTCACCTTGGCCGCTGCACTCACAACAGAAAATATGCTAAGAAAGGGATTGTACTTTAAAAAGTACAATCCCTTTCTTGTTATGCATATGCTTTCACTATATTTACTCACTATACTTCTTATTCACTTTTGCGTCTTTTTACGATGAGGAATATAATCACAAGGGCTGCGACTGCGCCGATTGCGATCCACATTACGATTGGATTATTATCGCCGGTCTTTGTGCTCTTTGACTTTTTAGATTCTCTTTCGGATACGGTTTCCGTTTCTTTCTTCTTCTTCCTTGTGGTTGGTTCTTCTTCCTCTTCTTCTGTGGAGCTTTCGGCTGCATCGTCTTTTACGATGTTTGTTAATGTGATGCTGCCTTCTGTGTTCTGCAGAGACATTTCTACTTTGCCTTCGCCGCTGATTTCATATGCAAAGTTATCTAAATTCAGGGCGTTACCGTTTGCATCTGTTTCTTCTACGATAAATGTTGTTTTGGATTCATTTGCGTCTATTGGTACCGTTATTCTTACTGTATCATTCTGTTTTAACTGTACGACCTGAATCTTCTCTTTTCCTGTTGAACCGTCAGAGGATGCTGTCTGCTTATAAACGGTTGCGTAGAAGGTGTCATCTACTGTAGTTGTCTGATTATTTTCTATTACGTTTTTCTTAATAGAAAGTTCTCCACTCGTCAAATATTCATCCGGAATTTCTGAATAAATATTGGCAATGTCCATCTGTTTTTGTGCGTGATCTTGCAGCTGGACTTTATTATCTGTGATGCTGCCTGTCGCATCTTCTTTTGATGTATCGGTGTCGGTCTTTGTATCGTTTGCATCTTTTGTATCTTTTGTTCCGTTTCCGACAACCCAACGATACTGTTTTTGATTCTTGTCTTTTTGTGGAGCATTTATTTTGAGTGGTGTGCCTTCCTGCTCGGTCTCAAATACATAGTATGTTCCATCTGGAAGATTTTCAAACTTTGCTGTTGCGGTGCTGCTGTCTTTAAAGAATAATTCCTTTACATAGTTTCTTCCATATGGGATGGTTCCGCTTTCGTCACAGAAGAGTCCTACATAGTACTTTGTTTCTGTTGATTCCGGAGCGATTAACGGCTTTCTTTCTAATGTATCTGGATCTTCATATAAAATATGCTTGGTGACTTCGATGGAGCCGTTGGTATCTACCTTCTGTGCTTTTGGGGATACCTTTACATCATAGATCCAGTTCTGACCGTCTTCCATATATGGAATAGCAACTAAAAATGGAGAAAATACTCCGTAAGGATTGCTTACCGGCTGTTTGATAAGATAAATGCCCTGGTCTAAATCTTTGAAGTCTGCTTTGCCGTCTGCATCGGTGTTTACCGTGGTGGTCTGCAGAGTGGCTGCTGTTGTCTTATCAAGGGCGCTGATCGCATCATCGAGTGTTTTGGCTGCTGTCTGATTGCTCTCCCCTGTTGTGATGTCGTTTAAGTTGACTCCGGTAGTGCTAAGGGCATCTACCGTGTTAAATGTCAGATGATTTCCGCCCTCTACTACGGTTCCTACCTGATACATACGGATCGGTACATTCTCCCTGTCCGTACCGATGTCGGAAAGAGTTACTTCGATACTTCCCTTCTTATCCTTATCATAACTATCTGCCGCCTTGCTCTGTGCCGGAAACAACAACCCCGCTATCATCGTACAAGTGACAAGAAAAACGGACAGATATTTACTGCACTTTTTTCTTCGTATAGATTTCATCACTATTTACCTCCTTTTTCCCTGATCTGTCTCTGACGCCTTGCGCGCCTTTCCATTTCCCGACGTTTTTTCTCCCGCCTTGCCTTTATCCTCTGTATGATAAAATAAATAAGCAGCAACAGGAGCAGTGCCACAGACACTAATAATGTCTTCTGCTTCAGAAGCCATTGCCATAAATTCTCTTTCAATGCTTCCTTCGCATCTTTTGTCTCTCCTTTATATGGAACACGCATAGCGTGGATCAAAAGCCTGTGTGAGTTAATTCCGTACGGTGTACAGGTAACAAGCGTTGCTAAATCTCTTCCCTGCTGTATCGCAAGACTCTCTACGTTAGATGGTTCGACTGTTTCAATGTTATAAACTTTATACGCAAGAGTTTTATCAAGGATATGAAGATAAAATATATCATTTTCTTCGATCTGATCAAGATTGGTAAAGAGTTCCGCACTTGGAAGTCCCCTGTGTCCTGTAAGGACGGTGTGGGTACTTCTTCCTCCTATCGGAAAAGAAGTTCCTTCCATATGCCCGACACCACGTTCTAGCACTTCAGCGGAAGTTCCGTGGTAAATCGGCAGATACACTGAAATCTTCGGTATCTCGATACTTCCCATAACTCCGGTATCTTCTTCCAAATTCAAAATCTGGTTATAATCACTGTCTTCCTTGTTTCCTTTATCAGAAAAGGCATCGGTAAGCTGTGGGGTCGTGCCCGCTAACCGTTCATTATACGCCTTTGCTTCCTGCCAGTATTTCTTCTTCTTCTCTTCATTCATCTTCTGGACAGTATCGTCATATGTTGTCAATACTGTTCCCTGGTGCAACTGGTTATACAGAGTACTCAGCGTCGGGTAATTCAGTATCAAAAATCCAATCGCAAGTAGCAAAACTGCCAGTATTCCTACGAACTTATTTCTCATTTCTTCTTAACAACCCGCTTTCTCTTCATTCGTCTGCGCCTCTTCTTCTCCTGATACCTGCGATAAATAAAAGCGATCAACAGTAAAATCACTGCGATTATCGCTGCCAGAACATATGCCTTCCACTTATTAGAATCCTTCTTCGTCTGCGTACGTTCCTTCTTCTTCGCTTCCCGATACGGAATCCTTGTTCCCCGCACTAAAAGACGATGGGAGTTAATTCCGTACGGTGTACAGGTAACCATTGTCACATAATCTTCATTTCTATTAATCAACAGATCACTGGTATTTTCCGGCAATACCACTTTGATCTGATTTACTTCATAAGCCAGTGTCTGATTCAGTACATGAATGTAAAAGACATCTCCTTCCTTTACCTCTGTAAGATTATCAAACATTTTTGCAGACGGCAGACCGGTATGGGCTGAGATAACAGCATGTGTTCCTCTTCCTCCTACAGGAAAAGAACTGTTTTCGAGATGCCCTGCTCCTTTCTCTAAGGAAGTGCTGTCTGTTCCATGATAGATGGGTAAATATACTTTGATCGACGGTATCTCGATGGAACCCATCACGCCATCTCCGTCAATGTTTAAAATATTGTTATAATCTGCATTCTGCTCCTTCACCGCATCCGCATCAAACGGGTCGGTCAGTACGACATTACCGAGCAGCTGTGTGTTGTATATATGCGCCTTATCCAGTTCTTTTTTAAGCTCCTTTTGTGACATCTGCGCCGCTTTCTCGTCATAGTCTTCAATAACCTGCCCTTGATGGCGGCTAATATACCAGTCACTAAATGCAGGATAGAGAGTGATCCCAAAACCTGCCAGAAAGAACAGGCATAGTATTGCATTTATGATCTTCTGTTTCATCCTGTTCCCATCCTTGTTATAAACCAGAGAGAAACCAGATGAGGTTCCTCCCTGACAAAAAGTATGCTTTGTATTGAGCGGCAGTCCCACCACTCGGTCACTGCCTGGCTCCACTAATCAGTGAAGCATCCACACAAAAAACCTTTTTCACCTGCGGGCGTAAACGCCCGCAGTATATATCAGATTCACTTCATAATTTAAATAAAACGTATTTGTTCAAATTTGTTCAAATATTAAGTCCTAATCAGTCTGTGCGCTATCGCTGCTGACTATGCTCTTTTCTTCTTAGAAGAAACAAGGAGAAGAACAGCACCAGCCATAACTACAAGACCACCGATCGTGAAGATGTATGTACCCATACCACCGGTACCAGGAAGAGTAAAGCCACTATGGTTTTTAATATTAACTGGAACTACACCTTTTGTTGCTTCAGTTGTTTTTCCATTAACAGTTGCACTCTTAATTGTTCCATCCTCATTAGCTTCAATTATAATTGTAATAGGATTCTTTAATAAAGTATATCCCGCAGGAGCTTTTGTCTCTGTTAATGTATATGTTCCTTCAGCCAGTCCATTGAAAACTAATTTACCTTTTTCATTAGTTATATTTCCCGTTATTGTATCTACTGGATTTCCTTTTTCATCTGTAACCACTACTGTTGTTCCATTAATACGAACTTTGAATAAATTCTTAGTTGATGAGGATAATGTAAACTCTGCACCATTTAAACCTGTTTTGTCTCCATCTTTATCACCAGTTTTTGTAAGATCTATACCATATGTATAAACATCTTCTTTACTTTCAACAGGATCTCCTTCTGTAGTTTCTCCTGGTTTATTACTATATTTTACACCTGCAGTGTTACCATTTTGGTAAACAGCGTTCTCATTTACTGTTGCATTATATGTTATTGTAATCGCCTGAGAAGTTTCCATATCCTGTAAATATCCTGATGTAAAACTAAGAATGAAAGTTTTTGAATCTGTATCAAACTGAATTGTATAGTTGTTTTCTTGAGCAATTTCAGCGTCTCCTACTTTAACTTTGATTGACTTCTTATCTAAAGTGAGACCATCAGATAACTTATCATATACTTCAAATGTTGGAACTACATACTTATTATCTTTCTTATAAAAATATTCTGTACCATATTTAGGAATTGTAGTATTTACTGTGTAAGTTACCGTCTGCCCAATTGCAACAGATGTATCGTTAGCTTTTTTTGTAATTGGAACTTCACTGTTTTTAGGTGCTGCTACGATATCATAAACAAAATCAGTACCGTTTTCTGACGCTGTTTTTCCTCCCTCTTTACCATAATTATAGTTATTTGTAGATGGAATGGATACTATAAAAGGTTCTCCTCCAACATGTCCACTAGGAGTTGTTGTTTCCTTTACGAGATAAACACCAAAATCAAGCTCTTTTGAAGTTGTATAACCCTTCTGTGTCTCATTTTTTCCATCAGCTGTTAATCCACTTTTAATGCCATTCTTATCTGATTCTGCTAATACAGAAAGATCATCTATTTTCTCTTCCCAAGTTTTGGATGGAAGATCATTAAGATTCTTTACTTCAGTACTTCCTCCTAATGCGTTCTTGTAGTGTTCTTCTACAGCGTATTTCCAATCTTTCCCAGCACTAGTTCCTGTAGAATTTGTAATACTTGCTAACTTATAAAAAGTAAACTCTGCACCAGGAAGTAACGTCTCTGTATCTTTACCATGTTTAATAATCTGAAGTGTACCCTTTTCTCTTGCTGTTTCCTCCGCATTTGCCATTGCTGGTAATAAGGTAATTGCCATCATGATTGCCGTTGTTACAGCTAATAATTGTTTTAATAATTTTTTCATAAATTATTCCCCGCTTTCTTTGTGTTTTATGAAGTGGCTTTGTGTTTCTATATTATGAACAAAGCGAATGAGCTTTGTTATAACTTATATTATTTGTCTCTGCCCCTCACCCCAAATGATGAGCAGAGTGTATATGTTGTTACTATGCAGTTTGCATCTTGGTAATGTGTTAGATTATTCTTTTGCGTCTGTGACGAAGGATGTAACATCCTGCTGCCATAATCATAACTGCTATACCGATGAGTGTGGCTTTGAATCTGCCACCAGAAGCCGGCATGTTGAAGAGTTTGTTGTTTTTGATGGTGTAGGTCAAATCATAATAGTAAACTTTTCCATCTTCCTTTGTTATACCTTTTCCTTTTTCTAAACCTTCCTGTGTAGAATCAAGCGTCATTGGAAGAGTAACATTAATTGAATTTGCTAATAAACTATGACCCGCCGGTGATTTTGTTTCTGTAATTCTGTATTGGCCATCTTCAAGATCACTAAATTTCAAAGTTCCATTTTTACTTGTTTCTGTGCTGATAACTTTCCAATTATTAGAGGAATCTTTCTTTTCAAGAGAAAATTCTGCTCCATCCAATGGCTGATCATTACTATCCACTTTATTGATTGTTATCGTATTCAATCGTGTATTTGTTACTATACACTTATAAGCTTTTTGTGCTTCATCCTCTTTACTATAAGATACTTTATAGGAGGCATTATCTACTACCATATTCTCACTATCTTTAATTACGGAATACTTTGTATCATTTATTATTGTGGAACCATCCTTATCTTCTTTAAGTTCTCTAATAACATAGTATTTATAATCGACACCTAACGAACTTGGAATCGTTGCTTTCCAACTATTTCCTTTATTCAAAGTTACATTTGCTATCAGATTATCTGTCGAAAATGGTTTTTCTTTAGTTCCATCAGTTCCTGGCTTATAAATGCCAATTACAATATTTTGAGATTGTGGATGGACTTCTTGTTCCATAGTCGGATGAGAATCACTTTGTTTATCTGTCCAGACTTTTTCAATTATAAACTGTCGATTAGTAATTGTTGTTGTAATTACTTTTCCGTTCTCTGAACTAACTGGATTAGAAATATCCTTAGCATATCCTTGTGGAACATTAACTTCATCTACTGAATAGGCAATATCCGCAGACTGAATAGTTTTATTAGTAGTATCTTCATAATAATATTTTGTTGGAAGATTACTCCATGTAGCTTTCCAGTTATTATCCTTATTCAAAGTCTTCTGCATCTGATCTGGCAGACTCTTATATGTTTCATGAGAAAGTTCTTTTTCTTCATTTCCGATTGTAACCTTAGCTGTCAGTTTAACATCTACAGAACTTTCTGCATCACCAATCCACTTTTTCTCAACAACCTGTTTAGTAGTATCTGGTGTCACCTGAATAACTGGCTTGTTATAATCTGCACCTTTCGTAGCACTATCATCTACTTTATAAGTTACCTTGGCACCGGAATTAGAATAGAAACCAGACTTATTTGAACTTGATGTATTATCAGGTGCATCTGTAAGTAAATCACCTTTGGTTTGTCCATATCCACCATCAGTTAAATATTCCTTATACGCTTTTTCTGTCGGTTTAATATCAAATTCTATCCAATAGGTTATATCTTGTTCAAGTTCTCCATTTTTAAGGTCTCCATTTTTAAGGTCTCCATTTAACTTAACCGTTACAGTTTTTGTAGAAGGATCATAAGTATACTCATAGTCTGTACCTTCTGCTAATAGTGTCTTTTCAGTTACACTTTGAATACCTGTAATTGTACCTGATGCATCTTTTGTATAAGTTTTATGTCCTTTATACACCTGAATTGCAGGTCTGTCCTTTGTAGTAAATTCTGCATACTCACTTAGTGTATCAGTAATCGTTACATTATTATAGGATGGATAAGCAATTGCCTCAGCAATTTTTTTAAAACTATCTGTAATAGAGTTTGTATTATTTCCTATTAAATAGTTACCAGATAAAGTCTGTGCCAGTGTTTCACAATTTGCACTTCCATTTGAAGTAGCATCTATAACATACTTGCCAGTTGCTGCTTTTAGTGTCGGGGAGTTGTTCCATTCTGTTATTGCCGCATTATAATTATATCTATATGAATCGTTACTTCCATTGCCTTCTGTATACCCAGACGAATTATTATATCTAAAGGTAGGATTTCCATCTGTTAAAAATACCACGTACTTCTTAGTTCCTGAACCAGTTTGTAATACTTCTTCACCTTTTTTAATACCTGCCTGCCAGTTTGTACCGCCAGTAGGGTTGTTTAAACTCCAGTTAAAATTATTTAAATCAATCCAATCTTGTTCTGGTGGACAGTCTGCATCATCCCACGGGCTATCATTACCATAACGGTTGTCATTTCCACTAAACGTTACAACCGCCAGCTTAACCTGTGCCCGTATATTAGCATTTTTTAATGTTTCCGTCAGTTTAGAAATAGCAGTATTTACATTATCAACTCCATCGCCCTCCATACTACCCGACTTATCAACAATCAGTAGGATATCTATTGGATCTGCCTCTCCAACTTTTCCTGTTACATCTAATGTCAGTGTGTACTTATCCTTACCGTGCGATTTAATATACTTTTGATGATCGGGTGCTGGAAGTTGCGCAACTTTTGGATTGCATATAAGATAATTATCCCATGCATCTTTCCCTACTTCTGTATCGCTACCCTGTTGCTTTACAGTTACCTCTCCTTGCCCGTTTACTGTTACCGTCCATTGTATTGGATTACCATTAGCATCCATTAATTTTTCATATCCAGATGGTGCCTGTGTCTCTTCTAATGTATAACTGCCTGCTGCTAAATTTAAAAATGTTGCATAGCCATTAGATGCTGTAGTAAGCGTAGTAGATGTAGTCTCGTTATCTTTTGTCAGTTTAAATTCTGCACCTGCTAAACTTTTACCGTCTGTGCTCTCTTTATGAATTGTAAAAGAATATTTTGGCTTTGTTACTTCAACAATTTCTGCTGATGGGAGAGTAAATTTCATATTACAATTTGATGCATAACCTCCTCTTTCCATATACAAGATTGTTAATGTATGTTTTTGTGATCTCTGTTCTTTGGTTAATGATGTTGGATTCAACTTCAAATCTTTCCATAAATCAGTTGTTCCTGTAACAGCAGTATGAATACCGCCCAAATCAACAACAACTTTTTTACCATCCAGAATAACCCATAAATCATCATCTCCAGTAAAACTATAATTTAAAGGACCTACATAATCACCAATAGTAAATTCAACATCATATCTCATACCAAAATAATAATTATGATCTCCTTTATATTCGGTTTCCTCGTATGACAATTTCTTATCATCTAATGGGAAGAAATTACTTCCTGCATTTGTCGTGTTTTGACCATGTTTTACCGATTTTAATGTATAGGTGTCTCCTTTTTGATCAAAGTTTAACTTATAATCATTATAATACTTTCTTAAATATCGAGTAGACTTCTCATAGCTATTATAAAAATTGTCTTCTGCCGTCAGATCAGAGTTTACGAAAAATCCTGGCTCATCATAATTAAATTCTACATTTCCATCCGTACCTAAGCCTTTTACTAATCCTGTTACTATGTTCCTTCCTTCATTATTATAATCATAAAGATTGCCTCTCCAATCACTATAACAATATGATGGATAATTCTGCTGATTAGTTGCCGTACCTGCAGATAATTTCTTTTTTCCATTATTCTTGTAATTAGATGTCTGATTAATAGAGTAATAGTTATCACCAACCTGACCAGCTTTTAAGGTATAATCGTAAAATGCAACATCTGTCTCTATATTTTTCTCTTTTGGAGAATAATAAACATCTATTGTTGAATCTCCTGTTAAATCAAAGTTTGTGTTGCTCTGTTCCTCATTATTTAATTTCACTTGTGTAACAGCCCAGTTTTTTGCTTTCGTATAGTCACTAATAGATGCTCCTACAGCTAATGTCTTCACATCATCCGCATAAATCTTATTATTAGTTCCAGATTGATAATGATGTATTGTTACTGTAATCTCCTTTGTCTTATTTTTATTCACAATAACATATGTCTTGACATCGTTACTCTTATATTCGCGGATTACGGAAGGAGTCTTTGCGGTCTGCTCGGTGCTGTCTGCTTCGTCTGTCTTTGCGCTGCTGACAACGTAAGTTCCATCTGGATACTTCGGCATCTCGTTGCCTTCGGTGTCTTTTACCATAGTAACGCCTTCGCTGCTTACTAATACTTTCCACGTTGTTGTGATCTTGTCATAGCCTTCTGGGGCTTTGGTTTCTTTTAATGTATACACATCTGTATCGGAGCCTTCCGGCTTTACGATGTTAAATGTAACGCGTCCTTCTTCGTTCTCGGACTGTGCGCTGTAATGTACGCCGTCTTTGTATAATTCAAATACTGCGCCACCTTTACCTGTCTTGGCATTGGTGTCTAAGTTTCTGAATGTAAACTGTGTCTTCTCTTTCTTTTCCTTCACCAATTTGAATCGGTACATGCCGCCGTTGCTGCTGTCTGTCATGCTGATTACGTCTACATAGTAATCACTTGCATCTGTGCTTGTGATAATGCTTCCTGCATTGTTGCAGGCTGCAGTCATGTGCCATCCGTCTGTAAGAACGGAGACGTTCTCAGCCGGTGTTCTCTGTGTATAGTTCGATGCCGTTCTTCCGTGGAAGGTGCGTTCCTTCTCTCCGGCATCTGCCAAAGATCCTGTCCAGAATGCAAGATAATCCATGTAGTTATCGTCTGTCAGTTCCACATCCTTTGGATAGACAAAGACAAACATGTTGTCCTTCGCATAGATATTCTCACTGTCTGTGACTGGCTTTAAAGTATAGGCATAGTTGTTCTTGTTCTTATCTGTTATCGTAAATTCTCCACGAATGCGGGTAATCGTTGTATCTTTTCCTGCTTTTCCTTCGTTCTTCCACAGAGCGGAATCATATAACTTTCCACTCTTGGCCGTTACTCTGCCGTTCTTTAAAGAAGTGGATGTGTGCTTGCCGTAGGAACGGGATCCGTTCCAGATCTGGCTGTCATTATCAAGAGAAAGATCAATACCTGCGATGTCACTCCATGTCCATGCAAGTGCCTTCTTCCCTGTCGTATCTTTCAGTACAAGTGGGGTCTTGGTACGTGTCCAGGATTCTACTGGAACATTGCCATCTTCTTTGCTCTCAAGCTGTGTCTGTGCTGCAGTAACCATAGCCGGGTATAATGTTGTAATGTCATTACCATTCACATCGGATATGGTCGTATAAGTAAGTACAACATAGGTACAAAGACTCTTCGCTGCAAACTGCATCGCATCGCTTCCGGTCTGTACCGCATCGGTATTCTTTACCTGTCCGTCATCTGTTACCTGATAAATAAGTGTGTTCTGTCCGCTCTTTGTTCCAAGGTTTGCAAGTGTTACCTGCATACTTCCGGAAGGATCCACACTCTTTCCGTTAAGGATAAAGGAAAGATCATAGGCTTTTACGGATTCTACGAGCTGTGTGTTCTCCTCGCCGACTGCCTTATTAATGATCTGTGTCTTTATCTTGTTCGCTACCGTTGTCTGCTTTACACGTAAGTCTGCCTCATCGGAAAGATCCTCGGCATCCTTTAAGGTAACCTTTGCCTGAATGGCGCTTCCTCTGTATGTGTATTCTGTCTTCGTATCTTTATCTTCTTTATTTTTATTATTCTTCTCTGTTTCTCTTACTTTTGAAGTAGAAGAGCCACCACTTTTAGCCCCAGATGCGGCCTTGTCCTTTTCGTGACTGTTCTGTGAGTTCCCAGAACGCTCGGTCGTACCTGCGGTACTTCTATTCTCTGTATTCTTCTCTGTATTCTCCTGCTTCGCTGCGGTGTCTTGCTGGGCGGATGTATCCTGTTGTTCAACAGGTTCTTCCGATATCGCTTCTTTTTCCTGCGCAGCTTCTGCCTGTCCTTCTGCCTGCGTACCTTCTGACTGATCCGCTGCAGTCGTAACCTGCTCCTGTGGTCCTTCCGAAGCAAGTCCCACAATGTCCGGTGTGCCTGTAACTAATAATGCTGTAACTAATAGCATCGTAACGAGCTGCTTCCATCGTTTCCGGCTGTCCTTTACTTTCTTCATAATGTTTTCCCCGCTTTCTTTTAGATTGTTCTATGTCCTGGATTACTGTCCTCGATTGCCGTGACACTCTAATCTGAATTAAAACATCTTAAAGCATGCAGTCCCCAAAAAAACATATTCTGGATATCTTTCATGCGTTCTCCGTAAGAATCCGAACCCCACATTCTTCCTCTTACTGTTACATCCATCCCTATATTCTATTGTGAACTGCCCCGCTTTATGTCAAAAGTTTATCCTGCGAATGATAGCATCCGTGGTAAATAAAAGAATCACTACATCTAGTGGATTCTTCCTTAGCTTTTCACTATTTTATCACAAAAAGCCAATTATTCCAACTATATTATTAATTTTTTATTAATTGTTTATATTTTTATATTATTTTGCAACAATATACTAATAATTCCGAAGCATTTTCTCTATTATTTTGATTATTAATGAGAATTTTATCATTAATTTATATATATGTCATTTATAATATTGTTGATTTTTTACTATAAATTACTGCAAATATGTTGCGGCAATTTCTTTTAATGCATCCTGATTATTCTCGTACCATCGTTCATAGCTAAGCTTTCCCTCGGAAATAACCTTGCCCAGTTCAATAAAGAACTTTGGAATATCTGTAGCAAGCATAATGCCCCACTCTTCTCCAAATCTTTCTTCTCCCTGTGCATCCTGTCCGTTCACATAAAATGCGAATGCAGGCTCTGCTTTTCCGTTCACGCTCTTTGATGCGCCACGAAAGCCCAGTTTTCCAATCTGGTGCGTTCCACAGGAAGATGGACAGCCGGATATATGGATTCTTGGCAGTACGCCATCTGCAAAGTGATATGGCTCTACCGCTTCTACTATGCTTGCAAGTAAACCCTGGGAATCTCTTAAGCCGATCTGGCAGACGGTACTTCCGATACAGGATACCGAAGTTTCAAACAGATTCTTCGCACCGTCTGCTGTAATCTTATGTATTCTTTCTGCCTGCTCTTCCTCTAGATTAATAATATATAAGGTCTCATCGGGTGCGACACGAACTTCTGCATTCGCTGCATCTTTAATTACGGCATAGATTTCCCCAAACTTCTGTGCCGGAACCATTCCACCGATTGGATGATAGGCAACCGCATAACGTCCTGCTTGTTTCTGCGCAATCACACGCTCTGATGCGCTTTCTGTCTGCGGATAGGCTGTTACATTTTTATTGTCATTGCCTGCTTCTTTGGCATCGTCTCCTTGCTTTGAGTGTACCTGCGTTTCTTTTATAAGAAGAGCGTCTTTTACCTCTGCTTTTACTTCCATAAGCTTTTCCTGATAGGCTTTTTTATAGCCTTCTACGCCTAATGTTTCCTGCATATATCTTGTTCTTGACTTTGCCCGGCTTTCATAATTACCGTAAGTTGTAAACGTACGGACCATCGCCTCTACATAGTAAAGAACTTCTTCCGGCTTCACATCTTCTGCTACTTTTACACCCATCTTGTAGTTATTTCCAAGCCCACCGGCACTGTATACATCAAAGCGACCGTTTTCCTTTGCCACAAAGCCAAGATCACGGAATGTCGCATGGGTTACATTTGCCGGAGAATTTGAAAATCCTACCTTTAACTTTCTCGGAAGCTTGACTGTTTTAATGATTCCCATCAGATAGTCTCCGGCTCTTTCCGCATAAGGAAGCACATCAAAATACTCGCCCTGTTCTACACCGGATAGCGGGGATACCATTACATTTCTTGGGAAATCTCCGCCACCACCACGGGTAACGATGCCAACTTCCATCGCCTGCTCCATAATGTCACAGACTGCCTTCATGCCAAGATCATGGAACTGCACAGTCTGACAGGTCGTAAGATGCACTCTTCTAACATCATAAGCAGCGATCGCATCAACTAAAAACTTTAACTTCTCCTTTGTAATTCTTCCGCCCGGCATACGAAGACGAAGCATACTCGCCTCTCCTCCCCTTTGTGCGTAACTGCCAAATCCACCGGAAAAGCCTTTATAATCCTTTACGCTGACTTCCTTCGCATAAAACTTCTCTGTCATCTCTCTAAAATCTTTTAAGTCTTCCTTAAATTCTGTCATTAAACTCTGATTCATTCCTCTTCTCGCTTTCTATTTAAGTATTATTTTAAGTATTATCTTAAGTATTGTTACTAATGGTGAAATTATAGCACGCTACAACATAAATTTCCAATAGTACATCTAAAACCATGGAGGAAAAGTATGTAAAGCTATGGCAGATATGTTGCAAACATGAGCGTAATGATGTAAAACAGCAAAGTTGTTAGCACTCTTTTCAACTGAGTGCTAATTTTTCCTTGACATTCCGGTTTCGTGGTATTAGTATAAGAATGGTATTGATAAAAATACAAAGACGATATTCTATAAATATTTGTCTACTTTTATATATTAATTTTAAGGAGATGTTTATTATGGCTAAACAGGGAAGTTTATCAATTAACAGTGAAAATATTTTTCCTATCATAAAGAAGTGGCTCTATTCTGACCACGATATTTTTATCCGCGAATTAGTGAGTAACGGATGCGATGCGGTTACAAAGCTTAAGAAGCTTGCTGTTATGGGTGAGTTTGAAGAGGCTGACGATGAGAAGTACAAAGTAGAGGTTCGTATTAATCCTACAGACAAGACTCTTACTTTTATCGATAACGGTATCGGTATGACAGAGGAAGAAGTTGACGAGTACATTAACCAGATTGCTTTTTCCGGTGCTGCTGCTTTTATGGAACAGTATAAAGATAAAGCAAGCGATGAACAGATCATCGGCCACTTTGGTCTTGGTTTCTACTCTGCATTTATGGTCGCTGACAAGGTTACGATCGATACGCTTTCTTATAAAGAAGGGGCTAAGCCAGTTCACTGGGAATGTGACGGCGGCACAGAGTTTGACATGGAAGATGGTGACAAAGCAGAACGTGGTACTACTATCACTCTGTATCTGAACGATGACAGCTACGAATTCTGTAATGAGTTCCGCTGCCGTGAAGTTCTTGATAAATACTGCTCTTTCATGCCTGTTGAAATTTACTTTGTAAATGAGGAAGAAGAAGAGAAGAAGGCAGAAGAAGCTGCGAAGAAGTCTGCTGAAGAAAAGGTAATTGATGTAGAAGCAAAAGATGCTGACTCCAAAGAAGACGGTACAGAAGAAGATGGAGACTCCGAAGTAACTCTTGAGGAAGAGGAGGAAGAGGATACTCCTAAGCCAATCAACCAGATTCATCCATTATGGACCAAGCATCCTAATGACTGTACCGATGAAGAATATAAAGAATTTTATCGTGACGTATTCCACGATTATAAAGAGCCTTTATTCTGGATTCATCTGAACATGGACTATCCATTTAACTTAAAAGGTATTCTTTATTTCCCTAAGATTAATACAAAGTATGATACAATCGAAGGAAAAATCAAGTTATATAACAATCAGGTATTTATTGCAGATAACATTAAAGAAGTAATCCCTGAGTACCTCTTATTATTAAAAGGATGTATTGACTGTCCTGACCTTCCACTGAATGTATCAAGAAGTGCATTACAGAATGACGGATTTGTTAAGAAGATTTCTAATTACATTACAAAGAAAGTAGCAGAAAAGCTTTCCGGTATGTGTAAGACAGACCGTGAGAATTATGAGAAATACTGGGATGATATCAGCCCGTTCATTAAGTTTGGCTGCATCCGTGATGAGAAGTTCAATGATAAGATGAAGGATTACATCATCTTCAAGAACATGGAAGGCAAATATGTCACTCTTCCAGACTACCTTGAAGCCGGCAAAGAAAAATACGAGAATAACGTCTTCTATATCACAGACGAAGTTGCACAGTCTCAGTACATCAATATGTTTAAAGAACAGGAAATGGATGCCATTTATCTGACTCACCAGATTGATACAACATTTATCACTCATTTAGAGCAGAGAAATCCAGAAGTGAAATTCCTCCGTATCGACTCCGAACTTACGGATAACTTCAAGGAAGCCATCGATGAGAACGAAGAAAAAGAACTTACTGAGAAGCTTTCTGAGAAGTTTAAAAAGGCAACCGGTGTAGAAAACCTGATCGTAAAAGTTGAAAAACTGAAAAATGCGGACACACCTTCCATGATCACTGTTTCCGAGCAGACAAGGCGTATGTCTGAAATGATGGAAATGTACGGAATGAGCAATAGTTCTACCGGACTTGGTGCCGAAGGCGAGACTCTTGTTCTTAACATGAACAATGACCTTGTACAGTATGTTTTAAATAATGACGAAAGCGAAAATACTACAACGATCTGCCAGCAGCTTTATGACCTTGCCCGCCTGGCAAACCATCCATTAAAACCTGAGGAAATGACTGCATTCGTAGCACGTTCCAATAAAATCCTCACAATTTTAACAAAATAAATACTTTTTTGTAGATTTCGTGTAGACGAAAAAAGAAACGAAAACCAGAAATTTATATAGAAAAGAAATTGTGAAGATAGTCGCGGCGTAGAAAATGCCTGACCGGCATTTTTACTGGCTCCGACATCACATTTTCTTTTCTATATAAATTTCTGGTTTTCTGTTTTTTGACTCCAGATGGAAATCAGTATTTAAATCTTGGATGGGAAGATGGTTTTTAATCAGAGAACTGTTTCGCCGTAAGAAAAATAACAAGGGATACCAACAGAAGAAATAGAAACCATAGACTTCTGGACAATCCCCATTCTCACCAACTGTGGATTTAGAGTAGTCAGAAAAAAGAAACAATACCATATCCCAGATGCGGCTTCGGAGCGTGTTTAAGATGCGAATGAGCATTTTAAACACAGCGACTACAGAGCAGATGGGATATGGCATTTTTTCTTTTTTCGTCTACATCAAATCTACAAATCAGTATTTTTAATAGAATTTGTTGTATTTTTTATCGTTCTTTTTGAGTTCTTTGTTTATATAGTTTCCACCCATTTTTTCTCGTAATGTTTCTTTTCCTGAGAAAAGATTCGTTCCTAATCCAAGGCGTTCTCCGTCGATTTTGGCTCCGAGTGCTGCCATTGTTGTTGGGAACATATCCATTGTTGTAAAACGACGGTTCTGTGTTGCAGCTTCTTTGTAAGCGCACTGTGGATTAATGATCGTATTATATACTGTTCTGATATAGCTTCCGCTTAACGGTTTCCAAAATTTTGAACCGGTATCTACCATAGACGTATGGTCTCCAACGATAACAATCGTTGTATTCTCGTAAAAATCCTGTTGTTTTATCCAGTTTATAAAATCATATACCTGTTTATCTGCACAAGCTACTGCATTGCCATAGGTTGTATTATATTTATTATCGCAGAGACTGCATAGAAAGCCTGTTGGGAAGTGGGTATCTACTGTAAGCATTGTAAGATTAAATGGTTTGTTCTCTGAAGAGAGTTTTTTTAATTGTTTTTTTGCTCTTTCATAAAGTATTTTATCTTCATGTCCCCAGTAAACTTTATAATCTTTTGGGATATCTCCTTTTTTAATCGCAGCATTATAATCTTCTATTTTGTAGTTTTTATGTGTTTTAAAGTAGGCATCTCTCCCTGCAAAATCACCATCACTTCCACACAAAAATACCTGCTGATATCCTTCTTTATCTAAATAATCACCCAATGCTGTGAGATTGGGCAAAAATGTATCAGATACTGTTCCGGCATTTTTTACTTTTAAATTAATTGCTGATGTTTGTGCAACAAGTCCACCGGCTGTATATGCTGTTCCTTCTAAGCATACAGGACCTCCCATTTTTTTATCTGCCTTATCAGAAAATTGCACATTTTCTTTGGCAAGCTTTGTCAAGTTAGGGATATAATTTACGTCCATCGTGCCGCCTTCCGCTTTATCTGCGTAGCTGCTCTCCATTGATTCCATAAAAATATAAATTAAATTATTCTTTTTGCCTGGAAATGTAACAGTAGTATTATCCGGATCTACATAGTAGTCTTCATAAAATGTAGACACTTCTCTTGAATTTCTTAAGTATTCCCACATACCGATTTCGCTTCCCTGCACATGGATCGTATGCAAAAGAATTACTGCCACACAAAGTTCTATTATAATTTTACTCCATCTTGGAATTTTTTTCTGTGAAAATATTTTTAATGTATAAAGTTCTCTTTTGAAAAATATATAACATAATACAACCATTACAGTTAAGATAACAGGCGGTAACACTGCTGTCTGTATAATGCTATGTATAATTCCACTGTCTGTTCCTTTAATTGGACTGGTTAATTGCAGTAATATCGTTGAAAATGCAACATCTCCGCAAGTAACTTTTACCCATTCCACTAAATACTTTACTAATAATGCGAGAAATATTCCTAATGGCACGCATAAAGCAAATGGAAATGCAAGGATTTTAATTATAATGTTTGACTCTAATTTTTGTCGTCCTTTTAAACTGGCAAACAGGAAAAAGCAGCAAGGTAATGCTATAAACATACTATAATAGACAAGAAAATCTCTTTCTTTTTCTTTAAGACGTTCCTGGTAATTTCCATTTAATTCTATCGAGCCAAAGTCAAATTGTGCCCCTATCTTTTTTCCGATCACGATTTTTACTCTGCTAACATCTCTTTGTTCTACAGGTACAACGGCCTGTGTTGCTCCCTTTTGTGCCTTGAAATTTACTTTCTTTTCTTTGGAAAAGTCCTCGTCTTTCCTATTTGTATACATTACTTTTATTGCTATATTTTGTTCAATTGGTTTGGAAAAATATATTACAACATTCTTTAAAACATCCTCATTAATTTCTTTAATAATATTAGGATTTGGCTCTTTTACTGTAAAATGTCCATCTTGAATATCATATCGTGAAAATTCTGTTTCAGGTGTATCCAACGTATGTGGCTTCAATGCAACTTCTTTAGAAATTCCGGATGCAAACCAAGAAAATACTGCTGCTAGAAGTACAATACTAATCACACCAACAATCTTCCACTTTCTTTTTTGTGCTTTACAATACAATAAAATTGTAAGCAACAATACTACTACTATACCGGCTATCTTCATAAAAATCGGAGCGCCTTCTTTTACAAAAGGCACTCCTCCTTTTAAATATAATGATAAGCCTGTTCCAAAAAAAGCGGTTATTACAATCGCTATGTAATAATAAATTACCGATTTTCTCTGTCTTTTTTCTCTTTTTTCTGCTCTCATTTCTTCTCTCATTTATTATGTCTACTTATCACTGAAATTCTTTATTTGAAGTACTTATCTACTCCATTAGCAATTCCCTTCGCCAGCTTCTTCTGATAGGACGCAGAGTTCAACTGACGATCCTCTGTTGAGTTCGTAAGGAATCCGCACTCAAGAATCATTGTAGGAATCTTAGCCCAGTTGATTGTTGTGTAATAATCCGAACGAATCGTTCCATGGCTTCTCTTATTCACTGCCTTTGCAACAGAGGATAAAAGGCAGCTGCCTAACTTACGAGAACTATTAAAAATCTTCTTGCCAACGTAACGGGAACTACCTGGCACACATACTAATGGTCCCTGTGCGCTTGCTCCTGATGCGTTACAGTGTATACAAATATGAATGTCTGCACCACTTGCATTGGCTTTCTTCGTTCTCTGCTGATTAGACAGTGGACAGTTATTGGTTGTTCTGAGCATGATTACTTTATAACCGCGTTTCTCTAATTCTTTTTTCGCCGCTTTCGCGATTGCAAGATTCGTCTTATATTCTGGAATATGTGTACGTACACCTGCTGTACCGGATGTCAGCTTTGCCTTTCTTCT
>CAKRHR010000048.1 GCA_934339005.1 uncultured Catenibacillus sp. | reverse complement strand
TGGTCACAGTATTTCCATATCAAGAACACAATCTGGGCATTGATTTTCCCAACATTGCTGTTCAATGGTTTCTATATTATTTTGTATAAGAACAACTTCGCATCCAACATCCATCCGGCACTTGTAGAAGCTGCCAAAATCGATGGTGCGGGCGAGCTTTATATCTACTTCAAGGTTGTACTTCCACTGTCACTGCCAATCCTTGCTACAATCGGTCTGATGGTTGGTCTGGGATACTGGAATGACTGGACAAACGGTCTGTACTACATCAGTGATACTGGTATGTACTCACTGCAGCAGTTCCTGAAGAGTATTATCGATAACATCAGTGCGTTGTCATCAATGTCCAATACAGCGGATGCCGCAGCAACAGTTGCGAAGATGCCAAGTTCATCTATCCGTATGGCGATGGCTGTTATCGGTGTTATCCCAATCATGATTCTTTACCCATTCTTCCAGAAAGCATTCGTTGCCGGTATCGCACTTGGCGGCGTTAAGGAATGATGCAGTAAAGATATAACTGAACAATACAGAATTAAACAGGGTATAGTATGTTGGAACAGGGACGCTGTTCCTGGGTTTGACATGCTGTACCCTGATTTAGTATAAGCCATAGAATTTTGTAGTGTTACAGCAACCATTTCGTGCAACTTATTAGCGGCAAAAGAAGTTTTGACCGGGGTGGTTTGATGTGCTATGATAAAAAAGATTAAATGTTGCTTTTTACAGATAAATATTTGGGAGAAAGTTGATTTGAAAAGATATTGACTGTAGAAAATGAGATATTAAAGGAGGACATATCCATATGAATATATTCAGACCAGACGGACCGCTGATGGAGGTGCTCCGCAAGATTATGTATCTGTTGCTGCTCAATATGATTTTTTTGATTTGCTGTGTTCCGGTGATTACGATTGGACCGGCATTTACATCACTCAGTTATTCGATTCAAAAGACATTAAGACATGATTTGAGTTATCCGATCAAAGAGTATTTTCAATGCTTCAAGCGCTGCTTTAAACAGAGCTGTCCATTTGGTGTTGTGATTACATTGATTGCACTCATGTTTGTCTGCGATGTATGGATTTTGAAAGAAGTTGTGGCTGAGGGTGCAGCATTTGGTAACACTTATGTATTCTTCTATGTGCTTGGAATTTTCTTATTTTTGTTTGCCGTATGGGTTCTTGGTTCCATCGCAAGATTTACGAATTCATTGAAGAATATCATGAAAAATGCCAGCATTCTGATGATTAAGCATGCCGGTACATCCATTTTGATTTTATTGATTGCGGCAGTTGGTGTGGCATGTATGATGATGCTTCCGATTACGATGATTGTTCTGCCGGCAGTTATTGTATGGCTGATGACAGAGGTTATGGAACGTGTATTCAAAAAGTACATGACACCTGAAGAACTTGAACGGGAGGCAAAAAAGGATATGATTGAGGAGGACTAAAGGTCATATCCGATATAGATTATCTGACATTGCTCTGGTAAAATGAATTAGAAAGTACTGATAATGACCTTCTAATTCGAAAAAGTATACTATAAGGTATTTATGGAGCATCTTATAAAATGAGAAGTTTTGACGCATAGAGGATTGAAAAACTTCATGTGTTTGAAATTTGTAAATAATACTTCAAAGAAAAATCAGGAGGGAAAAGGATGAAAGTATTAGGTATTTCTTTTGGACGAAAAGGAAAAAACTGCGATATTATCGCAAAACAGGCTTTATTTGCAGCTAAAGAGGCAGGTGCAGAAGTAAAGTTTGTCAACACAATGGATATGAGAATTGACCACTGCAAAGGTTGTGGTGCATGTTCAGCACTTCGCGACAAAGGTAAACAGATTCGTTGTATTTTAAAGGACGATTATCTTGAACTTGAAAATGATGTATTAAACGCTGATGCTATCATCGTTGTAGCACCTGTATATTCTATTATGCCTACAGGTCAGCTTATCAACTTTGTTGGCCGTTTCGGTGCAGCACATGATCTTGCTTCTGCTACAGCAGAACAGAACAAACGTATCGAACAGGGTGCAGAAGAAATGTTAGACGAAAGAATCTTCAAACGCCCTAAGGTAGCTTATGTATCTGTTGGTGGTGCAATCACAGAAAACTGGACATCACTTGGTCTGCCTAACATGGCACTCTTTGGTATTTCTACATGTATGGTACCAGTTGGTCAGATTAATGCATATGATATGGGACGTCGTACAAATCCTGTACTTGATCCTCCATTCATGGACAAGATTTACGGTCTTGGAAAACACCTTGTAGAAAGCCAGCCACTTGCACCGGAAGATGTGACATGGTATGGCGAAGAAGGTGTTTGTCCTGTATGCCACAACAAATTTATCTCATTAAACGGTACGACAACAGTTGAATGTCCTGTTTGTGGTATTGAAGGTAAATTAAGCATTGATGGTGACAAAGTGAAGGTTGAATTTTCTGAAGCTCAGAAAAAACGTGCCCGTGGCAAAATTGATGGTCTTTGGGAACATCACTATGAAATCCGCAGCATGATGGATGTCATCATTCCTAAACTTCAGGAAAACAAAGATACACTTCCAGTACTTTTAAAACCGTTCAATGAATTTGAAAATACATACGAATAGGATTTGTTAATGCCGATGCATTTTTGTGAACATGCAGTATTTGACACAGCCATCACAGACGAAGATTTCATTCAGAGAGTGATTTTAAGACTGTGATTTGTGTCAGGGCTGATTTAAGACAGAAGCATCGTTAATTGAAAGGAGTATATAAAGATGAAAGAGTATACAACTCAGGTTTGTGTTGTTGCAGCCGGCCCTTCAGGTCTTGCAGCAGCAGTTCAGGCAGCAGAAGATGGCGCAGAAGTACTTGTACTTGAAAAAGCAGCCGGTGTCGGCGGTGCAGCCAATATGGGTATGGGCCCTCTTGGTATCGGTACAAAATACCAGAAACAGAACATGATTGAAATCAGCGTAGAAAAAGCTTTCAATATGTTCATGGAATACACACATTACAATGTAGATGCAAGACTTGTAAAACGTTATTTTGAACAGTCTGCAGAAACAATTGAATGGCTTGAAGATATGGGCGTTGAATTCGAAGGAGCATTCCGTTACTTCCCTAAGTCAGAAGCTACATGGCACATCGTTAAGACAGACCAGGGTATCGGACCTAGAGCTGCTTCATTTATGAACAAAGCTTTATTTGCCCGTGCTCAGGAACTTGGTGTTGAATTCTTATTCGAAACACCTGGTAAATCTATTATCAAAGATGAAGATGGCAAAGTTTGCGGCGTTCTTGCTGTAGACAAAGACGGCAACGAAATCAAAGTAAACTGTAAAGCTGCTATCATCGCTACAGGTGGTGCTGGCTGCAACAAACAGTTCATCTTAGATGAAACAGGTTACAAACATGGCGAAGATATGTTCAACTTTGCTATCCCAGGTATCATGGGTGATGGTCTTAAGATGGCATGGGAAGCTGGCGCTGACCACTTACCAGTCCGTATCGAACAGGCAGCAAGTGTTGAAGGTATCGATGACCTTCCAGGCAGCGTAGCTAACATCTTTATGCAGCCTAACCTTCTTGTAAACTTCCACGGCAAACGTGTTATGAACGAAGAACAGATGCAGAATACTACATTCCTTTCTAACGTGGCTACACATCAGAAGAACAGAACAGTATTCAGTATCATCGATAGCTCTATCGCTAAATACTACATGAGAAATGGTGTTGACAATGTCAGCCTCGTTCGTCCGGACCCAGATGTATCTGACTTCCTTGAAGGCGTTAAGATGGCAAAAGAAAACGGCAACCAGGGTCTTTTCATTGCAGACAGCATTGAAGAACTTGCTGAAATCACAGGTATCGATGAAGAAAACCTTGTAGATACAGTTGATGAATACAATGATTTCTGCGACAGCGTTGATGAAGAATTCTTCAAACCAAAGCAGTACCTTCGTCCATTAACAAAAGCACCTTACTACGCAGCTAAGGTTCGCCCAGGCGGATATGGTACAGTTGGTGGTATCCGTATCAACGAAAACTGTGAAGCTTGCGATAAAGAATTTGAACCAATCCCAGGTCTTTACGCAGCAGGCGCAGATGCTTGTAACCTTTACGACGACAGCTACATGTTCTTACTTCCAGGTAACTCCATGGGCTTCGCTGTAAACAGTGGTCGTATCGCAGGTATGAGCGCAGCAGAATATGTTGAGGATGAAGATTAATTATTAAAATTTTAAAAGCACAGAAATTCGTCAAGGCAGGAAACTGTTTTATCGGATTTCTGTGCTTTTTATTATGCGGTTATGACACCTGCATTATTATTATAATATAAAATAGCAAAATTAAGTATCTGTATATTTTGCATAAAGATGCCTGATTTGTGATATATATTATATGAATATATGCTGCGACATGAAAATGATAATATTTTTATAGTAAAAATGCGTATAAAGAATAAAAAAATACATGTTATATTGAACGAAATGCTGACTAAATATGTCGGAATTGTGAAATTAAAGGATAAAATGCATTTGCATATTAAAATATTTGCAAATATTTTATGCAAAAAACTCGCACAAAATAATGAAGTTTAAAAATACAAAGTAAAAGTGCTGTGAGAAGTTATAAATACAGATGCAAAAATATGCAATATGACCTATAATGTGTCTATCACAAAGCGAAAGAATCATCCGGGGGATATTGAGTGATGATTCGGAAAGAGGAGGCACAAAATTATGGTAGGAAAAAGAATTGCAGCCATGTTACTTGCAATGGGTATGGTTGTGACAGCAGCAGCCGGATGTGGTAAGGCAGAAGGCGGCACATCAGACAACAATAACACAAAAGCAGACACAACTGCAGCAGCAGATAACTCTGCAGACGATGCTGACGCAGCAGATGACGAAGAAGATGAAGATGACGGTGACGGTGAGATGACAGATATCACAGTAGCATTGATGTCACTTGCTCCAGTTGATGCATCTGTATCAGAAGGCATTGTTGAAAAAGTTAATGAAATCACAGAATCAGAAATCAACGTACATGTTAATCTTCAGTGGTATGATGGTGGTTCATACGGTACTCAGGTAACTATGGCAATCCAGGGTGGCGATGATATGGATCTGATGATGTTCACACCAATTCCTGGTGCATCATATTCATCATTCTTAAGTGCAGGACAGCTCATGGATATCACAGAATACCTTGATAAATATGGTCAGGATATTAAAGAAATCCAGGGTGATTTGATTAATGGTTGTTCATTAAATGGCGCAATCTATGGTGTAGGTAACTACCGTGATATCGCAGCATTTGAAAACATTTGTATCCGTAAAGATGCTCTTGAAGAAACAGGACATCTTGAAGATGCCCAGAATGCTAAATCATGGTCAGATGTTGAAGCTATCATGAAAGATGTTGTAAACGCAGGTTACGGCGGTTTGGTTAATACTGATGCGATGGGTACTGTTATGTATCCTAATGCATTTATGAATGGTTCAGATGAGTTCTCCGGTAACCGTTCAGTAGATATTCTTGGTGATGGTTATCAGCTCGTTGTAACAGATCCTGATACAGATACAGTTCAGTGTAAATACTTTACAGATGAATTTAAGTCAATGGTAGAACGTACAGCTAAATGGTATGACGAAGGTCTTATCTACAAAGATGCAGCTACTGCACAGGATTATGGCGATACATTACTTAAATCAGAAGTTGGTTCTGCTAAGGTTGTTCAGCAGGAAAGCGGTTCCCTTGAAACTATGACAGCTTCTACAGGTCATGAATTTGTAGCTATTAAGGTTACAGATATGATGATTTCCACATCATCTATCACAAAATTCGGTTACAGTGTTCCTATCACAGCTAAGAACCCTGAAGCAGCTATTAAGTTCCTTAACCTTGTTTATACATCACAGGATCTGATGAACACATTAACATACGGTGTTGAAGGTCGTGATTGGGTCATGGGTGATGATGGTTATGCTACATATCCAGATGGCGTAACAGGTGATACAGTTTCTTATCATCAGGGCGACTTCCTCTATGGTAACCAGTTTATCGTAACTCCATGGGAAGGTGCTATCACAACTCGTGAAGAACAGAAAGCAGCTACAGATGCAACAGAACATTCAAAATACTTTGGTTTCCAGCTTGATAATACAGGCCTTGAAAATACAGTAACAGCTTGCTACAATGTAGTACAGCAGTATCTTGCTTCTGTTCAGTGTGGTTCAGCTGGTTCTAACTGGGAATCTACATTAACAGACTTCCAGAATGCATTGAAACAGGCTGGTATCGACGATTTGATGACAGCATATCAGGAACAGCTTGATGCATGGCTTGCAGCACAGTAAAAAGTAATTAAAAAATACAAAGAACGCGAACTATGGTTAGTCAATATCTTTGTGATATCTTAACCTGAAGAACAGCCGGTTTATCCTTTAAAAGATAAACTGGCTGTTTTTTTGTATAGAAAAAAATCACCCGCCTGGCAGGTGGAGAGCATAGCTTTTAGCTTCAAGTTTTTTATTGGAAAAGTTTCAGAAAATTGAAAGTAATTTCTGCATGAGAAATAAATGTTGAAAATATGAAACATGAACAATAAATATTATTTCAAAACGATATATTTATACAAAATAAACATATAAAATAAGCGAATATAAAAAATATAACGTCAAAAATAATAAAAAACATTTAAAAAATATCAAAAAATAGTGCAAAATAATATGTTGTGTGATATAATGATGCCATCACAAAAAATCAGAATCATCGTGAACGAGTATAGGATGATTCACACAAAAGGAGGTTGTTTTTTATGGTAGGCAGAAGAATCACGGCATTGTTACTTGCGATGGGTATGGTCGTAGCTGCAACAGCAGGTTGCAGCAAATCAGAGGGCAGCACGACAGATGGTGGTAATACGAAGTCAGATACCACGGCATCATCAGATAGCACGGGAGGTTCAGATGATGCCGAGTCTGATGATGAAGAAGACGGTGAGATGACGGATATTACAGTATCATTGATGTCATTATCTCCGGTGGATTCAGATGCTGCAGAGGGTATTGAAGAAAAGATCAATGAGATCACAGAACCGGAAATTAATGTTCATGTTAATCTGCAGTGGTTTGACGGTGGTTCCTACGGTACACAGGTGACGATGGCCATTCAGGGCGGTGACGAGATGGATCTGATGATGTTTATTCCTGTGCCGGGTGCATCGTACTCATCCTTTATGGGTGCAGGTCAGTTGATGGACATTACAGATTTGCTGGATAAGTATGGACAGGATATCAAAGAAATTCAGGGCGATTTGCTTGAAGGCTGTTCTTTGAATGGTTCGATTTATGGCGTTGGTAACTACCGTGATATTGCTGCATTTGAAAATATCTGTATCCGTAAAGATGCACTGGAAGAAACAGGACATCTTGAAGATGCACAGAATGCAAAATCCTGGTCAGATGTTGAAGCCATTATGAAAGATATCGTAGCAGCAGGCTATGGCGGCTTAGTCAATGTAGATGCGATGGGTTGTGTTATGTATCCAAATGGCTTTATGAATGGTCCGGATAATTTCTCAGAAAACCGTTCCGTAGATATTCTTGGCGATGGTTATGTACTTGTATCAACAGATGAAGCAACAGATACAGTTTGGTGTAAATATTTTACAGATGAATTTAGAGATATGGCTGAACGTGTTGCAACATGGTATCAGGAAGGTTTGATTTATAAAGATGCACAGACATCACAGGATTATGGTGATACTTTACTGAAATCTGATGTTGGATCAGGTAAAGTTAATCAGCAGGAAAGTGGTTCCCTTGAAACAATGAAGGGCGCTACAGGACATGAATTTGTAGCGATTAAAGTTACAGATATGATGATTTCCACAGCCTCTATTACAAAATTCGGATATTGTGTACCTATCACAGCAAAACAGCCTGAAGCAGCAATTAAGTTCCTTAACCTGCTTTACACATCCGAAGATATTATGAATGCACTGACATGGGGCGTTGAAGGCCGTGACTGGGTCAAGACAGATGACGGTTATGCCACATATCCTGAAGGCGTTACAGCAGATCAGGTAGCTTACCATCAGGGAGATTTCCTCTATGGTAATCAGTTTATCGTAACTCCTTGGGAAGGTGCTGTCACAACTCGTGAAGAACAGAAAGCTGCTACAGATGCAACAGAACGTTCAAAATATTTCGGTTTCCAGATTGACAATACAGGCCTTGAAAACACACTGGCAGCCTGCTACAACGTAGAACAGCAGTATCTTGCATCCGTAAGTTCAGGCTCTGCAGGCGCAGATTGGGAAAAGACATTAACAGAATTCCAGAATGCACTTAAACAGGCTGGCATCGACGATCTGATTGCAGAATATCAGAAACAGTTGGATGCATGGCTAGCAACACAGTAATAGTGTAGTGGAAAATCTGCTTTTGCACATGTTGAAGTAAATTAAAATTAATACAGGAATGATGGATACACAAATGTTGGTAATACATGGCGTATATAAAAATAGCCTCTTGTGTGTTAGCACTTTGTGATATGTAGTAGAAAAGGATAGTCCATTGACCTTGAAAATTGGGGGTCAATGGACTATCCCTGTTTTATTTTTCGTTAACCAGTTCTTCAGCGTAATCTAACGCTTCAACAATATTATCTCTAAAATTTTCCTGACCGACAATATCTACAAAATCACCTTTTTCCATCATGTGCATTGGCTGTTCATTGACATGGGAAAATATAATAGTGATGTTTTTCTTTCGAGCACGTTCAACCAGATCTAATAAACATTTCATAGCACTGGCATCTATTGCAGGCACACTTCTCATACGAAGTACGATAACCTTAGTGTGATGATTTGCTGTGATTTTTAAAATCTGTTCAGTTACAGCAAAAAACATCGGACCACAGATTTCAAATACTTTAATGGAGTGTGGAATATCACGCAGCTTTTCAGCTTCGCCTGGTGTAACATCCGGTTCGTCTGTGTATTTCCAAACTTTGACATCGGAGGTTTCTGCCATACGCTTCATAAAAAGCAGTGCGGCAAGAACAACGCCGATTTCAATGGCAACGACCAAATCGAAAAATACCGTTAAGAGGAAAGTTGCTACAAGCACGATAATATCGCTCTTTGGTGCATTCTTGCATAAGGTGAAAAATGATTTCCAGTCTGCCATATTTGCTGCTACGACAAGCAGGACAGCAGCAAGTGTTGTCATAGGTATGAGTGCGGCAAGTGGCATCAGGACAATTAAAATGATTGTCAGTGTAATACTGTGTGTGATACCTGCAATCGGTGTACGCCCGCCATTTTTGACATTGGCTGCAGTTCTTGCAATCGCACCTGTGGCAGGAATACCGCCAAACAGACCTGAGAAAATATTACCAAGACCCTGACCGACAAGCTCTGCGTTGGATTTGTGTGTATCACCAATCATACCGTCAGCAACAACTGCGGATAACAGAGATTCAATTGCTGCCAGAATTGCAATGGTAAATGCAGGTGAAATCATCTGCTGCACAAGTGACATCGAAATGGATGGCATATGAAAAGCAGGGAAAGAAGAACTTAACTGACCATAAACACTTTTGATAGTTGGTACAGGAAGTTTTGCAAAGTAAACAATTAATGTTGTGATGATGATTGCTACAAGTGAGCCTGGAATTTTATCTGTCACCCTTGGCCACACAAGCATAATCGCCACAGCAACAACACCAATGATAGTTGCTGTGATGTTGATTGTTGTAATGTTTGTGCCGTAAGCAATCAGTTTGTTGACAAATTCGGACGGCACGGAAGCGATGTCCAGACCAAGAAAATCTTTAATCTGTCCTGCAAATAATGTGACAGCAATGCCGCATGTAAATCCGGTGGTAATTGTATAAGGAATGTATTTGATCAGAGAGCCTAATCGACAAATACCCATGATCACAAGGATAATACCGGCTAAAATCGTAGCAACGATTAATCCGTCGGTGCCATGCTCCATAACAATACCATAAATGATAACGACAAAAGCGGCAGTAGGTCCACCAATTTGTACGCGGCTTCCGCCAAAAAAGGAAATAAAAAATCCGGCAATAATCGCAGTATAAAGACCTTGTTCAGGTGCTACACCAGATGCAATAGCAAGTGCGATTGAAAGCGGGAGTGCGATGATCGCAACGATGATACCTGAAATAATGTCTTTTAAAAGCTGGGCTTTAGAATAATTTTTCAGTGTATCAAACAGTTTTGGTTTTAATTCATTCATTCGGTTACTCCTTTGAAATAAGTTATAGTAACTGTTCAGAACCAACCTCCAAAATGCTATGCATTTCGTCGGTGTAGCGTATGCACCAAATAAATTTTCAGACAAAAGTGTTTGTTCATGCAAGCATGACTCACACTTTTCCTGAAAATCTGCTTGGCTCTGAACAGTTACAAATTATAAACACGCAATTCACAATTCTAGCACGCACATGAGGATATTTCAAGGATGAATATGGATGAGCGTGCTTTTATTTATATACAATTTAATTTTGCATCACAGGTAATAAAAAGGGCAGGTCAGGAGAATTAATGAAGGCAAAAATAAAAGAAGATTTATAAAAAATTCAAATCAAAGAATTGGCATTGTAGAAAAATACAAAAATAAATACTCGGAAATACTAAAAAATTATTTTATTCACGGTTTAAAACAGAAAATAAGGAAATTAATTGTAAAAAATTACAATGAAAAGCGTTCCGTGATATTTTATAATTCAACCATCAGAAACGTAAAGAACAATAAAGAATAACAGAAAGTAATAAGTAACAAAATTCGGGGAGGAAAGAAAATGAATGAATATTTAGAATTTGTGATTAACGCAGCAAAGAAGGTTTTTACAAGGGAGGATATCACAGCACAGACAAGATTCAAGGAAGATTTGAATGCAAAGTCATTGAGTATTGCGCAGCTAATGAATGCACTGGAAGATGAATATGATGTTGAAGTACCTTACATGGAATTTAAAAGAAAGACAACAATTGCTGAGGCTGCAAAATATGTCGAGGAATTGGCAGAAGAATAAAGCATTTTGGTATAAAAGTTTTTGCTGACAGATTTTAAGTTGATAGGGGGCATATAAAACAATGGCTGAGTATAAGTTGAAAGATGTAGAACGTATAACACGTACAGAAGTTTATTGTGGTAAAGAAATTGAAACAATTTACAGAAAGATGTTAAAACCAGTGACGCCGCAATATCTGGCAAGTCTTCCGCTGGAGGAAAGAGAAGGGCTTGGTGCAGCACCGGAAATTAAATATCGCAAATACAGTCCGCTGCCCGGAGTTATTTGTGAGCAGGATGTACCAATGCAGATGCGTGATGGTGTGACAATTTATTCTGATATATACAGACCAGATACAACTGAGAAAGTACCAGTAATCCTGGCCTGGAGTTTTTTTGGCAAGCGTCCCTTTGAAGGTGGTGCCAATTATCAGATTATTGGTGTGCCGACACAGACGGTTTCAAATACTGCAAAATTTGAAGGACCGGATCCTGGCTACTGGTGTCGCAGAGGTTACGCGATTGCCAATGTTGATATTCGTGGATGTGGACGCTCTGAAGGTGATTTAAAACCATGGGGAGACGCTTTTGCGCAGGATGGATATGATTATGTTGAATGGATCGCACAGGAAAGCTGGTGTAATGGCAGAGTTGGTATGTTTGGCAATTCAGGCTTGTGCATGTCACAGTGGAGAATTGCAGCCGCACAGCCACCACATCTGGCATGTATTGCAGGATGGGAAGGCACAGGTGATTTTTACAGAGAAGCGATGATGGAAGGCGGTATTCCGGCTCTTGGTTTTAATGACGATATGCTTGGAAAACTTGTTGGTCCGAATTATGTTGAAGACTATGCGGCAATGCTTCAGAAGTATCCGTTTATGAATGAATACTGGGAAGATAAGATTCCACGTTGGAAACAGATTAATATTCCTACATACGTGGCAGCAGGATGGAGTCATTTCCATCTGAGAGGCTCTATTGAAGCTTTCAGAAGAATTAAATCTAAAAAGAAATGGTTAAGATGTCACAGAGAATTTGAATGGCCGGATATGTATAACCCGGAAAATCTTGAGGATGTGGGAAGATTCTTTGACAGATATCTTAAAGAAATTTATAACGGATGGGAAATGACACCAAAGGTAAGATTAGATGTTATGGATGCTTATGATTTTGATATGTTCCACAACAGACCAGAAGAAGCATTTCCACTTAAACGCACACAATATACAAAATTATATATGAATGCACAAGATGGAAAGATGTCACCTGAGCCTTATGCACAGAAAAGCAAAGTAAGTTATGATGCAAAAACCGGCCTGACTAATTTTGATATGTATTTTGATGAAGATACGGAAGTGACTGGTCTTTTGAAATTACATATGTGGGTCGAAGCAGTTGGACATGACGATATGGATTTGTTTATTACAGTGAAAAAAATCGATAAAGATGGCAATTTCCTGCCACATTATGTACTTGGTGAGCCGCATCCGGGCGCATGGGGAAAACTCAGAGTTTCAAGACGTGCACTTGATGCAAAGTTATCAAAAGAACATCAGCCTGTTCTGGCACATACAAAAGACGAAAAACTGGCACCAGGTGAAATTGTACCTGTAGATATTGAAATCTGGCCGACAAGTAAATTTTTCCATAAAGGAGAAGGCATCCGACTTGAAATCGCACCAAAATATTTGAGAGATGAAGGATGGTTTGAATATTTTGCATGGGATATTGATAATGAAGGTCAGCATGTCATTCATACAGGTGCAGAATATGATTCTTATCTTGAAATCCCTGTCATTCCACCAAAGTATGTTGCTGGTGATAAAATTTACAGATAAAAAGTATTGGTACAAATAATTGATGTAAATAATTGTTGCCAATATTTGGTATAAATATTGGCAACATGAAAATGATTTACAGGAGTAGGAAATGAAATCAGAATTTTTAGATAAATTACTTAAAAAGGCGCAGGAAAATCAGCAGCGCATTGTGTTTCCGGAAACGGAAGCTGTGCGCATTTTACAAACAGCCAGTCGTCTTGTAGAACTTAAAGCTGCGATTCCTGTTATGATTGGAAAAAAAGAGACAATCTGCGCGCTTGCGGATGAAAATGATGTATCTACAGAAGGCATGATATTTGTTGATCATGAAGATGCAGAACTTTGTGAGGATATTGTAAAAAAATACATGAATGTCTGTGATTTGCTCTCTGAAAAATCCATACGCAGAAAAATCCGTAAGAAAGAAAATTTTGCGGCTGCTTTAGTCAAAATTGGTATGGCGGACGGATTTGTATCCGGTTTTATGTCTACAACAGCAGAAACAATTTTTGCAGCACAAAATATCATTGGCATGAAACCGGGCATTAATACGGTATCCAGTTTGTGTGTCCTTGAAGCAAATGGCTGGCAGGGACCGGAAGGTGAATTATTATGTCTGACAGATTGTGTTGTAGTACAGGAGCCGGATGCAGATACACTTTCAGACATTGCAATCTCTGCCTGTGATACGATGCACAAAATGATGGGATGGACACCGAAAGCAGCGATGCTGTCTTATTCAACTGATGGCAGTGGCGATACAGACAGTGTTTTGCGTGTGAGAAAAGCAGTTGAAATAGCACATGAAAAACGTCCTGATTTATGCATTGATGGCGAATTTCAACTGGATGCAGCTTTGAATCCACAAGTTGCTGAAAAGAAAGTCAAACGCGAGAGTATAGTTGCCGGACAGGCAAACATTATTGTATTTCCAGATTTAAATGCGGGCAATATTGGTGTGAAGCTGATCAATCTTTTTGGTGGTTATCCGGTACATGGTGCTTTACTTGCCGGACTTGAAAGACCTTGTGTAGATTTATCCAGAAGCGCACCACTTGATCAGATTGTAGGTGCCTGCATTATGCTGGCAGTGACAGCACAGAGTAAATAAGTGCAAAGTGGATGAAGGGGAAGATGGATGTATAAAGTATTAGTTATTAACCTTGGTTCAACATCAAGTAAGATTGCTTATTATGAAGGTAAAGGATGTAAGATTAAAGAAACAATCGAACATTCTCCAGAGGTACTGGCACAGTTTGGCACAATTCTTGAACAATATGAATACCGGAAAAATACTGTTTTAAGATTTATGGAAAAATATCAGATTGATGGTCATGAATTAAATGCGATCGCCAGTCGTGGTGGCCACACACATCCAATTGAGGGCGGCACTTATGTTATTGATTCACTGATGGTTGAAGAAATAAAAACAGGTAATTTCGGAAGACATGCCTGTGATCTTGGGGTATTTATTGCAAAGAGTTTATCAGAAGAATTTGGTATTTTACCGACAGTGACAGATCCTCCGGTGACCGATGAATTTCAAAAACTGGCGCGTTACAGCGGATTGCCTGGACTGGAGAGAAAAAGCAGCTTCCATGCATTGAATCAGCGTGCAGTAGCCAGAAAATATGTAGCAGATGCCGGTGTGCAATATGAAGATATAAACTTGATTGTTGTGCATATGGGCGGCGGTATCAGTGTCGTAGCACACGAACATGGAAAAATGATTGATGCGAATAACGCATTAGATGGTGATGGACCGTTTTCAACAAACAGAACAGGAGCATTACCGGTCGGAGCGCTTGTGAAATTATGTTTTTCGGGAAAATATACAGAAACAGAAGTTAAGAAGATGCTGAATGGCAAAGGTGGAACAACAGCGTATATCGGTGAAAATGATCTCAGAGTGATTCAAAAAGCTGCATTTGCAGGTAATGAAGCATATAAAGATTGCATGGATGCGATGTTATATCAGACATGCAAAGAAATTGGTGCACAGGCATCGGTGCTTTATGGTCAGGTGAATGCTATTGTACTGACCGGTGGTATGGTGTATTCGGAATATGTAGTAGATTATATTAAAGCACATTGCAGTTATATCGCTCCGGTTCATGTATATGCGGGCGAATATGAGATGGAAGCACTGGCACTTGGTGCAATGCGTGTGTTAGATGGCACATGTGAAGAAAAATATATTTAGAAGGGGGGATGTAAATCATGGAATATGAAGAAATCCTTGAAAAAGTCATTGACATTGTGGCAGATGTTTTTGGCGTAGATGCAGATACACTGAGTGAAAATTCAACATGGAAAGAAGATTTGAAGTTTGATTTAATTAACTCTTTGCAAAGTCATGAATTTGTTGATCTGAAAACTGCATTGGATGACACATTTGAAATTGACTGTCCAAACATGAAACTTGGTCGGACAAAGACAATGGGTGAACTGGCAGCGTTTATTATGGATTTGACGGAGGAATGATAAAATGTTTGATCAGTATTTGATTAGAAAAGATAGTCTGGAAAACGTATATGAAAATGGAAAAGCAGTTGGTTTTAAATTTGCGGTGCGTATCGCGGATTACAGAGGTTGTTTTCTCTCACTACATAATGGCTATTACATTAATTGTGATGGTGTAGAATATCCACGTGAAGTTCAAAAATTTGAAATTAATGGCAAAGCACCAAGAAGTTTTGAAGAAATTAAAACATGTGTATGGGAACACTGGAATTATGATGATGAAGGTTATGTATATGTTACTAAAGAAGGTGGTCTTGCACCTGGTAAACATACAATCTTACTTCAGCAATCTGTACTTTCACAGTATGGTTATATGCCATGGGATGAAGAATGGGTAAAGAATCCTCCGGTACCTGGCAGTGGCGCAGGTGCAGGAAAGACAGCAGCTATTTGTTCATTTGAACTTGAACTTCAGGAGGGAGGACGCTAATCATGGCAATTAAAAGAGGTGTATCTTTATATAGCTATCAGCAGGCACAGTTTTTCGGGCAGATGAGCTGGAAAGATCAGGTTGTGGAAGTTCATGATAATCTGAAAACAGATGGCATTGAAATTATTGATGAACAGCTCATCAGAAATTATCCATTTCCAACAGATGAATTTATTTATGACTGGAATAATTTTATGGCACGTTACGATATGAAGCCTGTGACAATGGATATTTATCTGGATGTACATCAGTTCAGAGATCATGTTATGAATCACAAAGAAGCCGCAGAACGTCTTAAAAATGATATTAAGCTGGCTGCAAAAATGGGTTTTCAAAATGTACGTTCTTTGTGTCTTGTACCAATTGATGTCATTGAAATGGCACTTGAAACTGCAGAAAAATACAATGTGCGTATAGGTAAAGAGATTCATGCACCATTACCAATTAAATTGGATAATAGTAAGAAAAGGCCAACGAAAGGCATGGCTGCAGAAGTTGATTTTAGAATGACAGATCAGATTATCGAGCTGGCGCAGCGTACAGGCAGTAAGCATGTAGGACTTGTACCTGATTTTGGTATTTTCCAGCACTCACCTTCACAGGTAGCTGTTGATTATAGTAAGCGACATACAAAAAATCCGGAAATCATTGATTTTATTCTGGAAAATAGTTGTGCATATGATTTTGATGACATGTGTGATCTGGTGGATGAAAAATTTCCGGGACATAATCTGAGTGTTTCAACGATTGAACGTATGGCTTTACATGAAGCCTCTGCGAATCCGGAAGATATTGTGGATGTTATTCCTTATATTGTCAGCATGCACGGTAAATTCTATGACATGACAGAAATTTCCGGACAACCCGGATGCTATGAGGATAAAGCTATCGATTATGAAACACCAATCAAATATCTTAAAGCTAATGGGTTTGATGGCTATATTGATTCTGAATATGAAGGACAGCGTGATCAGCAGGATATTGGTGTCGATCATCTGGCAAATGAAGTTGAACAGGTCAGAAGACATCATGAGATGATGAAACGTCTGATAGAAGGTTAATTAATTTATTAAAAAGCAGTATGAATTATGGGAGGAGATTACAAATGATAGGAAAAAGACTTACAGCGATGATACTGGCACTTGGTATGGTGGTCACAGCAGTTGCAGGATGTGGTAATGCTGAACAATCCGGAAATAATAATGCTTCGGATAGTAAGAGTTCTAATGCATCGGATAATGGAGAAGTAAGTGACAATGAAGATGATGCAGATGATGATGACGATGAAGCAGCAGATATTACAGTTGCTTTAATGTCATTAGCACCGGTTGATTCAGCGGATTCACAGGCCGTTGAGGATAAAATCAATGAAATTACGGAAAGTGAAATTAATGTTCACGTGAATTTAGAATGGTATGATGGTGGTACATATGGTTCACAGGTACCAATGATGATTCAGGGCGGAGATAAACTTGATCTGATGATGTTTATTCCAGTTGCGGCAACATTTACATCATTGATGGGTGCTGGCCAGCTTATGGATATTACGGATCTTTTAGATGAATATGGACAGGATATTAAAGAAGTTCAGGGTGACATGCTTGTAGGTTGCTCATTGAATGGCAGAATTTATGGTGTGGGTAATTATGGTGATAAAGCTGCATTCCAGACAATGTTGATAAGAACAGATGTCCTTGAAGAAGTTGGTCGTCTTGAAGATGCCAAAAATGCAACTTCCTGGCCGGAAATTGAAGATATTATGAAAGATGTGACTGCAGCAGGTTATACAGGATTTATTAATAATGAAAATACAGGTACAGTTCTTTATCCAAATGGTTTCTTAAATGGTTCAGATCAATTTTCTGAAAATCATGCAACAGATACACTTGGCGATGGCTATCTGCTTGTCACGACAGATCCGGATACAGATACAGTAAACTGTAAATATTTTACAGATGATTTTAAAAAGATGATTGAGCGTGTAGCAAAATGGTATAACGAAGGTCTGGTTTATAAAGATGCCGGTACAGCACAGGATTATGGTGATACATTGCTTAAGAGCGATGTTGGCGTGGCTAAAGTTGCACAGACAGAAAGTGGTGGACTTGCAACAATACAGGCAACAACTGGTCATGAGTTTACGGATATTCGTATTTGTAATAAGGCAATTACAACAGAGTCATGCACAAAATTTGGTTTTGGCATTCCTGTAACAGCAACAGAACCAGAAGCTGCTATGAAATTCCTGAATTTACTTTATACATCTCAGGAAATGGAAAATACGCTGACATGGGGTATTGAAGGCCGCGACTGGGTGTTAAATGATGAAGGTTATGCAACATATCCAGATGGCGTGACTGCAGAAAATGTACAGTATCATACAGCAGATTTTCTCTATGGTAATCAGTTTTTAATTACACAGTGGGAAGGTTCTTCTGTAACACGTGAAGAACAAAAACAGGCCACAGCAGATTGTCCACTTTCAAAATATTTTGGTTTCCAGATTGATAATACAGGACTTGAAAATACACTGACTGCATGCTACAACGTTGAACAGCAGTATATCGCAACATTGATGTCAGGCTCCGCTGGCGATAACTGGGAAGCAACTCTTACAGATTTCCAAAATGCATTAAAAGCAGCAGGTATTGATGATCTGATCGCAGCTTATCAGGAACAGCTTGATAACTGGTTGGCACAGCAGTAAACAGAAGAAAATCTGAAAATTAAAAACGAAGAATAGATAACATTATAAATGACAGCATAAGTGTGAAATTGCATGTGCTGTCATTTATTATAAAAATAAAATATATTTAGTTTATCGAAATGTTCAGAGAAGGGAGTGGAAGACATGAAAAAGAAACTGGCAGCCCATGGCATGGTCGATGTCATAATCTTATCAGTGCTCATGCTTGTTTGCATGTTTCTTCCTCAAGTGGGTTACACATATAAGAAGGTCAGATATACTTTAAATGGCCTTAAGTTTCTGACAGGTGCCACAGTAGCCGGTGGAAAAGCTACATTTGGTATGGTACCATCAATGCTTATTATCGTGTTATGTATTGTCGCAATTTTATTATTTGCAATCTTCTATCCAAAGATTAAAAAAGGTTTATCTTCCGGTATCGTAACGATTGCATCAATCGTTCTTATTGTAAGTGATATCCTTTTTGCAAATGGTATTGCAGATACAATGGAAGGCGCTAAGAAAGTCGGTATCACATACGGCAACATCGTTATGATGGTTCTTGGTTTCATCGTATTATTCAGAGGTTTATATTTACTCTGGAAGAACAAAGTGGTATCCGCTCTGGATTTCATGGTCATTCCAGGTATGCTTTACTTTATCATTAACAACTATATTCCAATGGTTGGTATTGTTATTGCTTTCAAAAAGGTGGATTACAGCAAAGGTATCTTTGCAAGTCCATGGGTAGGTTTTGATAACTTCAAGATGTTGTTTGCTAATAACGGCAGCTTCTTTGAAAGTAATGCATGGATCATTACGAGAAATACATTGTTATACAATGTTGCATTTATTGTACTTGGTACGATCGTAGGTATCCTTGTTGGTATCTGTCTTGCAGATATCTCAAGAAAAGCGCTGCAGAAGTTTTTCCAGACATCCATCCTTCTGCCACAGCTGATTTCCATGGTTATCGTAGCATATATCGTATATGC
>CAKRHR010000047.1 GCA_934339005.1 uncultured Catenibacillus sp. | reverse complement strand
AGCTCAGGCAGTTTGGAATAATCACTTGAACTTAAGGAACTTAAGGATATTTCCTCGTGACCTGTAGCGTTTAACATCTTTAAGGCGTAGTCCTTCAAAAATTCAATATCACGTTCTCTGTTTGGCCGATAAACCATACCCGCCTGACAGAACCGGCAGCCACGGATGCAGCCACGCTGAATTTCAAGAACAACACGATCCTGTGTGACTTTGATAAATGGCACAACAGGTTTGGATGGATAAAACGTATGACTTAAATCGGTCACCACCTGTTTTTCAATTTTTTCAGGAACACCGGCTCTGTTTGGCTTAAAAGATGCCAGTGTCATATCTTCATTATATTCTGCATCATAAAACATCGGTACATACAGTCCCGGAATCTGAGCTGCTTCATATAAAAACTCTGTTCGGGAGTATTTGCCTGCACGATGTTTTTTATAAAGGTCAAGCAACTGATAATAAACCGTTTCACCTTCACCGATATAAAAAATATCAAAAAAATCTGCCAGTGGTTCAGGATTGTAGACACAAGGTCCGCCACCAATAACAATCGGATCATCTTCTGTTCTGTCCTTTGCCATTAATGGGATCTGGCTCAGATCAATGACTTGCAAGATGTTTGTATAGCACATTTCGTACTGAATGGTAATGGCAAGAAAATCAAAATCTTTGATGGGATCCTGTGTTTCTAATGCAAATAAAGGAATCTGGCGTTCTCTCATAATAGCATCCAAATCTGTCCACGGTGAATAAACACGTTCACAGTAGACATCATCGCGTCTGTTCATCATATCGTAAATAATCTGGATGCCAAGATAAGACATACCGATTTCGTAGACATCCGGGAAGCACATTGCAAATCGAATCATCTCAGGAGTGACTTCTTTTTGTACCGCATTGACTTCATTGCCAAGATATCTTGCGGGTTTATCCACTTTTAAAAGAATATCATCACTTAATGCTAATTTTCTCATAAATTTCCTTTCTCTCATATGTGTATGTGCCCATAGCTGCAATGGACACGTAACATAAGTGTATATGAAGTAAAAATCAAGACGTTAATCTAAACTATTATATACATTTTGTGAAAGAACTTCAAGTATTTATGAAAGAACTTCAGAGAGAATATGTTTCAGACTGTTTTTTATTTCCTCCGGGTTTTGCTGAAGGGCAATGTTGTTCTGTAATTTTGTGAAAATTTCAGATGTCTGTGCTTTGAAAAATAAATGGGTACCTAAAATTAGCAAAATCATAAACAAACAAAACATGCTTTTGATAAAATGATAAACGTTACAATCCATACTTTTGCCTTGTGTACTATTTGAAAAATAATTTTTTGGATAGATTGCAGAATTAAAATGATGATTAGAGTATATATGATTTGATTTCTGTCTGAGTTGATGGATATTGGATTGCTCAAAACTGTAAGGGTCATACATATTGGAAGGCATGGTACACTCCTGTATATAATATTGATTATCTTAACTTATGACAGATGTGATAAGAATATGAGGTTTGACAGATGTAACTTCAAAAAGATATAGATACAAACAAAAACAGCTACAGTGCAGATGCATACATTCGTAATAGCATCTCACCATAGCTGTTAAATAAATTTAATAATTTAATGACAATATTCCGGGAATGCTTCAAGCATCTTAACAACAAAATTATAAGTACGTTCTGTTGAAGAAATGCTTAAACGTTCTGCTGGAGTATGAATGTCTAAGATGTCAGGACCGATGGAAATGATATCAATGCCAGGCATCTTTTCTGAAATCAGACCACATTCAAGACCTGCGTGAATGGCTTCAACACTTGGGCGTTTGCCATATAACTGTTCATACATATCCTGTGCCAGTGTGCGTAGTGTGGATTCCGGTTTGAATGCCCAGCCTGGATATTTACCGTCTTCTTCATATACACCACCCATCATCTCTGTCATATAGCAAAGTTTCTGGCTGATATAAGTCTTAATAGAGGCAACACTGCTTCGAATAGAATAACGCAGACGGATACAGTCCTTTGTTGTTTCCATGATGCCAAGATTCAATGAACTTTCAACAAGACCAGGAAGGTCAGCACTCATGGTCTGGACACCGTTTGGCGCGTTAAATAAAACATATAATACACGCTGGAAACAGCCCATGGATAAAGCCTGTACCAAGCTCTGAGTTTCTGCAACTTCAAGGTTTACCTGAATATGCGGGTCAGATGTCTGGTATTCGGCTGAGATATCAGCAGCAATCTTGTGCAGTTTTTCTTTAAAGAAGGATAAATCTTCTTTTGGAATACAAAGTCCGGCTTTAGCTTCTCTCGGAATAGCATTGTCCTTTAACCCACCGTTTAAATCAATGACATGGAAATTTACTTCTGTCAGAAGGTTGTATAAAATACGACCAAGTAAAATATTGGCATTGGCATGCATCTTATCAATCTCTGTACCGGAATGGCCTCCAAGAAGCCCTGTTACTGTCAATGTGGCAGGAATACCTGTAACTTCTTCATAAGCTGTGGCAAAAGAAAGGTCTGTGCGCATACCGCCGGCACAGCTTGCCAAAATACTGCCCTCGTCCTCAGAATCCAGATTAATCATATAACGACCTTTTAAGTCAGATGTATCAAGGAAAGCAGCGCCGTCCATACCGGTTTCTTCTTCTGTTGTAAAAACAGCCTCAATACGTGGGTGTTTAAGTGTGTCATCTGCAAGGATGGCTAGGGACATCGCAATAGCAATACCGTCATCGCCACCAAGAGTTGTACCTTTGGCATAGATATAATCATCTTTGACTGCCAGACGCAGTGCATCTTTTTCAAAATCAAAATCCACATCGGCATCTTTTTCGCAAACCATATCTAAATGACCCTGTAAAATCACTGTTGGAGCATCCTCATAACCTTTGGATGCTTCCTTGACAATAACAACATTCATCAGTTCATCCTGACGCACTGCAAGTCCATGGGCTTTTGCAAATGCAACACAGTAATCACTGATGGCTTCCATATTGCCTGAACCGTGAGGAATCTTTGTCAGTTCTTCAAAATAATACATGACATTGGTTGGTTTTATATTTTCAAGCATTATAAAAATCTCCTGAAATCTAATTAATTTTTAAAGCTGTGAATTGGTGCAGGAATACGTCCGCCACGATTCACAAAGGCTGAACAGTCAAATTCATTGACTTTCATAATAGGTGCATAGCCAAGCAGACCCCCAAATTCTGCAACGTCACCAACATCTTTGCCCTGAACCGGAATCAGACGTACGGCTGTTGTTTTCTGGTTGATCATACCAATCGCCATCTCATCGGCAATCATGCCTGAAATGGTAGAAGCTTTTGTATGTCCCGGAATGGCAATCATGTCAAGACCAACAGAACATACACAGGTCATTGCTTCAAGTTTTTCCATGCATAATGCACCTTCATTGACAGCGTCAATCATACCCTGGTCTTCTGAAACTGGAATAAATGCACCTGAAAGGCCGCCGACATAAGAGGAAGCCATAACACCGCCCTTTTTCACCTGGTCATTTAACAATGCCAGAGCGGCTGTTGTACCTGGGGCACCGACACGCTCAAGACCGATTTCTTCAAGAATCTCAGCAACACTGTCACCAACGGCTGGTGTAGGTGCCAGAGAAAGGTCAATGATACCAAAAGGTACGCCAAGCATTCTGGAAGCTTCCTGGGCTACAAGCTGTCCGACACGGGTTACTTTAAATGCTGTCTTTTTAATAGTGTTGCATAATGTACCAAAATCTGCACCGCGACATGCTTCAATAGCACGCTTCACAACGCCGGGACCGCTGACACCGACATTGATGACAACGTCGCCTTCTGTTACACCGTGGAAAGCACCTGCCATAAATGGATTATCATCAGGAGCATTACAGAAAACGACAAGTTTGGCACAGCCAAGAGAATCATTATCTGCTGTTAACTGCGCTGTTTCAACAATCTTTTCACCAAGCAGTTTGATGGCATCCATATCAAGACCTGTCTTTGTAGAACCGACATTAACGGAACTGCAGACAAAATCTGTTTCAGCAAGTGTCTGGGGAATAGCTTCGATTAAAAGCCGGTCACTTGTTGTCATGCCTTTAGAAACAAGGGCTGAAAAACCGCCAAGGAAGTTGATGCCGACAGCTTTTGCTGCCTGGTCAAGTGTCTTGCCGATTTTGACATAATCCTCAGGGGTTTTGCAGCAACTGCTGCCTACAAGCGCAATCGGTGTTACGGAGATACGTTTATTGACAATTGGAATACCATATTTTAATTCAATCTCACGGCCAACTTTTACCAGATCCTTAGCAGTTGTTGTGATTTTGTTGTAAATATTGTCACAGGTTTTATCCACATTATCTGTTGCGCAGTCTAACAGGCTGATACCCATTGTAATCGTACGCACATCGAGATTGGATTCTTCAATCATTTTATTAGTTTCTGTAACTTCAAATAAATTAATCATGGCGACTCCTTTGCGTATTAGATTCTGTGCATTGTGTTAAAAATGTCTTCGTGCTGCATCTTGATTTTGACACCAATCTGATTACCAAGCTCTGTAAGCTCATCAGCCATTGCTTCAAAACGCTTTGTTGCATTTGAAGTATCCACAATCATCATCATGTTAAAAAAGTCAGAAACGATGGTCTGGGAAATATCCAGAATATTTACCTGATTATCTGCAAGATATGTGCAGACCTTTGCGATAATACCAACAGTATCTTTACCAATCACTGTAATAATTGTTTTTTTCATTTTGAAATCATCCTCCTGGTTTTATAATGTAATCAGACCGGATACAGTATCTCTTGGTGCGACAACGACATCTTCTGCCGAAAGTCCCTCCTCTGAGTGGTCCGATTCAAATAACGACATTTGTATGGTTCCTGAAAGTCCCATTTCAAGCCTTACAGTTTCAAGTGCAAGCTCAGGATAGTTATTTTCTTTGCTTAAATGCCCAAGAATGACCTTTTGTAAGTCATCATGCATCAACGATTTAATCAGTTTTCCGGCCTTCTCATTGCATAAATGGCCTTTATTTCCAAGAATACGCTGCTTCAGATAATACGGATAAGGGCCAACCTGAAGCATGTTGATATCATGATTGGCTTCAACGTAAAGCAGGTCTGAATTTTTTAAGTGGTCAACGATATGATCATCGTAAAAACCAAGGTCTGTGACCATGCCAATCTGTGTCTGGTCATTGTTAAGCACATAGCTTACAGGCTCGTAGGCATCATGTGAAATTCTGAAGGGTTCAACGTGCAAATCGCCGATTTGAAAATCATTTTCAGGGCGAATCTCATGAAAACATTCATCAGGCATAGTCCCAAGGGATTTGGTTGCCTTGATACCCCATATCGTACCTCGGGTGGAATACACCGGAATGTGATATTTGCGAAGCATCACACCAAGCCCTGAGGTATGATCGATATGCTCATGAGTAACGATAATGGCATCCAGGTCCTGTGGCTTCACACCATAGGTGTCCAGTCCTGCACAGATACGTTTGGCGCTGATACCTGCATCAATCAGAATATGTGTGTCTTTATCACCGGCATACAGACAGTTACCGCTGCTGCCGCTGGCAATTGTTCCGAATTGCATCTGTATTGTCACCTTTTCTTTTGTCATTTACGGCGAAATTTCCGTTTCGCCTATTATAATACGTTTCTTTTGTGAAAACAAGGAAAAATCCGGAATTCACTCAGAAAATATTTTGGCTAACTGTTTGCGTATATTTTCCAGAGAGCCGTTATTGTCGATCACGCGGTCACAGCCCTGCATAAATGCTTCATCTGAAAGCTGACTTTTTAAAATATGGTCAATCTTTTCATCGGAATATCCACGGGTTGTTTTCATACGTTCGCGTCTGGTTGCGGCATCCGTATAAACAAACCACATCTCATCTAAAATGGCTTTATAACCACATTCAAGCAGCAATGCCGCTTCCACTGCGATGCAGGAGGCTTTGCCCTCAGCACGCACCTGTGCGATTTCTTCAAGGATAGCATCCTTGACATCCGGATGTGTAATGGCGTTTAACTGCTCGCGTTTGTCTGCATCTGCAAAAATAACTTCGGCAAGTCTTGCACGGTCAATGCGCTCGTTGACATCTAGCACCTGTCTGCCAAAGGTCTGCACGATTTTTATATAGCTTTTTTCGCCGGGCTCACATAAATGCCTGGAAACTTCATCAGACATAATAATATGTGCACCAAATTCTTCTGCCATGATTTTTAAGACTTCAGATTTGCCGCTGCCGGCGCCGCCTGTAATACCTATTGTTTTGATCATTTTATTTTGCCTCATACCAGTTATTGCCTGTATGGATGTCGATTTCAAGTGGTACAGACATCTCTACGGCATGGCTCATTTCTTTTGTTAATATTTCACGGACTTCTTCAACTTCATCTATATGGGTTTCAATTAAAAGTTCATCATGAACCTGAAGAATCAGGCGTGATTTCATCTGTTTTTCTTTGAGTGCTCTGGATACGTTGACCATCGCAATCTTGATGATATCTGCTGCCGTACCCTGAATCGGGGCATTCATGGCAATACGCTCACCAAAAGAACGCTGCATGAAATTGCTGGATTTTAATTCAGGAATCGGACGTCTGCGGTTAAACATGGTCACAGAATAACCTTTTGTTTTGGCATCCTCCACCATCTGATTCAAAAATGATTTGATTTTTGGATAGGTGTGGAAATACTGCTGGATATATGTGTCAGCTTCTTTTTTACTGATGCCAAGGTCCTGACTTAAGCCAAAGGCACTGATACCGTACACAATACCGAAGTTGACGGCTTTGGCATTGCTTCTGAGTGTTGGTGTGACTTCATCTAAAGGCACATGAAAGACCTGGGAAGCTGTGATTTTATGAATATCCTCCTCCTGTTTATAGGCATCAATCAGCGCTTCATCCTGGGACATATGTGCAAGCACACGCAGTTCAATCTGTGAATAATCAGCATCCATAAATATATAAGAAGAATCCGGCACAAAGACCTTTCGGATCAGACGGCCAAGCTCCATACGGATTGGAATGTTCTGAAGGTTTGGCTCTGTACTGCTGATACGTCCGGTGGCTGTAATGGTCTGGTTAAATTTGCCATGAATACGGCCATCCTCCTGAATATAGCCTTCAAGTCCATCGGCATAAGTGGATTTAAGCTTTGTAAGCTGTCTATATTCAAGCACCATATTGACAATCGGGTCTTCATTTTTAATTTTTTCAAGTACCTCTGCAGAGGTGGAGTAACCAGTCTTTGTCTTCTTGCCAAATGGCAGGCGAAGCTTTTCAAATAATATCACACCAAGCTGTTTTGGTGACTGGATATTAAATGCTTCACCGGCACGGTCATAGATGTCCTGCTCCAATGTTGAAATTTTGCTGACAAGGCTTTCTCCGTATTCTTTAAGGGCATGCTTGTTTGCTTTAATGCCGTAGCATTCCATGTCATTTAAGACAAATTCCAGAGGCATTTCAATGGTATCATACAGTGTTCTCATCTCACACTGCTCAAGCTGCGCAAGTAATATTTCACGGGATTTAAGCGGTATATAAGTCATGTATGCAACATAATTTTTAAATGCCTCAGGCATGACTGCCATCGCTTCGGCAAGTGATTTTTTACCAAAAAGTTCTGTATGGGACGGTAATGTCATGTCCAGATAATCTCTGGCAATATCGTCATAGGCATAGCTGTCTTTTGTGGGGTTCAGCAAATAAGCTGCGAGGGATGCATCAAATAAAGACTGTGCTTCTGTCAGGCCAAGAGGGCTGATGGCATCTTTAATACAAATCATTGCTGCGGTTGTTGTCTTTAAGGCGCGCTTTAATTCATCACACAAAAAGGCTTCGTTCATAAAACCGCCTGACGGGATAAAATAAATATCCTTTTCGGATAAAGCGGTACATATGCCAAAGCAGTCTTTTTGATTTAACAGATAAATACCCGTGCAATTGGTTTCGCTGATTTTCTTAAATACAGCCAGGGCTTCGTTCATATCTTCAATGATGCGTACATCTTTTGAAAAATCGTCATTTAATGCCTGCTCAGATACATCAAAACGATTCAGGATATTTTTAAATTCAAGACGTTTAAATATCTTAAAGGCTTCTTCTCCATACATATGGTCAAGAACGGCATTTTCAACATCCAGTTCAAAACCGCAATGGGTATTGATAGTAGCAAGGACTTTGCTTAACTGTGCCTGTTCATAGTAGGTTTTCATATTTTCAGAAGCTTTTTTAGGCTTAAGTTCGTCCACATGAGCGTAGGCTTCTTCTATGGAATGATAGGTTGTGATAATTTTGGCAGCAGTCTTTTCACCAATACCGGGAACTCCCGGAATATTATCTGCGGTATCGCCCATCAGAGCTTTCATATCAATAAATTCCACCGGTGTGATCTGATATTTTTCAATGACATCTTTAGCATAATAATCTTCGATTTCTGTACCGGTCATCTTTGTCTTTGGTATACGGATTTTGATATGCTCTGTGGCAAGCTGCAATAAATCACGGTCACCGGAAATGACGGAAACTTCATAACCATCCTTTTCACATTGGGCGGCAATGGTGCCAAGAATATCATCAGCTTCAAAACCTGCCATTTCCATTGTAGAAATACCCATCGCATGAAGTACCTCTTTCATCAGAGGTACCTGTTGCCGGAGTTCTTCCGGCATCGGTTTTCTTGTGCCTTTGTAGCCGTCAAACATCTTGTGTCTGAAAGTCGGGGCACTTAAATCAAAGGCAACGGCCAGGCGTTCAGGCTTTTCTTCATCAAGAATTTTAAACATAATATTTAAAAAGCCATAAACAGCATTTGTATGCAGACCTTCGGAGTTTGTCAGGTCCGGTACGCCATAAAAGGCTCTGTTTAAAATGCTGTGGCCGTCAATCAGTACTATTTTCTTCATTTTCATCTTCCTTATCTTTCGGAATCTCCCGGTTGATAATTAATTCAGGATATCCGGAATATTCTTCATAATGATAATTCAGTGTCTTTTCAACACTCTTTTTAATTGGTTCGCCACTGGACTTGTAGACGATGGATGCAGCAACGCGTTTGATTTTTTGTCCAATCGGTATATTTGTTGTGACAGCCCAGTAACCTGCACCAGTCATGACTGCGATTAAAAATGCAGCTGTGGTAATGATAATTCTGTATTTTCGATGTCTGCTGCGGTGTTTGTTTACGGTGTTTTTCTTATAGTCAATGTAATTTTTCAGGGCTCCTTTAAAATCAGAAATTCCCTGAATATAGTCCGCACTGTCGCCATCAAGCTGTCGTATACCTGAAAGTGCGATAAAATAGACTTCAAGCTCATCATAACAATCACTGCAGTGTTCTACATGGTCGATAAAAACCATATTCTGTTCATCATTTAATTTGCCTTCAATAAATGGAATAATCAGTGATTGGGCTTCTCGACAATCCATACAAAATCTCCTTTAAATCATACTCTTTGTTTAGTATACATCATTTTAAAGAAATAATAAAGGGGGTAACAAAAAAGCACTGTCCATCGAAAATTCAATGAACAATGCTTTTTAAAATTTAAGATGAAAAATCAAATTTCAATTATTTGCCACAGAGTTTTGAAAATTCATCTGCTACGAACTGAACTTTTGTACCAACGATAACCTGAACGGAATTTTTACCAGGTTTAATAACGCCGGCAACACCTGAAGATTTGATTAATTTATCGTTAACAGATGTAATATCTTTAACTTCAAGTCTTAATCTTGTGATACAGTTATCGATACTTGTAATGTTTTCTTTACCGCCGCAACCTTCAAGAATTGTTTTTGCGATTGCTGTGTAATCGTTGCTTTCAAGTTTAACGTTCTTTTCTGCTTCAATATCGTCGTCATCTTCTCTACCAGGAGTCTTGAGATTAAATTTCTTAATCGCAAAGAGGAATACAAAGTAGAATACGATGAATGCTGCGATACCAAGAGGAATAATGAGCCATGTCTTAGCTGCTGCAGGAAGTGAAGCTGAGAATAATAAGTCTGTAGCACCAGCTGAGAAACTAAATCCTGCACGGAATCCAAGCGCTACTGTTACGATTGTGAATAAACCATAAAGTAAAGCATAGATTACATAAAGACCAGGAGCAAGGAACATGAATGCAAATTCGAAAGGTTCTGTAACACCACAAACGAATGCACAGATAGCTGCTGAAGCAACAATACCGATAGCAACTTTCTTCTTAGCAGGTTTTGCACATTTGATCATAGCGCAAGCTGCACCAGGGATACCAAACATCATACATGGGAAGAAACCTGACATATACATTCCAAGACTCCATGAAACATCTGCAGATGTTTCGCCAGCCCAGAAGTGCTGTAAGTCACCAAGACCAATTGTATCAAACCAGAATACGTTGTTTAATGCGTGATGTAAACCTGTAGGAATTAACAGACGGTTCAGGAATGCATAAATACCTGCACCAACTACATCTAATTTAACGATACCTTTACCGATTGCAACAAGTGCTGAGAAGAGTAAAGGCCATACAAATAATAAAACAACAGATACAAGAATAGATACAACACCGGCAATAATTGCTACGCAACGTTTACCGCTAAAGAATGACAACCAGTCAGGAAGTTTAGTATCCTTAAACTTGTTGTAGCACATTGCACCGATAATACCTGCGAGAATACCAATGAATGGGTTTTCAATTTTATCGAATGCTATTGTTTTGATTTCGCTTTCAGCGATTGATGGTATGATTGTTGTAACAAAACTTGTTGAAAGAAGTGTTGTCATCAGCAACCATGAAGCAAGTGCTGCGATACCGCCAGTACCGTCATTTTTATCTGACATACCGACACCAACGCCGATTGCAAAAAGGATCGGCAAGTGACCAATTAAAGCATCACCGGCTTTAACTAAAAACAAACCGATAAAGTTTGCCGCACCCTGGATATCTCCGCCTTGCATAGTAGCAGGACAAAGTAAATAACCAATACCCATGAGAATACCACAGATTGGCAGTACAGCTACGGGAAGCATTAAAGCTTTACCCAGTTTTTGAAGAAATTTCATATATTTCTCCCTCCCTTTACATTATTAAAATAAAATGGATAATTCCATTTATTTTCTTAGAAAATCCGGATCATGCAATTATGAAATTTTTAAAACTGCATCATCCAAAGATACATCACCTTCTTTTTGAAGGTCGATTTTTGTATATTCATCTGTATTACAAATAAGTACAGGTGTAATAATTTCTAAACCAGCAGCCTTGATCTTATCCAAATCAACATCCATTAAAAGATCACCTTTTTTAACATTGTCACCAGCAGCAACATGGGCTGTAAATGGTTCGCCTTTTAATGTTACAGTATCAAGACCAATATGAATTAAAAGTTCTGTACCCTGAGTGCTTGTAATTGTTATAGCGTGGAGTGTATCAAAAACCATTGTCACTTCGCCATCAGCAGGTGCGTATATCTTACCTTCTGATGGAATTACAGCGAATCCGTCTCCAAGAATTTTTTCAGCAAAAGTAGGATCAGAAACTTCAGAAAGTGGAACTACTTTACCGTTGCAAGGTGAATATATAATATTACCTTTTGATTTACCTTTTAAAAAGCCTAACATATTATCTCCTTCCCATCGATATAAACACTAACGATGTTTAAATCCTTATCTAAAAGCACAAAATCTGCTTTTTTACCAACGCTAATACTGCCAACTTCATCAAAAATACCGATTTCTTTAGCAGGATTGACAGATGCACACATGACTGCTGTTTCTAGAGGAAGACCAACTTCTTTAACAACAAAACGCATACAATCCATGAGGTTTGTTGCAGAACCGGCAATGGTGCCGTCATGTAAAGTGGCAAGATTACCTTTAACAGTCACAGGTTGTCCGCCAAGTGTATACTCGCCGTCTTCCAAACCGGTTGCCCGCATACTATCACTGATCAAAATCATACGTTTTGCACCAAACATGGCAAAAGTAGCACGAATCACAGAAGGATGAATATGAACTCCATCGCAAATTAATTCAGCATGACATTTCTCAGAATCTCTGATGGCTCCAATGACACCAGGATTTCTATGATTCAATGGCGGCATCGCATTATATAAATGAGTAGCATGTGAAGCACCATGTTCGATCGCTTCTTTGGCTGTATCATAATCCGAAGCAGTATGTGCAAGAGAAATAACAACTTCAGAATTGGCCTTGTCAATAAATTCCATAGCATGGGGTTCTTCAGGTGCAATATCAACAAGTTTAATTAAACCTTTAGCGGCATCCTGAAGCTGACAGAAATACTCATAATCACAATGCATTATATTTTCTTCTGCCTGTGCCCCTTTTTTTGAAGCACTGATAAATGGTCCTTCCATATTGATGCCAACAAGATGTGCTCCACCGTTATATTCGTACTCACCGGCATTTTTCATGACTTTAAGTAATTCATCCTTAGGGATTGTCATCGTTGCCGGACAAATAGATGTTACACCAATTGATGCTTCATAAGCTGTGATCACATCAAGCACCTCTTTGGTACCGTCACACATATCTGCACCTTTACATCCATGGAAATGAATGTCTACAAGACCAGGAATCATGTAAAGATCTGTAGCATCAACAATCTGCTGTTCATTTGCACATACATCTGTTGAATCAAGTATATTTGAAAACCGACCATCTTTCACAACGACATTGCCTTTGATAAATGTATTGTCCTGTGAAAAGACATTTGCGCCTTTTATGATCATATGTCTACACCTCTATCTATCAAAACAATTTGGTTTAGAAAAATTTACTAAGAGCTGCTTCATCAGCTACGATTGTGACATCATTATGTAACTGCAAAACAGATGCAGGAACATGTGGAGTGATTGGTCCAAGAAAAGCATCTCTTAAGATTTGAGCCTTATCTTCACCGCTTGTTACGATTAAGATTTTCTTTGCCTTCATAATAGTTTTAATACCCATGGTATATGCCTGCTTTGGAACATCATCAGCAGATGCAAAGAATCTTTTGTTTGCTTCAATTGTAGAGGTTGTAAGATCTACACAGTTAACATCTTTTGCAAATGCTTCTGCAGGTTCATTAAATCCAATATGTCCATTATGTCCAAGACCAAGTAATTGTAAATCAACACCACCCATTGAATCGATCAACTGTGTATATCTGGCACATTCTTTTTCGGAATCAGGTTCCATACCATTTGGTAAGTGTGTATTACCACTTGGGATATTTACATGATCGAATAAGTTTTGATGCATAAAATAATAGTAGCTCTGGTCGTTTTCACGACTTAATCCTTTATATTCATCAAGATTTACTGTTCTTACTTGAGAAAAATCCAAATCACCTTTTTCATACCATTCAATCAGATATTTGTACAAGCCGATTGGTGTTGAACCGGTTGCAAGACCAAGAACACAATCCGGCTTCATGATTATCTGTGCAGAAATAACATTAGCTGCTTTTCTACTCATATCAGCATAGTCTTTTGTTCTAAAAATTTTCATTGATTTTTTACTCCATTTCACAAATTTTACGATGAACACTCAGAAAAAAATTAGAGATTTTCCTGAAAGAATTTTTCGATTGCTTCACAAGCTACATCTTCATCCGGTCCTTCTACACAAACTTCAACTGTGTCTGCATGTTTTACACCCATACCCATCACAGCCATAAGTTTGCTTGCAACTGCACTCTTACCTTTGCATGAAAGCGTAACTGTACTCTGAAACTTCTTTACTTCTTTGGCAAGTACTCCTGCTGGTCTTGCATGTAAGCCGATTTCATCTGTGATAACATAAGTAAATTGCTTCATTTTTCTTATTCGCTCCTTTTTTGAACAAAGTGTAAAATATGTTAAAAAATAGTCAATACCAAAGATGTCATGTGTTTTAATTCATATTGCACAATTATTCGTTTCATATTTTTACCTATGCATACATAATAACCACTATTGGTTCTTCTGTCTATAGAAAATTTTTATATTTTCATTAAAAACTTTTAGATTTTCATAGAAAATTTAATAAATTTATTAGAAAATAATATGTGTATTTAACAAAATGAACAAAATAATAAAACTGGATTTGTAATAGGAATACATAGATGTGAAAATTTATAAAGAATATATTTTGTTTATAGATTTTATGGTGTAAGTGTCAAAAGTCGAAAACGTAATAAAATACTAATTGTATTAAAAATAAAAAAAGATGGCATGAACCATCTTTAAAAAATAATGCCGGCAGCGGGACTTGAACCCGCACGTGGTTGCCCACAACAGATTTTGAGTCTGCCTCGTCTGCCATTCCGACACGCCGGCATTGCTTAACGCAAGAACTATACTATCACTAATTGTGTTAATTGTCAAGATAATTTTGAAAATATTTCTCAGAAAAATTTTGTTTATTAGGGTTATTTTTTATTTTCGCCCATCGCAGTAATCTTCTGTTTCCACTTTCCGCTACGGTATCTTAAGAAGCCGATAATCAGTGAGGCTGTCCAGCCTGTCGGTGTGGCCCACCAGATACCGACTCTGCCAAAGAGCCAGGAAAATAAAAATGCAAGGACGCTTCGGGCGGTGATTTCCATAATACTCATCCAGACGGTTGGCATGACATCGCCTGCACTCCGCAGGAAATTCTGAAATACAAAGACAAGTCCAAGCACCGGTGCAAATGCTGTGACAATATAAATATAACCAACAGCAATGTCGACAACCTGCTGCTCGCTTGTGAATAATCCGGCAAGAGGTCTTGCAAATATCATCATGGCAACGCCAACAATCACTGCATAACCAATGGCGATAATATAGCCTGCGTGCATACCCTTTTTGACACGTTCAAAATCTCTGGCGCCGATATTTTGTCCGCAGAAAGTGCCAACGGCTGTACCAATGGAATAACTCAGTGCCATACCGACATTTTCTGCTTTGTTACCCACCGTATATGCAGCAATGGTATCTTCGCCGTAAGCGTTAATGGCACGCTGCATAAACATGACAGAAATTGACACACCACAGCTTGATAAAGCAGCAGGAAAACCGATACGGATGACTTCTTTTGCAATCGCCTTCTCCAGACGAAGCTCTTTAAATGTAAAACGAAGCTCAGGAATTTTGACAAATGTATAAATCATGGCGGCAAGCGCTGAAATAAGCTGAGCTAATACGGTGGCTGTGGCAACGCCTGCAACGCCCATGTTAAACACAATAACAAATAAGAGGTCAAGGCCAACATTAATAAGACTTGCCATAATCAAAATTACAAGTGGAATGGTTGAATTGCCCATAGAACGCAGTACGGAGGACATACCATTGTACATGCAGTTTGCCAGCGTGCCAATAAACATAATGACAAGATAAATGTGTGCATCTGCCATGATACTCTCCGGTGTATTTAAAACCCGAAGCAAAGGACGCGCCAGTGCAATCCCTGCAAAGGTAATCACGACACCTGTGAGCAGATTGATCAGTGTTGATGTGATAAAGGTCTGTTTGACCATGTTCATATTCTTAGCGCCGAAATACTGTGCAATCACAACGGACATACCGCCGGTCAGTCCGACAATCAGTGCAAGCATTAAATTAAATGCACCGGTACACGCCCCTACTGCTGCCAGTGCATTGGCGCCGACATAATTGCCGACAACGATGGAATCCACCATATTATAGATTTGTTGAAAGATACTTCCGATAAATAACGGAATTGCAAATGTTGTAATGACTTTTATCGGTCGCCCGGATGTCATATCGTAAACCATATTTCCCCACACTCCTGTTAAAATAAGAAAAATTTTTATATCATGCACCTGTGTAAAACGTGTTTTAAGTGAAGAATAAAGAGCGCATCATATAAAAATCTCTACATATACATTATAAATCTGTGGACAAAAATTCTCAAGTGTAATATAATCGTATTTATGGTAAAATATTATAATAATGTGAGTGCTAAAATTCTAAAATACGATTGTGTCTGTGCAAATGCACTTTAGAATTGTTGATACGCAATCAATTTATAAGGCAGGTGAAATCAATGATATCCAGCATTATCAATGTGCATCTGACAGACCTACAGATGCCGTTAAATGTGATTACTGTGGCAGTGAATCATTTGCAGCAGACGTATGTATCTTCAGGATATGACAGTTTTCACTGGTATGTGTGTTTGAAAGGCCATGGTGAGCTTATTTTAAATCAGCAAAAATATACAATCACACCAAATGTCGGTTGTCTGATATTTGAACATACACCATTTACTTTTAATGCCCTGTCTGAGGACTGGCGTATGGATTTACTTGAATTTGACGGTGTTTTGTGTCGGGAAATTCTGAGAGTGCTTGGATTTACAGACAGCGGTGTCTATCATTTCTTTGATGATATTACGACATTTCACAGTTATCTGAATAAAATTTTGAAGATGACAAAGAAAAACCCGTTACCGGATAAGGAAGCGTTTTCAAAGGTCTGCTATGCCCTTTTGATGGACATGCCAAAATCTATTACACATATTCAGCGGGGAACGGTGATTGATGAAGCAATCCGAAATCACCAGATTGTTTTAAAGGTCATCAGTTATCTTGAAAATCATTATGCGGAGCCAATTACACTGGATGATATTTCCAGGGAGGTCGAACTGACGAAGGGCTATATTTGTCATTTATTTAAAGAAACCATGGGGATTACCGTTGTCAGGGAACTGACATATATCCGTATCGGCCGCGCCCGGATTTTTCTGACGCAGTACCCTGAAAAAAACGTCACAGAAATTGCCGGTATGTGCGGGTTTGACAGCGCCGGTTATTTTGGCAAGGTATTTAAAAAAATCAATGGCGTCACGCCTGACCAGTACAGGCGCAAAAAGGCTTGCAACGGCACCGAATCCGGTGTAGAATTACGGGAGTAGTGTAAAATTGCACAGTTGTTTAATGGCTGTGATATATGGAAAATATACAGTGATATGAGGCAGGTTTCAAAAGGCTAAATTGTGATTATATTTTGTCGCTCATATCATGAAATCATAAAGATTCAGGAGGTTATGTATAATGAAAACAGCATTAACGATTGCCGGAAGTGACTGCAGCGGCGGCGCAGGTATTCAGGCAGATTTAAAGACGATGACGATGAACGGTGTTTATGCCATGAGCGCTATTACTGCACTGACTGCTCAAAATACAACAGGTGTGACAGGTATTTCTGAAGTGACACCTGAATTTTTAAGACAGCAGATTGATGCGATTTTTACAGATATTTATCCGGATGCCGTTAAAATCGGTATGGTATCTTCAGAAAAACTAATTAATGTGATTGCGGATGCGCTGGCATTTTATAAGGCAAAGCATATCGTGGTGGATCCTGTAATGGTGGCAACCTCCGGTTCAAAATTACTGGAAACAGATGCGGTTTCAGCATTAAAAGAAAAACTCCTGCCGATTGCAGAACTTGTAACACCAAACATTCCTGAAGCTGAGATTTTATCAGGGATGCATATTGAAAATGAAGGCGATATGGTGGCTGCGGCTAAAGTTATCAGTAAAAATTATGGCTGTGCGGTGCTGCTTAAGGGCGGTCACAGCATCAATGATGCCAATGACCTTTTATGTGACGGCGAAAATGTAAAATGGTTCATGGGCAAACGTATCAATAATTCCAATACACATGGTACAGGCTGTACCCTCTCCAGTGCTATTGCTTCTAACCTTGCCAAAGGTTTTGATTTAGACACATCTGTCAAAAGAGCAAAGGATTATATTTCAGGTGCACTTTCAGCTATGCTTGATTTAGGCCACGGCAGCGGTCCGATGAAGCATGCATTTAACCTGACAGGCGAATATGCAAAAGAAAATACACAGGGGGACTGAAAATATGCAGACAACTGATTATTTATTAGAGGCAACAGCCGGTATCTGGGCAAAATATAATGAGCATCCTTTCGTGCTTGGTATTCAGAATGGTACACTGGATAAAGATAAATTCCGTTATTATATCATTCAGGATTATTTATATCTTGAAGAATATGCAAAGACGTTTGCCATCGGTGCAGCCAAAGCAAAATCTCAGGAAACATTACAGATATTTACGAATTATATTCAGGCACTGACCGGCGGCGAGATGGATATACATAAAGGCTATATGGGAAAATTCGGTGTAACTCAGGAAGAACTGGATAACACACCAAGAGCACTGGATAATCTTTCCTATACATCTTATATGCTGCGTGTGGCTTATGAGGAGGGTGAGGTTGAAATCCTGGCAGCAATACTCTCCTGCGCCTACAGCTATGAAGTGATTGCCAAAAAGATGGTTGAAAACCATCCTGAAGCCATAGATGATGCGTTTTACGGTGAATGGGTTCAGGGTTATGTATCTGATGAATATGCCGAAGAAAACAAAGTCCTTATGGATGTATTTAACCGCCTGACAAAAGATTTATCCAAAGACCAGTTAGAACACCTGAAAGACATTTTTGTGGCCTGCTCAAGATACGAACTGAATTTCTGGGAAATGGGATGGACACTGGCAAAATAAAAGATAAAAATTAAAATGACCTTACTTTGTTACAAAATTATTTTGATGTAGAAAAAAGGTATTGCAAAAATATAAGCCTAGGATATAGAAAAAGGTAACACAAAAAATATAAGCCGAAGATATAGAAAAGGAACGACTGCTTTATGGAAATGGATTCGTTAAGGCGGTCGTTCCTTTTTTTGACTTTTGAAGCAGTCCATCAGGGCTTTTAAGTCACACAGAAGTTACATCCCCCATGAAAATGACTGCGTTTGACAGGATTAATTTTCAATTAAATAAGCGTATTTTCTAAATTGTATTCTTAAGAGATCTTCCACACGTTTGTAAACTGCCTGGGGATAAAATATACCCACTGAAGCAAGTTCATCCTCAATATCTTTCATTGTGAAATGAAAATGAAGTTGAATTCCATATAATTCCTCGGCGGCGTCAAGCTGTGTATCAAAGTTATTGCTAAAAGGCTTGGCTTCTATTTTTTCAAGACACTGTTCTGCAGATAAAGTTAATGGATAATCAAGCTTTGTATCTGCAAACAGGCATAGGCCCTGGTCAAATAAAGGACTGCAGGCATAGGTCTGGGTCTGTTCGTCGTAGATGACAGCAATATTATTTGTATGGCGGTCTTCATTCAGAAAAAAAGCATCAATTTCTAACATCGCTGTAATATAGGCACCAAAATGCTTAAGCTGTGTGATAGCTTCAATCTGGTTGACAAGATATTGTATCCGTTCGTGGATTTGAGAAAATTCTGTAAGTTTCTTTGCAAGGCTCTGACCGGTATATTGTCGATACAGTTTTTCAAGAGGAATGAGCATCTGTGTCGGTGATAAAAAATGTGGGCTGGCACAGCCCTGAAACGTCTGGCCGCTATAATCAATCTCAACAGGATAATAGGTGACAAAAGGTTCTTTAAGTGAGCTTTTATGAAGAAGTCTTGATACAAGCACCTCCGATAAGCTCTCATAGCCCATATAATCTGCTTTGTACCACATATCATTTATCCGCCATTTTAACTGGTCACCTTTGGAGGTATGTCCTGTTTTGTGGCAGGGAGAATAAGCGTCAAGATGAATGTTGTGAATGGCATCCTTTGCTGGCTGCCAGATGTTATTTGTAATGTCTGTATTTTCCAGGTGTTGCTTGGCATTTGACATATTATCCCTCCTCACGGTGAAGTATCATAATCCACTGATGGTCGCCTTCCATGCGCCCCTGAGTCTGTTCAATAATTAATAAAGGGTCATAAAATGGTACGCCAATTTCTCGTAACAGTTCTTTAGCATGGTCACGGGTTCTTGGAAAACAACGGTCCTCCAAAAAATATTCAAAATCCTGCCAGCTTGGTTTATCAACAACACCAAAGGCCCGCAATGGAATCTGCTGCGTATAATTTTGAATGGTAATTTGTTCATGTTTAAAGTCAATATCAATCGTTGTGCAAAGGTTATCACGATTCATAAAATTCATACGCATCTGAATGTCTGGATTGTCATTAAACTGATGTGCGCGTTTAAGCTGACTGTAAATCGTCTGTCTGGAAACATGATACATCTTTGCAATCGTTGTAATCTTTCTACCCTGAAGCTGTAATGCCATAATATGTGCAAGCTGTGGTTCTGTCAGAGAATTTTTCCTGCCGGAGGATGCCGATTTTTGGTTGTTTGATGGTTTAACGGATATTTTTTTGTAATATGCAGCATCTTCTGCAATATGGCGCAGTTCCTCCAGGTCGGTTGTACCAAAAATTTCATGAATTTGTTGTTTGAAATCTGGACACATAAAATCTGCCACTCAAAATGTGTTCAAATATACTCAAACACATCGAGAAATTAAAGTCCTTGCGGATACTTCTTACTGCT
>CAKRHR010000046.1 GCA_934339005.1 uncultured Catenibacillus sp. | reverse complement strand
CGGAAAACCTTGATTTTCCGGGCTTTTTGAACCATTTTGATATAGTCTGAGCAGTCGATTATCGCTTGCTGAACTGTGGAGCACGTCTCGCTGCTTTCAGACCTGGTTTCTTTCTTTCTTTCATACGTGGGTCACGTGTTAAGAAGCCTGCTTTCTTAAGAGCTGGTCTGTATTCAGCGTCTGCTTTTAATAATGCTCTTGAGATACCGTGTCTGATAGCACCAGCCTGGCCTGTAAAGCCACCACCGTGAACATTTACTAATACATCAAATTTATCTGCTGTACCTGTAAGTTCAAGAGGCTGTTTTACGATAACCTTCAGTGTTTCCATACCGAAGAATTCATCAAGATCTCTTTTATTTACTGTAATTTTGCCTGTACCTGGTGTAAGGTAAACTCTGGCAATACTTTTCTTTCTTCTACCTGTTCCGTAAAATTTAACTGTAGCCACTGTTATTTTCTCCTTCCAAATCAAACTCTAATTAGTATTTAATTTCTAATACTTCTGGTTTCTGAGCTGCGTTGTTATGTTCTGGACCTGCATAAACATGAAGTTTTTTAAGCATCTGTCTGCCAAGTGGTCCCTTTGGAAGCATACCTTTAACTGCAAGGTAAATAACGTCTTCTGGTTTCTTAGCCATCATTTCTTTTAATGTAGCTTCTTTCATACCACCAACGTAGTCTGAATGTCTATAATAAATCTTCTGGTCTAATTTCTTACCAGTTGTTTTAATCTTATCTGCATTTACAACGATTACATAATCACCTGTATCCATGCTTGGTGTATATGTTGGTTTATTTTTACCTCTTAATACTTTAGCAATTTCAGATGCTAAACGTCCTAATGTATGTCCTTCAGCGTCAACGACATACCATTTTCTTTCAATTGAAGATGCTGTAGCCATATAGCTTTTCATGCTTTTTCCTCCTTGTGAATAGTACACAACAAAATATTTAGGTTTCATATATTGTTTAAATACTATACTCCGGGGCATTGGCTTATAGTATTCATAAACATATCGTCACATCTAGTTATTATATGTGATTCACCCTCTGTTGTCAAGCATTTTTATTACAATTTTATTAAATTCTGTATGGTATTTTACCTCTGACATATATATCATCAAATTAATTTTTTATGTACAAGATGTCTGTAATAGCAAATACAGATAATGCTGCTGACTAAGGATGCTGCCGGTGTGGCAAAGCCCATTAAAAACAGTGAACCTGTCATCTGACAAATCACATAAGATAATGGAATACGTACAAGGAATGCACCGATTAAGCCCTGAATCATCACAAGTTTTGTGTGACCGCAGCCGTTGAAAAATCCCATGAAGATAAAGAGCATGCATGTAATAATACAGTCTAACGAAAATGACCTTAAATAAGTTGCACAGGCATCCACAACCTGCATATCTGATGAGAATATGCGTGCCATCATACCTCCACCAAAGGCACCCAGACAAAACATGGCAATACCGATACATAATGCTGTACCCATACCCTGAAATAATGCTTTTCTGGCACGTTCCGGCTTGCCTGCCCCAATATTCTGAGCCACAAAGGCTGACATTGCCTGCATGAAGGCTGATGGTACAAGGAAAATAAAGTTGACAATTTTATTGGCAACACCATATCCAGCCGAAGATACAAGTCCCATGGAATTAACCATAGAATTGACAATCAAAAATGAAACGCTTGTCAATGTGTCCTGCATAGCAATCGGAATACCAAGTGTCAGCATGGATTTGATTTCCATGCCGTGGAAACGAATGTCTTTTAATGTAAATTCAAAAGGCAATTTTGTATTCTTAATGATAATAATGGACAAAACAACGCTGACTGCCTGTGCCAGAATTGTCGCCAGCGCTGCACCTGCAACGTCCATTTTCATTAAGCCAACAAACAGGAAATCGCCAATAATGTTCACGCCACAGGCAATTGATACGAAAATCAATGGCAATTTTGAATTACCAATACCTCTGAAAATACCACTGATGACATTATATGCTGTGACAAAAATCATACCAGCACCGCAAATACGCATGTAACTGATGCACTGTGCTCTTGCTTCCTCCGGCACTTTTAAAAATGTAGAAAATCCCGGCGCAAAAATCACCATCAGTAAACTGATCATCACCGCAACAACTGCAAACATACAAATTGCCGCACCAACGGCTTTACCTGCCCGTTTCGGATTGTTTTCACCGATATAGCGTCCAATAAGGACTGTTGCGCCCATTGTCAGACCCGCAATTAACATTGTTGCCATCTGTACAAGGTTACTGCCTGTAGATACCGCAGAAAGGCTTGTAGCATCGCCAAACCAGCCGACAACAAGCAAATCCACCGCACCATACATTGCCTGCAAAAGCAGGGCACCAAGAATGGGTACCATAAATTTCAATAATGGAGCAAGAATTTTACCCTCTGTAAATCCACTGGATATGTTCTTTTCATTTTCCATGTATTGTACCTCCATTTTTTAATATTATAAAGCATTTCACACATTCTCCCCGGTAAACGCCGGGATAAAGCTCTCACTGATGGCCTCACCACTTTGAGTGTAAGCATTTGTCACGCCCAAATTCAGAGCAAAATCGATAAGCTTTTCATAGGATTTATGTTTTACCTTACAGTTAAGCTCTGGAATATCTTTGACCTGTGGCAGTGGTGTGTACTGATTCATAAGACTTAAATATACACTGTCACCATATGTTTCATATACATATCGCACGATTCTTTTAGAATCCAGAAGCTGTCCCGGCAATAACAGATGTCTGACAATCACACCAGATTTCATCAGTCCCGTATTGTCAAATACAGGCTTGCCGGTCTGTCTGACCATCTCTGACAGGGCAAGTTTTGCCATTTCGGGATAATCCGGTGCTTTTGAATATTTTTTTGCTAAATCCGGATTCATATATTTAAAATCCGTCAGATAAATATCCACATATCCATCCAGCATTTTTAATGTTTCCACCCGCTCATAACCGCTTGTGTTGCTGACTACAGGAATATGCAATTTATGTTTCACTTTATCCAGCGCACGAATAATCTGGTTCGTATAGTGTGTCGGAGTCACAAGATTAATGTTTGCTGCGCCCTTCGCCTGCAATTCAAGAAAAATCTCCGCCAATCGATCCATTGTGATGATTTTACCAAATTTTCCTGCCGCAATCTGGTAATTCTGACAATAGATACACCGCAATGTGCATCCAGAAAAGAAAACTGTCCCCGACCCTGGAATATTTTTACTGGTTTTATCCCCACTTATCTTAGACGCATCCACAAGCTTTTCCGAATTATCCATGATACCATCCGTTTTCTGCTTTGCATCTTCCTCTCCAAAATTTCCGGAAATACAAGGTTCCTCCCACATATGCAGTGCCGCCCTGGCAACATATAGTTTTCCTGGCATGCCGCAAAAGCCAAGTTCGCCCTCATCTCTGTCCGCACCACACATTCTTGGACATAAATAACAGCGCGCCATCTTACAAATACCTGATTTCCGTCAAAGTCAGGCCATGCGCCGGTGCTGTTGAGCCGACAATCAGTCGTTCTTCACAGTTTAATGCATATTCCAGATCTTTTGCTGTCTTTTGTCCGAAGCCTACTTTAAGCAGTGCCCCCGTAATAATGCGCACCATGTTATATAAAAAGCCGTTGCCAGTAATTGTCATCGTTATCATATCCCCGGATTTTTCAAAATCCAGTGCATAAATCGTACGCACAGTGCTCTCCACATTGGTTTTTAATGAACAGAAATTATGAAAGTCATGTGTACCAATCAGTACCTTTGAAGCTTCACACATCGCCTCATAATCCAACTTCTGCGGTACAAAATAACTGTCAAAACGTTCATTTGGCAGTGCAAAACGACGATTCAAAATCTTATATTTATATGTTTTTTGTGTATCACAATATCTTGGGTGAAAATCATCTGCCACAACCTCAGAAGACTGCACAACAATATCCTTCGGCAAACGCTGATTAATCGCCATGGCAAATTTCCAATCGGCAATATTGTCTTTATTTGTATCAAACACAGCCACCTGCCCAAGGGCATGTACCCCGGAATCTGTTCTGCTGGCACCGGTAAGCAAAATCTTCTCGCCTACTAAATCTTCAATGGCCGCCTGCAACACCGTCTGAATCGAAGTTCCGTTTGGCTGCACCTGCCATCCACAATAATTGGTGCCGTCATATGCCACCACTAATTTAATTCTTCGCATCTGTTACTCTCCATACTTTTCATATAAATAACGAATGTTGGCGCCATTAAAACGCCAACACATGTTTTCCTAAAATATTTAACACTACAACTGCCGCAATAAATACGAGCATCATCAGATAACCGATATAATCTCTGCGGTAGTATTTAAGTGGTTTCATCTTTGTTCGTCCTTCACCACCATGATAGCATCTGGCTTCCATCGCCATGGCAAGATCTGTGGCGCGGCGGAATGATGAAATAAAAAGCGGTACAAGAATCGGTACAAGACTTTTTGCTCTGCGAAAGATATTGCCACTCTCAAAATCCGCACATCGAGCCTGCTGTGCTTTCATAATCTTATCTGTTTCTTCAAGTAAAATGGGAATGAAACGCAGTGCAATCGACATCATCATTGCAATTTCATGTACAGGCACACGCACTTTCTTCAGTGGGCCCAACGCTTTTTCAAGACCATCCGTCAAATGATTTGGTGTCGTTGTTAATGTCATCAGAGATGAACCCATAATCAATAACATCAAACGCACCGCCATCTTCACCGCCAAAATCACGCCTTCCTGTGTGATTTTTAAAAATTTAAAACGCCAAAGCTCTGTACCCGGTGTTAAAAATAAATTCAGCACCACCGTAAACAATAAAATAAATAAAATCGCCTTAATACCCTTAAGCATAAATTTTAAAGGCACTTTGGATAATGCAATCACCGCTGCCAATGCTAAAATCACAAGTGCGTATGTCAACACATTATTAGCGCAAAATATGGCAATAATATAAATAAATGTTCCTGCAAGCTTTACTCTTGGATCCATCTTGTGAATCACTGATTCTGCGGGATAATACTGTCCCAATGTCATATCTCTAATCATTGTGCAGTCCTCCCAAATATGTTCAAAATGGCAGTCTTTGCTTCATCCACAGTCGTCACATTTTCTGAAATATCAAAGCCCTGCTGACGAAGTTCATGACACAAATAAGTCACCTGAGGTGCTGCAAGTCCAATTTTCTCAAGTTCTTCATAATGTTTAAAAACATTCTTCGGTGTATCATCAAACCTTACCTGTCCCCGGTTCATCACGATAATACGGTCCACATACTGCGCCACATCCTCCATACTATGCGACACCAGAATCACTGTCATCTTTTTCTGTGCATGCAATGCCGCAATCTGGTCAAGGATATCATTTCTGCCCTTTGGATCAAGTCCTGCCGTCGGTTCATCCAGAATAAGCACCTCCGGATGCATTGCGATCACGCCAGCAATAGCTACGCGGCGCTTTTGTCCTCCGGAAAGCTCAAATGGTGATTTTGTCCAGTATTTTTCCTTTAAACCAACAAGATTTAAGGCTTCTTTGGCTCTTGCTTCACATTCTTCATCATTTAAGCCGAGATTGTGCGGTCCAAAGCACACATCCTTCATCACTGTAACTTCAAATAACTGATGTTCAGGATATTGAAATACGAGTCCGACTTTTGCGCGCAGATTTTTCATTACAAATTTTTCGTCATAAATATCTGTATCATTAAAATAAATATTGCCGGAGGTTGCTCTGACTAATCCGTTCAGGTGCTGAATCAAAGTTGATTTACCTGAACCGGTATGTCCGATGAGTCCGATAAATTCACCATCATGAATTGTCAGATTTACATCTTTGAGAGCCTGCTTTTTAAATGCGCTGTCCGGACTATAAATATAATTTACATTTTCCAGTCTAATTGCCATGATTGTCCACCTGTTAATTAAATTTAAAGCCTTTGTCACGCAAATTGCAAAGAGCTTTTGTTAATTCATCGTTTGTTAAAATACCATCCGGCAGCGGTAAACCTGCTTTTTGAAGTTCCCACGCCAATTCTGTCACCTGTGGTACATCCAGTCGTAACTCTTTTAACTTCTCTACCTGTGAAAAAATCGTTCTCGGTGTACCCTGCATCACGATTTTACCGTCATCCATCACAAAAACCTTATCTGCGCCAATGACTTCATCCATATAATGTGTAATTAAAACAATCGTCACACCTGCACGCTGATTTAACTCTGTAATCGTGCGGATGACATCTTTACGACCATTTGGATCAAGCATTGCCGTTGGTTCATCCAGAACAATACATTCCGGGCGCATTGCCATAACACCGGCAATCGCCACACGCTGCTTTTGTCCACCGGATAATTTATTCGGTGAATGTGCATGATACTCCATCATGCCTACAGCATCCAAACTCTCATACACACGTTTCCATATCTCATCTGTAGGCACACCGATATTCTCCGGTCCAAAACCTACATCTTCTTCAACAATACTGCCAATAATCTGATTATCAGGATTCTGAAATACCATGCCTGCGGACTGACGTACATTCCATACATTAGCCTCATCTGCAGTATTATAACCCTTCACCCACAGTGAACCGCTCGTTGGCTGCAATAAAGCATTAATGTGCTTCGCCAATGTCGATTTGCCTGAACCGTTATGTCCGAGAACTGCGATAAATTCACCGGCATTAATGTCAAGACTGACATCATCAATCGCACGAATCACGATTTCTTCTTCGGTTTCATCATCCTGTGTCACGTAATTATATATTAAATTTAATGCTTTAATAATTCCCATCAAGTCACCTCATCTATGTGCATTCAGAATTCCTGACATCAACATATTATACTATACTCACATATAAAAAGTAAAGGCGTAAAATACCAAGTATTTTACGCCTTATTTAGACATTGCTAATTAAACTAATTCGATAAGAACTTCCATAGCTGCATCGCCTTTACGCTGACCGATCTTAACGATTCTTGTGTAACCACCGTTACGGTCTGCATATTTAGGAGCGATTTCATCGAATAACTTCTGTGTTAAATCTACAGATTTTGTATTCTGTTTTCTGCCTTTACCTTCTGCTGGAATTTCTGTTACATCGTAAAGAACTTTCAGCATCTGTCTTCTTGCATGAAGACGTGAAGGGTTATCTTTTTTGATTTTCTTTTCTACTGTATCAAATACAGTTACTTTCTTACCATCAACAACTTCTTTAACTCGCTTGCCATCAGCATCTTTACGAGCTACTTTAGCCTGAACAGTTACTTCTTCAAAGTTATCTTTTTCTTTAACTGCAAGAGCGATTAAGCCTTCAGCGATCTTTCTGATTTCTTTAGCTTTAGCTTCTGTAGTTCTGATTTTTCCATGGTATAAAAGGCTTGTTACCTGGCTTCTGAGTAAAGCCTTTCTCTGGTTAGATGTTCTACCAAGTTTTCTATATCCTGCCATTTTGATTTTCCTCCATTTTGAAGACTGCCCGATGCACTTTGGTCTTATTCGGGCAGAAAATATTTTATTTTGAGTACTGTCCGATGCTCTGTAGACTTACTCAGACGGCACTATGTGTATCATTCGTCGCTTGGGTTCAGCTGAAGTCCAAGTTCTTTCAATTTTGCAAGAACTTCTTCCAGAGATTTACGTCCAAGGTTACGAACTTTCATCATATCCTCAGCAGTTCTGTTTGTCAGTTCTTCCACTGTATTGATACCCGCACGTTTCAGACAGTTGTATGAACGTACAGACAATTCAAGTTCATCGATATTCATCTCAAGAACTTTTTCTTTTTCATTGTCTTCTTTTTCTACCATAACTTCTGCAGTCTTGGCATTTTCAGAAAGATCAATGAACAAGTTCAAATGTTCGCTTAATACTTTGGCAGCAAGACTGACTGCTTCGTCAGGTGCTAATGTACCATTTGTATAAACGTCTAATGTCAGCTTATCGAAATCTGTGATTTGACCTACACGAGTATTCTGCACTGTCAGATTCACTCTTTCTACTGGTGTATAGATAGAATCGATTGGAATAACGCCGATAGGTAAATCTTCTTTTTTATTCTTATCTGAACTTACATAACCTCTGCCTTTAGTAATTGTGAGTTCCATATAAAGCTTGCTATCTGCACCGCTTAATGTGGCAATTACCTGGTCCGGATTCAAGATTTCGATGTCCGGATCTGCCTGAATATCTGCAGCAGTCACAACACCTTCACCTTCATACTCAATATAAGCAATCTTAGGTTCGTTTGTGTCACTTGTGTTTTTAATTGCTAAGCTCTTGATGTTCATCACGATTTCTGTTACATCTTCCTTAACACCAGGAATTGAACTGAATTCATGAAGAACACCATCAATCTTAACATGGCTTACAGCGGCACCAGGAAGAGATGAAAGCATAATTCTTCTCAAAGAATTACCAAGTGTTGTGCCATAACCTCTTTCAAGAGGCTCTACAACAAAGCGTCCATATCTATTATCATCTGAAATCTGTGCAATCTCGATTTTTGGTTTTTCAAAGTCAAACACTATTAAAGCCCTCCTTTAATGGGTTAGATGAAATTGAGGGTACTAACTAAATCTTATTATTTAGAATACAACTCGACGATAAGCATTTCGTTTACAGGAACATCAATCTGTTCTCTTGTAGGCAGTTCTTTAACTGTACCTGAGAGAGCTTCATGATTAGCTTCGAGCCATTCTGGAACGATTCTAGCTTCTGTAACTTCAAGAATGTCTTTATATCTCTGAGATGTCTTATATTTTTCTTTGATTTCAATTACATCGCCCGGTTTAACGCGGTATGATGGAATTGTTACTGTGTTGCCATTAACAGTTACATGTTTGTGGCCAACAATCTGTCTTGATTCTTTACGTGTTCTGCCATAACCCATTCTGAACATCACATTGTCAAGTCTTAACTCAAGTAACATCATCAGGTTTTCACCTGTCTGACCCTTCATACGTTCTGCTTTATCAAAGTAGTTTCTGAAAGGTTTTTCAAGAACACCATAAATAAATTTTGCTTTCTGTTTTTCAGTTAACTGAAGTCCGTACTCGCTCTTTTTCTTATTTCCTCTAATAGACTGTCTATTAGATTTTTTATCAACGCCTAAATAAATAGGGTCGAGACCGAGACTTCTGCATCTTTTTAATACTGGAACCATATCTCTTGCCATATCTAATTTAACCTCCTATTAGACTCTTCTACGTTTTGGTGGACGGCATCCATTGTGTGGAACTGGAGTTACATCTTTGATACTTGTAACTTCGATACCGCATGCCTGAAGTGCACGAATTGCTGCTTCACGTCCTGAACCAGGACCTTTAACCATAACTTCTACTGATTTTAAACCATGTACCAATGCTGCTTTAGCTGCTGTTTCAGCTGCCATCTGTGCTGCGTAAGGTGTTGATTTTCTTGAACCTCTAAAGCCTAAACCACCAGCACTTGCCCATGATAAAGCGTTACCTTCTGAGTCTGTAAGTGTAACAATTGTATTATTAAAAGATGACTGAATATGTGCCTGTCCACGTTCAACGTTTTTCTTCACACGTCTTTTAGTCACTTTCTTAGTCACTTTCTTAGCCATTGACTAATCCTCCTATAATAATGTTAGGTATTATTTCTTCTTGTTTGCTACTGTTTTCTTAGGACCTTTTCTGGTTCTAGCGTTTGTTTTTGTCTTCTGTCCACGAACTGGAAGACCTTTTCTATGTCTGATACCTCTATAACATCCGATTTCCTGAAGACGTTTGATGTTAAGAGCGATTTCTCTACGAAGATCACCTTCTACTGTATATGATGCGTCGATGACGTCACGGATTCTTGCTACTTCTTCGTCTGTCAAATCTCTAACACGTGTGTCAGGATTAACGTTTGCTTCTTTAAGAATTTTGTTGGAACTTACTCTACCGATACCGTATACATAAGTAAGACCAATTTCAACACGTTTTTCTCTTGGTAAGTCTACACCATTAATACGAGCCATGTAAAATTTACACCTCCACTAGTAGTAATAATATAAGAAAACACACGTATAACACACTTATATCTCATAAGTGCGGTGAAATGTTTATACTGTTTCTTCTTATATAGAATCTTTGTTTTCAATTTGATATGAAATTATGACGGAACTTCATATCTTCAAATATACATTTATTCCATACGGGGCTAAATCCATATGAAAAAATATTTAAAAGTGAAATACAACGCCACCTGGTGTTGCTTCACTGCAGCCGCATGTCAAATATGTCACTTTTAAAGTGGCATGACAAAATGAGTGGTTTGTCCACTCTCAAAAAACAGAATGAAAAAGCTGAATTAGCCCTGTCTCTGTTTATGTTTAGGGTTTTCACAGATAATTCTGATGCTGCCCTTACGTTTGATGACTTTGCATTTTTCGCAAATAGGTTTTACTGATGATCTAACCTTCACAACAAATCTCTCCTTTCAAAACGTCCGGATATAATTATATCCCGAATTTTACCATCTGTCAAGTGTCAATTTTATTTATCTCTCCAAATAATTCTACCTTTTGTTAAATCATATGGGGATAATTCGATAGTAACTTTATCACCTGGTAAGATTTTGATATAATTCATTCTTAACTTACCGCTGATATGTGCCAAAACTTTGTGACCATTTTCAAGTTCAACCTGGAACATGGCATTTGGCAATTTTTCAACTACAACACCTTCAACTTCGATTACATCTGATTTTGACATAGTATTATTCCTTCCTCTTATTTCAAAAAACTTTCTTTATAATCAGAGATTGCTTTTGCAATCCCGGCATCACTTAAATTTATATCTCCTGATATTTTATCACAAAAATGAATTATTTGAATATGTTTTTTGTTCTTTTTCTTTGGCTTTTCCAGTGTTTTGTTTACACCATCGACAAGATAAACATATCGCTCATCTTCATTGACAATCATATAGAGATGTTTTTTATCATGCCCTGCCTTTGAAACTGCAAACTCACCCTGTTCAAATATTTTGCTCATTTTTCTCTGCCTCTGTCATTGTCAGGATCTCATATCCTGTTTGGGTTACAAGCACTGTATTTTCATAATGTGCTGATAACGCTCCATCCATTGTCACAACTGTCCAGTCATCATCAAGCCATTCAACTTCTTTGACACCTGCATTGACCATCGGTTCAATTGCCAGTGTCATACCAGCCATAAGCTTCAGACCACGTCCCCGTCTTTTGTAATTTGGTATCTGCGGATCTTCATGGAGATGTGTACCTATACCGTGTCCAACGAGTTCGCGCACAACAGAATAACCATGTGCCTCGACATATTTCTGAATGGCAGCGGAAATATCATGTAAATGACTGCCTTCCTGTATCAGACTGATGCCTTCAAAAAAGCTCTGCCTTGTGACATCAATCAGTCTTTGTGCTTCTGTTGAAATCGTACCTACAGGCCATGTTCTTGCTGCATCTGAATGATAGCCTTTATAAATCAGGCCCGCATCCAGACTGACAATATCACCCTCCTGAAGGATATGGTCTTTTCTTGGAATACCATGGACAACTTCATCATTTACAGAAACACAAATGGATGCCGGATATCCATTATAGTTTTTAAAGTTGGGAATACATCCAAAATCCCGTATAATTGTTTCGCCCAGTTTATCAATATCCAATGTTGACATTCCAGGTTTTATTGCTTTGTGAAGTTCATCATGCATGATGGCAAGAAGCCTTCCGGCTTCCCGCATCAGTGCAATTTCGGCTTCAGATTTAATCGTCACCGACATAATTATTTTACTCCTAAAACTTTGAGGATGTCAGCAAAAACATCGTTCATATCCTTTGTACCATCTACAGAATGCAGGATACCAGCTTCTTTATAGTAGTCAATCAAAGGCTGCGTCTGTTCATGGTAAACATCCAAACGCTTTTTAACTGTTTCCGGCTGGTCGTCGTCACGTAAAATCAGTTTTTCGCCACAGTTGTCACACACACCATCAACTTTGACAGGGTTGAAAACAATATGATATGTTGCACCACATCCAACACATGCTCTGCGGCCTGACATCCTATTGATTATATTTTCATCAGGGACATCCACATCAATAGCGAAGTCCATGTTCTGTCCAATAGCATGAAGGGCATCTGTCAGGGCTTTTGCCTGAGGAATTGTTCTTGGGAACCCATCCAGAATAAACCCGTCTTTACAGTCATCTTGTTGAATTCTATCAACAACGAGATTACATACAAGCTCATCAGGTACAAGTAAACCCTTGTCCATATATTCTTTGGCTTTTTTGCCAAGTTCTGTACCATTTTTAATATTCGCTCTAAAAATATCTCCAGTTGATATATGTGGAATATTGCATACTTCCGCAATTTTTTTTGCCTGTGTGCCTTTACCGGCACCAGGTGCACCTAACATAATTATTTTCATAATTATAATACCTCCATATGTCCAACAAACATAACTATTCACATTCATCTGCAAACAGCTATATAAAAGAAAAATCCCACCGCTCTTTTAATGAGTCTGACGTTAGATAGACCGTCTTTTTCAACAAAAGAGCGGGGGATTCATACATTAATCGTTAAGGAATCCTTTATAATGTCTTACGAGCATCATGGATTCTACCTGTTTAAGTGTTTCAAGCACGACGCCGACAATAATAATCAGTGATGTGCCCCCGAAAGAAACATTTGCGCCAAATACACCTGAGAATAAGATAGGTATAACGGCTACAATTACCAAACCAACAGCACCAATGAAAATAATACTGTTTAAGATATTATTTAAATAATCTACAGTTGGTTTGCCAGGTCTGATACCCGGAATGAATCCGCCCTGCTTTTTCATGTTATCAGCCACTTCAATTGGATTGAATGTGATCGATGTATAGAAATAAGCAAATGCGATAACAAGTGCGATATACACAAGTAAACCAATGGAATACCATGGTGCACTTGGTACACACCAGTTGTTACTGTTTAATGCGCTAATCACATGTCCCCAGAAACCGCTTGGGCTCTTTCCTACTAACTGAATAATCAGTCCAGGAATAGACATTAATGATGAAGCGAAGATTACCGGGATAACACCAGCAGTATTTACCTTCAAAGGAATATTTGAAGACTGACCGCCATAGGTTCTTCTGCCGACAACCTTTTTTGAATACTGCACAGGAATACGTCTTTGACCATCCTGTAAGTAAATAACAAGTACGACTGTTAATATAATAACAGCGATGATGATTAAAGCAGCCAGACCACCAGTAACGATGTTTGATGCGCCTTTAATAAACTTGTCATATAATGTTCCAAAGTCATTTGGAATTCTTGAAAGGATATTAATTAAAAGAACGATCGAAATACCATTACCAATACCCTTTACCGTAATCTGTTCACCAACCCACATCAGGAATGCTGAACCAGCAGTTAATGAAATTACAACAACAATCACACCAAAGGCATTGTTGTAATCAAGATAATGACCTCTTGCGAAGCCTACGCCCATAGCTGTACTTTCGATTAAAGCAAGTGCAACTGTGACATATCTTGTAATCTCACGAATCTTTTTACGACCATCTTCACCATCTTTTTGCATTTCTTCCAATTTCGGAATCGCAATTGTTAAAAGCTGCATAATAATGGAAGAAGTGATATATGGGGTAATGCTCAATGCCAGGATGGACATTTTTTCAAATGAACCACCTGTCATTGCGCTGAAAAAATCTGCGAAGCCGCCACTGCCCTGAAGATTTGAAAAGAAACTTTCAAATACACCAGCAGCGACACCCGGTGTTGGAATATTTGAACCTAATCTGACAACTATAAGCATAAACAAAGTATATACAATCTTAGTACGTATATCTTTTATCTTAAATGCATTTTTTAAAGTTGTAAGCATTAGATCACCTCTACTGTTCCACCCAGAGCTTTAATTTTTTCTTCTGCTCCTGCTGAAAAAGCAGTAGCTTTTACATTTAATTTCTTTGTAAGCTCACCGTTACCAAGAATCTTAACGCCATCCTTAGGATTTGAAACTACACCTGCCTGTACAAGTGTAACGATTGATACTTCTGCACCATCTTCAAATCTGTTAAGAGCATCTACATTGATACCAACGATTTCTTTGGAATTTCTGTTTGTAAATCCTCTCTTAGGAAGTCTTCTATATAATGGCATCTGACCACCTTCAAAGCCTGGTCTTGGTGCTCCTGAACGAGCTTTCTGACCTTTATGACCCTTACCTGCTGTCTTGCCATTTCCTGAACCATGTCCACGGCCTCTTCTGAAATTATCACTATGTTTAGAACCTTCTGCAGGTCTTAATTCTGATAAATTCATGTGTGCACCTCCTTACTGAAATAATCTATTAGATTTCTTCTACTTTAACTAAATGTTTAACCTGAGCAACCATGCCTCTAACTGCAGCGTTATCTGGCATTTCAACTGTTTTATGCATTTTCTTAAGACCTAAAGCTTCAACAGTTGCTCTATGTTTAGGAATTGCACCAATTGGGGATTTAACTAAAGTAATCTTTAATTTATCTGCCATCTTAAAATGCCTCCTTCTTACGCAAGAATCTCTTCAACTGATTTGCCACGTTTCTTAGCAACTTCTTCAGGAGTTACAAGATTTGCAAGACCTTCGATTGTAGCAAGAACTACGTTCTGTTTGTTGTTAGATCCTAATGATTTTGTACGGATATTCTTGTAACCAGCAAGTTCAAGCACGTTACGTGCAGGACCACCGGCGATGATACCAGTACCCTGAGGAGCCTTCTTTAACAGTACCTGTGCACTGCCGAATACACCCAGATTATCATGTGTGATACTTCCGTTTTCATCCAAAGGAACTGAGATTAATTTTTTCATTGCATCTTCTTTTCCCTTGCGAATAGCTTCAGGAACTTCAGCTGCTTTACCTAAACCAGCGCCAACATGACCGTTGCCGTCACCAACAACTACTAAAGCTGCGAAACGCATGTTACGTCCACCTTTAACTACTTTAGTTACACGTTTGATTGAAACGACTTTTTCAGTTAATTCCAGTTGGCTTGCATCAATAATTTCACGTTTCATGTTTTTCCTCCTAGAACTGTAATCCAGCTTCTCTAGCTGCATCAGCTAATGCCTGAATTTTACCCTGATAAATAAATCCGCCTCTATCGAATACTACTTCTGTAATACCTTTATCTAAAGCCTTTTTAGCGATTGCTGTACCAACAGCTGCAGCAGCAGCTACATCGTTAGTTTTTTCTACGCTGGCCTTGATTTCTTTTTCCATTGTTGAAGCAGCTACGAGTGTGTTACCAACCGTATCATCGATAATTTGAGCGTAAATATGATTATTACTTCTGAATACAGCTAAACGAGGACGTTCTGCCGTTCCTGAAAAACGGTTACGGATTTTCTTATGTTTCTTTTCACGAATTTCAGATCTACATTCTTTACTAACCATTGATTTTCACTCCTTTACTATTTCTTACCAGTCTTACCGACTTTACGTCTGATTACTTCGTCAGCATACTTGATACCTTTGCCCTTATAAGGTTCAGGTCTTCTCTTATCTCTGATTTCAGCAGCGTACTGGCCTACTTTTTCTTTATCAATACCGGAAACAGTAATCTTGTTCTGACCTTCCAGAGTAGTTGTTAAACCTTCTGGGTCGATCATCTCTACAGGATGTGAATAACCTAATGATAAAATTAACTTGTTGCCCTGTTTCTGAGCTCTGTAACCAACGCCGTTGATTTCAAGAACTTTTGAATAGCCATCTGTAACACCTACAACCATGTTGTGGATCAGTGTTCTTGTCAGACCATGTAATGATTTCATTCTCTTTAAGTCATTTGGTCTTGTTACGACTACATGACCATCTTCCATTTTGATTTCCATCTCAGGAGCTAATACTCTTTCAAGAGTACCCTTAGGACCTTTAACAGTCACTTTGTTATTTTCTGCTATTTCTACAGTTACACCTGCAGGGATAGCGATTGGCATTCTTCCTATTCTAGACATGCCCGTACCTCCATTTTCGTTATAATAATGCTGTTACTATAAGTTACTTCCTTGCGCTACTAGGCTATTCCAAGATAGTCCGTTCGCACAAGGTACACTCACACTCGTACCGGTGAGCTGGTATTTTTTATTACCAAACGAATGCCAGAACTTCGCCGCCGACATTTAACTGTCTTGCAACTTTATCTGTTACGACACCCTTGTTTGTTGAGATGATTGCAATACCAAGACCGCCAAGTACTTTAGGCATGTTCTCTGTATTTGCGTAAACACGAAGACCAGGTTTTGAAATTCTCTTGATACCTGTGATTGTCTTCTGGTTTTTATCTTTGCCATATTTTAAAGTCACTGTCATTGTTCTGATAACGCCGTTTTCAGTGATTTCATAGCCTTTAATATAACCTTCTTCAAGAAGAATCTTAGCGATGTCTTCTTTCATCTTTGAAGCAGGAATATCAACTGTATCATGTTTTGCAGTATTCGCATTACGAATTCTTGTAAGCATATCTGCAATTGGATCGCTCATATTCATTTACTTTACCTCCTACCAGCTTGCTTTTGTAACGCCTGGAATTTCACCTTTGTAGGCTAATTCACGGAAACAAATTCTGCAGATACCATATTTTCTTAAGTAAGCATGTGGACGACCACAAATTCTACAGCGGTTGTATTCTCTTGTAGAGAATTTAGCAGGACGCTGCTGTTTTACTTTCATTGCTGTTTTAGCCATGAAATAATTACCTCCTTAAAACTTCGCCTTATTTCTTAAATGGCATACCAAATAATCTTAATAATTCACGGGCTTCTTCATCTGTATGTGCTGTTGTAACGAAGATAACATCCATACCTCTGACTTTATCCACTTTATCGTATTCGATTTCAGGGAAAATCAGCTGTTCTTTAATACCTAATGCATAGTTACCTCTACCATCAAAAGCATCAGCACTTACACCTCTAAAGTCACGAACTCGAGGAAGTGCAAGGTTAATCAGACGATCTGCGAATTCGTACATCTTGTCACCACGAAGTGTAACTTTGCAGCCGATTGGCATGCCTTCACGAATCTTGAAGTTAGCGACTGATTTTTTAGCTCTTGTAACAACAACTTTCTGGCCTGCAATAATTTCAAGGTCTTTCACTGCAGAGTCAAGTGTTTTGGAGTTTTCTTTTGCTTCGCCGACACCCATATTGATAACAATTTTATCAAGTTTAGGAATCTGCATAACATTTTTATATCCGAATTTTGCCTGCATAGCTGCAGCAATTTCGTTCTGGTAAGTTTCTTTTAATCTACTACTCAACTTCGGCGCCCTCCTTTCTCAATTAGTCAATGACTTCGCCGTTTGGTCTGGCAATACGAACTTTTTTGCCATCTTCAACTTTATAACCGATACGAACAGCTTTACCGTTCAGGCTGTACATAACGTTAGATGCATTTAATGGGGCTTCCTGATGGATGATGCCGCCCTGCTGATTTGTTGCTGAAGGTTTCTGATGTTTTGTGATCATGTTTACACCTTCAACAATAACTGTATTATCTTTATGATTTACAGCGATAATCTTGCCGTCTTTGCCTTTATCTTTACCAGCGATAACTTTAACTAAATCGCCTTTTTTAAGTTTCATTTTAGACATTGTCGACACCTCCTTACAGTACTTCTGGTGCTAAAGAAACGATCTTCATGAACTGTTTCTCTCTTAATTCTCTTGCTACTGGTCCAAAAATACGTGTACCTCTTGGATTGCCATCATCTTTAATGATAACGGCTGCATTTTCATCAAATCTAATATAAGAACCGTCTTTACGACGAGCGCCTTTTACAGTACGAACTACAACGGCTTTAACTACATCGCCTTTTTTAACAACACCGCCTGGTGTTGCATCTTTGACCGTAGCAACAATTGTATCACCAATATTCGCATATCTTCTTGTTGAACCACCCATAACGCGGATGCAAAGTAATTCTTTGGCACCTGTGTTGTCGGCAACACGAAGTCTGGTCTCCTGCTGTACCATAACTCTACCTCCTAAATGTATAGCTAAATTATTTAGCTTTTTCGATAATTTCTACAAGTCTCCATCTCTTATCTTTAGATAATGGTCTTGTTTCCATAACTTTTACTCTATCACCAATTTTACACTCATTGTTTTCATCATGAGCTTTTAATTTGTAAGTTCTATCGACAATCTTTTTGTAGAGAGGATGTTTTACACGGTCCTGAATAGCAACAGTGATTGTTTTATCCATTTTATCGCTTACAACAACACCAACTCTTGTTTTTCTAAGATTTCTTTCTTCCACGATAATACTCCTTTCTGCCAGCTAGTCGGGCATTTTAATTACTCAGCAGCGTTTGCCTTCTTTTCAGTGATGACTGTCTGAATTCTGGCAATATTTCTACGAACGTCTTTGATTCTGCTTGTATTATCTAACTGATTAGTAGCATTCTGGAATCTTAAGTTAAAAAGTTCCTTTTTAGCGCCTACTAATTCATCGTTTAACTGTTCAACAGTTTTTGCTTTCAATTCATTAACATAATTCTTAGTTTTCACTGTTATCACCGCCTTCTAAATCTGCGCGAGAAACAACTTTACACTTGATTGGAAGCTTGTGTGTTGCCAGACGAAGCGCTTCTCTAGCGATTTCTTCTGATACACCGGCGATTTCGAACATTACGCGACCCGGTTTAACAACAGCTACCCAGTATTCAAGTGTTCCTTTACCGGAACCCATACGTGTTTCAGCTGGTTTTGTAGTTACTGGTTTGTCAGGGAAAATTTTAATCCAAACTTTACCACCACGTTTGATGTAACGTGTCATAGCGATACGGGCTGCTTCAATCTGGTTTGATTTAATCCAGCCTGGCTCCATAGCCACGATACCGTATTCACCATAGTTGATTTTATTGCCACGCTGTGCAGTTCCTCTCATGCTGCCACGGAACTGTTTACGGCGTTTCACTCTTTTAGGCATTAACATTATTTATCGCTCCCTTCCTTGTGACCTTTCGTTGGAAGTACTTCGCCATGGTAAATCCATGTCTTAACACCAAGTTTACCATATGTTGTATCGGCTTCTGCAAATCCGTAATCAATATCTGCTCTAAGTGTCTGAAGTGGAATAGTACCTTCGCTGTAGAATTCTGTACGAGCCATATCAGCGCCGCCAAGACGACCTGAAACAGCTGTTTTGATACCCTTGCAGCCAGCACGCATTGTTCTCTGCATAGCAGATTTCATAGCACGTCTGAAAGATACACGGTTTTCAAGCTGTGCAGCGATGTTTTCAGCAACAAGCTGAGCATCTCTGTCTGGTCTTTTAACTTCTTTAATGTCGATTAATAATTTTTTGCTTGTCAGTTTAGAAACTTCTTTTTTAACTTTTTCGATTTCTGAACCGCCTTTACCGATAACAACGCCCGGTTTAGCTGTATAAACGATAACTTTTAATCTATCTGATGCTCTTTCGATTTCGATCTTAGAAACACCTGAGTTATATAATCTCTTTTTAAGGTATGTTCTGATATTGTAATCTTCTACAAGGTTGTCTGCAAAATCAGCATCTGCATACCATTTAGAGTTCCAATCCTTAATAATTCCGACTCTGAGGCCGTGAGGATTAACTTTCTGTCCCATGATTCTCCTCCTTATCTTTCATTAAGCACAACAGTGATATGGCTCATTCTCTTTTCGATTCTGTAAGCTCTACCCTGTGCTCTTGGTTTTACTCTCTTCATGATAGGTCCGTTATTTGCAAAGCATTCCTCAATATAAAGGTTATCTCTGTTCATACCGTTATTGTTTTCTGCATTTGCGATTGCAGATTTTAATAATTTTTCTATAACACTTGAAGCATATCTTGGGTTGTATGCCAGGATTGCGAGTGCTGTGTTTACATCCTTGCCTCTGATTGCATCAAGAACGAAGCATGCTTTCTGAACTGGTACTCTAGCGTAAGAAACTTTTGCGCTTGGGCGAGTATCTTTATTTGCATTTCTTTCTCTCTTGATTTGGGATCTATGTCCTTTAGCCATGGATTGAACCTCCTTTCAAACTTATCAACTAACGTCTTGATTTCTTTTCGTCTTTTCCGTGACCTCTGTAGGTTCTTGTTGCGACGAATTCGCCTAATTTATGTCCAACCATATCTTCTGTAATATATACAGGAACATGTTTTCTACCGTCATGAACTGCGATTGTATGTCCAACCATCTGTGGGAAGATAGTTGAACGACGTGACCAAGTTTTGATAACTGACTTGTCGTTTGCTGCGTTCATTGCATCTACTTTTTTAAGTAAATGAGCGTCTGCAAATGGTCCTTTTTTAAGTGATCTGGCCATGATGTTACCTCCTTAGATTCTACTATTTAATGCTGCTTCCATCTCGTCTTCTTACAATCATCTTGTTAGATTTCTTGTTTTTCTTACGAGTCTTAAGACCGAGTGCTGGTT
>CAKRHR010000045.1 GCA_934339005.1 uncultured Catenibacillus sp. | reverse complement strand
CATTTGCAGCAATCTGCGCTGTGCCAAAGGTTGAAATCATACTGACAAGCAGAAGTCTTCCAAGCTGGAACATACTATTTTCGACACTGCTTGGCAATGCAATAGCCACGATACGGCGCATCATTCGCCAGTCAACCTTAAACCGCCACAACTTTTCAAAATGAATCACATGTTTGCGGTTATGTAATAAAACAATCATTAATATCGCCGAAAAAATTCGTGACACAAGACTTGGCACTGCCACACCAGCAACGCCCATATGCAGACCAAAAACACAAATTGCATTACCGGCAATATTAATCAGGTTCATAATCGTCGAAGCAATCATAGATACTTTGGAATTACCCATGGCACGGAATAGTGCTGCCCCGCCATTATAAACTGCTATAAACGGATAAGATACCGCAGAAATTGTAAAATAAATCAACGCACTCTGCATAACATCCGCATCCACACTGCCAAACAACAAATGTAAAAGACCACGGCGCACAAACAGTGCAATGACTGTTATAATCAGAGAAATGGCAATCGCCATATAAATTAACTGGTTGGCAGATGCTTTTGCTTTTTTCTCATCCCGGGCACCAAGTAACTGGCTGGCAACTACTGCACCACCTGTACCTAATGCTGCAAAAATCGTATTAATCAACACGTTAATTAAGTCCACAAGGGAAACGCCTGATACAGCCGCTTCCCCTGCAGATGAAACCATCATAATATCTGACATACCCACAAGCACAGCTAAAAGCTGTTCAATAATCAGTGGGATAACCAGTTTTTTAATATCACTTTTTGAAAATAACATTGATTTTTAAAACCTCTTAATTAAAAACACTTGTGACTGTTTATAATTAAAATTCAAGTTTCTTTTCAAAATAAGCTGTCAAATCTTCAATCTTGATACGTTCCTGTGCCATTGTGTCACGGTCACGTACAGTCACGCAACCATCTTCTTCAGATTCAAAGTCATATGTGACACAGAAAGGTGTACCGATTTCGTCCTGTCTTCTGTAACGTTTACCAATGTTTCCTCTGTCATCAAATTCGCAGTTCCATTTCTTTGAAAGCTCAGTATAAATCTTTTCTGCACCTTCATTTAATTTCTTAGATAATGGAAGCACGCCAACTTTAACAGGTGCAAGTGCAGGATGGAAATGAAGGACTGTACGGATATCGCCGCCTTCAAGTTCTTCTTCATCATAAGCGCCGCAAAGGAATGCAAGTACAACACGGTCTGCACCAAGGGATGGCTCGATAACATATGGGATGTATTTTTCTTTCTTAACATCATCAAAGTAAGACATATCTTCACCGGATACATTCTGATGGCATGTTAAGTCATAATTTGTTCTGTCAGCGATACCCCAGAGCTCACCCCAGCCAAATGGGAATAAGAACTCGATATCACTTGTGGCTTTTGAATAGAAGGATAATTCTTCTTTATCATGGTCACGTACACGCATTTCTTCTTCTTTCATACCAAGGTCTTTTAACCAGTTGATACAGAACTCTCTCCAGTATGTAAACCATTCAAGGTCTGTATCCGGCTCGCAGAAGAATTCAAGTTCCATCTGTTCAAATTCTCTTGTACGGAATGTGAAGTTACCTGGTGTGATTTCGTTTCTGAAAGATTTACCAATCTGGCCGATACCAAATGGGATCTTCTTTCTTGATGTTCTCTGAACATTCTTAAAGTTTACGAAAATACCCTGAGCTGTTTCAGGACGCAGGTAAACTGTATTCTTTGCATCTTCTGTAACACCCTGGAATGTCTTAAACATCAGGTTAAACTGACGAATCTCTGTAAAATTATGTTTGCCGCATGTCGGGCAGGCAATCTGATGTTCTTCGATGTATGCCATCATCTGTTCATTACTCCAGCCATCAACAGAAGAATCTAATGTCAGACCGTTATCTGCAGCAAAATCTTCAATAATCTTATCTGCACGGAAACGTTCATGACACTCTTTACAATCCATCAGAGGGTCAGAGAAGCCACCAAGATGACCTGATGCAACCCATGTCTGCGGATTCATAAGAATTGCGCAGTCAACGCCGACATTGTATGGATTTTCCTGAATAAATTTCTTCCACCATGCACGTTTAACGTTATTTTTAAGTTCAACACCGAGGTTACCATAGTCCCATGTGTTTGCAAGTCCACCATAGATTTCTGAACCCGGATATACAAATCCTCTGGCTTTGGCAAGTGCCACGATTTTGTCCATTGTCTTTTCCATTCTTCTCTACCTCTTTACTCATTATTTTTAATCATCCAAATCTGACATTTATTCAGCTTAAAGTATCTGATAAACAGATTTTTAATGATTAGCTTTATTTTTCATAAAATATGACTGACACACTGTCTGTCGCTGCTGCGCATCTGGCATCCTTTAAGGTCACATTGCTGCTCACATAAACAATGTCCTTTGGCACAACAATATCCACAGCGTAATCTGTCAATACAACATTGTATTGACTTTTATCGATACTGTCAAGTGTTTGTGTATTTCCCTGTGTATCTGTCAGAGAAACACTCTTAAGCCTGGCAAGTGCTGATGTTTCCAGCGCATCCCCTTCTGACCGCACAAATGTCACACTGTTAAATGCCGCATAATCTTCTGCGGTTTTATAATTTAATGTCATTTTCAAAACATTATCTTTGTATTTTGTGGATTTTAACTTTACTGCACCACTATCATGGCTGCCGACATAAGTATCTATCTGCTGCTTTACATATGTATTAAAGGCATCTTTTGAATAATTATTCTGTGGAAAATCTTCAACAATATACTCTGTCAGATGTCCGAAACTTTTAAGTACAATCGTGTTTGTGTCATAGGCCGGCGTTCTGAAATGCATCACTGCTGCGATTAAAATGAAACATGCCGCAGCCACTGCACATATCACAGCTATCATTGCACGCTTTTGTCTTTGTTTCTTTTTACGCCTTTTTTTCATCTGTGCATTTTTATTTTGCTGACTTCTGTTTTGACTTTGCTGACTTTGTTTTCTGATATTCTGGTTCTGTCCTGTGGCTGCATACTTATATGCATTTTTTCCGGACATTGTGCGTCCATTTGAAACATTCCCAGAAGCTGTTCTTCTTTGTCCACCGGCAGCCTGCCTTGCACTTTTTGCCCTTGGTGTTGTATTTGATGTTCCCATGCTTTAATATCTCCTTTTTCAGGGTTCTATAACCAAATCTAACATCTTTGCCGATTTGAGCGGCTGCTCAAGCACCTTACGCACGCAGTAATCAACAATAAACTCAAATTCTTTGCTGACATCCTCTTTAAGTGTAAATGCATAAAGCTTATCAATATCTGCCGATATGACATACTGAAGTGCATACAATGTGGATGCCATCACAGGCAATGTCCGTCTGATGTATTTTTTGCAGCGTGTGCAGACCGTGCCAAGCATGTCTGTGGAAAAATCCTGCAGTTCTTCTGTTCGTCCACATTTGATACACTGAAATACCTGTGGGTATTCGCCGTTAAGCACAAGCATTTTCAGTTCAAATATCCGCCGGATGAGCTTTAATGGAATCTTTTTTTTGCACAGCGCATTTAATGTGGCTGCAAGTAAATTTAATATCTGACGCGCCTCAAGATTTTCTCTTGTCGTCACTGAAGCAAATTCCAGACAGTAAAAGGCAACATAGGCACTTTCGATATCTGTCCGCAATTCCATATAATATTTCTGAATATCCGCTCCCACAAGTGTGTAGGATTTTGCCCCCTCCGTCAGTGTAAATTTTCCAAAAACACAGGGTTCTGTTGCCCCAAGCATCGTTGAATTCTGCCGTCTGCTGCCTCTGGAAAATGCTGAAATCTTTCCGCGCTCTGCCGTCAGAATGACAAGCCGCTTATCATACTCCCCGACAGGCATTGAGGACAACACCATGCCTGTCAGTACAATCTGTGAAACCATGACAAACCTCAAATATCCAGATCTTTTTTATCATACCCAAAATTCTTAATCAGGAAATCGCTGTCACGCCAGTCTTTCTTCACTTTAACCCAAAGCTGAAGATTGACTTTCATATCCAGCAGATTTTCAATCTCCACACGGGCAGCGGAACCTATCTTTTTAAGCATGCTGCCACCCTTGCCAATAATGATACCTTTGTGAGAATCACGCTCACAGATAATCGTTGCATCAATATCAACAATGTGCCCTTTTTTTCGTGTCTTCATCTGTTCAATAGATACTGCAATACCATGCGGGATTTCTTCATCCAGCATACGCAGTGCCTTCTCACGGATGAGTTCTGCCACAATCTGTCGTTCCGGCTGATCTGTCACAACATCCTCATCATAAAACTGCGGGCCATATGGCAGATATTTCATAATAGAACGAATAACTTCATCCGTACTTTCGCCGGTCAGTGCAGAACACGGAATGATTTCTGCAAAATCGCAAATGTCTTTATAAGCTGCAATAAATGTTAAAATTTCTTCTTTTTTGACTGTATCAATTTTATTAATTACGAGAATCACAGGTGTTTTGCATTTTTTTAACTGTTCAGCAATATGCTGTTCACCTGCGCCGATGTATGTGGTTGGTTCTACAAGCCACATAATCACATCGACTTCATTTAATGTACGCTCTGCAACACTGACCATATATTCACCAAGTTTATTTTTTGCTTTATGAATACCCGGTGTGTCCAGGAAAATAATCTGACCTTCTTCATTTGTATAGACGGTCTGAATACGATTTCTTGTCGTCTGCGGTTTATTGGATGTTATCGCAATCTTTTGTCCGATCAGACGATTCATCAATGTGGATTTACCGACATTTGGACGGCCAATAATTGTTACAAAGCCTGATTTATACTGTTCGTTCATCTCTTTCTCCCTGTATATCTTAGCCTAATTGCCTGATGCAGTTAAACATCGAGCTTTCTTCTTTGATCTTGTGTTCACTGCCCACAACACAGATATAATTTTCAGATACAAATGCTTCAATTAAATCTGCAAAGCTGCGAATTGTAGCTATATCTGTATTTAACAGTTCATCTCTGCGCTTCTGAACCGCATCAAATGGTGTTTTTGTCAAATATAAAGCCATAGAGCGGTCACCCTCTGAAGCCGGTGTCAGTGGTGTATCAATGTTACTGATTGCGCCAATGACATATTTTGTCATATCTCTGTCACTGCAGCTAAAAGTACGGATGTAATCTGCAGCTGCCTTAAATATCTCATAACTTTCACCAAGGTTAGGGTCGCGGTAAGTTACAAAATAGGCACTGCCATTAGATGTAAAATTCGACATACATCCATAAGCGCCGCCTTTAACACGGATATTCTGCCATAGATATTCATAATCCATCATCACGCGAAGCACCTGAAGTGCCCCATTGTAAGCAAAGCCTTTTTTCGCAAAATTACCTGAAATGGCATCAAACTGTACCATACCGGAAGTCATAAACGCTTCGTTTTTTTGTTCTGGTGTAAATGTGAGTTTGGCCGAAGTTACATTTTCTGTATAGCATGCATCTGAGAAATTCTTCACAGATGTTTCAAGTGTCTGTTCTTTGCCAGACACATTTGTTAAGTCAAACATCAGTTTATCACGTCTGAAAATTCTGTGACACAGCGCATTTAACTTTTCAATCACATCGTCAATCATTTCATCAAAATGCGTATCCAAATTCTTCATAAAGTCATAAAAAGCAATACCACTAACCATTTCCTTCATGTAGCTGCTCTTATCATAATAAGAAGCTGCACGAAGTACCGCTGCTGTATGACCGCTGCTGTTAATACCCATAGATAACCTGGACACACGCTGAGCGATGATTTCTTTTAATCGGGCTTTATCTGAGAAATCTGTTTTAAAGATAATCTCCTGCATCAGTGCACCAAGTTCATGAATGCGTTCCTCTAATGCTTTACCTTCAATCACCATATAGGCATGGCATTTGTCACTCATATATTCGCTGAGGATATCAAAATGCACGGAAATACCGCCGGTATACATATTTATCTCATCCGTCAGCTCACTGTAGGTGTGTTTTTCGGTGTTCATACCACCAAGGACAGAAGTAAGCAGACCGATATAAGGCAGCATCTCATTTGAAATATTATCTGCTTCAAATAATGCTTTAAAATAATCAATGCCATTCGTCTGAATGTCGTGGCAAAGCACCGGCATACCTGCCACCTGCGTCATCTGATTTTTGTCCTTTAAGGCATTTTTTGAAATATCTGAAATCTCAATCATCGGAATCTTTTCAAGTTCTTCATCCGTTGACGGTGTATCCTGAAATGCACGAAGTGCCTTTGTTTCATCAATAATTGCCTGAAGCTCTGTATCTGAAAGCTGTGCTTTATAATTCTGAAGCTTTGCAGCCAGTGCCTCATCTTTGATATTTGTCAATCCCTGTTCAGGTTTTAAAATAATAAGCGCTGCATGTGTATTATCTAACAGGTATTTCTGAATCAGTTCTTCAAAATAATTTGTCTGGATTTTGTCACGGAGTTTCTTAAATGTGTCAAAGGCCTGAAGATGAATCAATGGTGCATCGTCATCATAAAGCCAGCTGTCAAACATCTGAAGTCCGTACATCAGACCCTTTGGCCATCTTCCAAAATCTGCTTCTCTGAATTTAAATTCGAGATTATTAAGTGCTCCTTCCAGAGATTTTTTGCTGATGCCATCTGCCACAAGTTTTTCGAGGGTATCATGAATCACTGCCATAAACTGTGCCTCACATTCAGGATTTGAACCCTTGGCTGTCATTGAAAAATATGGCTGGCAAATACCGTTGTCATAATCACCAAAAACATCTTTTGCAATCCCGCTGTCAAGCAATGCCTTTTTGAGAACTGCCCCCGGTGCAGACATCAGCACATAATTTAATATCTGAAATGCAATATATAACTCTTTGTCCAGAGAATCACCGATAACGACATTATAGCTTAAATAAGTCTTATCCTTTGTATCTTCCTCACTGGACAGCGCATATGATTTTTCAAGACGTGCAGTCTTTTCAAAGACAGGCTGTTTGCAAATCTTTGAATCCACTTCTTTATAGTCAAACGCAGATAAATATTCTTCATCAATAAAGTTTAATTTTTCATAGACATCAAAATCACCATACAAATAAATATAACTGTTTGATGGATGATAATATGTGCGATGAAAATCCAGATATTCTTCATAGGTCAAATCCGGGATATCATCCGGATCGCCGCCGGAAGAATAAAAATAAGTTGTATCCGGGAAAAGTGCTGTCGGAATCTCACGATAAAGCACCTGTTCGGGTGAAGAATAGGCCCCTTTCATCTCATTATAAACAACACCGTTAATCTTTAATGCGTCCTCAGGGGATTCCAGCTCATAATGCCAGCCCTCCTGCTCAAATATCATACGATTCTTGTAAATGTTCGGATAAAAAACCGCATCCAGATAAACATGCATTAAATTCTGAAAATCTTTGTCATTGTAACTGGCTACCGGATACATCGTCTTATCTGAATAGGTCATCGCATTTAAAAATGTGTTTAACGAACCTTTGACGAGTTCTACAAACGGGTCCTTTGCCGGGAATTTATCAGAACCACAAAGCACTGTATGTTCAATAATATGCGGTACGCCTGTGCTGTTATACACAGGTGTCCGAAAAGCTATATTAAAGACTTTGTTTGTATCATCATTGGATACAAGCAAAAGTCTTGCCTTTGTCTTTTTATGTTCAAGCAGCACGGTATCTGCATGCATCTCCTCAACATACTGGTATTCCTTTACACGGTATGCACCGGGAATATTTTTTATAATATCCGCTGTCATCAATCTGCCTCCAATCGTGTTGTTTGTTATATCCACAAATTCAATTTCTTATGCAACAAAAGCCATAGTCTGATGTTTTGGCACCAAACTATGGCTGACTTGCATTTATTGATTATCAGTCGATATCATCATAATCATCATCGTCGTATTCGTCATCATCTTCAACTTCCTGTACTGGTGCAGGCTGTGGACGCTGAACCTGTGGTGCAGGGGCAGGTGCTTCTTCCTGTACAACTGGCATCTCAGGTGCTTCAGGAGCTTCATATGCAGGTGTTTCAACAGGTGCCTGAAGTTGCTGCACAATGGCTTCTTTGTTGCTTGAAAGCATATCCATATTATATGAAAGACCATTTAAAATACCATCATAATTTGTCTTTGCGATGTTCATCGTATTTGAAATAATTGACTGAAGGTTATCAATGAGTTCAGATGTGTATTCAAGCGCACCACGGCGGATGTTTTCTGCATCTTCATTGGCTGCATTAATTGTAGCTTCTGCCTGTGCATTTGCGTTATTCACAATGCCTTCTGCACGGTCATAGGCCTTGAGCATAATCTCATGTTCTTCAACAAGCTGGTTTACATAGACATTTGTTTCTTCAACCATCTGTTCAGCCTGTGCCTGCGCATCGTTAATAATCTTTTCTCTGTTAGCGATAATCTTCTGGTAACGTTTGATTTCTTCAGGTGTTTTTAATCTTAATTCTGTTAATAATTCATATAATTCATCCTTTGGCACAACCACTTTGGACTGTGAAAAAGGCTGTGGTTTACAACTCTCAATAAATTCTTCGATTTCATCTATTAACTGCTCAATCTTACTTGTACTTGCTTCTTTCATGATTATTTCTCCTTATTTGTTATTAATTTTTCTTGTAATGCCAAATTTACATTCTCCGGCACAAATGCTGATACATCCGTACCATATGAAGCATACTCTCTGACTACACTGGAACTTAAGTATGAATACTGTACATTCGCTACAAGGAAAACAGTATCCATCTCCGGATAAACGATTCTGTTGGACTGAGCCCACTGGAGCTCATATTCAAAATCAGTTACGGCACGAAGGCCACGAACAATCACTGATGCATGACTTGCTTTTACAAAATCTACAAGCAGGCCATCAAAATGTGTCACTTCCAGATTGTCAATATCTTTACATGCTTCCTTTATCATATTAACACGTTCCTCAGCAGAAAACAACGGCGTTTTTGAACTATTATTCAAAACTCCGATAATCAGATGGTCTGTCATCTTTGCTGCCCTTTTGATTATGTCAATATGTCCCAAAGTCACCGGGTCAAAACTGCCCGGATAAACTGCTATTTTCATATTTAAAAGCTCAACTTTCGTATTTTTTTAAGAATATATGTTTATTTGTTTTATATATCTTCTCACGCAGAACTTCATAACCTAAACCTGTCACATATGAAAAGTCTGTATTTAAGTCTGCTTCTGTAATAATCACTGTATCTTCATCTGCAATAGACATCTTCGCCAGCATCGTTAAGACTTCTTTTTCAAAGCCTTTATGATATGGCGGATCCATAAATATGTAATCCATCTTTAACTTCTGGCTCTCCAATGTACGCAACGCTGCAAATACATCCATCTGCATCACCTGCGCATCCTCTGCAAGCTTTGTCGTCTTAAGATTGTCTTTAATACAGGCACATGCTTTGCTGCTCTGTTCTACAAACCAGGCATGCGCTGCCCCACGGCTGAGTGCCTCAATGGCAATCGCACCACTTCCGGAAAATAAATCCAGAAAATGACAACCGGGCATATCATTCTGAATCATGTTAAATAATGTTTCCTTGATTCTGTCTGTTGTCGGTCTCGTATCCAGGCCTTCAATCGTCTTTAAAGGCAGACGTCTTGCTTTTCCCGCAATAACTCTCATCTGTTTCCTCTCTAACGCTGTTGATGCAAAATGCTCATCTACACAGGTACAATCGCATTTAAGACATTTTAACACTTACATCATTGTATTATAATCCCAATATTTGTCAACAGCATTTTTATTAAGTTTATTTAAATTTTTAATGAATTTTAATATTCAAAGCTCATTTCGATCTTTTAGTCATGATATTTCATTATTTATGTATCAGACACAGCTTTATTTATGTATCAGACGCAGCCATAAATATGCATTTGATATTTATGGCTGCATCTTTTTTACAGCTTTGGTCTGTCTGATGTGTTCAGACTATAAATTACCGTTGCCTGACATCTGTTCTTCCTGACGTTTGATCATTCTTCTGACCATCTCTCCGCCAACAGAGCCGTTCTGTCTGGAAGTCAGATCACCATTGTATCCCTGTTTTAAAGGAACACCAAGTTCAGATGCAACTTCGTACTTAAATCTGTCAAGTGCTGTTTTAGCTTCCGGTACTTCCGGTGTTGAAGAACTGTTATTCATCGCCATACCTCCTGTACTTTGCGTCAAATACATACGAGAATTCATATGCAGATTTGACATATGCGATTGTGTCTGGTGTAATCTTTTTTGATTACATCCTTAGTATGGTCTGTTCTTTAGATAAATACACCGGTAAGTTTTAACAGTCATCTTTACAGAACAATTTATATATATAGCAATATTTTTGTGACATATATGATATTTATCTTACGTCTGACACTTTATTACAGTATAAGACTATCAAGACTGTACTTCATATAACTGTCGAGTTTGCTTTTAAGCTCAGGATGATGTTCAAGCTGCGCATCTTCTTCAAAAAGACGTTCTGCCGCTTCTCCTGCCGCTTTTAACAAATCCATATCATTAAACAAATCACCGACTTTAAAATCCATCAGACCGCTTTGACGGATACCAAATAAATCACCCGGGCCGCGCATCTTCAAATCCTCACTGGCAATAAAAAAACCATCGTTGGATTTGACAAGCACATCCAGTCTGTCACCTGCCTGCTGCTGTCCTGAAGTATTAATAAAAATACAATAAGACTGGGCATCTCCTCGTCCGACTCTGCCCCGTAACTGATGCAACTGAGCCAGGCCAAAACGCTGGGCATCCTCTATCATCATCACGGTGGCATTTGGCACATTCACACCAACTTCAACAACCGTGGTGGATACAAGCACCTGGATTTCATTTCTGGCGAAACGTTCCATGATTTCATTCTTTTCTTTTGGTTTTTGTTTGCCATGAAGATATTCGATACAAATATCTGATGACAGATACGCTTTGAGAATATCCGTATAAGAAATGACATCCTCGCCGTCCATATTTTCACTTTCCTCAACCATCGGGCAAATCACATAAGCCTGATGCCCAAGTCGTACCTGTTTTTCAATAAATGTATATGCCTTTGGTCTGTAGTTTGTACCAACGGCACAGTTTTTAATCGGCAGACGCTTTGCTGGCAATTCATCAATCACTGAAATATTCAAATCACCATATAAAATCATCGCCAGTGTTCGTGGAATCGGTGTGGCACTCATCACAAGCACATGGGGCTGTTCACCCTTACCTGCCAGAAATTCTCTCTGGTGCACACCAAAACGATGCTGTTCATCAGTGATCACAAGTGCAAGCTGGCTGTAGCTGACTTTTTCCTGAATCAGTGCATGTGTACCAACAATAATATCTGCTTCGTGATTTTCGATACGCTCATAAGCCAGCCGTTTTTCTTTGGCTGTCATCGAACCTGTCAGCAGTTCTACACGAATGCCTAAAGGTGTCAAATCTCTGACAAAGCCTTCATAGTGTTGTCTTGCAAGCACTTCTGTCGGTGCCATCAGACATCCCTGAAAACCGGCTTTGGCTACTGCAAGTAAGGCAAGAAGTGCAATCACCGTCTTACCGGAGCCAACATCACCCTGGATCAGGCGGTTCATAACCTCTGCCCCCTGCATGTCCGTCATAATTTCCTGCCATGTACGTAGCTGTGCACCTGTCAATGGATAAGGTAATCCTTTGATATAATCCTCACTTACTGAATAATCCGTAATCACATAATAATTCGGTGTGGCATCATTCATCTCCTTCATGGACTGTACAGCCAGTGAAAAGAGAAAAAATTCATCAAATGCCAATCTGCGTCTGGCTTGTACAAGCTGACTTTTTGATTCCGGGAAATGAATCTGTTCAATCGCTTCCCTGTAAGTCGTCAGTCTGTATCTGCGGCGCATCGCATCGTCTATGTAATCAGGACAGGCATAAGCCTCCGGCAATACCATCTTCATAAGCTTCATGAGCAGGTGGTTTGTCACACCTTCCGTCAGTGGGTACACCGGTTGCATAAAATCAAGTTTTTTCTTATATTCATCATATAAAAGCACTTCCGGCTGTTCCATCGTACGCACATGATTTTTTTCAGAAACAACACCGCGGAATACATACAGTTCGCCGGGCTGAAGGGTATTCCTTAAATAAGGTACATTGTACCATTTTAATGTAATCGCACCTGTCCCGTCATAAACATCCATTGTTACAATCTGAAAACGTCTGGCTGAAATAACGCTTGGTTTTTTCGTCACACGAATCAGGATAGCGGCTTTTTTTCCAACAACCAACTCAGATATCTTCACCGGCGGTTCATACACATCATAGCTTCTAGGAAAATGTTCAACCAACTGCTCTACAGTATAAATACCTAACTTATTTAAATGCTTTTCTGTCTTCTCGCCAACGCCTTTAAGTTCACTGATACTGCGTTCAAGCTCCATCATAAAACTCCTGAATTTATTCTACAGACATCACATAGTAGTACACCGGCTGGCCACCATACTGCAGTTCAACCTCACAGTGTGCAAACTGTGCTTCAATACGTTCGCAAAGTGCCTGTGCATCTTCCTCACTGACATCTGCACCATAATAAATACTGATTAATTCTGAATCCTCATCCACAAGCTGATTTAAAAGATCTAAGGCTGTATCTTCAAGGTTTTGTCCAACAGCGTCAATACCCTTGTCGCTGATACCCATATAGTCTCCCTCTTTAATCACCTTATCATCAATCTCTGTATCTCTGACTGCGTAAGTCAACTGGCCTGATTTAACTGCCTGCATGCCTTCTGTCATACCTTCAAGATTTGCCTGTGCATCCTCACCGTCAATAAAACTCATCAGCGCTGCAATACCCTGTGGTACTGTCTTTGAGCCGACCACAATCACTTCTTTATCTTCAACTAAAGTCGCTGCCTGCTGTGCTGCAAGAATGATATTTTTATTGTTTGGTAAAATAAAAATCGTATCGGCATTTACTTCATCGATTGCTTTAAGCATATCCTCTGTACTTGGATTCATCGTCTGACCACCTTCAATAATGTAGTCCACGCCAAGTCCCTGAAGGATCTCATTCATGCCATCACCGATAGATACGGCAATAAAACCCGTACGTTTTCTAGATTCATCGACTTTGGCTGTCTTTGCAGCTTTCGCTTCTTCAGCCTGTTTGGCTGCCATCTTTTCGGCATCCTTAATCACCTTTTCATGATGTTCTTCACGCATGTTATCAATCTTCATGCTTGTCAGAGAACCATAGGACAGACCTTTCTGAATGGCAAGTCCAGGGTCATTTGTATGCACATGTACCTTCACGATATCTTCAAGATGTACGCATACAATAGAATCACCAATAGATTCAAGAAATGCTTTAAATTCAAGTTCTGTATCATCATCAAAATGTTTCTCGAGCATCACGATAAATTCTGTACAATAGCCAAATTTGATATTGGCTGTATCAATCTCTGCAGATGGTACACCTGCTGTTGTTGCTGCCTTTGGTACCACCGGTTCAAGGACAACCTCCTCTTTACCAAGGAAGCAGTCTACGGCACCTTTAAGCACCTGCATCAGACCCTGTCCGCCGGAATCCACAACACCTGCCTGTTTAAGTACAGGAAGCATCTCCGGTGTACGGGCAAGCACTTCATCACCATGGGCAATAATTGCCTGCATCGCCTCGGCGATATCATCCATCTCCAGGGCAGCTTCCATGGCTTTATCTGACAGACCTTTGGCAACTGTCAGAATCGTACCCTCTTTGGGTTTCATCACTGCTTTATAGGCTGTTTCTGTCGCTTTACACATCGCTGCAGCAAGTGTCGTTAAATCAATCTCCTGCATATTCTTGATTTCTTTCGTAAAGCCTCTAAATAACTGTGATAAAATCACACCTGAATTTCCTCTGGCACCACGAAGGGCACCCATGGAAATGGCTTTGGAAAGATTTTCCATGTTCGGATTGGCAATCTGCTCAACTTCTCTGGCAGCCGCCATGATTGTCATAGACATATTTGTACCTGTATCACCATCGGGTACAGGGAAAACGTTTAATTCATTAATCCACTCTTTTTTTGATTCAATACGTCTTGCACCTGCAAGAAACATCTTCTGCAGCATTTGCGCATTCACTGTATTAACAGTCACAATCAGCTCCTCCTTAATGTATCTTAATCAATGACAAGGACACCATCAACGTATACATTCACAGCGCCCACACTCATACCTGTAAATTTCTCAATTTTATACTTAACCGTATGCATCAGGTTATCCGCTACCACGGCGATGCTGACACCGTAGGAAACGATGACATGAAAATCAAAGTACAATTTTCCTTCTCTGATTGTCAGGTCTATACCTCTGGTCAGACTGCTGCGCTTAAGTAAATGTGATAATCCATCTTTGACATTCACTGCAGCCATGCCTACAATACCAAAGCATTCAATGGCCGACAAACCGGCATATCTTGTAATAACATTCTTATCAATACTTACACTTCCGGATTCAGTTGTCACTTGACCTTTCATACCCTAAACCTCCATTACATTTAAATTTTAAATTTATGCTTTATCATTATACTCTTTTTTAGTGTAAAATAAAAGTGAATTTTACATAAAGTGCAATTTTTTTCAAAACAACACTTGCTTTTTTATAATTCTTCTGGTAGAATAGAGTCGTTGTAAGCCTGTAGGGTTTAATATATATACTCAAGGAGGTGCTTGAAATGGCAAAATGTGCAGTTTGTGAGAAAGGTGCTCACTTTGGAATTAAAGTGTCCCATTCACATAGAAGAAGCAACAAAATGTGGAAATCCAACATTAAAAAAGTTAAAGTTAACGTAAACGGTACACCTAAGAAACTTTATGTTTGTACTTCATGCTTACGTTCTGGCTTAGTTGAAAGAGCTTAATTGTGAAATTAAGGGAGTCGCCTGATTGGGCGGCTCTTTTTTCTTGCTTTATTATTTTCTTATTTTATTATTTTCTTACTTACGCTTATTTTTTATTCTTTTTCCAGCATTTAGTGTTTTTTATATTCTAGCAGTAAAGTATTATCTTTCATCTTCTGTCATGCATTCTTTTCATAGTTTCTGATTTTTTCTATGAACACAAAACAAAAGACAGCCTCATCCTTTTCGATAAAGCTGTCTTTTGTTTATTTATTATTTATCTTGATGTTTTCATCGTCTGAAAGTATTTTCTTGAGTTTTCACCATCCTGATGCATCTGTGTCTTTAATGCATCAATATCCGAGAATTTCTGTTCCGGACGTCCGAAATGATATAACTGCACTTCGATGGACTTGCCATACAAGTCACCTGAGAAATCATAAACATAGGTTTCGATACGCTTGCTGCCATGCTGTGCCACCGTAGGATTATGTCCCACATTTGTCACAGATTCATAGCTTTTACCAAAAATAATAGTTTTGGAATAATAAACACCATTTGGCGGCAGCAGTTTTTCTTCAGGTGCAATCAAATTTGCCGTTGGCATGCCAATCGTTCGGCCAATCTCCCTGCCATGCACAACCTCACCGATAATACTGTATGGTCTGCCAAGAAAACGGTTGGCAAGTTCTAAATCACCTTTTTCAATCGCCTGTCGAATCAACGTTGCACTGATTTCTCGAAATTCTTCCTGTGTATTGTTATCAAAACCTGCCGGAATCCTGTCACTTTCTTTGCTGCAAATCACGGTCTTATAACCAAGCAACATCGACATGGATTCTAAAAGCTGGGTATTGCCAGCGCGGTGATAACCGAATCTGTAATCATCACCCACCACAACAAATCGGGCACCAAGTTTTTCCACAAGTACTTCTTTAATAAAGTTTTCCGGTGTCATATGCACAGTTTCTTCTGTAAACGGATATTCGATAAGTACATCGATTCCAAGCCGCTCGGCCTCAATGCGGCGTTCTTCTCTGGAATAAATTAGCTGCTGGGCTTTTGTATCAAAAACATTGTTCGGATGATAATCAAAGGTAAACATCACCGAAAGCAAACCTGCTTCCCTGCAGCTTTTGATTTTATCAAAGAGAATCTGATGTCCGCGATGCAATCCATCGAATTTACCAAGTGCAACTGCCGTATTTGAAAGTTTAAAATCTTTTGTACCTGATATATAAATCATCCAATTCACCTTTTACTTTGTTTCCATAAAAATCTGTTCTGAAATATTCTACAGAAACATTTTTTCTGTAATAAATAACTGTTTCTTTAGGTCATACACATAGATTGCCTTAAATTCACCCTCAGAATCATACACTCTGACTCTGCAGCCATCCGACAACACACACGGCAGCGCCATATGCTCTACAGAGGGCCCTTCCATATAAGCCACATCCTTCAAATAAAATGGATTGCCGTTATACAGATACTTCTGTGTTGTTTCTGACAGATAAACTGCCGGGTAGCCTTCAAAAACTTTTTCCACAGGTACAATATGTGTCTGCAGAGTTTCTGACTGCACAAGCTGTTCAATCTGGCCCAGGGTAAGGGCATCTTTGATTTCAAAACCTGCAGCAACGGTTCTTACAAGAGAAGCCAACGCACCGCCACAGCCAAGCTTCTGCCCGATATCATGGCACAGTGTACGGATATAAGTACCCTTTGAACATGCCACACGCATGATAACACGCAATTTATCTGCTTCATAAGGTTCAATCGATTCGATATCTATACGATATATTTCAATTGGACGCGGTTTTCTCTCAACTGTCTTTCCTGCCCTTGCCAGATCACAGAGTTTCTGGCCATTGACCTTTAGGGCGGAAAACATCGGTGGAATCTGTTCATACGGGCCCACAAAGGAAAGAATTGTCTCTGTCACAGTCTGAATATCCAAATGTGCTGCGCTTTCCCTTAAAATCGTACCGCTCATATCCTGCGTATCAGTTTCATAACCAAGCAACATCGTTGCTTCGTATTCTTTATCCCGGTCTGTGAGCATATCGCACAGCTTTGTCCCTTTGCCAAGGCACACCGGCAGTACGCCGGTTGCATCAGGGTCAAGGGTTCCTGTATGACCGATTTTTTTCTGGCGCAGAATACCTCTTAATTTTGCCACTACATCATGGGATGTAAATCCGGCTTCTTTATATACATTGATTAATCCATCATACATCTTCAGATAACTTCTCCGATTCTTACAAGTAAATCTTTTGCAATCGCTTCCTGTGCATCTGCCACAGTTGCACCTGCCGCATGCACATGACCACCACCGCCATAAACGCTGACGATTTTCTGGACATCGACATATTCACAGGAGCGCAGACTCAACTTCCACTGTCCTTCTTTATTTTCAGTCATTAACACAGCCACTTCAACACCCTTTGTCAGGCGCATCTGGTCAATAATACCCTCAAGATCTGAGGATGCTGCTTCATATTCATCCAGAAGGCTTAATGGCACAGAGCACATGATGCATTTGCCATCAAGTTCTAAATGGCTGTTTAACAGACATCTGCCAAGCAAAAGATTCTGTTTGTAGGTTTTCTGATAAAAAACTTCATCCATCATTTTTGATGTGTTGACACCAATAGAAATCAGTTTTCCGGCAATGCGCATCGTCTTTTCAGACGTACAGGAATATTTAAAACAACCTGTATCGCACATCATACCCATATACAGACAGTCCGCAGTTTCAAGACTGATTTTATCAGGGTCAAGAAAATCATATAAAACCTCACAGGCAGAGCTTGCTTCAGATAAAATCTGATTTTCATCTGCAAATGTCCCCTGACTGATATGGTGGTCGATACACACTGTATGTTTTGCCTGTTCAAAGTATTTTACCGCATCACCAAGACGGCCTTTTTCACTGCAGTCAAATACGATAAACAGGTCATAGCTTTTATCCTCTGAAAAGTCAGAAATCACTTTATCAAAGCCACGTACACGCTGATAGGATTCCGGTATGGGTTCAAGATAAACATCCGGTGCCATACCAAAGTTATCCAGCATATAATTATATAATGCGAGGCATGAACCAACACAATCACCATCCGGGCGTACATGTCCGCCGATAGCCACTGTGTCTGCCTTTGCAATCGCATCCATGAGCATATTACTCATGCACTTCATCCTCTCTGTCCGGAATATTTTTAGTCACATCATCAATCATCTTTGACATATTGACACCATATTCAATTGACTGGTCAAGGCAGAAAGTAATCTCAGGTGTATTTCTGAGATTTAAATTTTTTGCCAGAGTTCTGCGGATATAGCCGACAGCACTCTTAAGACCGACAACGGTATCCTCCTGTGCCTGTTTGTCACCAAGGACACTGATATATGCTTTACAATATTTTAAATCCGGAGTAACTTCTACAGAAACAACGCTTGTCATCGGACAAATACGCGGGTCTTTAATTTCTCTTGCAATAATATGGGACAGTTCCTTCTGAACTTCACCATTAATACGTGTATTCTTGATACTGTTCTTTCTCATTGCTTACTCCAATCCCGACAAGGGAAGGGTTACCAGACTATCTGGCAACCTCCTCCATAACGAAAAATTCAATCTTGTCGCCTTCTTTAATATCATTAAATTTATCAAATGACATACCAAACTCATAACCTGAGTTAACTTCCTTCACGTCATCCTTGAAACGTTTCAGGGATGCAAGTTCACCTTCATAAATAACGATGTTGTCACGAAGCAGTCTTGCTTTGCAGTTTCTAAAGACTTTACCGTCAAGTACATAACCACCGATGATTGTACCAACACCGGAAACTTTGTATGTCTGACGTACTTCTGCGTGACCGATAATCTTTTCTTCAAATGTAGGGTCAAGCATACCCTTCATGGCTGCTTCTACATCTTCAATCGCATTATAAATGACTCTGTAAAGACGTACATCAACATTTTCTTCTTCAGCTTTTGATTTTGCTGTATTATCAGGACGTACATTGAAACCGATAATAATCGCATTGGATGCAGATGCAAGCATTACGTCAGATTCGTTAATGGCACCAACACCGCCATGAATGACTTTAACTGCAACTTCATCGTTGGACAGTTTGACAAGTGACTGCTTCACAGCTTCCACCGAACCCTGAACGTCAGCTTTAACAACGATATTTAATTCTTTAATCTGACCTGCCTGAATCTGATCAAACAAACCATCCAGAGATAATTTGGATTTTGTTTCTGCAAGCATCTTTTCACGGTTATTTGCAATAAATGTTTCTGCAAATGCACGGGCTTCTTTTTCTGAATCTGTAGCCACAAAAATTTCACCTGCCTGTGGTACATCATTCAGGCCAAGAATCTCAACTGGCATTGAAGGTGTTGCCTTCTTCACACGACGACCCTTATCATCAACCATCGCACGAACACGGCCATAAGCTGTACCTACAGCGATGGAATCGCCGACATTTAATGTACCTTTCTGTACAAGAACTGTTGCTACAGGGCCACGGCCTTTATCAAGCTGAGCCTCAATAACGATACCTCTGGCATTTCTGTTTGGATTTGCCTTCAGTTCTTTGACTTCAGCTACAAGTAAAATCATGTCAAGCAGATCATCAAGACCTTCTTTTGTATGTGCAGAAACAGGTACCATGATTGTCTGGCCGCCCCAGTCTTCTGCGATTAATTCATATTCTGTTAATTCCTGTTTAACACGGTCGATATTGGCACTTGGCTTATCAATCTTGTTGATGGCAACGATAATTTCGATACCTGCAGCTTTGGCATGGTTGATCGCTTCGATTGTCTGAGGCATTACACCATCATCGGCTGCAACAACAAGAATTGCAATATCTGTAGACTGAGCACCACGCATACGCATTGCTGTGAAAGCTTCATGTCCAGGTGTATCAAGGAATGTAATTTTCTGACCTTTGACATCCACAACGTATGCACCGATATGCTGTGTGATACCACCGGCTTCTCCTGAAGTCACACTTGTCTGGCGAATCGCATCAAGAATAGATGTTTTACCGTGGTCAACGTGACCCATAACACACACAACTGGTGGTCTTGGTTCCATATCGTCTTCGGATTCTTCATCTTCTTTTAAAAGTTCTTCAATCACATCTACAACAACTTCATGTTCACAGAGGATATCGTATTCCATTGCGATTTCTTCTGCTTCATCATATGTGATTTCTGTATTTAATGTCACCATCTTACCTGCAAGGAAAAGCTTCTTGATGATTTCAGATGGATTAATCTTCATCTTTTCACCAAGTTCTTTTAACGTAATTACTTCAGGTAAAACGATTTCTGTAACTTTTTCTTCCACAGCCTTTGGCTTTGGTGCAGGTTTTGATAATGGAGATTTCTTCTGAAGGCCATTCTTATCCATGCCTTTAGCTGGTTTCTTTGGTCCTGTCTTTTCTCTTAAATCTTTATCTTTGTTGCCTTTATCCTTGAAGTTACGTCTTGTTTCTCTTGTAGAATCTTTTGTAACAACCACTTCTTTGGAAATTGCGCTGTCCAGATTGAATTTCTGTTCTCTGTCACGATTGCCAAAGTTTCTGTTGCCGCCATTACCGTTGCGGTCGTTTGGTCTGCGGTTATCCTGACGGTTCTGTCCACCATTATTATTGCGGTCATTTCTAAAGTTTGAACGCTCGCCGTTATTGTTGCGGTCATTTCTGAAGTTTGGACGGTCACCGTTATTATTGCGGTCGTTTCTGTAGTTTGGACGGTCACCATTATTGTTGCGGTCGTTTCTGTAGTTTGGACGGTCACCGTTATTATTGCGGTCGTTTCTATAGTTTGGACGGTCACCGTTATTATTGCGGTCGTTTCTATAGTTTGGACGGTCACCGTTATTATTGCGGTCGTTTCTATAGTTTGGACGATCACCATTATTATTGCGGTCGTTTCTGAAGTTTGAACGGTCGCCGTTATTGTTGCGGTCGTTTCTGTAGTTTGGACGGTCACCATTATTATTGCGGTCATTTCTATAGTTTGGACGGTCGCCATTGTTGCGGTCGTTTCTGAAGTTTGAACGCTCACCGTTATTATTGCGGTCGTTTCTATAGTTTGGACGGTCACCGTTGTTTGGCTGTTTTCTTGTATCTGTATTTGAAGCAGCCGGTTTTGATGTATTTTCAGTTCTTACAGGTTTGGATTCTGCTTTCACTTCCGGTTTAACCTCATGCTTTACTTCGTGTTTTGTATCTGCACTACTATAGTATTTGCGAATTTTATCTGCAACATCAGAGCCGATTGTGCTCATGTGGCTTTCCACAACAACACCATGACCCTTTAATGCATATATTACATCTTTACTACTTTTGCCTAATTCTTTTGCCAATTCATGTACTCTGATTTTAGACATCAAACTACCTCCGTTAATCTGCCGGGTTCACAAGTTTCTCAATCGATTTGTAAAATCCCATATCCAGCAATGCCAGAGAAGCTCTGTGCTCTTTGCCCATTGCCCGACCAAGAGATTCTTTTGTACCATACACAATCATCGGTACTTTATGCCACGCACACATGTTTTCAAACATCTTCTTTGTGTTGTCAGACGCATCCGACGCCACAACCACCATGCATGCTTTATGTCCTTTAATTGCCTTTTCCGTTGAGAACTCGCCGCTTGCAACTTTCCCGGCTTTAGTCGCAAGACCAATCAATGATAATATTCTGTCATTTCCCAATTGTCTTCATCTCCTCTGTCAGAAGGTCGATAACCTCCTTCGGAATCGATACATTTAAAGAACGTTCAATTCCTCTGTTCTTAATCGCTGCATTCAGACATGCCATTGACGGACATATATAAGCGCCTCTGCCGTTCTTGCGGCCGGTGGCATCTAAACATATCTCCTGCTCTGGTGTTCTGAGCACGCGAATCATTTCTTTTTTGCTTTTCATTTCGCGGCAGCCACAGCATTGCCGCATCGGAATCTTTTTAACTGTCATCACAAACCTCTATTAATAACCATATGCCTGTGATTCACTCTTAATATCAATCTTATAGCCTGTCAGACGTGCTGCAAGGCGGGCATTCTGACCTTCTTTACCGATAGCAAGTGAAAGCTGGAAGTCAGGCACAATAACACTTGCGCTCTTTTCTTCTTCATTCACATC
>CAKRHR010000044.1 GCA_934339005.1 uncultured Catenibacillus sp. | reverse complement strand
GCGACAGAAGAATGTCTGGCAAAAGAACCAGAACTTCGGGAGATCAAACCAAATCACCATGTTGCATGCCATTATGCAGAAAAGTTCGTAAAATAAGGAGAAGCTAAGTGATGAAAAAAGTGGTACGCACACCGGATTATCCGATTGTTAAAACAAAACAGGGAAAACTGCATGGATATCAGGAAGATGATGTGTTCCACTTTTTGGGTATCCGTTACGGACGGGCAAATCGTTTTGAACTTCCGACACCTGAACCTGAATGGTCAGGTGTCCGAGATGCCAAGGCATATGGCCATATTTGTCCAATTTTGCCGGAGAAACCACAGCCGGAAGACAGTCCGATGGCGGCACCGGGTAATTCCTTTGAAATGCCTCATGTGTACTGGCCAATGAGTGAAAACTGTCTGTACTTGAATGTGTGGACAAAGCATTTAGATGAAAATGCAAAAAAACCAGTCATGGTATGGCTGCATGGCGGCGGATACTGCGCAGGCTCATCTGTAGAGATTCCTGCATATAATGGACACAACTTAAGTAATTTTGGTGACGTTGTGATTGTCAATCTGAATCATCGCCTCAATTGTCTTGGATTTATGGATTTAAGTTCATTTGGGGAAAAGTATAAATATTCCGGATGTCTTGGCCTGGCTGACATCGTTCTGGCACTTTCCTGGGTTCGGGAAAATATCCAGGCATTTGGCGGCAATCCGGATAACGTGACAGTCGCAGGCCAGTCCGGTGGCGGCGGCAAGGCTGCAGCGCTTTTGCAGATGCCGACAGCGGATGGTCTGTATCATAAAATTATTTCACAAAGTGGTGTGCTGTGTATGCGTGCACAGTCCACCGTTTCGGAAGAAAAGAAGCACTGGCAGAAGCTTGGTGAAAAAACTGTCGAATTATTAGGTTTAAATGCTGATAATATCGATGATATCTGCCGGATGCCATACGAGCAGATATCGGCTGCTGCAGTGAAAGCCGGGGAAGTTTTGCATTATCCAGGCGGGATGATGCTGTTTGAACCTTCTCCGACAGAGGGTATGTATATCGGACAGGAATGTATGACAGGTTTCAGAGAAGAAACAAAACACATTCCGGTAATGGCTGGCACAATGCTTGGTGAATTTTCCTTTATGCATTACCTTGGCAATAAAAATAAATACAGTGAAGTGGAAAAATACAATATACTCGAGCAGGCTTACGGCAGACATACGATGGCTGTCATCTCTGCTTTCAGAGAAATTTATCCGCAACTGGATATTTTATATGCCTTAAGTGTGGATGCGATGTTCCGCTTCCAGACAAAAGAGTTCCTGATGCGCCGCGCAGCGTTTGCAAAAGGAAAATGTTATAATTATTTAATGACTTTTATTATTCCTTACCTTGGCGGACTGGCACCATGGCATTGCGGAGATATTCCTTTTGTTTTCCGTAATGTGGATATGGAGCCGGCGCATTGTACAGGATACGAATATACCACAGATCTTTCAAATCACGTAAGCAAAGCATGGCTGGCCTTTATGAAGCATGGCAATCCGTCAACGAAGCAGTTGAAGTGGACGAATTTCACACAGTCACATCCCGACCGTATGATTTTTGACCGGGAATGTCGTATGGAAATTAAAGATGATTCAGCCCTCTTAAAGCTGATTACTTTATGTGAGCGAAGATAAATAATCTCTTTGTTGTTGAAAGCCCAAAGGAAATGTAAAAATTTCTTTGGGCTTTTTTGATGAAATCTGTTATAATGTATCATATCATGTGAACACTTAGTGAAAACACTTAATACATTTTTTGAATGAGTGACTATAATTTTTATGATGATATAAGTGTCAGGAGTCTAAATTGCGATTGTGCCTGCACAAGTAGGCACATTAGGTTTGTTGACACATAAAAATTACGGGATAAAAATGAAATACAGAAAGGTGATTATGAGGTATGATAGATAATGCGAGAAAAGAAAAAGTAAAATTAAACGTCCTCAGTGACGTTGAACCTCAGCAGCATTTTCACCATGATATTGAATTGATATATATTTTGGAGGGCTCTCTGGACATCGAATTTTCTGACCGCACTGTTTCCATGCAAAGCGAAGATGTATTTGTCATCAATGCGAACAAAAAACATATGCTAAAAGGCTCATCGAACCTTTTATATATGCAGCTGATGATTTCTTATGCGCTGTTTAGTGATATGTTTAACAGTGCGGATATTATTTTCTGGTGTGATTCCACTAAAGATGAGAGTGAGCGATATGATGAACTCAGAAAGACGTTGAAGTCACTTTTGAATCATTATCTGGAACGACATGGTGAGATTGGGGATTTTGGACATATTTCATTATGCTATCGTGTACTTGATATTATGAGCACGTATTTTCTCGTACGTTCCACAGATAAGGAAAATCCTGAGGACCAGAATAAATTTGAAGAACGTATCGCTCAGATTAATAATTATATCCGGGCAAATTATAACCAGCCCATCAGCTTGAAGGATTTAGCGGAAAAGTTGTACCTGTCCAACGGTTATCTGTCCAGATTTTTCAAGCGCAATTACGGTATGAGTTTTGCAGAATATCTGACCAATATCCGGCTGTTCCATGCAGTGGATGATTTGCTGTATTCAAATGTATCGATTACAAAGATTGCTTATGATAACGGTTTTGCCAATGTAGCTGTTTTTAATAAGATGTTTAAAAAGGTGTATGGTGAAACACCATCTGCTGCACGTAAGAAAAACGAACAGAAAATTGAAGAAAAGAAGATGAAAAATCCTGAAATAGAGGATCGTCTGGAAAAATATTTGATAGTTGAAAATGAAAATAGTGATGAAGATAAAAATTCGGGTATTTATAAAGTTGTGTGCAATACTTCAAAGAGTGAACCGATGAAGTCATTGATGGGTAAGACCGTTAATATCGGGGTGGCTTCTGAACTTTTAAATTCAGAGATTCAGGCACATGTCCTTATTTTAAAACAGGCTTTAGGTTTTCGATATGTACGTTTTTGGAATATTTTTACAAAAGATATGTTAATTGACCTGGAAAATACAGAAAATTATAATTTCAGCCGTTTGGATTCAGTGATCGATTTTCTGCTCTCAACAAATTTAAAGCCACATATTGATTTCTCTATGAAGTCAAAGATGCTTTTATATAATCCGCAGGATGTCAAATATTTTGATGAAAGTGAAAATAAATACTTGAATGTCGGATTTACAGCGACAGATGTATGGGCGCATTTTATGGAAGCTTTCATGCAGCATATCATCCGCAGATATGGCAGAGATGAAGTGGATACGTGGCGTTGCGAATACTGGTTTAATGAAGGTAAGCGCCAGGAGGAATTTTTTGAAACATATTTGAATTTGTTTGATATAACATATCGATGTGTTAAAAAATACAGTGAAGGTATGGAGGTTGGAGGCTGTGGATTCAGACTTGACCTTGGAGATGATTTAAGAAGAACACTTGTGCATTTGTGGAAAGAAAAACATTGTATTCCGGATTTCTTTTCAGCCTATATTTATCATTATGTCCGTGGCAAAGATGGTGAGGACAGATATGCTAAGAAAAGTTCTGATAATGAATTTTTTATCCATAAAATTCAGTCACTTAAAGGAGTTTTTGCTGAATACGGACTTGAGAATGTTAAACTCTATATCACTGAGTGGAATGTGACACCATCTGTACGAAACTATGTGAATGACACATGCTTTAAAGGGGCTTATCTGATTAAAAATGCTTTGGATGCCTACGGACAGGTGGATGATGTGGCATATTATATGGGTACTGACCGAAGCCAGGAATATTTTGACTCCAATGAATTGTTATTCGGCGGTTGTGGTCTGATTACAAAAGACAGTATTATGAAGCCTGCGGGATTTGCTCTTGATTTTATGAGCAGATTATATCCATATTGTGTGGACATTGGAAAACATTATATTATCACGACAGAACAGCACGATGCCTATGGTATTGTCTGTCACAACCAGCGTACCTTGGGTTACAATTATTTCTTTACGAAGGAGAATGAACTTGAAAAAGAGCATTTTTGGAAATACTATGAGGATCGCAACGATATTAAAATTAATTTTGAACTGGAGAATGTGACCCTGGGTACATATCAGGTGAAGTCCTACAGAATCAATGAAAAGAATGGCAGTATCATGTCTATCTGGCAGGAAACAGAATATGAAAAAGATCTGTCCAGAAATGATATCAAGTATTTTAGACGGATGTGTGAGCCGAAGCTGACAATTCAGAAACTTGTGAGTGAGGATGGTAAATTGCATTTTTCTACAGAACTGATGGCAAATGAGATTTTGTTTGTGCGTGTACGGAAATTGTTTTAAATTTTTATTTCCGACAATCCGACTTTAAATCCTGAATAAAGTAAATATATCGGATTGAAAAAAATAAATATTAAATATGGGGCAGAAAGTGCTGAATTTGGAAAGTTTCTTTGCTGTCAAAAATAAAAAGGTCAAAATCTGATATACAGATATGACCTTTTTTCTTGATTTCAGAGAAAAACAGGTGAAAATAAACCGACCACTGTAAACAAAAAACGGCATATATAGAGAAGTCTGTTTGACAAAAATACCCTATAATAAATACATAATTTACCGTTGCTTATTGCTAAGCTGATTAAAATAGCAGCGGGTATCACACAAAAACAAAACAAAAACAAGATAAGGTAGGAAATTTAATGAAAGTTTTAGGTTTATCTTTTGGTAAGAAAAATGCCAACACAGACATCCTCGTTAAAGAAGCACTTTACGGTGCAAGAGAAGCATTTCCTGATGCTGAAATCAAATTCATCAACACACAGAGATTAACAATCGACCGTTGTATCGGCTGCGGTGCATGTTCAATGGCACTTGAACGTGGCAAAGATAACGATTGTATTATCAAAGATGATTTCCAGGCTGTTGAAGAAGCTATCCGTGAAGCTGATGCAATTATCCTTGGTGCACCTGTATATGTACTTCAGCCAGTAGGTCAGTTTAAAAACCTTGTAGACCGTTTCTCATGTCGTCATGACGTATCTGCTATTAACTGGGTACTTGATAAGAGAAGAAATGGCGAAGCACCTGGTAACGCTGATGATTACCCAATCGAAAGATTAAAACGCCGTACAGTTTCTTATATTTCTGTTGGTGGTGCAAGCACAGAAAACTGGGTTTCTATGGGTACTGCAACACTTCATTTATTCGGTTTCCCAGCCATGATGAAGGTTATTGCTAACTATAACGCAAACAGCATGGGTACAATCGGTAATCCATACTTAAACGAAGAAATGATCGGTCATATGCATGAAATTGGAAAACGTACAGCCGCTGCAGTTGACATGAAAGATGAAGATATCGAATGGTACGGACCAAAGGGTGACGGTGTATGTCCTGTATGTCATCAGAACCTCCTTACAGTGAACGGCACAACAACAGTTGAATGTCCAATCTGTGGTATCGAAGGTAAGATTGCTATCGATGGCGATAAATTAACAGTTGAATTCTCAAAAGAACAGCAGGCAAGAGCAAGAGGTACATTTGCCGGCCTTAGAGAACATACAACAGAAATCCAGGGCTTTGGCGCCATCTGTGGTCCTAAGATTATGGCAAACAAAGAAATGCTGGATGAAAAGATGGATCGTGTGAAAAACTTTGATAAATACATCAATGCATAAATCACAGAACATTTTTGTAAATTGTGGACATAGCGTAAGTTTGAACGCAATTTGTGATAACAGTCTGGTTATTAAATATTCATAATATGAAGTATAAGAGCCGCATATGGCAGTTTGAGTCTGTCTGTATGCGGTTCTTTTTATGTGCTGAAATGTTTATGGATGTCTGGAAGTTGGCGAAAGTACGTTATTGTTTGCACAATGTGTGAATGATAATTATTTTTTTGCAGATATTTTTATGAATATAAAGATATAAACTTTGACAAAGTACGATATTTTTGCTATTATCATTTTATTATAGTTATATAATCAAAAGAACATCATAAGGAGAGAATTATTATGAAAAAATGTTTAAGTATTGCACTTTCAGCAGTGATGGCGATGGCTTTACTTGCCGGTTGTGGTAATTCAGACAATGCATCCTCAGACAATGCGTCAACAGGTGCAGGTACAACAACAGAATCTGCTCAGAATACAGATGGAAAGGTATTGAATATCGGCATTATCCAGTACATGCAGCATGCATCTCTGGATGAAGCTTATCAGGGCTTTGTAGACGGTCTTGCAGAAGCAGGTTATGTGGATGGTGAGAATATCACATTAAACTATCAGAATGCTTCCGGTGAAGTTGGCAACTGTCAGTCTATCTGTGATACATTTGCAAACGGTGGTTCAGATCTTGTGCTTGCAATTGCAACACCTGCAGCACAGTCCGCAGTCAACAAATTCCAGGATACAGACACTCCAGTACTTTTCACAGCAGTCACAGATGCAGTCGAAGCAAAGCTTGTAGACAGCAATGAGGCACCTGGCCGTGAAGTTACAGGTACATTAGATATGCCAGTCATTGCTGATCAGATTGCAGTCATCAAGGAAGTACTTCCAGACGCAAAGACACTTGGTATTATTTATACATCCAGTGAAGCAAACTCAGAAATTCAGGCCAAAGAAGCAGAAGCTGCAGCAAAAGACCTTGGCATGGACGTTGTAATTGCAACATCTTCATCTACAAATGATATTCCACAGGTTATTTCTTCTGTTGTCAACTCAAATGTTGATGCACTCTATATCCCATCTGATAATGCGATGGCAAGTGCGATGGCAACCATCAACAGTCAGGCTGTAGAAAATCAGCTTCCGGTATTCTGCGCTGTAGAAGCCATGATTGAGGAAGGTGGTATTGCCACAACAGCAATTAATTACTATGACCTTGGTAAACAGACAGCAGCAATGGCAGTGCGTATTTTTAACGGTGAAAAAGCATCTGAAATTCCTGTAGAAACACAGAAGGATATGGGGCTTGTTGTTAACAAAACTTTCGCAGAAAGTGTTGGTGTGACAATTCCTGAGGATATGCTTTCAAAAGCTGTTACAGTATATTAATGGTGTATGTTTCAAAAGCTGTTTTTGAAACCTGATATTAATATTTTAAATTTTATAAAGTAGGTAGAGTGAAACTATGAACTGGTTATGGGATATTCAATCAGCTGCGATTCTTGGTCTGATTTGGGGAATTATGGTACTTGGTGTATATATTACATACCGTGTGTTGGATTTTGCAGATATGACAGTTGATGGCAGCTTTACACTTGGCGGTGCGATTTCTGCCGTTTATATTGCCAAAGGTGTACAGCCGATTCTGGCAATTTTGATAGCGACTGTTGGTGGACTTATAGCAGGTCTGGTGACAGGTGTGCTTCATACAAAATTTAAAATACCGGGACTTCTGGCAGGAATCTTATGCCAGTTTGGTCTGTATTCAATCAACTTAAGAATTATGGGTAAGGCAAACTTTGGTACACTTGATGCAGAAACAATTTATTCACAGGTCAAAGCCCTTGGTGTACCAAATAAATGGACAGGCATGGTTGTCGGTCTTGTATTTGTTATTATCCTGATTATTCTGATTTACTGTTTCTTTGGAACAGAAATCGGCTGTGCCCTGCGTGCCACAGGTAACAACCCTGATATGGTCAAAGCGATGGGTACAAATACAAACACAATGATGATTCTTGGTCTTGTGATTGGTAATGGTCTTGTATCTATGTCCGGTGCACTTGTGGCACAGTATAATGGTTATGCGGATATCAATATGGGTGTCGGCACGATCGTTATCGGTCTTGCGGCCATCATCATGGGTGAAGTTTTATTCTTCAAGAAGAATTATTTCCAGAGGCTTGCAGGTGCCGTGATTGGTTCAATTGTATACAGAATTATCGTAGCGATTGTTCTTCGTCTTGGTATCGGCAAAGTGGGCATTCTTGCTAAATTAAACATCCGTGCAGATGACATGAAGTTAATTACAGCGATTATCGTTGTCATTGCCCTCGTATCACCTCAGATTAAAAGCTGGTTTCAGTCCGGATGCAAGAAAGGAGGCGCTTAAAGCATGTTAGATATTATTAACGTACATAAATCCTTTAACATTGGTACACCGGTACAAAAGGATGCTTTAAAAGGCCTTGAACTTCATTTGGACAAAGGCGATTTTGTAACAGTTATCGGTGGTAACGGTGCAGGTAAATCCACAATGCTCAATGCTGTTGCAGGTGTATTTTCTGTAGAGCAGGGCAATATTAAAATTGACGGCCATGATGTAACAAAAGAGCCTGAATTTAAACGTGCCAAATATATCGGACGTGTTTTCCAGGATCCACTTAAGGGTACTGCAGGAGATATGCAGATTGAGGAAAATCTTGCACTGGCGCTCAGACGAGGCAAACGCCGCAGCTTAAAGTGGGGTATTTCAAGTAAAGAAAGAGAAATGTTTGTTGAGATGCTCAAAGACTTAGATCTTGGTCTGGAATCGAGAATGGCTTCAAAGGTAGGTCTTTTGTCCGGTGGACAGCGTCAGGCCTTGACGCTTCTGATGGCGACAATTAAAGAGCCAAAACTTTTGCTTTTAGATGAGCATACAGCAGCTCTTGACCCTAAGACAGCTCAGAAGGTGCTTGACATGACAGAACGTGTTGTGAATGAACACCATCTGACTACAATGATGATTACACATAACATGAAGCACGCCATCAAATACGGCAACCGCCTGATTATGATGAACGACGGACAAATCATTTATGATGTATCCGGCGAAGAGAAGAAGAATCTTGAAGTTTCAGATTTACTTCGTAAGTTCGAACAGATTAGTGGTGGTGAATTTGCCAACGACCGTATGATGCTGGCACACTAATGTTAGCTCATTAAATAAAAAGTGAATAAAGCAGACAATCCATGATTTGAAAATTAAAGGATTGTCAAAATATAAAAACAGCGTTTTGTCCTGGCAGGGATGAGGCGCTGTTTTTATTGTATGGCAAAAAATACATTGTGATTTAGCCTCCTTTAAAATTAAAATCTGATATGAATGTTCAGTCAAAATAATTGTGTGAAGCATAAGAAAAACTTAATACTACGATTAATAATAAAGACTTTTTTAAAGAATTAAAAAAAGTATTTCAAAAAGTATTGACATAAGATGAAGAGTGGTGTATTTTAATATTACAAAGAGATCAGGAGAAAACCAAATGACCTGAAAAAGTAACAAAGGGGTGTATAAAAAAATGAAAGCAGTAGCAAGTTTTGGTATTGTTAATCCAGACACAAGTGGTCCTGGTGCTTTTTTAAGAGCAGCAAAGTGGTACTGGGATGAAGTCACAGATATGTTTGCAGCAGCAGGATTTTCTTCAATTATGATTCCGATGGTTCCAAATACAGAGAATGTTTCCAGAAACGGTGCACCTATCTGTACAGCATCCATCAGGACAAGATTTGGCTCAGCCGGTGGTTATTTGAAATATTTGAATGACAAGGGGATTGACAATGTTGAGGTCATTCAGATTTCAGCGCAGAGCCAGTACAACAGCCTTTTTGAAACAGGACTTCCGATAGAGCAGTTCTTTGATGAATTTTACAAACATGCAGCAGATGTCACAGACGCGCTGGTAGAACTTAAAGGAAGCACGCTTTTAGTTTCACCGACACCGGGTATTGGATTTTTAAATCAGATATTTGCCGGAGATGAAACAAAAATTGCAGGCTTTATGGATGATGCAGCAGCCTGTATGAACCGCATCGGAGCATATTGTCAGAACAAACAGATTAATATGGTAATTCGCAATGAATACTGGACACTAATGCGCGGCGCAAATATTGACGCATTTATTGAAAAGTTGGATGCAAATCTTGTATCTTACGCACCGGATCCAGCGCATTTGTTTATTGCAGGTGCAGACCCGGTAGCATATTTTGAAAAATATGCCGGTCAGGCGAAAGCGGTTTGTTTTACAGACACAAAGTTTGAAGATGAACTTAAAGTTTACAAAAGCATTTCCCCTGAATTTCCTCAGGAGGGCAGACAGCAGCGTGTTTATTATGATCTGGGCTACGGCGGTATGGATTTTGACCGAATTTATGAAATTCTTAAAAAAGCAGATTTTGATGGTCCGGTTGTTTTGGATTCAAAGTATTCCACAGATATTCCAAAGGGTATTTTGAGAATGAGAACTTTCTGGAATAACCTTGAAAAACATTATACAAAAAAGGAGGTTTGTTAAACGATGGCAGAAAGAAATTTAAATTATACATACATGACGAATCTCTGGGGTAATATCAATTACAAACAGATTAATAATTTTGATGAATGGTACATGGGTGATTTTGGTTCAGCCTATTATTACCAGGACTGGGATAAGATTCTCAGATACTTTGCAGGTGCCGGATTTAAAGGTATCGAGATTATGGTCTTTTCAGTGCCAAGTATTATGAATGCTTTCGGCTCTATGAAAAACTTCAAAGAATTTGCACAGGAAAGAGGTATTGAGCGTATCACCGGTATGTTTTCACATCATGTTGGTTCTCAGGATAAGAGAAATCATCCTGCAATATATGCTTATGAACAGCAGGCCATAGATGCACTTGCTGAGTGTGATGGCATTAACCTGATTGTTCAGCCGGCAGGTCAGTATTATGGTACAGGCCCACTGGATGAGGAAGGTTTGAAAAATGTTGCTGAATGTATGAATACAGTAGGCCGCATGTGTGCAGAAAAAGGTCTGGCGGTTTCAATTCACAACGAATTCTGGTGTGCAGTGAATAAATACGATCATGAAAAATTCTTAGAGATGACAGACCCGAGATATGTTTACTATTGTCTGGACACAGCGCAGGTGGCTATCATGGGAAAAGATATGCTGAAGTTTTATGATACATATCATGACAGAGTTCAGTATTTCCATATTAAAGATACGAGATATCTGAATGCACCGGATGAAAAACGTTTCGGACCAGGTGCAGAATATGATGAAACAGGCGCAAGATGGTTCTGGGAGCCGGGCGGCGGATATCTTGATTTCAAAGGCTTATGGGAATTGATGAAAAAGCACAAACATAAAGGCTGGATTGGTATTGAATCTGACGGTACACCGGATCCTTTATCAACGATTCTTCTGACAAAGAATTATATTGATACAGTGCTTGATCCGATTTATAAATAACAGTTGTTATAGTCTGACGATAATAAATAAGATACTGATAATTGAATAAAGAAAGATAAAAAGCAGATATAAGTAAATTATCGTCAAAATTAAAAAGCATGAAGAAAAATATTAAAAAGAAAAAATTTAAAACATTATAAAACATAAAAATGTATTGGGAGGAAAAACATATGAACACACAGTTTGCAAAATTTTTACAGATCGGAATTATCGTAGAGGATGTACAGGAAACAATCAAACATTATGAAGAATACGGCGTTGGCCCATGGAGAGTTTCCGATTTTGATACAGAAGGTATCGAAGGTTTCGTGATGAATGGTGAAGAAAATGCACATTTACATACAATCATGGCATTCTGCGACATCTGGGGCTTTGAGATTGAACTGATTCAGCCAATCACAGACAGCCCATATATGACATGGTTAAAAGAACATGGCCCTGGCATGCATCATATCGCACTGATTACAAGAGACAGCTTTGATGAAGTGCTTAAACAGCACAAAGAGCTGACAGGCAGAGATCCTTGGTTACATTGCACAGCGCCATTTGGTATGGACTTTGCTTACCTTGATTTAAAGAAAGAACTCGGACTTTTCCTTGAAGTATACAATGAAGATAAGAAGGGCGGTCTTGACGCAAACTTTAAATTACCGGAAGAAGCGTAAAAACGCATAAAGCAGAAAACGACAAAATCAATGAGAAGGGAAATTAAATCATGGAATATACAAAATTTGACGGATTAGATAAAAAAGTAAGTAAGTTTTTCATGGGCACACTGTTTATGTTCATGAGTGAAAAAGAAAAACATTTTGCAACATGGGATGCAGCTTATGAACTTGGTATCAATGCATTTGATACAGCAAGAGCTTATGATTCAGAAGATACATTCGGCCTTTGGATGAAAGAACGCGGCAATCGTGAAGATATCGTACTTCTTTCAAAGGGTGGCCATCCAGATGGCGACAAACAGCGTATCACACCGGAGGATATCGATGCGGATTTAAAAGAATCTTTAAAACAGCTTCAGACAGATTATCTGGATATTTATCTTTTACACAGAGATAATCCGGCACTTCCTGTAGGCCCGATTGTTGAAAAATTAAATGAACATCATGCAGCAGGCAGAATGAAAATCTTTGGTGGTTCCAACTGGACACATCAGAGATTGGAAGAAGCGAATGAATATGCTTACGCACATAATCTTGTGCCAATGAGTGTATCTTCTCCGAACTTCAGCCTTGCAGAACAGGTTCAGAACCCATTTGCACCGGGTTGTGTGACAATTGCAGGACACAAGAATGAAGATGCACAGAAATGGTATATTGCAAATCAGATGCCTGTGCTTGCATATTCTTCATTGGCAAGAGGCTTCTTCTCTGGTAGAATAACAAGAGAAATGTTTGAAAAGCATCCTGAAGATATTGATCAGTTCTGCCGTATCGGTTATTGCTGTGAAGAAAACTTTGTCCGTCTGGACCGTTGTAAAGAAATTGCTGACGAAAAAGGCTGCACAATCCCACAGGTAGCAATGGCATATGTGCTTGACAGTCCATTAAATGCTTATCCTGTGATTGGTGCTGCAAACCGTGCAGAACTTGAATCTTCTCTGGGTGCATTGAAGGTTAAACTGACACCGCAGGAAGTCCTTTATCTTGAATTAAAAGCTGATACAAGAAAATAAAAGTGGCTGTTACGTGTCAAAATCAGATATTTCAATAAATGATGATGGCAGGTGCTGTATGAGAGTTGCGAACACAATAGAAGTGCGTCTGAATAATGCGATAAATATTTTGTATGAGATTGAATGTCATTCAGGAATTACAAATGCAGAGATTGCACAAAAACGGGGACTGAGTTCTCCGACAATATCAAATATTGTAAATATTTTAAAAGGCAGTGACATCCTGGTGGCAGCAGGAACGGGCGAATCTTCCGGTGGAAGACGCCCTCTCCAGTTGTCCCTGAATTCAGATTTTCAGAATTATATTGGTGTTAGTATTGCCAAACATACATTATATATCACACGGATTGATTTTGCCGGTGTGATTCATGAAAAAGAATTAATATACAAAGATTTCGAGGCGTCAAAAACATATTGGGAAGAAATCAGACAGATTGTGAAGGACTTTGAGGCAAAAGCAGGTGTGTCCTGCAAATGCGGTCTGGCATTGCCGGGCTTTGTAGATATTGCTGCAAATGTTGTGGAGGATACACAGACGCTTGGTGTGCCAAAGCTTTCATTAAATGATATTTATGACGTATTTGGACCGGAGGTCACAGTAGGTGATTCCTGTTATCTGGCAGGTATGGCCCAGGTTTTTGGTAAAGACGATTATCAGGATTCCTGTTTTGTACTGTTGAGCCGTCGTATCAGTGGCACTGTATTTCGCGGCAATGAAATCATTAAAATGAAAAAATCGAGTATGGATATCGGAACGATGATTCTGGACCCTTACGCGCGGACATCAAAGTATGGTCTGCCGGGCAGTTTTTTAGAACTTTGTTCAGCCAGCAAGATTATTGATATTTTAAAGGAAAGTTCAAAAGATATCAGATATGATAATTTCTTTAAAGAGATTGAAAACGGCAATGAAAAGTACAGTGCAATGTGGGATGAATATTTAAAGCATCTGACATTTGCCTTACATAATATTTTTGCATTTTTTGGTATTGATATTGTCATTGGCGGTGAGATGGCAAAATACATCGAAGCATATGAGTATAAGCTGAAGGCTTATCTTGAAAAAATGATTCCTGGCGGAGGCGGTGATGCCAGACTTCGCTTCAGTACTTATGGGGAGTATGATGAAGCTTATGGGGCAGCCCTTGAGGCCAGAAGCAGACATATCCAGGAGGTGTTGCCGGATATTTTGAAAAATGCAGCAGCATCCGCCCTTGAACAGTCAAAACAAAAGACGAAGTCAAATAAAACAAAATAAAAACAAACCAAAAACAAACTAGATGAATGGAATATAGAGGAGAAGGGCTATGGTTAAAGGAAAGTTAGGAAAATATATGAGAAGCGTTTCCATCATCGGAATTGGAATTTCTCCATTCTGCGATATCGGGGATGACCCTGAACTTGCAGGGCTTACAGAAGGTGAATATTTTGGACATGCCGCATTGATGGCAATGGCAGATGCGGGACTTGAGCCAAGAGATATAGATTATTTTTATCATGGCGCTGCAAATCCTAAATTTTTTAACTTTGCAGCAACACCAAACATGCAGGTGGCAGAATGGTTTGGTATGAGAGGCAAAGGCTCTGTACACCATTCTGAGGCATGCTGCTCAGGTTATGTGGGCCTTGAGGAAGCTGTGAAGGATGTTGCCAGCGGTGCCCATGATATTGTACTGACAGGCTGTGCGGAAATGGCCTGTGGTATGTGGCTGCCTGGCAAGCCTGCACATATGAGAAGGAGAATTACAACAGACGATGTTATTCCTGATCTGGAAGCAATTATGGACCGTGCATACACAAGAGCGCTTGGCGGCGGTCATATCGGACAGGATGACTGGATGGATTTATATAAAAATGAAAACGGACTGACGGATGAACAGGTGGATGAAGTATTAAATACTATGTCTTATCATGGCAGAAGGGCTGCAAGCATGAATCCAAATGCGATGCTTCGCACACCATTTGAAGAAATCGCCAAAGAATTCGGCTACAGTGACCCTATGGAATATTTGCGTTCCCCATTTAACCCGAAGACAACACAGTATTTGCGTGTGACAGGTAATGCACCGAGTGCGGATGGTGCAGCCTGTGTGATTGTCTGCCCGACAGAGATGGCACACAAATTCCGTCAGAAGCCAATTGAAGTGCTTGGTGTTGGTGCATCAGCACTGGAGCTGATGCGTCCGCACAATGAAAAAGAGATTACAAAAGAGGCTGCAAGACAGGTTTATGAGATGACAGGCCTGACACCGGCAGATATTGATTTACTTTTTGTCAATGACTTTGTACTTGCCTCACAATTATGTGCGGCTGAAGAAGTCGGTTATCTTCCAAAGGGTGAAGGTTGGAAATGGGTGCTTGAAGGACGTACAGCCTTTGACGGTGACAGACCGATTAATCCTCATGGTGGACGTACCTCTTATGGACATGCCTACGGTGCCTCTGGTATGGCAGATGTGTATGAGGCAGTGTTACAGCTTCGTGGACAGGCTGGCGATATTCAGGTAAAGAATAATCCGAAGACAGCTATGCTTCGAGGCTATGGCGGCGGACAAAACTGTCGTATTCCTATTCTGAGAACAGTGGACTGAGGGAGGGACAGAAGATGAAGATAGAAAGAGTTGTTAAGAAATTTTATGACGGACTGGCAGAGCGTAAGATTTATGCCCGTAAATGTAAAGAGTGTGGTGCCATTGAATATCCACCAAGATATGCCTGCAATACATGCGGTTATCATGAAACTGAGTGGGTTGAACTGTCTGGCAAAGGAAAACTTCACAGTATTATTATGCCGGCATCCTTAAATGCAGACCCATGGAATGCAAAGATTGGTCCATACTGCTATGGTTTGATTGAACTGGAAGAAGGCGTAATGTTTAACGGTACGATTTTTGGTATCAACAAAAAAAGAGCAAAGAAACTAAGAGAAAAACTGCCAATTGCTATTCACCCGTTATTTGCTGACAAAGACGGATTTACAACATTATTTTTTGAAGTCGATGAGGAAGAATTGGAGGGAAAATAAATGGAAAGAGATGAAATGTTAGATTTTATTATAGATTGTATTGCAAAGACATATCAGGTAGATGCAGCCAGTCTTTCAGAAGACACAAATATTCCTGAACAGTTTGGTACAAAATCCCTTCAGAGAATGGCATTGTGCGCACTGATTGAAAATGAAACAGATATTGTGCTTTCATTAGGTGATTTGGGTAAGTATCCAACCATTGGAGAACTGACAGATTTTGTATTGGAAAATGAAGAAGACTAGGTCTTAAAATTTAAAAAACAATACTTTTGATAAATAGTTATGCAAAAGTGTTGACAATAAAGAACTGGCGTGATATTTTAGATACATAGCGAGAACGAAATTTTATCATCAATAGCATCTGTACGACAGAGTATCTGATGGTAGAGTGATTTAAACGCAGAAAATTAAAATCGAAAATGGGGGTAATGAATGATGGCAAGACCGGTAACATTAATCACAGGACAGTGGGCAGACATTCCTTTTGATGAGATGTGTGCACTGGCAAAGAAAATGGGCTATGATGGCCTGGAAATCGCATGTTGGGGCAATCACCTGGATGTGAATCGTGCAGTAGAAGACCCTGATTATCTGAAATGGATTCAGGACAATTTAAAGGAAAACGGACTGATTTGTAAAGCGCTGGCGACACATGTTGTGGGACAGTGTGTTGGTGATTATGATGACCCAAGACTTGATAATTTTGCACCGGGTGAGCTGGCTGGCAAGCCAGATGAGATTCGTGCCTGGGCAATCAAGACGATGAAGAATGCAGCAAAGGTTGCAAAGCTGATGGATGTACATATCATCACAGGATTTACAGGTTCCCCAATCTGGAAATATCTGTATTCTTTCCCACAGACAACAGAAGCGATGATTGAAGCCGGATATCAGGAGATTTATGATTTATGGTGTCCAATCCTTGATGTGATGAAGGAAAATGATGTCGTATTTGCACTTGAAGTTCATCCTGGCGAAATTGCCTTTGATTATTATTCAACAAAACGACTGCTTGAAAAGTTTGCAGACCGCAAAGAATTTGGTATTAACTTTGACCCAAGCCACTTAATCTGGCAGGGTATCACACCACATGTATTTTTAAATGATTTTATGGATCGTGTATATCATGTACATATGAAGGATGCCGCTGTAACACTGGATGGCAAAACAGGTTTGCTTGGTTCACACATTGATTTTGGCGATTTAAGGAGAGGCTGGAACTTCCGTTCTCTTGGACATGGTGATGTGAATTTTGAAGAAATTATCCGTGTGTTAAACGCACACAATTATCAGGGCCCACTTTCAGTTGAATGGGAAGATTCAGGTATGGAAAGAGTTTATGGTGGTACAGAGGCGGCAGCATTTGTGCGCAAGGTAGACTTCGCACCATCCGATGTGGCATTTGATGCTGCAATCGCAACAAATTAATCGAACTTGGGTTAAAGGAGAAGCGTATGAAAAAAACATTATCTTATGGTATGGTCGGCGGAAGTCTGTCAGCTTTTATTGGCGGTGTACATCGTATCGGTGTTGATTTTGACGGACGTGCTTTCTTAAAAGCAGGCTGCTTTAGCCAGAATGCAGAGAAAAATAAAGAATGTGCTGAATTTTATCAGGTCGATGCAGACCGTACGTATGCAAATTTCAAAGAAATGGCCGAAAAAGAAGGTGCCAGAGAAGATGGTATTGATTTTGTTACGATCACAGCACCAAACAATGTCCATTATGAAGCTGCCAAGGCATTTTTGGAAAATGGCATTCATGTGCTTTGTGAAAAACCATTATGTTTTGAAGTTGAACAGGCAGAAGAATTGAAAGAACTTGCGAAAAATAAAAATCTTTTGTTCTGTGTCAACTATTCTTATTCAGGCAATGCGATGGTCAAAGAAGCCAGAGAATTAATTACAAGTGGTTACATTGGTGATGTTATCAATGTTAATGCAGAATATCTGCAGGAATATCTTGTGGATGATATCGGCGCCGGCGATCAGGTTATGGTTAAATTATCCTCATGGCGTAAAGACCCTGAAGTGGCAGGTATGTCAAACTGTGTCGGTGATATTGGTACACATATTGAAAATACAGTCAGCTATATGACAGGTTTAAAACTTAAACGTGTTGCAGCCAAACTGGATTATTGGGGTCAGCCGTTAGATTTAAATGCCAATATTTTAGTCGAATTTGAAAATGGCGCCCATGGTGTGTTCTGTTCTTCACAGGTATGTGTCGGACATATGAATGGTCTGGTTGTGCGTATCTTTGGTACAAAGGGTGCGATTGAATGGATTCAGGAAAACCCAAATGTTTTATATGTAACACTTAAAGGTCAGCCTACTCAGATTTATAACCGTGGTATGGGTTATGTGACACCACGCACAGCCGAAGTCAGCAGAATCCCATCCGGACATCCGGAAGGCTTATATGTGGCATTTGCCAATATTTACAGAGTATGGATTTCAAGTATTTTAAAACTTGAAAACGGTGAAGCATTAAGTGGTTATGATTTTGATTTCCCATCATTGGATGATGGTATTGAAGGTGTGAAATTTATACATGCCTGTGTTGAAAGCAGCAAGAAAGATGCTGCATGGGTAGAAGTGTAACTTATATTAAAAAGAATAGTTTTGTTGCAAAATAGCAATTTGTAGTTGATATGTGTTGCTGACACGCAACAAAAAAGAAAAAATTCCTGAAAAAATCAGGGAAAATTCTGGTACGAAAATTGCTTTATTATAGTATGAAATGAAAATACAGGAGGTGAGTATATGGGGATAACAATGCGTAAAGATAAGTATCGTGTTCTGATTGTATCAGGTATTGTAACTTCTGAACATGACCCAAAGGTGAATCGTATGATCAAACGTATTTTAGAATCCACCGGCAGGTTTGAAGTTCGGATTACAGAAGAATTCCGTGGTGCTAACGATGAAACCATTGAAGGCTATGATGCTGTTTTGATAAATTATGACGGAAAAGAGAATGTCAGTGCACCGTATGTATCACTTGGTGACACAGCAATACGGACGCTTGATAAATTTGTAGCTGATGGTGGCGGTATTATCATATATCATTCATCGGTCATTGCTCAGGAAGCGGATTATCCGGAAGTATTTATCAAAATGACAGGTTCAGAATTCAGTTTCACCAATGGTGGACGCAAAAATCCAAAGCTTTCGTTTCGGGTAGATACTGTCAAAGGCAATCCGATTTGTGAGAATTTGGCACCGTTTTGGTACACTGCTCAGGATGATTTATTTGTCAATGTACGTTGGCGTAAGGACAGTCATATTGAAGTGCTTGCAACGGTGTATGATGATGTGCAGGATTACGATATTTCCAGAATGCAGAAACATATTGCCAAAATATATGAAGGTGTGAATGCAGAAGAACTTGAAAATATCAATCAGAATCATCCGGTCATCTGGACAAATACTTATGGCAAAGGACGTGTATTTGTACCATTTATCGGTCATGGTATCGATACGCTGCGCCGAGTGGAATTTGTGACAATGCTTGTCAGAGGCACAGAATGGGCGTGCACAGGTCAGGTCACAATTCCGGCACCAGATATTCAGGAAGAAAAACGTTTTGCAGCATGGCCATATTACGACAGTATATCGTTGGCTAGAGTTGCTGAAATTACGGAAGGCATGTAAAAAACTGTAAAAATGTAAAAATGTAAAAGCCGGTCAATGATCACCGGCAAAGAACCGATCATGAATGTCAGTGTTCAAAAGGGGTATAGAATGAATGACAAAAGGTCGGACTTAACAGGAGGGTTACAAATGAAGGGAAGAAAAATCGCAAGTTTAGGACTTAGTTTCGCAATGGTATTATCAATGGTAGCCTGTGGTGGTGGAAATACAAATACAAAAGATACATCTGCAAATAGTGGAGAAACAACAGATGTAACCGTTGATGGCGGTAATGTTGATGCAGCAGGCAGTGCAGGTGTCAGAGGTTCTTTCGAAGATCCTGCAAATACGGAAAAGACTGATGAAACAATTGTGATTGGTCTTGCGTCAGAACCGGCAGCTATTTATGGTCCTGGTGCAGGTCTTGTGGCAAATGAAACAAGTATTATACAACGTGCACTTGCAGATGGACTTGTAGTGATGGATCAGAAGACAGGTGATGTCAAACCTTGTCTTGCAACAGAATGGGAATGGGTTGATTCCACACATTGTAAATTTACTTTGCGTGATGATGTTGTAATGTCAGATGGTACACCTTTGGTTGCAGATGATGTGGTTTATACTGTAAATGAAATCTGGAAAGGCATTAATGCTACAAATGATACTGGTAACTATATAGGTGAAGGCGGTGCGGTTGCAGAAGATGAACATACAGTGACGATCGAATTTTCAACACCGGCTCCTGACTTACTTGCAATGCTGACATGGTCTAATTTTGGTATTGTTTCTGAAGATGAAGTTAATGCTGCAGGTGGTCCTGAAGCTTTCTCAAAGAAACCAATCGGCGGCTGTGGCAGATATGTATTTAAAGATTGGGTAAACGGTCAGTACATAACACTTGAAAGAAATGAAAATTACTGGGATGACAGTTATGCTGGATATTATAAAGATATTAAGCTGACATTCGTTGCTGATGCTGCTGCCAGAGAATTTGCAGTAGAATCCGGAGACGCAGATGTGGCTTATGATATACCTGTATCTCAGGTTGTGACTTTTACAGGAAAAGATAATGCAGATGTTGTACTTTATCCAATTGGTCAGATTACACATTTGTGGTTTAATATGGGTGATAACGCTCAGGAATGTTTAAAAGATGCGCGTGTGCGTAAAGCCATTGACCTTGCATTCAATTATGATGCTATCAATGCAGTAGGTTCAGCAGGTTATGGTGAGCCGGTTTATGGTTATTTTGAATCAAACAGTAAGTATTACAACGCAACATATACAGATGAAGACAGAGCAGTTGATGTAGAACAGGCAAAAGCATTACTTGATGAAGCTGGTTATAAAGATGGCGATATTACTTTGACAGCACTTGGACTTCAGGATTGTGTACCAGTTTATACAGTTATGCAGGAAAACTTACATGCTATTGGTATTAATCTTGAAATGGATATTCCGGACGTACCAAGTTTCGTACAGTCTGCAGCAGGCGGCAATTATGACCTTATTTTAGTGGGTGACCTTGTATCTGCCCGTTACCCGACACTCATGTTATCATTAAGAATGGATGGCGCTTACGGATTTAGTATTGGTGGTCCAAAATATTCTACAGAAGAAACAGATGCAGCAATTCATGCGGCAATTGAAGAAACAGATGAAGCCAAAGCAAAAGAAATGTTTGGTGAACTTGAACAGCAGTTTAAAGAAGATACAATGTATGTCAACCTTTATCAGGAACTTAAAGGTTCTGTTGTGGGAAGCAAGATTAAAGGTTATACAAATATCGAACGTGGATATGTTGATATTACAAACTTCTATAAATAATCAAGAGATAAGTTTGAATCAAAGTTAAAAATAATAGGGGAACAGGGTACTGAGGGCAACCCCCTTACAGTGCCCTGTTTCTGTTTATCCTGTTGTGCGGGTAAAATGCAAAAAATGCAGATTAAGTTTGTATAAATTTTAAAATATCCGTATTGCGTCAGCTTAGGAAGGAGAAAGGTAGATGCTTAAATATATTATAAAGCGTATTCTTTACCTGATACCCATTCTTATTGGTGTATCAATTATTATTTTCGCACTGAAAACATTTACACCGGGTGACCCTGCAAGACAGATCCTCGGTAACAGTGCTACTGAGGAACAGGTTCAGGAAAAACGTGAGGAACTGGGTTTGAATGACCCTGTGTATGTCCAGTATTTTAATTATGTCAAAGACATTGTCACAAGAGGTGACTTCGGTGATTCCTACAGAACAGGTGAGCCTGTCCTTTCAGAAATCGCCCCAAGACTTTTGACATCTGCCAAGATCACACTGGGTGCCGTAGCCATCGGCGCCGTTATCGGTATACTGCTTGGTATCTTGTCCGCTCTTAAAAAATACACATGGGTTGACTCAGGCGTTTTAGTTATTTCCATGTTCTTCCAGTCTGTACCGGAGTTCGTTGTAGCTCTTGTACTGATCATGATCTTTGCAGTGAACTTACATATTTTACCTGCCAACGGTATCGATACGTGGAAAGGCTACATCATGCCAATGCTTTGTATCGGTCTTTCCTCCGTGGCAAGCTACACACGTATCACACGTTCCTCCATGCTTGAAGTTTTGGGTGAAGATTACATCAGAACAGCAAAAGCCAAAGGCCAGACAAATGGCAACATCACTTACCATCATGCACTCAGAAATGCCATGAT